>CAZXGF010000007.1:0-151588 GCA_964640185.1 uncultured Verrucomicrobiota bacterium | reverse complement strand
ACCAGTAGGTTACAACGTCACCCTCGCCGTTTTTGGGGAAACTCCTGGTTTTGCACGGTCCCTTGCGAAAGCGGTTCTTCCACCTGTCACTGAGGCGTTGGTTCGCTACGGTGACGCGGCCAGGGCCTGCAAGGGGAAGGAATGGATGAGGGAGCAGGAGAGGATCGGGATGGAACCGGCGCCGTGGAAGGTGCAATTTTCCGGAGGGCATGATGTTTGAGGCGAGCGAAATCTCATCGAGAAACGCCAGGGGCGAGAGGGATATGGCGTTCTCTCTCGCCCCTTTGCCTTTCGTCAGCCAGTTGCCGTTTTCGGCCTCTGGCGATTTGCCACGGGACTCGTCTGGTTACAGAGTCCAGCCTTTCCGGTATTCCGGCCGGACGTACTGCGCGGCTTTCGGGCAGTTGGTTGCTTTGAGGTTTTTCGCATCCCACTCGATCCGGGTGGCGGTGCGTATAGCGATGACCCCGGCAACCACGACCTCGGTGAGGGGGCCAGCGTAGTTGAAGTTGGACATCGCGGGGGGGCCGCCCTTGCAGGCACGGAGCCACTCCTTGTGATGGCCCGGCGATCTGGGAATCCACGGGTCCGGCGCCTCATAGCCCTCGAATTTCTTCTTGGGCAAGAGAACGTGGCTCGTACCATAATCGCCCGGGGAATACATCTTGCCCTTCTTGCCGATCACCAATGCGCCGCTGCTGGAGACCTTCTCGCCCTCGAAGAGTTCCGCAGGCGGCTTCTTACCCCCATCGTACCAGGTCATTTTGAGGGCGGGGAGGTTGCCCCTTGCGGGGAAGTCGAAGCGGATAATGGACCAGTTGGGCGCGCAGTCAGGTTTTAGTTCTGAGACTTCCGCCTCAAAGGCGGTGGGAGCTCCTAACTTCAAGCCCCAGTAGGGGAGGTTCAAAGTGTGGCAAGCCATGTCACCCAAGGCGCCTGTGCCAAAGTCCCACCAGCCTCGCCATGAGAACGGGAGGTAGCACGGGTGGTACGGGCGCCACGGCGCGGGGCCGAGCCAGAGGTCCCACTTGAGGGTCTTGGGAACGCCCGGGGTATCCTTGGGGCGGTCGAGGCCCTGGGGCCAAATAGGGCGGTTTGTCCAAACGTGGAGTTCGCGAACGGGCCCGAGCGCCCCGGACTGGAGGATTTCGACGCCTTGGCGAAGGCCGCTGCTGGACGTGCCCTGGTTGCCCATCTGGGTCGCGACCTTGTACTTGGCGGCGAGTTCCCTCAGGACGCGGGCCTCGTAAACGGTGCGGGTCATCGGCTTTTCGCAATAGACGTGCTTTCCGAGCTTGATGGCCATTGCTGCCGCGGGGGCATGGTTGTGGTCGGGAGTAGCTACGACGACGGCGTCAATATTCTTCGCTTCCTTTTCCAGCATTACGCGGTAATCGTGATACCTTTTGGCCTTGGGAAAGCGATTGAAGGTTCCTGCGGCGCGCCTTTCGTCAACGTCACAAAGGGCAAAGATGTTCTCGCTGCTGACGTTGCCAATGTCGCCGCCGGCTTGCCCTCCGGCGCCGACGCCTGCGATGTTCAGCTTCTCGTTCGGCGACTTCATTTCAGCCCAAATCGTCGGGGCTGCCCAGAAGCTCGCACCTGCCAGAGCGGTGCTCCTCAAGAATTCACGGCGGTTGATCTTATGACTCATGGGTACTCTCCTTTGCTGTTAGCGGACTATTTCTCATACAAAGCCGGAGCGGCACTTCCACTCCTCATTTTGGTTTTCATTGTACGTGGGCGAATCAGCGCGTGCAAGCACTTTTTGCCGGTTTGTCCCGCGTAAGCCGTTGCTTGACCCCTGGCGGGCTATGAAGTCGCACTTGCCGCGGCGAAACGCCGGAGGGGCCGCGTGGTGGAAAAGATTCTCTGCCCGGTCCGGCGCTGGCCACTCCGGTCGTAAGAAGCCGGCGCCTCTTGTTCCCGTTCTGCTCAGCGGGACCGACCCACCGCATTTCCTATTCGACTCGCCTCACCCGATAGAACCTGCGGCTTCCGGCGCCGACGCCGCAGTGCATCCATGAGGCGGTGGGGCCGGTGGCGACGATTTCCTCACTCAAGTCGGTCCAGTCCGGTTCTGTGAGGTCATCCTTTGATTGCACCCGATATGTTCCGCCGGGCTCGGACCTCCATGTGATAACGACGCACCAGAGGGTCGGCGGGCGCATTGCCGCGACGGCAAACGGGACTGTCATTGTTACTGAAAGGCTTCCATCGCCGCCGTTCGAGGTCACGGATATGGTGTGGTCGTAGGTTCCGGGACTCAGCCCCTGATTGCTCACACTCGCAGAAATGGATGATTCTTCACCAGAAGGTGTGTCTCCGTTCATCGGGGACGCGCTCAACCATGCCGGCAGGTTGGAGGTTACATTCCATTCCAACGTCGCATCGCCGGTGTTGTTGATAGAAAACGAGGTCTCTGCCGTTGTCGGATCGAAGTCGAGAGATTCCGGAGATAACGACAGCACAGGTGATGGTATCGTGTCATCCTGGCCGGGGCCTCCCGATTCGACGATAACCCCGTTGGGCGTAATGTCATCATCCCCCCGTGCGCCATCAAGGAAATGTAAGATGAGAATACCACCCGCAGTCTCCGCACCTGTGTCGCCATCATATGTAAACTCATACCAGTGGGGCGCAGGGTGATCAGGCGTTGGACCGTATTTGTAATATGTGTTCAGGGATACGTCTTCCGGGGGATAGAGCGCGACAGTGGCGGCGCCGTGCGCGTTCAGGTTGGTCATGGTGAACTCAAAAAAGCCAAGCGGAAAGCCAACGTCGGCCGGGGCGTCACCAGGTGAAGGGTTGTCAACGGCCCGGACGTTGGACATGCTGATTTCATCAGCGGCTGCGAGCGTTACATAGTTTTGACCATCGTGAGTGTGCAGCGAGGCCACATTGCTTTGCCGTTTGTCCGGCGTGCCATCGGCGTTTCCATCGTACCAGGCATTCTTTCCATCGGGCCCCTGCTCTTCTGCATCGGCTACTCCGTCATCATCACTGTCCTCGGGACCGATTTGCCGTTCGTAAACGAATATGTCAGGTGACAGATTCCTATCACCCAGATTGGGCGCCAGGTTAGTGGCATCGGATGCAAAGGCGACGTAACGTCCGTCGGCGCTAATGCATGGCTCCCGGCTCTCCCTGTTGGCCTGCATGACATCGTCACCGCATATGCAGAGGCTGACACGCTCCGTTACGCCTGTAACACGATCGTGCACAAAAACGTCCGGGGAATTGTTTGTGTCGTCCCGCACCAGGTTTACAGCGTACGAATGGAACGCCAGGTACCGTCCATCCGCGCTGATGGAATGTCCGTAATTGAAGCCGTGCACGCTGTCCGTTTGCTCACCGCTGCTGGAGACGCTGACTCGTTCCGTATCGCCGGTTTGGCGGTCGTGGACGAAAATGTCCTTTTTCCCGTTGGTGTCGTCAGGGACAAGGTTCCTGGCATCCGAGTCGAACGCCACGTAGCGGCCATCGTCGCTGATATCGGGTCTCAATTTTTTGGACCCTCCGTAGTAAACCCATTTTGCGCAGTGACCATTGGCCTCGTCACCATCGGTTGAGAGGCTCACCCGGGTCGTCTCGCCGGTCTGCCGATCGTGGACGAATACGTCGCTCACCCCATTCGTGTCTTCGGGCACAAGATTGCTGGCATCTGATGCGAAAGCAACATACCGTCCATCGGGGGTAAGCGCGGGCCCCCAGCTATCTTTGTTCCCTTCCTCACCGTTGGTGGAGACGCTGACGCGGGTCGTCTCGCCGGCTTGCCTGTCGCGGATGAAGACGTCCATCTTCCCGTTGGAGTCGTCCGACACCAGGTTCGTAGCCTCTGAGATAAATGCCACATACCGCCCGTCCGCGCTCACCGCCGGCCTGAAACCTGGCCCTCGCCCTGAGCTGTGGCCGTCCCCCTGCTCACCACTCGTGGAAACGCTGACACGCGTGGTCTGGCCAGTCAGCCGGTCATGAATGAACGTGTCACCTTTCCCATTGCCGTCGCTCGGCACAAGGTTTCGGGCGTAGGAGGTGAAAGCGATGTAGCGGCCGTTCGCGCTGATGGCCGGGCTATAACAGCCACCGTTTGCCTCCTCACCGCTGCTCGAGAGGCTAACCCGTGTCGTTTCGGCAAGAAGCTGATCGCGGACAAAAATGTCATGGTGCCAGCTTTCGGAGGCCCACCACCACGTTTCCCCTTGTGCCCCGCCGACTTCGTGCGTATTGGTGTCGCCCGGCACCAGGTTGATCGCCATTGATGCAAAGGCGACGTAGCGCCCGTCCGCGCTGATCACAGGGTCCTCGCTGGTGGCACAGCCGGTCCAGCCCCACTGGAGGGCCCATGTGCCTTCCGCGTGTTCGCCAGCAGTGGAAACGCTTGCACATTCTAAGAGTCTGGCGCACTCAAGATTCCCCCATGCGGTGCTCACACGGGCCGAGGGGCCGTCAGTGCTCCAGTTTTCTGCTTCATCGCCCGCCTCCACCTTGAGGGTGAACGCCGTGTTCGGAGTCAGGCAGGACAACTCGTAGGGACGCCCGATGCCCCTGGCCAGGAGTTCTGTGTCCTGACCGGTGACCAGATAAAGTGCGTATTCCGTCACTTCCACGTTATCCTCAGCGTCCGTCCATGTCAGGGTGAGGCTCGTTTTGCCAATGTTGGTGGCTGTCAAGCTGCTGCCAGGCGGCCAGGTAGGTGGGCTCGTGTCAACAGTCCCTATCCGTAACGAGGGGCCGTCGGTAGTCCAGTTCTCGTCAACGTCGCCCGCCTCTACCTTAAACTTGTAACTCTCGGTCGGGTTCAGGCCCGTAACGTCGTACGTGAGCGTATCTTCGGACACCGTATCGAGGAGGTCAGACCCCTGATAGATTCGGTAAGCAGTCAGATCGTCGTCCACAGCCTCCGTCCATGTCAGTGTCAAAGTCGTTTCTCCAATGTTGCTCGCTGTCAGCCTGCTGCCAACGGGCCAACTTGGAGCATCCGCGATCTCTGGAGTGGTTACGGTTACGGTGGGTCCGTCGTCGGTCCAATGGCCTGCCTCGTCACCCGCTTCGACCTTGAAGGTGTATTCCGTATTGGGACTGAGGTCTGTGACAACAAAGTCCCAGGTCTCTCCCACTTCAATCGTGCCCAGCAGCTTGGATTCGGGAGAAACCTCGTGGAACTGGTAGCTCGTCACCTCGCCGTCGTCATCCTTCGCCTCGGACCACTTCAGAACGAGGCTCGTGGGGCCAACGTCTCGCGCCTCCAGCGTGGCCCCATCCGGCCAGTAAGGTGCGTCTGTATCTTCTGAAGGGCACTCAACACCGGCAGTATTCTCCACCAGCCGGTAGTTAGTCCCCCCAGCAACGGCGTAGTGGTAGTCTTGCGTGGAATAGAATTTGCCAAAAGGACTGCTTGTCAGCGGTCCCGAGACCAACTGCGTTCCATCCAGAGTCTTTATGAGCCATACTTTCACGGGCTCCCAGACCGGCATCTCTGCAAAGCCGACCAAATCGCCGCAAGGGCTGAATCGCCAGATCGCAGGTGACCCAATTGTGAAGTTCTGCACCACCAGGCTCCCGGCCTGAAGATTTACCACGTTCGCGCTGATGTCGCCTTCGACATTGGCGACATAGGCGTACAGGAAAGTGGCATCGTGGTTATCGGGGCTGAAACCCCAAGCTGCCACACCGAACGTATCGCCTTTTTGTCCGGGGTACATGGGGAAGTCGAAATATGTATCGAGCGCCACATCGCCCGTAACAGCGTCCACGATGTCAAGATAGGTTCTTGATTTTCCTGGCAGGGATTCGCGTACGAGGGCCGCATAGAGCAAATAGCGACCGTGGGGGCTGAAGACCGTACGTGCCTCATCAACAACCCCCGCATCGTGTGGCCAGACTGAGCTGGCCCCTGGGTCTTCCAGATCGTAAAGCTCAGCGTGATGGCGGTCGAGGTTGTCCCGGAAATGCACAACGAAGCGGTGATCATCCGGGCTGAAGCCCCAGTTGGTTGACAGCGGGTAGTTCGTGAACTCAAGAACAATCGTGCCGTCGCGGGTAACCTTCACATAGATTGTGTCGCCGATGCCCCTTTCCGCTGTTACCTGGTACACATTGTTCGGCGACCAGCGTGAAGCTGGATTCCAGTTGATGTTACACACTCTGGGAAGCTTATAGTCTCCGACCTCCTCACAACCGCACTCGATACCGGGCCGCGGCGTCGCGGCCCTCCCCATAAATGGGAAGCACAACAGGACAAAGGCGATGGCGAGAACTCTGACATGAAACATGACAACCTCCTCTCGGGCGCGCGTATGACCGAGGGTGAGCGATTGCGCTCGCGAGATAGCCGCACCCGCCGTTCCGTTTCCTGGGAGACACGCACACTTACTGCGTTACTCATTCGACTGGCCTCACTCGATAGAATCTCTGAGCTGCGGCCCCTGTGGTAGAATCCGTCCAGGAAGCGGTGACGCCGGTGGCGACGATTTCGGCACCCTGGTCGGCCCACGTCGGGTCTGCAAGGTTATCCTTCGACTGCACCTGATACTTTACGCCATCCTCCGACGTCCACGTAATAGCCATATCCGACTCGGCGGAGACGGCGATGGAGGTTACTGCAAATGGGGCTGTGGCAGGCTGGGCGGGGGCGCCGGGTTCGATGATGGCGCCGTCCGCGGTGAGATCACCATCTCCGCGCTGGCCGTCAATGAAATGGAGGAGGATCACATTATCGTTTATCTCGGCGCCGGTCTGGCCATCATAGATGAACTCGTACCAATGGGGGACAGGTTTAGCGGGCGTGGGTCCGAACTTGTAATAGGTGGTAGGGGACTCGCCTTGGGGGAGGTAGAGGGTGACAGTCGCGGCGCCGCCGGGCACAACGCCGTTGATGACGAAGTGAAAGAATCCGTAAGGGAAATCTGCACCTGAAGGGGCATCGCCGGGCGAAGGGTTGCCTTCAGCGCTCACATCACCCAACGTGGTTCCTTCCGAGGAAGAAAGTGTAACATAGTTTTGTCCATCGTGCGTGTGGAGGGAAGCGGCGGTGCCTTGCTGGCTGTCGGGGGCGCCATCTGCATCGCCGTCATAGCTGTTATCCAACCCGTCGGGGCCGCGTTCTTCTGTATCGGCTATCCCGTCGTTGTCAGTGTCCTCTGCCCTTATATACGGAACGAGGAGGGCGCCGGGGGTATCTGTGGTCAAAGAAGAGTGCAGCGTGTTGCCGTGTTCTCCGACGAGTTCCCTCACACGTTGATTGGTTGCATTGTCATAGTTGTGTTTCAGAGCAGAAGGTTCGGTTCCCGCCCATGCCTCGGCTTCCCCTGAGGCACCCGGATTGTCGAGGGAGACAACAGCTCTCAACATGGTCTCCACGACGACGACGTCTCCTACGCTCACGGTCGCGGTGACACTGTCGGTAAACATCCCATCCGTTAAAGGGCCAGGCACGGGCCTTCCTGGACCAATGTAAGCCAGCATGCTATCGAGGAGTTCCGGCGTGCCGAGGATATCCTGAACGCCACCCCAATTGAGGTATTCATCTTCCATCCATTCCAGATAGGTCAGATTTTCAATGGTGTTCAGGAAGAGGACGGGTGTGAGAGAGCCTCCGGGGTCGCCGTCGAGGAGGTTTCCATACGTGATAGAAGCTTGTATTTGAACCGAAGCATCCGGCTGAAGGGTTCCGTCGGATTCCACTTTGAACGCTTGCCTTATGTACCCATAGGCGGAGATAAAGCCCCACGTGGACGGCGGCGGGTAGCAAATTTGCCCCTGACCGAAGGGGACGCAGTACTGGTGAGTTGGCCCATTCACATTCGATGCGCCAACCAGAGACGTAATGGCGCCGGCTTCTGGGTCGGCGATGATCCCTCCCCATCCCGCCATGGAGCCGATAGGAGGGTTGGCGCAACCTGTCGCATACGTGAGGGAGTGATGCCCTGGAAAATCGAAAGAGGGGTACTGGTCGCACAGCAGAAACATCTCACTCGGATAACCCCACCATCGGTAACCGTGGGCGAAGAAAATGGAACCGGGACCCTGATCGTCCGCAGTGGAGTAATCGCCATACGGCCCGGGTTCCGCGACGCCATCCCGCGACACCAGACCCCGCTCCGCGAAGACATCAGCGTGGGAATAATATGGAACCGTTATATCCTGGGCGTTCGCTACTGTTGTGAAAGGTACTATCAAGACACTGAGCAACAGGGAAAAACAAAGCGCTCGCATGATAAAACCTCCTTTTCCTCGCTCGGCCTTGTTCTATCGCGAAAGACAGAAAGAACATAGCACCGCCAGAGCGGAAAAGCGAACTGGAAACCGAAAAACTCCGTAATGCCTCAGTTACGGCCGGCTGAGCCTGGAACCGCAGAGTGCGCAGAGAGGCTTACGTATCGCCAGCGTCCTATCCCGCCGTTGGCGGGATATCGAGGGGCCCACTTGCCCTCGACTGGCTACGGCTGTGCGCTTCCCCTTTGAAGGACGAAAGCCGCCAGTTGTCGCCCGGCGCCGCGCGTTTCGGTGAGGCGCCGCTGCAAAGCTCAGATCGGGTAAGAGGCGTAAATGTTTGTGTCGTGTTCTATCTGCTTTGCGGGCGGATGAACTTCGTCCATGCCCTCGTGGATGACTTTGAAGCCCAGGAATCGGCTCAAGCGAGTGATGTCGTCCAGGTGGTCGCCGTAGAAGATGATCCGGTGGAGGCCGTAATACCAGTTGTCGGCGATCTTACGAACGTTGGCAACCTTTGTCGTGAGCTTCGTCCGGCAAGCTCTGTCCACGTCGGGAATTTCGGTAATCTTTCCGGTGGAGATGAGCATGGTATCATCGCCGACGAGCTTTGCCATGGTGATTTCCTGGCCGACCCGCATCTTCACCTGAAGGCATGCGCCTCGCTGTCCCTCCTGCTGATTCCTGATGATGTAAGGGCATTGCTCGCCATACGGCCCGTCCATCTTGGTTGCGCAGGTGCAGTGGGCGTGGATGATGGTGCCGTTGGAGGTGTCAATGATGGGGTCGCTCACGAAGCCCGGTTTCCGCTTGGGGGTGAGATACTGGAAGATCAGGTAGGTGACGCTGCAGGGAAGATCTCCCTCGCAAATCCCCCCCAGCCCTTCACCGTTGAGACGGGAGAAGCCGAGGCACGGATACGCCCCCGCCAGACCGGAGATGCCCATGCAGTACTGGATGGTGATAAGATGAGCCTTTTCCTCCTCGATGATTTTTCTCATGGCGAAGTACAACCGGGAGCCTTTTAGTATATCTTCGCGGGTCGGCTCGACGATCTTTTCGGCTCCTTTTATCCAGCGTTCGGCCTCGGCTTGGGCGAGCTTCGGGTCAACGGCGTTGTAGGCTTCGATAAGGCGCTGGCGAGGCATGAACTTGATCTCGGTGCCGAACCTATCCTTGATGGCTTTGACGTACTCGGGGTAAGCGGCGGCGCCGCGGAAGGAAAGGATTTTCGCCCTTTTCAGGTAGTGAATCGCCCGGAAGGAACGCATCGAAAGCACGAGGTCATTGAAGTCGCTGGTCGCCAGCAGCTCAACCTTTTTCCCTTGCTCGTAGAGGGGGGTGATCGTTATCCAGTCGTGCCCCATGTAAGGTAAGGTGAAGAAAACCGTGGGGATTCCGAGGCTGAGAAGGTCTTTGATGTATCCGCCGATGAACATGCTGAGGGGGATGATGACGATGCCGTCAACGTCGCGGAATTTGGCTTTGACTGCTTTCATCTGCTGAGCATTCATTACATGCCCCCCCTCCACGAACTCGATGTCGGGAAGTTGGGGTTTGAGCTTGGCGAGCTTCGCCTCAATTTCCTTGAGATCGCCCTTGGGGTCTATTTTCGGGCTGGGCCAGCCGCCGCGCCCGCCGATATACACCTTGCCGACGCGAACCTTTGAAACCGCCCACTTCGGAATACCTCCTCCTCCCGCTGTCGCGGCCTGGACAAGCTTGCCGCTCGCGGCCATGCCCAGGGCTCCAGCCGCGCTCGCTCCAAGAAACTGTCTTCGTGTCATTCCTTCTCTCATTTTGCCCTCCATACGCTGTACGGATTTAAGTTTTGCCGGTTGCCTTTGGTCTTAGTTAGCTATGTTTGTTCGGTCGTGGTTTCTGTTTCTTGATGGGTTTCTCTTCTGGCCGCTCCTCCGTGTCTCATCGAACCCGGATCCCAATCTATGGTCAGTTTCCTTATGATTTGCTCAAGCCACCTGGTCTTTTTTCCAATTCTCCATACAAGGATAATGAGGGGAGGTGTTTCCGGGTCTTTGAAGGTTATCACAATCCTTCCAAACCCCATGAGCCTTTCCACAAAGTCCCCTGTATCAACCCGGGAATTGAAGTCCTCGCGGTTGATATGATGTCCTTCTTCTGTTGGACCTACCTGGA
This sequence comes from uncultured Verrucomicrobiota bacterium, assembly GCA_964640185.1. Classification (GTDB taxonomy): domain Bacteria; phylum Auribacterota; class JABMQX01; order JABMQX01; family JABMQX01; genus CAZXGF01. The sequence goes on along the minus strand of CAZXGF010000007.1, from coordinate 141,217 downwards.
TGTTGAGGTAATTTGGGGTTATTACCGTGTAATCGAACAGGCCTTTCAGCCATGAAATGAAGATGATCAAAATACCCACGCCCGCGCCCAACAAGTAGCACTGGGGGCTAAAGTATACGTTTACCCTCTTGAACAGCCTGAAAAATCCTCCAACCCATCCTCCCATATGCAGCCAGAGAAAAAGCAGGCCAACAGACAGGATCCCTATCAGAAGCAGCTTCATGCTGACAACGAATTCGTCCACAGTCAGGTTCAAGAGGAATATCACCAAGAATATTCCGCCGATAATCTTCGGGTTGCCCCAGCCGGCATAGGAAATCAGGCCAGCGGCCAAAGCCGCAAGGATTGTTGGAATATACAGTATCTTCGGTGTCCAGTTAAAAACAACAAGCCAGTCATGCGTGTCCGGATCGGCAGCGAGTTGCTTGGCTTTCGTTCTTCTCGTGCGTAGTGCGTTCCTACCCAAGTACAATAACACAAGAGGCGCCACAAATACGCCTACCGCTATGTAAATCGCTATTGCCCTGTTGGATTTCCAGTCAAATCCCGAAGTCGTGATTGCCCTGATCAGGAACAACACTGTTCCTGTCAAGATCATTGCTCCAAGGGCAAAATACAATGCGATCATCCCTTTGGAGCTCCAGTTGATTTTGGCCATTGTTATGTTCCTTTCCTCAATGTTAGCTCCAGAAATGGAGGGAGAGCGAGGACTTTCAGGACGCCGCCCGCACAAGCCCGCCACCCGCCGCCATGCCCAGCGCTCCAGCGGCGGTGGCTCCAAGAAACTGTCTTCGTGTCATTCGTTCTTTCTTGATGTCGTCCACATCTTCCACGTGGTTTGGTGCCGTGGTCTCCTATTGTCCTTACACGTATCTATCCTGCCCAATTTCCCTCAAAAGGTCAATAGAATGCTCGCCCAATCGGCGTCTTACGAAACTGCTGGACTTCGGCACGTTCTGCGGGTTATTGTTACAGATGTTCCAAAGAAGGGGCGATGAATCAGGAAGCCGCGTAGTATCTGGAAACGGGAAAATCCACGTCCTACAAACGCGTGCCGGAACGGAAACTCCCGGCACGCACTGCGCCGGCCGGGAATGACCGGACGACTGGCTCAAGTCGGAGAAGCTGGCTGCGCCGGAGAGGAAAGATGGATGTCGCTTATCGGGCCGTCGCGGGATGTCCTGTTGAGAAAGGATAATGCCATGAGAGTCGAAATTGCTCGTGAAGACGACGGTCGCTGAATTGCCGAGGTGCCGGACCTGCCGGGGGTCATGGTTTACGGGCAAAATCGGCAAGAGGCGATCTCGAAGGTCGAGTCCTTAGCTCTCCGGGTCATAGCCGAGCGGCTTGAGCACGGCGAGCCAATCCCTGAGTTGCACGAACTCTTCACGGTGCCAGCATGAGACAGATGTCCGTCGTATGGCAGAGGAGAACATTCCATGGGCATGTTGAGGAAAAAGGTAAAAGTCTCTAACAGCAAGGATCCCGGTCGGTTCTTTGAAGAGGAATTTTGGGTGGATACGGGGGCTCTGTATTCCTTTGTCCCTGAGGATTGTCTCCAGAGCATAGGCGTAAAACCGTCCGTGAAGCAAAGCTTATTCTTGCTGACGGGCGACAGGACACCAGACCTCTTGGTTTCTGTGACTTCGACATCGAGGGTCTCGAAGGTACGATCCCCTGTCCAGTGATCTTCGCACCGAAAGGCTCTTTGTTCTTGCTTGGAGCGACGGCCCTCGAGAACTTTGGGGTTGAGGTGGATCCGACTCAGAAGAAGTTGAAGCCGATTCTCGCCATCATGGGAGGATTCATAGCGTCACAGTGACAATTGGTGGTCGTGCGCCTTCTAACAGGGCGCTGATGCTCTCTCGTAAGGAATGTGGTGGCTACCCAAACCACCCCGCCGGGCACTGGCCCGTCGCGGGCATGAAGCAGATGAACAATCGGCGGTTTGGCGGCAAAAAAGGCCGTTGCTCGTTGACGCGGCGTGGGATGGCTTGTTCAGAGAGGATGACCCGATGAGAGTAGAAATTCATCGCCAAGACGACCAGCCCCGGATGATGCGCGGGTGGCGGAGGATTCTTCGGTATCCGGGCCTGCTCCTCCTTGGCACTGCGGGTGCCGCTATCTTCGCTGGCATGATCATTCTATACAATCTTCAGTTCTGGTTGTTAGTTGGAAATCCGGCCATCCCGAAACTTGAATCGCGATGGTGGGCTGGGTACTACGAGACCAAAACGTTCGGGAGGCAGTGGTGCGTTGCGCGCTTCGCGAAACGCTCCTCCGGTCGCTTCCGGATGGGGCTCATTTCCCCACGGGGTGAACCAGATGTGTTCACCGTCGAAAGGAATTCGTCGGACCGCAATTTCGTCCGCTTGAGCTTTGTCAGTGCTGACGGGATGCGAATAAAAGCCAAGCAATTGTATTACGGTAAGAGATACATCCTGCACCGGCTAATTGCCGGCAGGATAAAGGACTTTTGGAAAAAGAATCAGGATATCTCCATTAGGGGCAGCATCACGTCTCTTTCAACCTCCCGGCGATTCGCGTTGGAGCCGATTGCTGCCATTTTGGACATCCTACGTGCGTCCAGGAGAGGTTGAGCCGGCTCCAGGGGAGTCGCTGAGGAGGATCGGATTTGCGGAGGATTAAACAACCCAGCTTGGTTAAGGTCGGTGGCGGCTCAACCGCGCGCTGGGCTGTCTGGTCAGACAGAAGTTGGTAGGAAAAGGAACGACTGATGGACCTGTCTGAGCACAAAGAGATGATAGCGGCGGTTTGCCGGGAGCTTGGCGTTGAGCGACTCGACGTTTTCGGGTCGGCGACCAGGGCTGATTTCGGTGCGAAGAGCGATGTTGATGTTGTGGTGCGGTTCGATAGAGGCCCGGGACAGATGTTCAGGCGATACTTCGACCTGAAGGAACGCCTGGAGCGGATATTCAATCGGCCTGTGGACATGGTCCTTGAAGACTCAGTAAAGAATCCGTACTTTCGGGAAGCGATCGAGCGCAGCCGAGTGAGCGTCTATGGACCTTAAGACGAAAAAATAGTTGCATGACATTCTTCAGGCGGCCCGTCAAATCGGAGAGTACACCGCTGGTCACGGATTCCATGATTTCCAGAGGAGCGGAATGGCTCAGGCGGCGGTTGAGAGGAAGTTCGAAATCATCGGCGAAGCGCTCAACCGGATTTCCGGGTCCGATGCTGCCATTCTTCAACGAATCTCCGATTACCAGCGAATCATCGGTTTCCGCAACGTCATTTCGCACGGCTACGACGTGGTTGATCTCGAGATCGTGTGGGACGCCGTCAGAAACTACCTTCCGGTGCTCATACGAGAGGTCGAAGAATTGCTAACAGGGTAATGGGTGGTTGCAGCCGGCGCGCGCGAGTAACCCAACCTACGGCGGTGCCGTTAGCCACCAGGCCCGTCAGCCCCACGGGCGATTGCAGTAGTCAAAGCATCGGCAGGGCGGCTTCAACGATAGTGGACGCCATGTCTGCCCTGTTCGCGGTCGTGGCTATGTCCTCTTTGGCGCAGGGTCGAAGTTGGGGACTTTGAATTGCTGGCCGCCCTTGAGAGCAGATTGATGAGCCACAATGCCCGGCGCCGTCATGGCCAACGATTCGTAAACATCAATGACCGGCTCGCGGTTCTCGACGAGGGCGTTGATGAATTCGTTGCAGATGAATACCGCGCTGCCGCCGTGGCCGCTGGGATGGCGCATTCGCTCCGGTAAGCGGTCGGTCTTCCAGTAGTCCGGAACGTTCCAGGGGACTCGCCCTTTCCCCGCAATCTCCATGGAGTTGCTCAAGCCGCCGGAGCTGGACATGTAGCACGACATTTCCGTTCCAAACCACTGGGCGCGCTCGCCGCCAGCAGCTATCCGCCAGCAGACGTTCGCCCGGCAAACGTTCCCCCGGTTTGTCTTGAAAAGACCCAACTCGTTGGAGAAGGGATTGCGATAGACGTTATCTTCGGGGCGAGGGAAAGGCTCCTCCCGCGTTCCGAGACAGGACACCTCCACAAGGCGCTCTCCGGTCACGCCGACCAGGAAGCCAATGGAGTGGGTGGGATAAAGCATCGGAGGGAACCCGTACCGCCACACGTCGGGATGGCTCGGACGACTGCCAATGTGGTTGTGGTAGTACTCGACTTCCGAGTAGAAAAGGTTGCCGAATTTTCCTGCCTGATACAACTCTCTCGCGGCGATACACGCCTGGCGGTAGTAGCTCGATTCCGCCATCATGTATCTCAGCCCCGTCTTCTCCTTTGTCTCTGTGAGGAGCTGACATTGCTCCAGCGAAATCGCCGCCGGGACCGCGGAAATGACGTGCTTGCCTGCGTTCATGCACATCACGCAATGCTTGACGTGCTCCGGCGCCCCGGAGAAAATCGCCACGGCATCAAACGTGTCGGCGGCTTTCCTGAGCATGACCTCGAGGGATTCGTAAGCATTTTTGCAGCCGTAGCGCTTGACGAGCCTTTGGCGGCGGGCGGGGATGAGGTCGGTGACGGCTGTAACGACGCAGTTGGGATGCTCGTGCCACCAGAAGGTCGCCCCAAAGTTGCCTCCAACGACCGCGATGCGGATTTTATTTTCGCCTGCGACGCTCCTCCCGGTCGCCCTTTTCGATGCAGCGACTGCGACAGCCGCCACGGCTCCTCCGGCAAGGCTCTTGCAAAAAGCCCTGCGGGTCAATCGGTTGTTTTGTACTTGTTTCATCTCCGCCTCCAGGGGTTTAAGTGAAGTTGTGCGTTGTCAGCCAATAAGATGGTATGGCTATTAGGAATTCTTGTTTGATGTGTCGAGAAGAAAGGAAAAGTGGCAAAATCAAGAAAGGGCCTCCTCGAGCAATTCGTCTCGGTCAGCCTTCGCCCCGTGCTCGCGCATAAACGGGCGTCTGTTGAGTGAGTCTGACCTTACCACGGTGGAAAGGGCCGCGTAAAGTCTGATTTTGGCGAGCGTTTGCGGGCGGTTTGAGTGACGGTTGCGGTGGAATGAGAGAAACAAAAGGGCCAGCAAAAGATGGTCAAGAAAGGCAAGGAAGGATTACAATGGTTGGCGCTATTGGAAGGCAAAGGCTCAGGCAAGGTACACGGGGCGGAAGCTTGGGGAGCATTTTCGGCGTGGACTCACGCTCAGTCAAGGCACGCATGGCGAGGAGGCATCGTGATGATAGAGCGAGATGAATATAGCAATGAGATCCTCGAAGCCTTTCAGGAGGATTGGAAGTTAGGTTTGGAGCTTTTCGAGGAGGCACTGAAAAACCGGGGCAATCTTGAGCCTCGGAAAAAGCTCAGGGATCTTGGGGGTGTGGCTCCTTTTCAGTGGCACGCGGGTACGCTCTCATCTGTCTGGAGGGAACCGTGTATTGAGGATGAGCCTATTACGCCCCTTCAGGGCTTTTTTGTTTCATCTCGTCGTTTTCCCCAGAGCGTTGCCCTGAGCTTTGTTAAGTCCGCCCTTACAGGGCGACCCGAAATCGTCGCCTAAGCCCTGAAAGGGCGTGATAAGTCGCTGGCAAATGTGGGGTTCGTTCCAAGGACACGAGAGGGGACCTCTGTGCCACGCAGACGCGGCCACACCCTCTATCACAAACTCTTTGTTCAAATTCCCTGGGCTGTGATATACTTCGCATGCGCGCGTTGCGGGAGATTCTTGATGTCAACACATCTCGTTAGCGCATATAAAGGGGGGACACAACGTCTCCGGGTGAGTGAAATGTTGTTGTCGTGGACTTCAAGGTTATAAGTGCTCGAATTCTGGCGCGCCCATAGCTCAATAGGATAGAGTAGCGGACTACGAATCCGAAGGTTGGAGGTTCGAGTCCTCCTGGGCGCGCTTCCTTTCCCTCTGATTTTCAACCTGTTATAGACCGACACCTACCTCGGCACGGCCTGAACTTTGCATAGGTGGTACGGTAGTGGGACGGTTTTTTCCTTGACAGCATTTGCCGCTTGTAGTACACTTCTCACAGTTGACTAACCTCCATTCGAGGCTCCAAAATGACCGTGAGAAGGCACCCCAAAAGCCCGTATTGGCATTTCGATTTGCACTATCGGGGACGCCGGTATAAGGGCAGTACCAAGCAGACGTCAAAACTGAGGGCAGAAGAGCACGAGCGCCGACTGCGTTATCAGCTTGAGACCGGACACGACCCGTTTTTCAGGTCCCCCTTGCTGAAAGAGCTTCTGCCGCAATACCTCTCCTGGCTTGAGACAAACCGGTCTGCGAAGCACCTCCGGCGATCGAGGGGTGCGATAGAGAACGTCCTGGGTCGCATGAGAGGCGTCAAGACTGCTGAGGACATTACCCCGTCCAGAATCGAGAGCTATAAGAAGCGGCGACTCCACGAGGAGCGTCGGTTGAAAGATGGGCGCTTGAGGAAGGTCTCTCCTAACACGGTCAACTTGGAGCTTCGTCACTTTAAGGCCTTTCTCAAGCGTTCCGTCAAACAGGGCTGGCTTCAGTCCATGCCGGTCGAAATTGAGCAGGTCAAGACTCCTGGGCGGGGACGGCTGATTTTCCTCGCGGAGGACGAGATAGCCCCCTTCCTTGACAGGTTGAAAGACTGGGCGAGAGAAGCCGCGTGGCTATTTCTACTCACGGGCTTGCGTCTTGAGGAAGGGCGATTTTTGGAGTGGCGAGACATTGACTTGGAGGCCGCGGAGTTGTGGGTCCGCAATAAGCCGGAGCTTGGCTTCTCTCCGAAAAACGGAAAGGAAAGGGTTGTTCCCATTCCTCCGGAGCTTCTCGATGAGCTCCGTGCCAGGGGGCCCGGAAGGGGTTGGGTGTTACGCGGAGCGAAGGGCGGACAGTTGGACGGCAAGGTTTTCCGCCTGGCCTTATTGGCAGCGGCGAAAGCAGCGGGCCTTGACGAGAGAATCACCCCGCACACCCTGCGGCATAGTTACGGAAGCCACCTGGTCATGTCCGGCGTTGACGTTCAAACCATCAAGGAGCTTCTGGGGCATTCCAGCATTCTCACAACGGCGATCTATATGCACACGGACGCAGAGCACCGGCGGCGGGCCGTCGCTAAGCTGCGGATGCCGGGCATGGGAAAAAGCACTGAGAGAGTGATTCAATTCCCCTCACGCGGGGAGAGTGGCAAGTTGACATAACAGTTGTTATCAGACACTTACCTCGACGGTGAGAGAAGAGCAAACGTCCGACATTTTGGGAGAGGTGAAGGATGCCGAAACTGACAAAAAAGGTGAGCTTCAGGGTGGACGCGGAGCTTGGCGACATGCTCGATTACTTGTGCCAGGAGTGGGGCGTCCGCCACGCCGAAGCGTTGCGGCGATGCATTCGCAATCAGTGTCGCGTCGAGGAGCTTTCGGAGACAGCCCGGCGGGTGAACCGCACAACACGCGGCATTGTCAACCCTGGCGGGAAGGTCGGTTGACAGGGTGATCCGTAGAAAAAAGGCGCTTGACAGGCAGCTTGGAGGTGGTATGATGAGAGTGTTCAACCGGACGTGTTTTTTGATGCGCTGGTGAAACGGCCCGAGTGTTGGGAGGCGGCGACGTCCCCAAATCAGACACGTTCTGGTTGAACACGCTCGGGCCTTTTGCTCTGGAGGCGCGCCATGTACAGCCCAAGAATCAATCCGGAGCTTATCCCCAAGCTGTACCGCCTGGGGAAGCGAACGGGCAAACCGATGACAGTGTTGGTGGATTCCATGGTCCGGGAGGGGATCCGCCGTTGGAAAAAGCCGAGCAAACGGAAACGAAAGGGGGTGGCACAGTGAGCGAAAGACTGATGGCAGTCTATTCTGTCATGTTCGCCGGCGGCACAACAGAACACTGGAAGCACAACGGGGAAACAATAACTCTTGTCCCGGCGATAGACACAAAAGACGAGTACCGGCCTGCTAAAGTGCTCGGCTCCAGTATCAAGGCAATCACCGACATACTCATCAGGCGTGCAGAAGCTCTCAAGAAAGGGGAGGATAGCTGGCCTGGCGGGGGGCGGATGAGAACGATATACCGGGACCTCTGCGTTCTATGAAGCCAGCTTTGCCCTGGAGAGCCTCGTGGCGCAGCGAGCATAAGGCCGGCAGTGGCAAAACAAGAGGGAAGTAATATGAAAATTCATAATGCTCCCCCCCCTGATCTCCGGCAAACGGAGTGTCCGGAGGGGTAACAACACCAGACCGGGCACGTTCGGGTAAAATATGCCATCCTTGCCCGCCAGGTTGGCTCAGGAGCGGCGATCGCGACTTTCAGAGGGAAGGATAGCACAGGCCGAGGGTTGCAACGCAGGGGCGAAGTATAGGCGAAAAGGCCCGGCGGCACGCGGCTCATGCTTCTGGGCGTCAGACCGCCGGGCGTTAGCCAGCTACAAGCATAGTACCAGAGGCGGGGCGGCGTTGTCAAGGGGGGGCTTAGAGAACACGGAAGCAAGTCCAGAGTGAGGTCACAAACCCTACCTCTGGAACTTGTGCTGCCCACGCTCCTCCTTCCACCATTCCTCCTTTTGGGTATCTATCTCTTGAGCATCCTTTTCCCTGACGCCAAGAGGCTTCCCTCTTGATGTTCCTATCTTACCAGTGCCTTCGTCTGTCCCCGCAAGTCCTGTCCCCTCCAAAGATTCGATGAACTGCGTGAGAAAAGGAGCTCTCTTGAAATATTTAACAAGTCCAGAGATGGTCAAACGAATACCCCACTGCCTTTCCATCTCATCCCGAATGTCGGTCTTTGAGATAGCTGAGCGCGTTGACTGGGAGCGCTTCTGCCGTAGTATCAGGAACGCTGTCAGAATCGTTCTTTGCTTCTCTGTAAGAGTCAGGAATTTTCCAAAGGCGGCAGAAGGATCCTTCCCTAATTTCTCAACTGCCTTTGTGAGGTACTCGTGAGGGGCTATGCGCAACATCCGTTTATAGTCTACTACCTCAAGGCAACCACTGTCGAAAAGTTTCCCACCCAACTCTAACACAGTTAGCCATCCCCCCTGAGTGAACCATTGCGCAAAATGCTCACGTGCCGTTGCGTCTTTGGGAATGATGTCACTCGGCAAGTTGGCAATCCGACTCTCAAAAAAGTACTGGGCAACCAGCGGATGCTCGCTGTGCCATGAGAAGGGGTTCTCTTCCCACGAGACATCAAAAAGCGTGAACCAAAGAAAAAACAGATCTGCTTGAGCCTTATGGGTGAACTCCCATACTTTTCCGCCCGGACGGTACACTCGATAAACCTTGACGCGCTTATAGAGCCCTTTCTTTATCACCGCGCTTACCAGTGGTTTCTCATACTCCAACCAAGGTTGTTTCGACAAGGCGCATTCCGGCCCCAAGAGAGCTATCAGCTGAGCTATTTCGCTCAGCTTTTTCTTGATTTCAGGGATTGCCACACCTGTCTCAAAGTACAGGTCAGCACCGAAACGTCGAAACCTTCCCGAAGGAAGAACTGGGAGCGGCGGGGGCACATAGACTCTCCAGTGGCCGCGAGGAGAGCGGCGGGTGGTGCGAAGCTTGCCCGTTCTGACCGCCTGAGCAAGTGTGGCACGGGGCACAGCTAAGATTTTAGCCAGTTCTGTTATTGTGTACCACAGCTTTTTTCGTTCCTGCGGCATTCCCAAGCTCCCTCATATACGACCTTTGTGAGGAGAACGATGACTATTTCCGCTTAAAGGCCATTATGCCATAAATACGAGGGGTAAAACAAGAAAAAAGGAGCGAGAGTTTGATTATGGGCGAATACGGTAATCCTAAGGCTTTCCGACTTGACCGCAAGACCAGCGTGATGTTGGATTTCCTTCGCCATAGGTGGGGGTTGTCTATAAGTGCAGCAATCCGGCAATGCATCGCTCACATCTACCGTGAGGAGGAGCTCGAAGATCGCATAAACGGCGCGGCCTCCGGGCAAGGCTGAGGTGATATGAGCATCGGAGTCACAGAACTTATCGAGGCTTACGAGGACAGGGGCCTGAAGTGCTTTCCTATCTCGGTTGATAAGCACCCCTTTTCGTATGAGGCTTGGAAACCATACCGCACGGAAAGCAAGGAACAACGCCTCACGCGATTTCGCCGAGTGATTACTCAGGGGCGCCCCTTTCTGATTGCGGGTATGCCCGGAGAAAAACTTATCGTTGACCTCGACAACGCAAAAAGTTTTGACGAGTTCATGGCGGGGCAAACCGTGGAGTTCGCAGGGCCTATCGTCATGACGCCGAGCGGGGGAACTCACTACTGGCACACGAATGGTTGCGGGCTTGGCATTACTCACCTCGACTGGGGGGACATTCTCACGGGCGACGGATGCTATTGCATTTTGCCGGGGAGCGGGTTTCCCGCCGATTATGAAAAGGGCGGCAAGCGAATCCACGCCTCCTACGAATGGGCTCCCGGCTCCGTCCCACTGCATGAGTGGAATGGCGAGCTCCCCGACGTTCCGCCTGAACTATTGAGCCGCTTGCAGAATGGAAAAGAAAAACCCGCAAAAAACATCGTTGCGGAGAGCAAGACTATACCGCAGGGCATGCGCAACACGACATTGACGAGTCTTGCGGGTTCTATGCGTCGGCACGGGGCAAGCGAAGAGACAATCCGTGAGGCCCTTGAAAATGAGAACTCGGAACGGTGTGAGAATCCTTTGCCGGAGAGAGAGGTTCGGGCGATCGCGGCGAGCGTGTCGCGGTATCCCCCCGCGCCTCCGATGATCCTTGAGTGTCGCACGGATAGTGGAAATGCAGAGTTCTTTGCGCACCTTTTTGGAGACCAGCTTCGCTTTGACCATCAGAGAAAACGATGGCTTCGATGGGCGGACGCCTGGTGGGCTCCTGATTCCACAGATAAGGTGGTTCTGATGGCGCGAGAAGCGGCACGCGAACGGCAAAGACAGGCTTCGCAGATTGAAAATAAGGACCAGCGGAAAAGTGTTTTTGATTGGGGATGGTCAAGCGAGAGCCGCGCAAAGATTGACGCGATGCTGGCGCTGGCGAAATCACAACCGCCGTTCGCAGACGCCGGAAAGGACTGGGATGCCGACCCCTGGCTTTTCGGTATGGGCAACGGAGTCCTCGACCTTCGTACCGGCCAGCTTAGGGACGGACACCTTGAGGACAGAATCACGCGGCACAGCGCCATCGCCTTTGATCCAGGGGCAGCGGCCCCCCGGTGGGTGCGTTTCCTTTTTGAGATTTTCAGTGAGAATAACGAAGTGACGGATTTTGTGCAGCGCGCGGTGGGCTACTCCCTGACAGGCGACACGAGTGAGCAATGCCTTTTCATCCTTCACGGCTCCGGCGCGAACGGCAAGAGCGTTTTCCTTGAGACGCTGCGTTATGTTCTGGGCGATTATGCTCACAACATGCCCTTCTCGGCAATCGAGTTCTGGGGGCGGGCGGCGATTCCAAATGACATCGCGCCACTTGACGGCCCCCGGCTGGTTACGGCCGCGGAATCGAATGAGGGGTCGCGGTTGAATGAGGCGCGAATCAAGGCGCTAACAGGGCGAGATAAAATCTCCGCAAGGTTTCTGCACAAGGAGTTTTTTACGTTCACGCCACGCTGCAAGTTCTGGCTTTGCGTCAATCACCTCCCCGTGGTGCGAGACGATAGTTTTGCGTTTTGGCGGCGTGTCCGCCTCATCCCCTTTGAACGACAATTCAAAGGCCAAGAAGCGGACCAACACCTGGCAGAGAAGCTACGCGCTGAGGCTCAAGGCATCCTCGCTTGGGCCGTGAGGGGCTGCACCTATTGGCGCAATCACGGGCTTCAGGCTCCGGCAGGTGTGCAAAGAGCGACTCAGCAATATCAGAAGGACTCTGACCCGCTGGCAGGGTTCTTTGAGGAATGCTGCACCTTTGAAAATGATTGCTCGGTTCGGGCAAGCGAGCTTTACACGGCCTACCGAGCATGGGCCGACAGTCAGCAATGGAAGGAGCGGGAAATCCTGGGCAGCACAGCCTTCGGGCGGCGGATGACAGCGAAATATCGGAAAGTTCACGACGAAAAAGGTTGGTATTATGTGGGAATCGGGGTCCAAGCGGACCAATTGGAGATTTCCTGACGGGTTTCTGACGGGTTTTGAGCACAAGCGCGCCAAATCCGGTTTGGCCCCTGGGGCCCGCCTCGCGTAAGAGAAAAACAGGATAACCCGTCAAACCCGTCAGCCCGTCAGCCGGGCAAGGGGAGAGAGGAGATGAGACCGATGACAGATAACACGAAACGCAGCACAGGCGAGACAACCGATGGCCCCGTTGTGATTCACGAGTGGCCACTGGCGTCAAACATGATTGTCAGGGCGACCCTGGGCAAGTATCACGGGCGAAAGATTCTGGACCTGCGGAAACACTATGAGGCCGCGGACGGCTGCTTCATGCCGACGAGAAAAGGTTTGGCGCTTGAGTTCTCCGGCGAGAACGTCGCGGAGCTTGAGAAGGCGGTCAAGGTGGCGCGTAAGGAACTCCAGAAGGAGAACGCGGAGGCTTCTGATGGAACGAAGTGAGGCGGGAAAGGCTTGTGAGGTCTGGGAGCACAACGGGCGAGAGCTTCGGATATTCCCAGGCCGCAACGTGAACGGGCGTCAACTGTCAAGCGTGATCATGGGACCCTTCAGCATCGGCGAGATTGCCGAGCTATTGACAAAGCGAATGGAGACCGTCTCGGCGATAAGGAGGCAGCCCAGGCAAGCGGCGCCGTTATAGAAACGGTGAGGAAACGGTGAAATGACATACCTGTTTAGAACAGGAAATGACCTGAGAAAACAGGGCGAATGCAGGGAAGGAACGGCTAAGCGCGCAATCAGGGAAACGATGTAAAGTAGAGGACAGAAAAGGTGAAGCAAAGGAGGGTGAAGAAAGTGAGCATTGACTGGGCAACGATTCGGGGAGCATACGTCTCCGGGGATATATCGCAGCGCAAGCTCGCGGAGAGCCGGGGCGTTACCTATGCTCAACTGCGCCGGGTCGCCGAGCGTGAGGGTTGGGCAAGCCTCAAGACGAAGCGGCACCAGCGCGCAAAAGAGAAAGAGCCGCTCAGGACAGAGTACGAATTGAGGATTTTCCAGCGCCTCTCACGGGCGCAGGGACGCATTTTTTACAACCTAAATGGTGAGCCTCGCCGGCTGGTTTTGACGGGCGTGGCGTATTTTGGGAAGTGGCCGACGGTGAGCCATTTCGCCGAGGCAATTCTCGTGCTGCGTTTCCCCAGAACTCAGATAAACAGGCTGCACCCGTCAAAAAGCGAATTGAGGCGGATGGGCACTGGGGCGCTTCGGCAACTATGCGAAGTGGAACATTCGCCGCTGTACGGCACACGAGGGATGCTGCTCAAACGACTGCAAGCGGCAGAGATTCGACGGCTATGCGATTTGCCGGAGAGTGTGCGTCCCCTCGTGGGGGCGAAGGAGATTGTAACGAAATGAGCGATGTGGCAAGTCCCCACGGACGGCTTGGGGCGGCAGAGGTGGGGCGGCAGTCCCGTCGAAGGTCGCCTTGCGGAAGCGCGTCTGATAGCGCGCCTCTGTCTTGCCGTCTGGGGAATCTATCAGGTTTCCCCCAGGGGACTTGCCTTCTATTCCACTGAGACTGAGAAGGAGGTGTGAGGTGATTGACCGAGCGGAGAAAAAGCGCATAGAAAGCAGGGCAAGACAAGCGGCCGAGAAGGCAGTTGAACCGTTGGAGCAGCGGGTCGAGGAGCTTGAGGAAAGGTCCTCAGACTATCCGTCCCTTGTGCCCACGTTTCGCGTGCTCAAAGCAAGGCACGGGGGGAGGTGACATAAATGCCAAGAGCTAATATCGGCGAGGCGTGGATCGCCCTCAACTCGAAGATCACGAAGTTCATGTCAGGGATAGACAAGGCCGACAAGCGGATGCGCACCATGTCGCAGAATGTTACGCATTATGCCAAGAGCTTCGCCAAGTTCGGAGCGATGGCAGGGGCCGCGATGGCGGCTGTGGGTACGGCTGTCGCAGTGAAGGGCGTCAAGTCAACGATGGCCTATGCGCTCGAGCTGCACAAGTTGTCGAAGCAGACCGGCATGACAGTGGGGGATATTCACCGGCTCCGGTATGCAGTCGAGCAGGAGCATGGGGATTTTGCCTCGATCTCGAAAGTGATCCCAATCTTAGCAAAGTACATGGAGTACGCGCGGCAGGGAATGAAGACGTACAGTCGGGAGTTTGACGCGATGGGCGTGGCTGTCACCGATTCTGAGGGCAAGCTCCGTGACGTGTACGATGTGCTCCTTGACATGTCAGATTATTTCGCGTCGAAGGGCATCTCCGGTACGGAAAAGCAGGCGCACGCGATGGCGCTTCTCGGCAGACGGGGGGCGGAGATGATTCCCGTTCTGAGCAAGGGCCGCGAGTATTTCCAACTGATGGGCGACGAGGTGGAGCGGCTGTCTCCGGGCATGGGGAAGCTCGCGGACATGGCGAAGAAGTGGGATGATGCCCTGACAAAGCTGAAGTACGGCATGATGGGTGTGTGGGGCGTGCTGGCTAAGGCTCTTATCCCCAAGCTAAAGGAATGGGCCGAGAAGCTTGGCAAATGGATGGAGTCCGGCAAGGCGCAAGAATGGGCACAGTCAGTGGTCGGGGCCTTGAGCATGATTGCCGAGAAGGTCGAGGAGATAGGCGCGAGCCCGGTGTTTCGGGCACTGTCGGGCTGGGCCGGCTTGGCAGTGAAGGAGGTCAAGGTCGGGACCGAGGCATATCAGAAGTTTTGGGAAGAGTTTGAGACTTGGGGAAAAGCGCAGGCAAAGCGCAAACCGCAGACGAGATATGTACCCCACATGGGTGTGGTAGGGAGACCCCCTGTTACTGAGGAGGAATGGAAGACGCCTGAAATGCTCTCGGCGTTCAAGGAGACGGGCGAGGGCGCGCGGCTTTGGCAACTGGCAATAGACTCGTCTCGGAAGCCCATAGAGGACTTGGGCAAGGCCGGCGAGAAGCAGGACTCCGTCGCGGACAAGTTCAAAACGGCTTTTCAGTGGGGAGTAAATGCCGCGAATTCGTTGTTCGGTGCAGCCCAGGCTGTTGGCAAGGCATTTCAAAAGGCAGAGTCCATTGCAGAGAAGCTCACTCGGCCTATCCGTGAGGCGGTGCTGCCGAGTCTGCGAATGAGACCGGGCGAGGCCCCCGGGGACTTCAGGGCGAGGCGACAGGCAGAGCGAACAGCTTATCGGGAATCTATGCGAGAGCGGCGAGAGGGCGTGATAGCACAAGCCCGATTGCAGATGGCAGGGATAACGCCGGCAAGGCCGATGTTCCCCGGAACGGCGGGTGTCCCTGCACTTGCCACAGTTGAGCCCGCGAACCTGAAGTTGCGCGCTTGGGCAGCTAACTTGCTTCACCCAGAGCAGGCGCCTTGGGTTAAGCAAGTTATCGCAGCAGTGGAGCGTAAGGAACTTTCCACAGAGAACGCGATGACGATGTTGGCCAATGAGCTTATGGGATTCTCGCGGCGAATGGACGCGATGCAAGACGACTTCAAAAACCGGTGAGTAAAAACGATGGCAAGCTCCCGAGAGGACAACCTGGGGCGATGTGCAGTGGAGAGGCATCGCCGTCGCGCGTCGCCTTGCGAGAGTCCGCCTGGCAGCGGCTTTGGCCTGGCTGTCCGGGAAGCATGTCAGTGCCTCCCCTTCGGGGGCTTGCCTTTACTGTGGCGGGGCCGGGACCATGTCGTCACCCCTCGACCGAGGACAGTTTGAAGCATTCCGGCCCCCGCCAGCATACTGTACACAACAGGAGAACAACAGAGATGGGAAGGTTTACACCGGGCAAATCCGGGAATCCTGACGGACGGCCTTTGGGGAGCAAAAACCGCTTCACAGAGTTGAAGAAGGACATTCTCGATGCCTACTATATCAAGGGCAAGGGCGTGGAGGGCGAGCTTTGCGGTGTGAAGTTTTGGCGAATGCTCAAGACTGACCATCCGCTCGACTTTGCCCGGATAGTGGCGGGCCTTTTGCCGAAGGAAATCAAGGCGGATTTGACGATAGAAGATGCACGGACAATGTTCAAGCAGTTTGAAATCATAGTCCTGCAGGAGGTGAAGGACAATGAGGTGCGGAAGCGCATCGCAGCCAAATTGCGTGAGGCGGCGTCCCCGTAGAATACGGAGAGTTTACGGACATGCCAAGTGAGGATACACAGTTCAAACCGGGCAACCCTGGACGGCCTGCGGGGAGCAAAAACAAGTTCTCGTTACTGAAGGAGACGATCCTCTCGGCGTTTGAGGAGCTTGGGGGAAAGGAATTCCTGGTCAATGTAGGCCGTGAGAATCCGCAGCACTTTCTCCGGCTTCTGGGGCAACTCCTTCCACGAGAACTCAAGGCCGATCTCGGCGAACCGCTCAGGGTTGTCGTTGAATATGTGAGGATGAACGGAGACGAAAATGGCAAGACAACTGACTGAGCTTGAGGCCGAAGTCGTGGACATGCTGGAGGAAATTAGCCGACAGGCCGACGAAGCGCTTGCCAACTACTGGGGGGCACTGGAGGCCATAGATGAGGCGGAGGGCGGGATGCTCGCGGCGATAGCGGAGGATGAGGACAGGGAGCTTGCGGGTCTCCTGGTAGGCGAATCTCCGGCGAAACCGGTCCCAGAACCGTCCAACGCACAAAGCCCGCAGGCGCTAACGTGCAGAGAATTAGCGAGTAACATACGCAAACCTTAGGATTTTTAATCCTGATGACACCCGCGCTATTGACAGTGAAGGAGGTCGCGGAACGGCTCAGGGCGAGTCGCGGCTACGTTATGTCGCTGATCTATCGCCGCCAGCTTCCGGCTGTCCGGCTGCCCGGCGAAACGCCCCGCCGCTCGGGCCGCGTGCTGGTGAGAGAACAAGCGTTGTGCGAATTCCTTGAGAGGTGTGAAGGCGATGGCCGATAGTGGTGGGACGTTTTTTGTACGAACACAGTGGCAACCAACGGTTTTTTTGGCCCCAATGGCGCCCATACCAGGGGGGTCAAATGACGGTGATTTCGCAAGTTACGGATTCCCCGACGGTTGCGAATCGGGCACGTAAAGTCCTACGAATCCGAAGGTTGGAGGTTCGAGTCCTCCTGGGCGCGCCATTCTTTTCTCTTCATAATATGACGAAGGTTGCGTTGGCGTCGTGGTCCACTGCTGATAAGGCTCGCCAATGAATACGTTGAATGCCTTCTCACCTACCATAGCCAAGAACATGCCCTTAGAAGAGACCCGGCGTTGTCTCTGAATTGCTTCAACACGTTGGACCTGCTTCGGCCAATGTCGCATTTCTTTTTTTGTAGTTGGAGCGAGGCGGCGCGAAGTGAGGGGCCGGGCCCTGAAAGGGCGCGATATTCCATCCGAGGGCAAGGCCCTGGAAATAGCCCGTGAGGAAATGCAAAAGTCCTGGAAGGGCGTAATAAGTCGGTCTCAAATATAGGGTTCCCTCCTGCGACAAGAGAGCGTGTCTCTGTGCCACTGAAAGGCGGCCACACTTCGCCATTTGACCGACGGGCATTTTTTCGGCATAATGTCTCCGACCGAAACAACGAAGTTCCGCGCAAGCCTCCTGTCAGGCCGTCAATTTCATGGAAAGGCAAAAAATGGACAGACTGATTTTTCTCCTCCCTTTGAGCGTTTTTTTCTTTGCGAGCGTCGGGGTTCCTACCGCCGCCGCCACCAAGCAGCGAACGTGTTTCCAGACGGCGTCGCACTACGATGACAAACTCGACATCGCTTCCGACATCGCCATCGTCTATGGAGTAAATCGTAGCCTCCCGGAGCGACTGAGAGGATGGCGCAATGCCGGCTACACCATTCATCTCATGACCGGCATCGCCTGGGGCTCCTATGAGGAATATTTCGGCGGGAGGTACGACGGCAAGCCTCATCGCGATGAGATACAGGAGCTGAAAAGCGGGAAGAAAATGTGGCACGGCCGCTCGACGACGGTGGGCTACAACGTCCCCACTGACTCCTACGCCAAGTTCTTAAACGCCAGAATGAAAACCGCGATAGACCTCGGCGTGAAAGCGATCCATCTCGAGGAGCCGGAGTTCTGGGTTCGCTCCGGCTGGTCTCCAGCGTTCAAGCGAGAATGGCAAAGGTTCTACGGCGAGCCGTGGCAGCCGCCGGATTCCTCCGTTGACGCCCAGTATCGAGCCTCAAAACTCAAGTACGAGCTCTATTTCCGCTGCCTCAAGGACGTGATAGGGTTCATTAAGGAGTATTCCCGTGCGAGAGGTAAAGAAGTTGAATGCTACGTTCCCAGCCATTCCATGGTCAATTACTGGAGCTGGAGAATCGTCAGCCCTGAATCCCACCTCATAGACGTGCCCGGTCTCGACGGTTACATCGCCCAGACCTGGACGGGAACTGCCCGCACCCCCAATATGTACGCCGGCGCGCGAAGAGAACGAACCTTCGAGACAGCTTTCCTCGAATACGGCCAGATGACGAGCATGATCCAGCCCACGGGGAAGAAAATGTGGTTCCTCGCCGACCCCGTTGAGGACAATCCAAACCACACCTGGGAGGATTATCGGCGAAACTACGAATGCACCGTTGTCGCCTCCCTGTTTTTCCCTCAAGCCTGGGGGTTCGAGGTCATGCCCTGGCCGAGCCGCATCTTTCGGGGGAGATATCGTAGAGCCGAGTTGACGACCAAAGGCGCCGAGGGCATCCCCGCAGATTACGCCACGGAGATTCTCGGAGTTATCAATGCCCTCAACGATATGAGCCAGCAAAAGGTCGCCTTCGATTCCGGCACGAAAGGGATAGGCGTACTCGTTTCCGACACGATGATGTTCCAGGTCGGTCAGCCTCATCCCACCTCCACCGACGGTTTCTTCGGGCTGACGCTCCCGCTTCTCAAGAGAGGAATTCCTGTTCGACCTGTCCACCTCGAGAACCTCTTTCGTCCCGGCGCCCTCGACCCGTACAGGTTGCTCATCCTCTCCTACGAATACATGAAACCGCTGAAGCCTGAATATCACCGCGCCCTGGCAAGTTGGGTGAGGAAAGGCAACGTATTGACCTATTTCGGCGATGGCAGCGACCCCTATCATAGTGTCCGCGAGTGGTGGAACACGCCGCCCGCAAAGTATGCTTCGCCGAGCGAGCATCTTTTTGAGACGCTTGATCTCCCGAGAGAGACGCCGCCGGGACGCTACCGCATCGGAAAAGGCTGGCTGTTCTACGAGAGCGCGAACCCCGCTTCCTTCGCTCGAAGCAAGCAAGGCAGCGGCCAGTTCGTTTCCTCTATCAAACGGGCTTTCGCGGCTCTGAGAGCCGCTCTCGGAAAGACTGCTGCTCCGCAGTGGAGAGAGCAGAACTACCTCCACATGGTGAGAGGCCCCTATCACATCATCGCGGTCCTCGACGAATCGGTTTCCGAAAAACGCTGCTCCTTCTCCGGCAACTTCGTGGACATTCTCGACCCAAAGCTCGCTTTGATGACCGAGGTCGAGCTCGGGTCCGGGGAGAGGGGGCTTCTGTATGATATTGACTTCGCAAGAAGAGCCGGAGCTAAAGCACGCGTCCTCGCTTCTGCGTCCCGAATCCGTGATGAACGGCTTTCAGCAGACTCCATTCGCTTCAACTCGAGAGGCCCCGCCGCGACCACCGCCGCCACGAGAGTGCTGCTCCCGGAACAGCCCATCGGAATAACTTTCAGCAAGGCCTCTCACGAGTTGACTCAGAAGGAATGGGATCCTCGGTCAAAGACCCTCCTCCTTGTTTACGAGAACGCTCCGGGGGGCGTGGACATCACTGTGCGCTGGTGAAGGCGGTTGCACCGTGCTGGGTAACCCCTCAGTGTCAGGGGGCAGATGACTCAGCGCAGAGAGCGCGGAGAACGCAGAGAGGAAGATGAGGATGACTCCCTCCCCGCTCCCCGTGGCATGGGCATCGGGTGCGGCTGTATTTCCGTGGCAACGTGCGGATGAATCCCTTGTTCGAGAAGCCCGGCTAAAGCCGGCTCCCGCGACAGAGACGGCGCATGCGATGACCACCAGCTTAAGCAGGTGGCTAAGGGGGGTGCCGGCTAAAGCCCGGCACGGCCGTATGACGACAGCGACCTAATGGAAGGTGGCCAGCTGGATATGCCACGACTTTGCAGCCACCCCCTGGGCATCTTGCCCATGATTCCCACGGGTCCCGCCTCCAGCGGGATGCGGCAAGGAAGCGGTCTGGCTTTTGTTGTTCATTCCCCCTTTGCGCCTTTGCGTCTCCGCGTTAAGCTCTCTTTTCCTCGCCTCCCTGCCACCGAAATACAGTAGAAAATCGTTGACTGACGCCGAGTTTCTGATACCCTTTTTGAGGCCGTGTAGAGCTTTCTCTGCGTTCTCTGCGCGCTCTGCGGTCCTTTCTTCTCCCCCTGGTGGAGCTTCGCCGCCGAGTTCGCGGAGCAAGATTCAAACCGGCATCAACGGGGCGTGGCGCAGTCCGGTTTAGCGCACCTGCTTTGGGAGCAGGGGGTCGGCGGTTCGAATCCGCCCGCCCCGATTAACCGTCGCTGGAGCTAAAGGCCCAGCTTAAACAAGGCCGCACACTGATTGAGCCACTTCAGGCCCTACCGGTGGCCTTGGAGATGGGTGAAGGTTGGCGAAATTGAGATGCTACAATCTGGCGGGAGAACCTGCATTGGGAGTCCCGCTGAAGCGGGATTCGAATCCGCCCGCCCCGACCAAAGGAGATGCCTTTCTCTTCGGAGAAGTTTGTAGAGATATAGAATGAACCAGGAGAAATTCGATAAGAACTACTACTTTGGAAAGGTTTACAAAGATTACGATACCTTTTTGGATTTTGGGAAATTGGCCAAGGGTCTAATTGAACGCTATAAGTTCATGTCGTTTTTAGATATTGGCTGCGGCTGCGGAAACCTGGTAAAGGAAATCAAAAGACAGTTGGAGGAGAAATGCGGCAGACCTTGCGATGTCCAAGGTATTGATTTCAGTAGGTTTGCTGTCCGGAGAGCAGCGGTCCCCTTCGTCCGCTTGGCAGATTGCACTCGTTTGCCGTTTGACAAGGGCCGGTTTGATCTCGTTTACGTCCTCGGGACTTTTTGTTACTTGAAGACAAGAAAAAAGATAATAGAGGGGATGAGGGAGGCATATCGAGTCGCTAAATTCGAGATAGTTTTTGAGGATGTGTACACTCTTCCTGATAGGTTGAGTGATGATTATGATCCTTATCGCGAACATATCCTCGATCAAAAGCAATGGATGGAGCTTTGGGAAGAAATCGCTGCGAACGATGATGTGATTAGGCTTGATTCAGAGGAGGTGATTATAAGAAAAAATGAAAGCTAAATTCCTATTTGTTTCCCAAGATGCGCTGATCAGCGATATTGCATGGCAAGTTACTAAAGAAGGGCACGAAGTCAAATATTTCATCGAAAATAGAAGCGAAGATGATATAGCGAACGGTTTCGTGCTCAAAACAAAAAACTGGCAGCAGGAAATAGACTGGGCCGATGTGATAGTCTTTGATGATGTCCTCGGGCAGGGCGCCAAGGCTGATCAACTTCGCAAAGCTGGGAAAAAGGTCATCGGCGGCACGCCTTACACCGATCGCCTTGAAGATGACCGCTCCTTCGGACAAGAACAACTCAGAAAACACGGAGTCAAAATTATCCCTTACCAAGAGTTCTCAGACTTCGATCAGGCCATAGACTTTGTCCGACAGCATCCGGATGAGTATGTTCTAAAGCCAAGCGGCGAGGCCCAAAACATAAAACGCCTCCTTTTTGTTGGCATGGAGAAAGATGGCAGAGACGTCATCCGGGTTTTACAGTCGTATAAACGGGTTTGGTCTGAGCAGGTCAAAGTATTCCAGTTGCAGAAAAGGGTCCTCGGAGTGGAAGTGGCCGTGGGCGCATATTTTAACGGCGTAAAGTTTGTCTATCCGATTAACATAAACTTTGAGCATAAGAGACTCTTTCCCGGTGACATCGGACCTGCCACTGGAGAAATGGGGACCAGCATGTTTTGGAGTAAGCCAAATAGGTTGTTTGATTGTACCTTAAGGAAAATGGAGGGTACGTTGGCCAAAGAGAGTTACGTAGGATATATAGACATTAACTGTATTGCTAACGGTTACGGCATTTATCCCTTAGAATTCACTTGCCGCTTTGGTTATCCAACAGTTAGTGTCCAGCAAGAGGGGATGATAACTCCCATAGGAGATTTTCTTCATGCGCTGGCAAACGGCCAAGACCCTTGTCTCAGGACTAGGAAGGGCTTTCAGGTCGGCGTTCGCGTTGTTGTGCCTCCTTATCCGTTCAGGGACAGAAAAACTTTTGCTTCTTACTCCAAGGGAGCCGTTGTAGTTTTTGTGAAAAACAATAATCTTCAAGGCATTCACATAGAGGACGTTAAGATGGTCAAGGGCGAATGGGTGGTTACCGGCTCGGCTGGAGTTGCCTTGATTGTGGTGGGCACTGGGTTAACTATGAGGCAAGCTCAGCGCCAGGTTTATACAAAAATACAGAATATCCTGATTCCAAATATGTACTACAGAAAGGACGTTGGAGACCGTTGGTACGACGAGGGTGACAAACTACGGAGTTGGGGTGTCCTTGAAACTTTGACTATTAGCGCGCGGCCGTGAAAGATTGCCCCGGCGAAAAAGGAACAGGAAAGTGCCGGGCACAATTACTTGCACCGAGGGCCGACTTCTTTTGCCGGCCAAACAGAGCCGCACGCCGGAAAACCGTCGCCTGTCAGCCAGATTGTCATAACGTTTTTCCACAGGTTTGCACCGCAGCAACGGGGCGTGGCGCAGTCCGGTTTAGCGCACCTGCATTGGGAGTCCCGCTGAAGCGGGATTCGAATCCGCCCGCCCCGACCATACGCGACAACCAAGAGGCGCGTTGGCATGGGCAAGAAAACCGAGCCGTTCTCGGCTACTTAAGGTTAGCCGAGGCGCCACCTCATGCGCAGGAGACCACAGATGGAGGGAAAGTTGATCGTATCAGACCCGGGAGTGATGATGGGAAAGCCGGTCATTGCCGGAACCCGCATCACTGTCGAACTTATTCTGGAGAAGCTGGCGGCCGGCGAAACCGTCGAACAGATTCTTGAGGCGCATCCCCGGCTGACCGGCGAGGCCATTCAGGCCGCGTTGGCGTTTGCGGCGGACGCTTTGCGAGCGGACGTTGTTTACCCCGTTGCCGAGGGAGCTACGTGAACCTCCTGGCGGACGAAAGCGTTGATAAGCAAATCGTTGTTCTTCTTCGGCAACATGGTCACCACGTATGGTATGTGGCCGAAGGGGCTTCCTCGCCTGAGGACTGAGCTCCGGTTCTTCGAGGACGGTGCGGTTGAGGGCTCGACATGGAGATCGCCCGATCGAAAAATGGTGTTCCCATCAGACTCACGCAGGAGAGATGGTTTCACATCACTGAAGAACATTCAGAGATGGCCGGTTACTACTTTGAGGTTCTCGAAACTCTTCAAGAACCGGAGGCAATCTATCAGGGTAAGTCCGAAGAGTTGCTTGCAGCCAAACAAATCGAGGCCGGGAAATATCTGATTGTCATATACCGCGAGGTGAGCCCAGAGGATGGATTCGTCATTACAGCCTTCCTGACGAGCAGAATCAACCAAGTCGAGAGGAGAACAAGACTATGGCCTCGATAGATGTCAAGCAGATTCTAAGCCTTACACCCCGGCTACTAAGCATACCTTTTAAGCGCATCTGGTATACGTACGACGAGGACGCAGACGTCCTCTACTTGAACTTCAAGAAGCCCAGTGTCGCGGATGATAGCGAGCTAACCGACGATGATATGATCATCAGGTATGAAAAGGGGGAAGTGGTCGGGGTTACCGTTCTTCATGCCAGCAAAAGAAAGGCGCTAACGTAACGGGGGAGCGCACGACTTATAACACGGACTGAAACGCCTCGGGCAAATTCTGCTCGGCAACTTCTTTTAGGCACAAAAAACGTCAACTGTCATGCGCTCAGGGATGATATTATCCAGTGACGTTGATGAACAGATGAAAACGACTCCCTATCTTGAAGAACAGGTTTTGCGCAACCGTCCTTACATTCGGCGAGAATGGCTTGCGCGAGCCTGTGCGCCGGGAGGTACAGCCGGATGGCCGTATTCGCTATTGGGTTTTCGTTGTGGAGCTTGGAAAGTACTTACGCGTGGTGACGCTGGAGGATGGCGAGACAGCACACAACGCTTTTCCTGACCGCGATTTCAAGGAGGTGGAACCGTGAAGTTTCATTACTACCCGGAGACCGATTCACTATACATTGATCTTGCGGAAAGAGTTAGCGCGGACTCAAAGGAGGTTGCTACTGGTGTGGTGCTCGACTTCGATGCCGAGGGGCGCCTCGTCGGCATTGACATTGACCGCGCCAGCCAGGTCGTCAACCTGTCACGCCTGCAGGCGGAAGCACTGCCCATTGCCACCCTTTCGCTAAGGAAGCCGTAGAAGACCCCGCCGCATAGTAAGCGGCTATCCGTCTGAAGATTCACCCCCCTTTCGAGGTATCCTGCGTGTGCTGAAGCCCCCTTGCCCTGATTGCCAAACACTCCAACCCCAGCCGGTATTCAATCCTTCGACTCAGAGGCCCGGACAACCAGAGCATTTGATGATCCGCTCACAAATCGGCGAACGTCGCGTTCCCCTTACCCCGCCCCTCTGCGTCTCTGCGTTTCCTCCCCTTATGTTTTCCGGACGCTTAAGCCGCTTCAGACCTCCACGTTATCCGACTCGTCCTTGAAGAGATACCCCTGCTCCTGCCGCTCGAAATTCACCTTGTTTTTTCTCAAGTAGGATTCGTACACGTCCTTTGCGGAAAGGCCGAGGGTCAGAGCCAGCGACATGAGAAAATGGAACATATCAATGATTTCGACCTTCGCATTATGTTTGTCGAAGATTTGGTATTGAGCCCACCATTTCCAGGGGACGCTGTCAACAAGCTCCGCAAGCTCCTGCCCGAGAGCGCGAGCATAATTCAGAATCCATTTCTGTCTTTCCTCGTCGTCCATTGCGTCGGTGTCCACGCCGACCCTTTTGTTGAGCTTCTTTTGCAGCTCAAACATCGTCTCCAGCATGTCTGCCATGGGACCTGCCTCTCCTTCGGTCGTTGAGGGTTCACCGCACTCAGCCCAGAGAGCGCAGAAGATAAGAAAATGTCTTTGGCTGTCTCGAGGTAGTCTCTCGTTTCCGCGACCTCTGCGTGCTCGACGGTTTGCGGTTCTGTTCCACTTGATTCCATCTTATATTAGCAAATGACGACCATAAGTTGAAGCGGGCGGCACGGGTGTGGCTCCATTTCAATGGCACGCGGGTCCGCCCTCATGTGTCTGGAGGGAACCGTGTATTGAGGATGAGCCTATTACGCCCCTTCAGGGCTTTTGTATTTCATCACGTGCTATTTCCCCAGGGCGTTGCCCTGGGCTAGAATATTGCGCCCTTTCAGGGCTGAAGGGCTAAAGCCGTATTGCGTGGGAGGATTCTGATGAATCCTCTGGTCGAGAAGCCCGGCTGAAGCCCCGCCAAGGCGGGGAGAGGAAAAAGGCGCGCTGTGACCACCCGCTGAAGCAGGTGGCTAACGGCGGCGCCACCTAAAGCCTGGCAGATGCGAGGCTCTGCTGCCGTGTTGAGGGCGAACCACGTCCATGAGAAGCAGCGATGAAAGGAGGCGCCGGTTACGGCTGAAATACAGCCACACCAGAAAATGTCGGAGCCTTGCTTCGCCCGGCGCTTGGCGTTAATGTGAGGAAAAATGTGTGCGACTCTTGGGTGTGCCGTCGGACCATTTCTGAGTACACGGATTCGCAATACGGCAACGTATAATGGTGTCGTGAAGGGAGCTATTTTGACGAGATAATCACGCCATCGGCGTGAACGGGATTGCTCCAGAGACGTGAAGCATCCAGCAAATCACGGGCCGGCGGGCCGCTGTCGCGGAGGCGTTCCGCCCCCGTCGAGGGCAAGGGAGCCCCTCGATATCCCCCGCGGAACGCGGGGCGGGACAGGATGCCAGCGGTTCCAGTCTCAGCCGCCCTTAACGGGTGCTCTTCTCACTTTGTCGTGATTCGGTCGGTTTTACTTCTAACCGTCCGTGGGCGAAGTTAAACGAGCCCGTGGGCCTCGAGAAGGTCTTGGTCTTCGAGAACTGCGGGCGTGGCGCCGTCGGCGACTTTCTGACCCGCGTCGAGGACAATGGTGCGGCTGCAAAGGTTCCGCACAAGGTGGAGGTCGTGGGTGGCGATGATCTGCGTGCCGGCGAGTTCTCGCAAGAGTGCGATGATGCTTTTCCGGCCGCGGGGATCGAGATTGGCTGTCGGCTCGTCAATCACTAAAACGCTGGGTTGAAGGGCGAGGACTGTGGCTATGGCGACCTTCTTTTTCCCTCCGAAGCTAAGCCGGAAAGGGGATTTCTGTGCCGCAGCCAACATTGCAACCGCCGTTAGGCTTTCCTCCACTCGGCGGCGGACCTCCTCCGGCTCAAGCCCAAGGTTCTGCGGGCCGAAAGCGACGTCCTCGAAAACCGTCGGGCAGAAGAGTTGGTCGTCGGGATTTTGAAACACCAGCCCGACCTTCTGCCGGATGGCTTTCAGATTTCGCTTTTCCATCGTCAGACCGTCAATTCTCACGCTGCCATCGCCGCGAAAGATGCCGTTGAGATGCAGCAGAAAGGTTGATTTCCCCGCCCCGTTCGGGCCCACAAGCGCCACCCTCTCACCCTCGTGGACCGCGAGGGATATGCCGTTGAGAGCAACTGTCCCGTCGGGATAGGAGAAATGCAGCGACTCGACCTCAATCACTTTTTTCATCTCGGCTCACAAGACTCCGTGTCCAACGCCGTCGAACGATGCCCGTGCATCGAATCCGGGCTCTCGGTCAGAACAACCATCCCGGAACGCTCGCCAGTCTGAGGCAAAGAAATAATGCTAAGGCGCCCGCGACAAACGCATAATCCGTTGCGCGCATCGGCTGGGCTTGTTGGTAAGCAACTCTCCCCTCAAACCCTCGCGACGCCATCGCCTGATAGACCCGTTCCGCTCGCTCGTAACACCTGACGAAGAACGTGCCGATCATCCTTCCGACGACTTTCGTCTGCCACAACCATTTCCCGCTGTAGCATCGGGCGTCTCGGGCTCGTTTCATCCGCTCCATCTCCTCCACGAGCAAGAACAAATACCTGTAAGCAAAGCTCATCGAGGAGAGAAAGACCCGAGGTATTCCCATCCTTCGCAGCCCCCCGAGAAGATGCGGAAAGCGAGTGATGGAAGAAAGAATAACCAAAGAGAATATGCTGATGTACGATTTAATCACCACACCTTGAAAAACAATTATCCCCGGGTGCATGGTCGCCGCCCCTGTGCCTTGAGCGTGCACTCCTCTTCCCATGAAAGGAATAGACACGGCCGCCATCGCCATGAAAGGAACTATTACAAGCGTGCGTCTCAGCACATGAATCGGTGGAACATGCGATACCGCAAGGCAAACAAGAAGGAAAGCGAAATAACCCGCGAACGATAGGTATGCAGTAGCCTTCGCGCTCAGGCAGAAAACGATCAGAGCAAAAAAAACGATGACCTTGGCTGTCGGGCGGACGGAGTGAAGAGGGCTTTTGAGGTCAGAATACCTGTCCAGAAAACCGTGTTTCAATCACGTTTCCTCTCTATGGGTGCAGAAGATTTTCCCCCGGCCAGGGCCTTCCCGAGGAAGAACACTGCCGCGAAAACGAGAATGGTTCCGATAATCCCGGCAAGACCTGTGGAAAGCCGCTCGCCGCCAACGCCGGGGAATCCGTAGTCGGGCAAGGGCGCCACGGGGCGATGCTCCGTCTGCTCAATTCTTCCCCCGGGAGCGAGCTTTTCAAGCACTTTTTCCAACCCGTCGGGAAAAGATGAAGCCAACGGAGAAACAAAGAACGCCAGGAGGAGCGATATGCCCAGACCGGCTATTATGAACTTTGCATTCCGTTTCATGCGCTTGAGCCCATTTCGTCGGCGTGCGTGCGTCCCTCGGAAGGCGCCCACGCTTTGACCAAGTCAGGGCGTGTCTCGACGAGAACCGTAATGACCGCCACGGTTATCGCAGCTTCCCCCAAACCGATGAGAGAGTGAACCCCGACCATCAGCGGCAGCGCCACGGCAAGAGCGAATGTACCGGATAGCCACAGCTCCACCGCGCACAATGCCGATGATGAGACGACAGAAAACCATGCCGCTATGGCTACGCTGGCCGAGAAGCCCGCCTTGGTGTTCGGCAACAACTTCCTCAAGAGAACGAAGACATAGTAACAAGCGGCGCCCGCGATAACGCCCATGTTCAGGATGTTCGCCCCGAGGGCGTCCAGACCGCCGTCGGCGAAACCGAGACACTGGATCGTCAGCACGACAGCCATCACCAGGCAACTGGTTAGCGGGCCGAGCAGAACCGCAACCATCAGCGCGCCAAGAAAATGACCACTCGTCCCCCCCGGAATAGTGAAATTCAACATCTGTGCCGCAAAAACAAACGCAGCCATCACGCCCAGAAGCGGAACCTGTCTCTCGCTCAGGGTGCGATTCGCTTGCCGAACCGCTGCGGCGCATGCCGCCGCCGCCACCGCGTAACCGCCAATCGCTATCTCCGGACTGAGGAAACCGTGAGGTATGTGCATCTGTGGACCTTTGCGAGCCTATTGCACGGCGCCGATTTGGGGAATGCAATCTCGTAATACGAAACCAGCGATTGTGTTATTCTTACCACCAGCACGACAAGACGTCAACAAATTTTCGGGTAACTGAGGCATTACGTGAGCGGAGACATCGGCCTTGAGAATGGCCAGGCAAATGATACAATGCGGGGTAGCGGGGGAAGGGTGCAATGGCGAAAGTGCCGGTCAAAAGATTTCAGACCGTGCAAATAGGGGGGCGAAACGGCCTGAGTCTCGACGCCGGGGCGGGCAATGGCGAAAGCGTAAGCGTCGTGATTTCAGGGAGTAAACGAAAGAGGCGGCACCCGGATTCGAACCGAGGATAAAGGATTTGCAATCCTTCCCGTGGCCTGCGGCATTTCCCCGTTTCTCGTCGAGAGAACGTCTCCCTGAAGGCTCCTGAAGGCCCCAAAAGCGCCAATTATTTCGTCAAACATAAGGCCACTTTTTTCTTGCTTCCTGTATTGCGGCATGGTAATCTTCTACCATGCGTTTGAGGAAAAAGCCGAACTCCCCATACTGGTACGTTGATTTCTCCCTCTCTCGCGGCCGCGGGACACCCCGGCGGCACTATTCCCTCTCCACGCATACGAAAGACAAAACCCTCGCCTGGGAGATCGCCAGGGCAAGGCAGAAGGAAAAGCTCAGGGAGTTCTACGGGGTCGCCTCCAACACGCGCCTTTCCCTGGAGGAGCTTCTACAACGTTACATGGACTGGCTCAGGGTGCACCGCGCGGAGCGCACCGCGCAAAGGGCCGAGTCCGCCATCCGCAACGTTCTGGTCCGGCTCAAGGTTCGCTTCCCTGACGAGATCAGTTCCGAGAAGCTGACGGCATTCCGAAAGCGACGCCTGCGGGAGGCCCGGGTCCTCAAACGCACTGGAGAGCGGAAAAAGCTCTCCGCCTTCACGGTAAACGTGGAGATTCGGCACCTCAGGGCCTTCCTCCGGCGTTGCGTGCGCAGCAAGTGGCTTGCCCAGGTGCCGTGCGATTTCGATATGGTCAAGCTGCCGGGGCGGGGGCGGGTCGTTTTTCTGACGCAGGAGGAGGTCGGCCCGTTCCTTGAGAACCTACCGGCATGGGCAAGGTGGGCTGCCTACCTGATTTTGAACACCGGCCTCCGGTACGAGGAGGCCGCTTTCCTTGAGTGGCCTGACCTTGACCTGGAAGCCGGGGAGGTCTGGGTGCAGAGCAAACCCGACAGGGGTTTCCATACCAAAGGCGGGAAGGCGCGGAGCATTCCGCTAACCCCGGAGATCGCGGCGGAGCTTGCCGGTCGCCGGAAGGACAGCGGTTGGGTCTTAGAGGCCCCTGGAGGCGGGCAGATGAAACGGCAAAGTTTCGTCAAGGCGGTAAGGGTCGCCGGGGAGAGGGCGACCTTGCCAAAGCGAATCACGCCCCACGTTCTCCGCCACACTTATGCGAGCCACCTTGCCATGTCAGGCGTTGACATTCAGACCATCAAGGAGCTTCTGGGGCATTCCAGCATTCTCACAACGGCGATCTATATGCACACGGACGCAGAGCACCGGCGGCGGGCCGTCGCTAAGCTGCGGATGCCGGGCATCGGAAAAGACACTGAGAGAGTGATTCAATTCCCTTCACGCGGGGAGAGTGGCAAGTTGACATAACAGGTATTATCGGACACTCACCTCGACGGTGAGAGAAGAGCAAACG
Organism: uncultured Verrucomicrobiota bacterium; assembly: GCA_964640185.1. Taxonomy (GTDB): domain Bacteria; phylum Auribacterota; class JABMQX01; order JABMQX01; family JABMQX01; genus CAZXGF01. The sequence continues at coordinate 110,937 of CAZXGF010000007.1, read as the reverse complement.
TCCGACACTGTGGGAGTCGTTAAGGATGCCGAGACTGACAAAAAAGGTGAGCGTCAGGATAGACGGGGAGCTTGCCGACATGCTCGATTACTTGTGCAAAGCGTGGAACGTGCGGCCCGGGGAAGCGCTCCGGCGGTGCGTTCGGAATCAGGCTCGCATCGAGGAGCTTTCCGAGACAGCCCGGCGGGTGAACCGCACAACACGCGGCATTGTCAACCCTGGCGAGAAGGTCGGTTGACAGGGTGATCCGTAGAAAAAAGGCGCTTGACAGGCGCCTCTTCAGACACGTTCTGGTTTGACACGCTCGGGCCTTTTGCTCTGGAGGCGCGCCATGTACAGTCCAAGAATCAAGCCGGAGCTTATCCCCAAGCTGTACCGCCTGGGGAAGCGAACGGGCAAACCCATGACAGTGCTGGTGGATTCCATGATCCGTGAGGGAATCCGGGGTTACAAAACGCCAAGCAAACGGAAACGAAAGGGGCCGGCACAATGAGCGAAAGACTGATGGCAATCTATTCTGTCATGTTCGGGGATGGCAGGACAGAACACTGGAAGCACAACGGGGAAACAATATCTCTTTTCCCGGCGATAGATACAAAAGAGGAGTACCGGCCTGCTAAAGTGCTCGGCTCCAGCGCCGCGGTGATCACTGACATACTCATCAGGCGTGCAGAAGCGCTCAAGAAAGGCGAGGATACCTGGCCTGGCGGGGGGCGGATGAGAACGATATATCGGAACGTCTGCGTTCTATGAGGCCGGCTTTGCCGTAGAGAGCGGCTCAGGATGGCTCACACGCGGCGACCGACAGCGGGGCGGCTCAGGATGTCGCTGGCGCAGCGAACGGCGAAGGATGGTAGAAATGCAAGGAAAACAAGTCGCAATAACGAGAAATCGCGGAGGTTGGTCAAGGGCCTCGTTGGCGTATGTGCAACGGGCTAATGAGGTGCTGGAGGGTCTTTCTGACTACTGGCCACTCACCTTGCGACAAGTCTATTACCAGCTTGTGGCTGCCGGGGACATCGAGAACAACCTGAAGCAATACAGTAAGCTCTCTCGGATGCTCGCCAAGGCGAGGCTGGAGGGACTGGTTTCTTGGGATGCCATCGAAGACCGTTCTCGCAGGACTTTGGGTTCTGCTGGCTGGTCAGACAAGTCTCACTTTGTCAGGGATGAACTCGAGCGGTTTTTGAACGGATACCGGCGGGACCGCTTACAGTCTCAGGCGGTGGTTTTGGAACTGTGGACGGAGAAAGACACTCTCGCTCCGGTACTTCACGGAGCCGCGTTCGCCTATTGCGTTACCGTGGTGGTGGCGAGAGGGTATTCTTCGGTTTCATACGTCCATGAATGCCGGAAGCGTGTGGAGCACAACACGGCACGGGGCAAGCGGACTGTGCTCCTGTACTTTGGCGACCTGGACCCGTCCGGGTGGAATATGCTGCCGTCCATGATGGAAACCCTGCAAGACGAAATGGGTTTAGGCGGTCAGGTGGAGGGGCGCCGATGCGCTCTGACACTGGAACAAATTGAGGAATATGCCTTACCGCGCAACCCCGATGCACTCAAGCTCACAGATACCCGCGCCAAGAAGTACATAGAGCAGTTTGGGAACGTCGCGGTGGAATTGGATGCTTTGCCACCCGCAACGCTGGAATGGCTGGTCAGACAAGGGATAGAAGAAAACTTGGACTTGTCTAAATATAGGGAAGAGATCGTACGTGAGACCGTAGAACGCGATGCTTTGTCCGCGCTTCGGAAGCAAGTTGATGAGTTCGTAAAGGAGAATCTGGAGTGGTAAAATACTGGCGCGAGGCATGGGCAAAACGTTCTCCGGCAGCGGCGCTCCCCAGACATCGCAACGGCGCTCAGAACGCAAGGCCGGCACTGGGCTGGGCGGCAGGAGGGCACAGAGACTTCGCTAACGGCAGCCGTGGGTGGCATGGAATAGGCAGAGAATCGAAGAACACCGCTTTCAGAGGGTAAGGACACTGGGGGGAGGGCGATCGTAACGCACAAGCGAAACTGGGGCGAAAAGAAGGCCCGATGGCGCGCACCTCTTGGCTGTATCGCGGCGACCGGGCGTTAGCTCTGACCAGGCTACAAGCATAGTACCACAGCCGGGGCGGCGTTGTCAACACTGGAGGTGCAGAGTGAGTATCAACAAGGCGAGAGGGTTCCTGTACTGGCTTGCGCGGCTTCTCGGCGACGTGAACGCCATCAAGAGGGGCAGCGTCGGCAAGCGCATTGCCCGGAGAGCCGCAGGGAAGCTCACCGGCAGAGGGCTGTGGAGGCTGTTTAAGTGAAAGACACCGATAGGCTCAGAAGGATTTTGGAGAAGATACATCGGAAGTGGGAGCACCTGAAAAAGAATCCGAAGGACCGGGATGCCCGCAAGGCCGTGAAAAAGTTGGCAGCACGTTTCTTTCAAGTTGACTGGTTCGACGCAGCCTGTGATTTTGCGAAGGAATATCGCAGGACGGCTGATGAGAATACCTTCACGAGGGACTCCACCCGGGCCCGTTTGCGTGCGCAGCGAGAGAAGTTTTATGCCGACAACGCCGAGCTTCTGACGCAGGCGAGACAGGACGTTCACGAGTTGCGTGCCTGGCTTGAGGAAAGGCAGAAACAGAAGCCGTCAGAGAAGCTCTCCGGCGGGTATCCGGGCGTGGTGAAGCAATGGGAGGAGGAGATTCTCAAGAGGGCAGTCGAGAAGGCTTTTGGGGTAAATAGGAAATCAAAGAAAAAAGCTTGACAGGGCTTTAACTACATGGTAATCTAAACACAATCGGGAAGTCGGGCAGCTTCACCGGGCTTCCTGAAAAAGAATGGAAAGAATGGGTAGAAGGTGAGTTGACCCGCTCTACCCGTGAAGACGAGAGGCCATCGTATGGGCTAATCCAACGATGGTGTCTCTTTTTTTATGCGCTTATGGAGGTGAGAAAGTGGACAGGTTTTCGCAACCCCGGACATTTCGGCTCGATCCCGTCGCTCATCAGGAGCTTGATATTTTGATGTCGCGTTGGCGGCAGACCCTGAGCGGCACAATCCGCAAGGCCCTCCATGACAGTTTTCTCGCAGAGGAGCTTGCGGGTCGGCTCGCACACACCGCCCCTGCGAAGGTCGAGAAGGCGAAGTGATCTCCGTCCGGTGGGCGTCGGGCTTTGGCTCGGCGCTTGCCGGGGGGAGCGAAGGACGGAGATATGGGCAAGTATAGAGGACGCAAATCAGAGCCGTTCGTTCGGCTGCAAAAGCGGCTTTTGCAAAGCGCGGATTGGGGCGCACTTTCGCTTTCGGAGCGTCAAGTCCTGATTGGTTTTGTGGCATCTTTCAATGGACACGCCCCGATGCTGCATGTCCCGTACAGCGCAGCGCCCGTGAGTAAGAAAGCATTTACCCGTGCAAAGGCGCGGTTGGTGGAAAAACAATGGCTTGTTTTGGTGGAGCCGGGCGGGTTGCCGCACAACTGCTCGCTCTATCATATCGGGCCGAAAGGAGCGCGATGGTGGCCGGAAATGAACCACTATTAAAACAGACCCTAACGGTCGGAACCGACCCTTATCAAGGGGTGGAACCTACCCCTATGGAGCAGCCTATAAGGGGTGGAACCTACCCCTATAACGGCATTTTGGGGAGCTGCTATAAGGGGTGGAACCGACCCACTTCTATAATTCTACCAGGCTCCCCTCCCCTCCTCTTCTCCGCGTTAGCGCAATTCTACCCCAAAGGGGGAAATAAAACAGGCCCTGATTTTCACGTTAGCGAAAGGCAGGAATGGGATGACTGATACAGACAAACCGAAGACAGCCCCCGGCCCGGGCGACAAGCCGACCGGAGACAACGGGACGGTGCTCGCGGAGTGGGGCAGCACTCATGTTTGGCGGACGCGGGTGAGCCTGCGGACGTATAAGGGAAAGCGCCTACTCGACATGCGGCGGCACTGGGATCCGGGCAGTGGCATGCTTCTGCCGACAAAAAAGGGCATTTGCCTGGAGGCGACTGATGACAATATTTCGCAGCTCGAGGCGGCCCTGAAGCTCGCGCGGAAGGAACTTGGGAAGGAGAACACGGAGGATCCTACTGATGAAAATGGAAATTGACTGGACGTCCATCAGGACAGAATACCTCGCGGGCGGCGTCTCCATGCGCGCCTTGAGTGAGAAGCGTGGCGTCACCTATGCGCAAGTCCGCCGTGTCGCCGAGGCTCAGGGTTGGGCAGCCCTGAAGGCCAAGAAGGAAGGGCAGCCCGCAAAAGAAAAAGAGCCGTTGCGGACCGAGTACCGGTTGGATGTTTTCGCACGCCTGAGTCGCGCACAGGCACGGGTTTTCTACACGTTCAACGGTGAGGCTCGTCAACTGGACTTTTGGGGTGCTGGCTTCGGACCGTTGGCGAAAACACCCAAAGTGCGCCATTTCAAGGAGGCACTTTTGGCCTTACGTTTTGCTCGGGCCCAGACAACGAGAATGCACCCGTCGAAAAGCCAACTCGGACGGCTGCCCACACGCAGCTTACGAGAGCTATGCGAAACAGAGTATCTGCCCCTATTCGGCACGCGAGAGATGCTGCTCAAACGGCTCAAGGAAACGGAGGTTCGACGGCTATGCGATTTGCCGGAGAGTGTGCGTCCCCTCGTGGGGGCGAAGGAGATTGTAACAAAATGAGTATTTGCGCGAGTCCCCGAATGGAGGATGTGGGGCGTGCAGTAAGGAGCGGCAGTTTCATTCTGCGTGCCTTGCGAGAGTCTGTGCTGGTCGCCGGCCCTCGTCTCATTCTCTGCAACGAAGGCCAGCTCGTTGCCCCCGGGGACTCGCCTTCTCCTATTTCGGGTATGGGGTAAGAAAGCATGTGCTTATAACAGGACGTACCAGGAGTTTTGAAATGGCGAAGCGATTGTGGAAAAAGGGCGAGTCCGGCAATCCGAGAGGACGGTTGCCAGGGCAGAAAACTAAAGTCTGGGCTTTGCGGGACGCGATTCTCAAGAGCCTGGAGGCGCTTGGTGACGAGGCCGAAGGCGGCGGAGGGCTTGAGGGCTTCGTCAAAGGGTTGATCGAGAAGGCGGGGAAAAAGGACCCGGTGGGATTGCTGCGGGCGATTGTCAGTCTTTTGCCACGAGAAATCAGGGCGGACTTGACGATAGAGGATGCCCGGACAATGTTCAAGCAGTTTGAAATCATAGTCTTGCAGGAGGTTACAGATAGTGAAACACGGGAGCGCATCGCAAACAGATTGCGTGAGGCGGCGAACCCGTAAAGAAGGGACAGATTAGGGACATGCCGAGCCAGGATACACAGTTCAAACCGGGCAATGCCGGACGCCCGAAGGGGAGCCAAAATAAGTACACGCTGCTCAAGCAGACCATCCTTGAGGCGTTTGATGAGCTTGGCGGGAAAGAAGACCTCGTCAACATCGGGAAAGAGTCGCCACGCGACTTCTTGAGGCTTCTGGGGCAACTGCTTCCACGAGAGCTCAAGGCCGACCTCGGCGAGGGGCTGAAGGTTATCGTCGAATACGTGAGGATGAATCCGGGCGAAGGGCAAGTCGAACAGGGAACTGAAGGAGGTGCGAGGTGATTGATCAAGCGGAGAAAAAGCGCATAGAAAGCAGGGCAACACAAGCGGCCGAGAAGGCACTTGAACCGTTGGAGCGGCGGGTCGAGGCGCTTGAGGAAAGGTCCTCAGACTATCCGTCCTTACTGCCCACTGTTCGCGTGCTCAAGGGAAGGCACGGGAGGTGAGAAATGGCGAAAGCTAACATAGGTGAGGCGTGGATCGGCCTGAACTCAAAGATCACAAATTTTATGAGAGGGATAGACAAGGCGGACAAGCGCATGCGCACCATGTCCCAGAATGTCATGCGTTATGGCAAAGCCTTCGCCAAATTCGGAGCGATGGCGGGGGCGGCGATGGCGGCTGTGGGGACGGCTATCGCGGTGAAGGGTGTCAAGTCCACGATGGCCTATGCGCTCGAGCTGCACAAGCTGTCGAAGGTCACGGGCATAACGGTCAGGGACCTTCACCGGCTCCGGTACGCGGTCGAGCAGGAGCACGGAAGCTTCGAGCTGCTTGCTAAGTCCTTCCCGCTGCTTGCAAAAAACATGGAGCAAGCCAAGTACGGGTTAGCGACCTACACGCGCGAATTCAAGAAGCTGGGTTATACCGATGAGGAAATGAAACGAGGGCTTACAGACCTCGCCGAGGTCTTCATGCGATTGGTAGATTACATGGCGAACAAGGCCATTCCTGAGCAGCAAAAGATGGCTCTTGTTTTGAGTCTTCTGGGCACTCGACAAAAAGACCTGATTCCTGTTCTGAAACTGGGCCGCGAGTATTTCCAACTGATGGGTGACGAAGTGGAACGGCTGTCGCCGGGCATGGGCAAGCTCGCCGCGATGTCGAAAGCCTATGATGATGTCATGACAAAGCTGAAGTACGGCATGATGGGTGTGTGGGGCGTGCTGGCTAAGGTGCTCATTCCGAAAATGCAGGAGTGGGCCGAGAAGCTTGGCAAGTGGATGGAGTCCGGCAAGGCGCAAGAATGGGCTCAGTCAGTGGTCAATGCCTTGAGCATGGTTGCCGAGAAGGTCGAGGAGATAGGCGCAAGTCCGGTGTTTCGGGCGCTGTCGGGGTGGGCTGGCCTGGCAGTGAAGGAGGTCAAGGTCGGTACCGAGGCTTATCAGAAGTTTTGGGAAGAGTTTGAAACTTGGGGGAAAGCGCAGGCAAAGCGCAAACCGCAGACGAGATATGTACCCCACATGGGTGCGGTAGGCAGACCTCCTGTTACTGAGGAGGAATGGAAGACGCCTGAAATGCTCTCGGCGTTCAAGGAGACGGGCGAGGGCGCGCGGCTTTGGCAACTGGCAATAGACTCGTCTCGGAAGCCCATAGAGGACTTGGGCAAGGCCGGCGAGAAGCAGGACTCCGTCGCGGACAAGTTCAAAACGGCTTTTCAGTGGGGAGTAAATGCCGCGAATTCGTTGTTCGGTGCAGCCCAGGCTGTTGGCAAGGCATTTCAAAAGGCAGAGTCCATTGCAGAGAAGCTCACTCGGCCTATCCGTGAGGCGGTGCTTCCAAGCCTGCGAATGATGCCTGGCGAGGCCCCTGGTGATTTCAGGGCACGACGGCAGGCGGAGCGAACAGCCTATCGGGAATCTATACGAGAACGGCGAGAGGGCGTGAAGGCACAAGCCCGATTGCAGATGGCGGGGATAACCCCGGCGAGGCCGATGTTCCCCGGAACGGCGGGTGTCCCTGAACTTGCGACAGTCGAGCCCGCGAACCTGATGTTGCGCGCTTGGGCAGCCAAATTGCTTCACCCAAAGCAGGCGTCCACGGTTAACAAACTTCTGATGGCGGTGGAACGTCAGCAACTTTCTATAGAGGGGGCGATGACTCTAATGGCCAATATGCTTTTGGGAACTACGCGACGAGTAGACACGCTGGGAGACGACCTCAAAAACCGGTGAGTGAAAACGATGGCAAGCTCCCGACAGGACAACCTGGGGCGCGCAAAGACGGGATGGCAATTCTGTCGAGCGTGCCTTGCGAGAGTCCGCCTGGCAGCGGCTTTGGCCTGGCTGTCCGGGAAGCATGTCAGTGCCTCCCCTTCGGGGGCTTGCCTTTACATTTCAGCTACGGGGGCCGGGTCTCTGTTTCCGTCATCACCTCTCCGGCCCCCGCCCGCATAGGGAGAGACGGTGAGCAAAGGCGATTCTGAGACTGAGGCAAGGGTTGTGGCGATGCTTGAGGAGATCTGCCACCGGACCCGAGAAGAACTTGCAGCAGTGACACCGACGGCGAAAGGACAGGAGGCGTTCTGGGCAGCGATGGCGACAGAGGACACGGAGCTTGTCGGCGTTTTGAAGGGTGAAAACGAGGCTTAATTTAACATGGCGATCCCCCGATTATTGACAGTGGCAGAGGCCGGAAAGGCGCTCAGACTTTCCCGCAACGGCATTCTGCGCATGGTCCGGCGGGGGGAATTGCCGGTGATAAGGTATCCGGGCAGCGGCGAGCGGGCCGCAAGGGTGCTGGTCAAGGAGAGGGACATCGAAGACTTTCTGAAGGAGCACACGTTTTGCGGTATCCATTGACAGAGCCTTATGGTAGAGTGGGAGCGCGAAGGGCGGGGAAAAATCCGAGAGAACTCGTCAAACATAAGGCCACTGACAGTTGGCGACCTCGACAGAGCTTCACAGGGTCGCTTCGCAACCGGCGTGGTGCCAGTGGGAAAGGGAGAGAGGCGGCACCCGGATTCGAACCGAGGATAAAGGATTTGCAATCCTCTGCCTTAACCACTTGGCTATGCCGCCTTCGATGAAGCCGGAGTAAATCAATACAAACATAGGCACCAGTTGTCAACTGAAAAAGGTAGTGGGGACTGTGAGTAAGCGGCGCATCCTGTCCGGGACAGGGACCGGGATGGACAACTTCCCATCTCCTTGCCGTATGCCGGCGCTCGCAAACGGACGACGCTTGGAAGGTGAGGATTGGCTCGCTGCCGCCAGCTCGCAGCCAAACGACGGAGGGGAGGGCACTCGCCATGAAAAGAAAACCGGCGGCTTGTGGCAGATTTTACCCGATGAACGAAGCTGCTCTTCGAAGGCAAATCGAAGAGTTTGTACCCGTCAAAGGGGACAGGAAAGCTATTGCGGTGGTCACCCCCCATGCGGGGTATGACTTCTCAGGTCGGACAGCGGGGGCGACGTTTTCCGAGGTGAGGGTTCCCGGGACAGCTATCATACTCGGCCCCAATCACTGGGGAATCGGCAGCGACTTCGCAATCATGAGTGAGGGGGCCTGGGAGATGCCCTTCGGCGAGGTGAAGATTGACTCCGAGGTCGCCACTTCGTTGAAGGAGGCCTTTGAGGTCCTCAGGGAAGATGCCGCGGCACATCAGAGCGAACATTCTCTTGAAGTGGAGGTTCCGTTTCTCCAGTACGTAAATCCGAACGTGCAGATTGTGCCGATTTGCATCGTTTCCACGGACGAAGTGAAGTTTGAGGCGCTCGGCAAAAGCATCGCCGAAACGACTAAGAACCTCGGCAAAGAGATTCTCATCGTCGCCAGCACTGACATGTCGCACACTGAGCGCTCCAACCCTGCCCGGCAGGCGGAGGTACGCCGGAAAGATATGATGGCGATTGATGCCATTCTCCAACTCGACGCAGGCAGGCTTCTGCGGCTGGTCAGGGAACAACGCGTGACGATGTGTGGTTGGGCTGCTGTTGCCACAGCGATAGCGGCGGCGAAACTGCTCGGAGCGCAGAAAACCCACCTCGTGTCCTACGTCACAAGTTTCGACGTGACCGGGGATTACAGCTATGTAGTCGGCTACGCTGGCATTGTCATTGAGTGAAACATTCGGTATCGCGTTCTCTCCAGCCTGCTGATGCATGTGCGCTCCCTGGGCGGGCGCCAAGGAACCTCTCCCTCCTTCTTGCGCGGCCCCGCACTTTTATTCAGGCGCTCGGGTAGCAGAGCGCGGCGAGCGCTTCCTCGCGTTTTATCGCTTGAAAATGAGATAATGCGACACGCGGGCACAAGGGCGGAGGCTGCGCGTTTGTGGAAGCTCGCGGCGGGTCAGCGAAAGGGCTTGCGGGAAAAGGAGCTTGCCCAAGGAGAGACCCAGAACTGCAAAGTCAGGATAAACTCACCGGAGGGGGTCCCAGCAGCCCGAGTCCGATTGTATCATTTTCATGAACGTTTCCTGTGCGACCCACTTCACGCTCGCGTCGCAGAAGAGGAGATTGCCGCCATCGTTATGCTTGATCATCAGGTGGGCGGCTTCGCCGGGGGGCACAAAGCGCCCGTCGTTGAGCTTCAGCTCGCTCTCGTCAACTAACAGGATAGTCCTGCTTGGGGTTCTGATTCGCGATATTTGGATTCCGATACCGCTGCCGCCGCTGGTTCTGTCATCCAGAGCAGCGTTCATCGAATAGCTCAATCCGGCTTTTCTTCCCACCGGTCCCGAAGAAGGACAGAGGTACGGGTTTTTGTCCGGTGAGGCGTACCATTTCTCCGTCATTCCTTTCGTGGCGCTTCCGTAGGGTCCGCACCGTGGGAGGGTCGTCATGTAAGGCCATAGTGTCCCTTCTTCGATCTTGATCCTTTTCATGGAGGCAGGGTCCGTCTGCGGGAACGAATTCCCCGTTCCACCGCAAACGTAATCGAATCTTCCCTGGTTGTGTTCTGAGCCCGATGCCGGCAGGTGCCCGTCGTTGTCGCCGGCGTACATCATCATCGCCTGACCGAGCTGACGCATGTTCGAGATACAACGACTCCATCTCGCCTTTTCCTTGGCGGTTTGGATAGCCGGCAGCAGAAGCGCCATCAATATTGAAAGAATCGCCATGACAACGAGAAGTTCTATGAGTGTGAATCCCTTGACATGTCGGGTTTTCATGGATACTCCCTCCTCATGCTGATGCTTGCGGAGACAAAACACCACCCATTCCCCCACCATCGTGCTTGTTCGTCGCGCCGCCTTTTCAGGCAGACACCGAGAATATTGAAGTACAAAAATCATTATAGCCCGTCCCAAAAAAACCGCAACTAAAAAAGTGGGTGCGGCTACGTTTAAGTGGTAGAGAACTCGCCCTTGGTTTGTTTGTTCCGCGTCGCAGAACTCGGAGTGAAGAACCGCAAGTCAAAAACAAGATGGACAGGACGCTTGGCTTCTTAGCGGGAGAAATGGGACGGGGGAGACCTCTCGCAAAGACGCGAAGACGCAAAGGATATAAGAAAGAATCGAGGGCGAGACGCCCTCGAGACCGCCCCGCCATGGCGGGGTGGCGTTGCACTTGGCAAGATCACCCACTCAAATGTAGCCACACCCCTAAAAAAGTGGGTGCGGCGTATGGCCTCAGTCTCGGGCGGATACCGAGTTGCGTGAGAGAACAAGGGAAAAGGAGGGTAACGCAAAGGCGCAGAGTCGCAGAGAGGAGGATGAGAAGGACTCCGTCGTCGCCTGCCGTGGGAGGGGCATCTTGTTCATGATGCTTCACGGGCGGGACGCCCGTGCGACGCCTATCCGCACACAGGGAGGTGAGGGAAGGGATTTGCGTCACCCTCCCGGTTCGTCCCTCGGAAACACGCCGCCTGCGCCAAGCGAGCGAAAGGTGGCCCGCGTGTCACTGAAATGGAGCCATACCCCCGTGAATGGCCCCGTTGGCGTTTTGGTGAGCTTTGTGATACGTTGAATTGACATGATTTTGTGGTGTGGCGGCAGCTCGACATCGCGGAGGCTGCCGAACTGAAGAAGGCCACCGACGAGATGTGGACGAAGTTGCCCCAGGAATATCAGTGGCTAAAGGACTGGGAATACGTGTAGAAAACAGGTTAGACCGGTTTAACGACAGCTCACGCGGAAGGCGCGGGCGAGGCTTCGGGCAGTGCGCGTGACGCAGTTTGAGCCGCGGTTAACCTATTCTTCGTGAAAGGATCGGACATGAGGTATTGTCTATGGCTGTTGCTGGTCGCGACGGTGCTCTTTGTCACTACATCATGCAGTCACAATCCTAAGGCCGAGGAGGAGCCGCCGTTATTGCTGAAGGAGCCGGGCGAGGCTGAAAAGGCTGCCAATATGCCAGAAGGCTCCGTCGCCGACAACAGCCGCTGCCACGTTTGCCATATGAACTACGAAGAAGAGGAGCTTGCCGTGCTCCACGCGAAAGCCAACGTCGGCTGCGAGGATTGCCACGGGGATTCCACCCCGCACTGCTCCGACGAGGACAACATCACGCCGCCCGACATCATGTACGCGAACGAGAAGAACAATCCATTTTGCCTGAAGTGCCACGCTGGGAATAAGCTCAGTAAGATGCACAAGCCCTTCCTCGCGGGCGCGGCCACGGAGAAGAAATACTGCACCGATTGCCACGGCGAGCACCGCCTCGCGTACCGAACTCGCCGGTGGGACAAAACGACCCGCAACCTCATCCAGGACGACGGGGTGCGCATGTTGACCGGAGAGTTCCTCGAGCAGAAGTAGAGGGCGCTATTTTACACCAGCTTGAGATTCTGCGACTCTTCTGCACGAAATGGGCTGGTTGAGTCGGTCGCAAGGGGCGGGCTCTGCTGTCACGATTCACCAGAAGCCCCCTTCAGGAGAAAGGTTAAGTACATCGATCCGCAAATACGGTGACGTATAATGGTCTGGTGAAAGGAGCTATTTTGACGGGATAATCACGCCATCGGCGTGAACGGGATTGTTCCAGAGACGTGAAGCATCCAGTAAATCACACGCCGGAGAGGCCGCTTGGTGAAAGACGACGAAGCGCAAGGAATTGGCGGCGAAGTTGTTCGAGACCTTCCTGCACAGCCATGGCGGAGTCGAAAGTCACACAGTCATCGTCGAGCGGAAGTGTATCAACGAGGTTGTTGTGGCGGCTCAGGAGATACAACTCGTTAGCAGAAGTCGTTGCCACCGGTAAGCCAGTACGTGAGAAGTTGGGGTAAAGCGAAACGCCAAGAACCTTTCGCAACGATAGACAGGATTCCAAGAATCATGTCCATCCTGTTATCCTGTCGAGGCAAATACGTCACCGAACTTATGAATCGGAGCATTAAGCAGGGCCATCCCATATTTCGGGGGGAAGATGAAAGTGTGCGGGGAGGCAGTCGGTCGGAGGGCTATCGGAGGAGTGGACAGTTGCGCAAAGACAATGGGAGCCTATTCGGAGAAAAAGGCGACCAGCTCTTGAAGCTTTGTCCGGAGCTCTTTACGAGGGACAATCATATCTATCATGCCGTGGTCGAGGAGGAACTCCGACCGCTGGAACCCCTGCGGCAGCTCCTGCCGGATGGTCTGCTCGATGACCCTCGGCCCCGCGAAGCCGATTAGCGCCCCCGGCTCGGCTATGATGACGTCTCCCAGAGACGCGAAACTCGCGGTGACGCCGCCGGTGGTCGGATTGCAGAGCACGGCTATGTAGAACAATCCCGCCTTGTGGAATCGCGACAAGGCCCCCGAGGTTTTTGCCATCTGCATTAGGCTGTAGGTGGACTCCATCATCCGGGCGCCGCCGGAAGAGGTCACGATAACCAAAGCGCACCGCTCGTCGAGGCAGCGCTCTGTCAGCCGGGTAACCTTCTCCCCGACGACGGAACCCATACTTCCGCCGATGTAATTGAAATCCATCACCCCGAAGCCGACGGGGCGCCCTGCGACGGACCCCATCCCGGTCAGGATTGCCTCGTTCAACTGAGATTTCTTCTGCGCCTGCTTATGTCGGTCGGTGTATTTCTTGGAGTCCACAAAGCCCAAGGGGTCCTGCGGAAGCATCTGGCTGTCCATCTCGTCGAAACTTTCCTCGTCGAGGAGCAAGTCAATCCTTTCTCGGGCGCTCATCTTGTAGTGGAACTTGCACTTCGGGCAGGTCTTGTACGCGTTCTGAAACGCTTTGGCGTCAATGATTTCCCGGCAATTGGTGCATTTCATCCACCGCCCGCTGGGAATCTGAACTTTCTTGACTTTTACGGCGGAGTATTTCGGTTTTCCAAAAAGTGGCATGATTGTTACTGTTTCAGCTTTTCTCTCAATATCTTGTTGACCAACCGGGCGTCAGCTTTTCCTCCGACAGCTTTCATCACCTGCCCCACGAGAAAGCCGATAACTCTCTCTTTACCGGAGCGGAAATCCCGGACAGGCTTGGGGTTGTTTTCGATGACCTCCTCGACAACCCGCTCGATTTCCCCCGCGTCCGTTATCGGTGACAGCCCTTTTTCTTCGACGATTCTGTCCGGAGGCTTGCCGGTTTCCGACATTTCCGCGAAAACCTCCTTGGCGATATTGCTGGTAATTCTACCATCGTCTATCATGCGGACCATGTTCGCCAGCATCTTCGGGGAGATCGGGAGGTCTCCGATAGAAATCTTTCTCGCATTCAATTCTTGGAGGACACCACCCATGACCCAGTTGCAGATCGCCTTGTAATTGTCATGGAGGTGCGCGCATTCCTCGTAATAATCGGCGAAAGCTTTCTGGGCGGTGAGGACTCCGGCGTCGTACTCCGAAAGCCCGTATTGCTCCATGAACCGTCCCTTGCGAGCTTCCGGCAGCTCCTGTATGGTGGCGCGCACTTCGTCAATCCAGGCTTTTTCGAGGACAAAAGGCACGAGGTCCGGCTCAGGGAAATAGCGGTAATCATGTGACCATTCCTTGCTTCGCATGGAAGCTGTCCTTTGCGAATCCGGGTCCCACCGCCGCGTCTCCCGAACGATTCTCCCCCCGCCCTCCAGCACTCCGATTTGGCGCTCGATCTCGTAGGCCAGGGCCCGGCGGACTCCGGTGAAACTGTTCATATTCTTGATTTCCGCTTGCGTGCTCAGCTTCTTTTGCCCCTTTGGACGCACGGACACGTTCGCGTCGCACCTCAGGCTACCCTCCTCCATGTTGCAATCGCTGACATCGAGGTATTTCAGCAACAGCTTCAACTCCAGAAGATAGAAATAGGCCTCGTCCGGCGAGCGTATCTCCGGCTCGCTCACGATTTCCAGGAGAGGAATCCCGACCCGGTTGAAATCCACGCCGCTTTCCCCGTCAGGGAAATGTATCAGCTTTCCGGCATCCTCCTCCAGATGCACACGGGTCAGCGCGACTTTCCGCTTCTCGCCGTTGCAGGAGAACTCCACGGCGCCCCCTCGGCACAGCGGCTTGTCGTACTGCGAGATTTGAAAGTCCTTCGGCAGGTCCGGATAGAAATAGTTTTTCCGGTCAAACTTACTGAACGAGGAAATCTCGGATCCGAGAGCCAGACCAACCTTCACTGTATATCGAAGCGCCTTTTCGTTCAAGACCGGCAGAACGCCCGGCAGACCTAAACACACCGGGCACGTCTGCGTGTTGGGCTCGGCGCCGAACTCGGTCGAGCAACCGCAGAAAATCTTCGTGTCGGTCTTCAGTTCCGCGTGGACCTCCAGTCCGATGACGCTTTCGTATTCCACGACTTTTCCTCCTGCTACTATGGAAGAAGATACTTGCGGCAATGCGCGCTCGCCGTCCAGCGGAACTTGTCCCGCCCGGACATCAAGCCGCAAAAATGCAGTGTACCGCGCCGTGCGGCGCTTGTCAAAGACAATTACGAAGGGCGTGTATGGCCTCAGTCTTGGGCGGATGCCCTGCCACGGCGGGGGAGGGAGAAAGAGAAGAGAAGGGTAACGCAAAAGCCGCAGAGTCGCACAGAGGAGGATGAGAGGGAACCCGTCTTCGCCTGCCGTGGCATGGCCATCTTGGCCATGATTCCCACGGGTCCCGCCTCCGGCGGGATGCCACGTGGGGAGCGGCTTTTTTTGCCGCGAAGGGTACAGCCCTGAAAGGGCGATGTAATGACAAACTGAAAAATCGGCCCCTTGCAAATCAGGGACTTACGATAACAAGCGACGAACGTGGGCTACCATCTGGGAGTTTCGGAGGTTCGTAGTTCCATTTCTGCTGACGCCAATGAAAAGGGACTGTGTCAAATGTACATGCAATCGTTTCTCGGTACGCCGAACAGGTTCCAGGGACTGAAACGTAGTAATCCAATTCGTATCAGGAACAAGATATTCACATGGGATTCCAGTACCAGAAGATTGTGTTTAAGTGTTTTCGATTGGGCGAGGTTTCGACAGACCAAAGGGGCGATAAAGCTTCATATCAAATACGCTCGCGGAAAAGGAAATCAGGGCGCCGAGTCCGCATTTCGCCGGCGGACATCTTTTCGATGTAAGTCGGCCGCCGGTTTTACGTTGCGGCGGTGGTGAGGCAGAAAGCAAGGGTTCGGACAAACCGAGATTGCGCCTAACGGCGAGTCTCGAGGGTCACGAGGGCCCGCACCGCAGGGAATAAGTGAAAAAGCCGATGCGCTGCAACTCAGCATGCAGCTCATCGCATTGTTCGTCCGTAAGCGTACGCAGGGGAACGCGAACGGGGCCGCAATCGAGGCCGATCATTTTCATGACGGACTTGCCCGCTGGAAGAACGTCATAGCTTTTCAAAACGTGGACTAACTCCATAGCCCTGGCCTGCTCTTTCTGGGCGGCAGCGATGTCGCCACTTTTGTGGGCTTCTATAATCCTTTGATAGAGGGGCGCCGCAAAGTTGTATGTGCTGCCCACGGCGCCGCGAGCCCCCAGAGCCAACGCCGATAGCAGAATCTCGTCTTGGCCGAATACTATGTCAAATCTCCCTCCCTCGAAGGTGAGACAGCGGCCAAAATCCATTAAGTCCTCATGAGTGAACTTCCCGCCGGCAAGCGTCGGGATTCGCCCTGAGGCTTCCTTTAGAAAATCGAGCATGGGAATGCTGACGCCGCTCAAGGCAGGGATGTGATAATAATAGAAGGGTAACTCCGGCGCCGCGGCGGCAATTTCGGCACAGAACAGGACGAGGTCTTCTACATCGGCAGGCTTGAAAAAGCACGGCGCCATGGCGGCTATGGCGTGGGCGCCGATCTTCTGGGCGTGCGCTGCGAGGACTTTGCAATCACCGAGACAGAGATGCCCGACGTGGACGATGATAGGGAAATCACGCCCGGCGACAGCTTGCCAGCGTTCCGCGACCTCGAGCCGCTCGGAGATAGTAAGCGACACGCTCTCCCCTGTCGTGCCGCAAATAAAGACACCGCTCAGAGCCCCGCCCGCAAGCAATTCCGCTTGCTTTTCGATCATGTCAAGATTGACACTTCCGTCGGGGTGCATGGGGGTGTGCGGCGCCGCAATCAAGCCAGTCAGATGTTGTCGTCTCATTTTATGCGTCTTCCTATCAGTTTTGTGTTCCCGCTTTGAAAAACATCTCATAGCGCTCTGCGGCGTCGGTCACATAAGTCCTTCAACGCACCGGCCCTTTGCGGGCCACCGCCACGATGTTGTTGTCGCATCTATCCTATAACGCCGGACTTTTTTTTCGTTCCGGCGTCTCGGCTCCATCTGTCAGCCATGGTAGCCTGAATCGCGCGAAGGTAATCGTTTCGTAAGCGCCTTTGTCGCCCCGTTCGTACAGGCAGCCGATGCTCCTATCCGCCAGAACGGTGAGGCAGGAGTAGGCGGAAGGACCCGCGTGCAGAAGCTTTGCGACCGGCCACGTGCGCCCTTCGTCATAGCTGAGCCGTACTGTCATCTTGATTCGCTGTTTCGTGTCCGCTGGGTTGGAAAACAGTACCAGCGGTTTTTCCGACTTTTCGGGGGGGTCGTAACGCAGAAGACTCGCCTGGCAGCGGGGACTTATCAGCGTTTTGTCGTAGGATAGCTTCGACCAGCTCGTCCCACCGTCAGTGCTGGTGGCGATGGCTCGCCAAAGAGCCTTGTTGGTGTGCGAGCGGCGCATGTTCAACAGCAGCGACCCGTCGCTTCGCTCGATGACCTGACATTCGTTGACGCCATTCTCGGTCGAGCTGCCGAGCCTCCAGGTTTTACCGAGGTCGTCGGAGTAGAAAACGTGGGAGTAGTAACCGACCTTGTCGCCGAGAGTCTTATGGTCACATGGGATAGCAAGGCGGCCATTGTGGGGACCGGCGCTGAGTTGAATACCCACCCCGGGACCAGTCGCGTACCAGCTCCAGTTCGGTTTCTTGACGTCCCCGGTGATTTCGACGGGCGCCGCCCACGTCAGGCCGTCGTCGTCGCTTTTAGTGACCCAGACCGTGCGTGTGCCCTTGCTGGCGCCTGCGAGGATCTGGCCTTCGTGGTCAACACCGAGATTGTGTGTCATCAGCAGCCAGAGAGTGCCAGTTTCCGTGTCCACGACGGGGCAGGGGTTGCCGCAGGTGTTGGCGCCGTCGTCCCAGACGATCTTCTGCTCGCTCCATATCCGCCCGCCGTCAGTGGACCTTTTGACAAGCAGGTCAATGTCGCCGCTGTCGCTTCGGCTGCTTTTACGCCCCTCGCAGAACGCCAGTACCGTTCCCTTTTTTGTAACAATCAGCGAAGGGATGCGGTAGGTATGGTAGCCGTCGGCGCCGCTAACGAATAGGGCGGTCTGCTGGGGCAGCAACCGGGGGGCTTTGGCGTCGAGCTCGTCCAGCTTGAAGCGGACGCTGGCAACCAGGGGCGATTCGCCTTCTTCAAGATGGCAATATGTTGTGGCGACGAATGTGCCGTCGGGGAGCAATTCCAGGCCCGCATAGCCGGTGTCCGCCCCTCTCTTGTTGTCCAGCAGGCGGACGCGGTACTGGCCCTCGCGGCCGCGGATGATGTCCTTGTAGGCGCCGACCCAGGCGACAAAATCGCCCTTTGTCGGGCTGATGTGAGTCGTGTCGCGGAAGACGATGACCAGCCGGCCGTCGGGCGCGTAGCGGGCAACATGGCGGTCGCCCGTCAAGCTGGCGGGCAGTTCAACCGGTTTTGTCCAGCTCTTTCCCTCGTCGTTGCTGAAGATGACCATCGAGTTGAATTGACGGCTGTTCTCCCGCAGGAGGCAGGCCTGTTGGTTGCCGTCAGGCGAGCGGACGACCCCCGGCTCGCACAGGTGAGCGGTCGGGTGCTGGGTGACGACCTCGGGTTCGCTCCACGTCAGACCGCCATCGGTGGAAAGGGTTTTATAGACCTTGAATGACGAGCGGCTGCGCTCTTTGCGGAGGAAGCGTCCGTCGTCGTGAAACATGGCCATGTAAGTCCCATCTTTGAGCCGCACGACGCTCCCCATAGTGACGATTCCGCCAAAATCGCCGATAGGTTTGAACGGTGTCCATGTGTCGCCATTGTCCTCTGAGACCGCCATGCGTATCGGGTAAAGCCCGGAGAACATAATCAGCCGCTCGACACCCTGCGGGTCGGTCACACGGTGGAGCGTGGGCGTCTCTTTCGATGTCGCCCAGTTTTCGGGCACGGGCAGGCGCCCGCTCCAGGTCAAGCCGCCGTCAGTGCTCTTTTTCATTACAAGGGCGCCGCGCCCGTGGCCTTTGGGATAAACCGCGAGGATGGTCTTGTTGTCCCTGAGAAGAACCGTGCTGGGATGGCCGAGGTACTGGCCGGGCTCCTTGTCAACGATGACCTGGCGGTGAGTTTCCTGCGAAAGATCAATGATGGGAATAGTGTAATATCGCGGTAGCGCTGATGTGGGTCGTTCTGTGGCAGTCGCCGCAGTCACACTGCTGCACAGGAGCACTGAGGCAATAAGACGTGCTGCCTTTCGTTTCCATTCGGTCTCGAGGTCTCCGATTATGGAATTCATTGCGTGTCCCTCCGGCTGTTCATCGTGAATACTGTTAATCCTTTCAGTAGTTTTGGAGCTGCGGGGAGCAGCAGGCTGGCAAGGTAGCCGACCACGAAGCACGAGATGATGCCCACCGGCGCGTAAAGGAACAAGTGAAGTCGGGTATATCGCTGCACGAGGAACAGAGCAATCACGCTGGCGCCCGCTCCCGCCAGAGCGCCGCGCCCGTGCGCCCGTCGGGTAAAGATGCCAAGTGCGAACACGCCCGCCAGGCTCCCGCCCAGCAACCCAACCAACCTTAAGTAAAGGTCCCAGAGCGATTTGATCTTGTATGCTGCCATGAGAAGTGCTGTTGCGGCGGCCACTGTGCCCAGGACGACCGTCAGGCCGCGAGCGATTCTCAGACAAGTGTTGTCCGCGGCGCGGGGCTTGAATCGGCGGTAGAAATCGGTCACCATCGCCGTTGCCACACTGTTCATACTGCTGTCGAGAGTGGACATCGCCGCGGCAAATAGACCCGCGATGACCAGACCCGAGACGCCCACCGGCAGTTGTTGCACAATGAACCAGGGGAAAATGGCGTCCGTTTGCAGCGCAGGGTTGAGAAGGTCTGGGCGAGCCTTGTAGAAGGCGAAAAGGGCCGTGCCGATTCCGAAGAAGATGATAGTCGCGGGAATCGTGAGAACCGCATTGGTCCAGATGGACTTAGCCGCGTCCCTTTCGTTCGGCGTGGTGAGGTAGCGCTGAATCACTGCCTGATCCGTCGTGTAGGGGACAAGGGTCGCAAAAAGATTGCCGATAACGACAATCCAAACAGCCGCCATCGTGACATCCCAGGTCCAGTTGAACGCATGAAACTTGTGGTTGGCCTGACCGATGGCCATGATTCCACGGAGGCCGCCGTCAAGACTCGTTGAAATGATAAGTAGGCTGACCAACGCGCCTCCAAGCAATACCATGGCCTGCAACACATCGGTCCAGATCACAGCCTCGATTCCGCCCAGAACGGTGTAAAACGTGCACAAAACCGCCATGAGTAGAATGCCGGTATAGATATTAATCCCAGTTACCGTTGACAGAGCGAGCGCCGGCAGGAATAGCACGATGCCCATTCGCCCCAATTGGAACAGTATGAAAGCCACGCTCCCGAACAGACGCACGTGAAGATGAAAACGTTTCTCCAGGTATTCGTAAGCTGTGGTGATCTCCAGCCGACGGAAGAACGGCAGGTAAAAGAAAACGACAACCGGGGCGATGGCGATGATGCACATGTTGACCAGGAAATAGACCCAATTCGTCGCATAGGCTTTGGCAGGGATGGCCATGAAGGTGATCGCGCTGAGTTGCGTGCCGAAGATGCTCACTCCCGCGGCCCACCAGGGCACACGCCGCCCCGCAAGAAAGAAATCGGCGGTGCTCTTTTCCCGCCGAGAGAAGTACACGCCCACCACTAAAATCCCCGAAAGATAGACGAGCAGAACGGCTGTGTTGAGAAAGCCGAAACGCGCTTTCGATTCTGACCGGCGACCCTCAAGAACCTCAGCCGAGCGGTGTCCCGGCCGGTCCTCTCCGCCGGGAATAACGATGGCATCCCGCCAGTGCACGGCGTTTGTGGTCACCAGACCAGCCGGCAACGTTCCCATCCTCGCCCAGGTGTCGGTAATGGTGTGGTAGGCGAGAATGTCGCGGCTAAAGCCCGGATGTTTCTCCTTCAATTCCCAGACTCGGCTGGCGTTCTCGCCGTCGTCCCCGCCAAAGACCAGGATGTGAGAGGGACCGTAAGCTATTGCCGGCGCCGCCACCGTCGGTCTTGGCACATCGGCGATTCTCTCCCACCCTTTCCCGGGCTGGAAACGATAAGCGTCGTTCAGGTATCGGCGGAAAACTTCCCGGTCTTCTCCGACGAGGAGGTCGGCGCCGCTGACCAAATAGAAGGCGCCATCCTGCGCGGCGGCCGCTGGCAGGATACGAGGCGCCCCGGGCCAGGGCTCAAGCACAGCCCATTTGAGCTCAGCTTTTGAGAGGTCCAGCGCCCAGAAATTTCTCATAGCGGCGGTTGCCTTGGGCGAGTCCTGTCCACCGGCGACGTATATTGTATCCTCGAGCACCGCTGCGCTGCACATCGCACAAGGCTTCGGCAGGTCAGGTAAAGGGGTCCGGCGGATTTGCCCATTGACCCACTGTAGCCGGAACACCTCAGCGTAGTTTCTCTCCGCGTCGCCGCCGCCGATGCAGACAATTCCGTCGTCGGTGACGGCCGTCGCACCGTACGCGAGGGGATTGTGCAGCTTGAGTGAGGTCTGCCATTCATCCGCGCCGGCTCTGAGCGCAAAGACCGTGTCAACCCAGACCTTCTTGCCCCCTTCGAATAACGGCACAGGGAAGTGAGCGCCACCGGCGACAATGAGCACATTATTGCTCACGCCGGCGAAATGTCCGGATACCGCCTGGGGCATGTCGGGGAGAGCTCGCCAGGTGAGAATTTGCTTCTGCGGTTTCTGCTCAGCTCCGGATGCCGCCGCCAAGGCAACCAGAAACCACGCGATGACTACAGCAGCACGTTTCACGTCTCGTTTCCTTTTCCCACGTCTTCGAGCTCGACGCCAGCATTTCCCATTCTAACTCTTTTCTGCGGCGGAGCGCGGTTGTCAATCACACGTCGCGGCCCCTTTGCACGAGCCGCGGAACAAACTGAATCGCATTCCGAGCTCCGGCGCCGCCAGGGGCGTACGCCCCGGTAGCAGCGGTGTGCCGGATTTAGCCATCCCCCCCGAACTGCCACTCTTCGTCATGGAATAGATGCTCGACAGAATTGCTATTGGGTGTGCTGTGACCCGGCAGATTTTGAATGGGGCTTCTTTGCATAACGCACCTATCGTATCGCATAGGCATTACGCCCCCAAGCGAAAAATTCTTTTCTCCCTCTGGTGTGAGAGCCGGGGCCGACGTGTGCTGCGGTCGCCCCCGGTCCATTGGGGAGCGCTCGCCCGAGCGTAAGATTCTTTTTGTAATCCCTCAGTTGCGGGTGCGATAGGGGGACTTTGCGGCAAGAGCAATGCGAAAGCATGAACATCCCGCGGGACGCGGGACGCCGGCTCGGGCTGCGCCTTTCAGGTGAAAAAGAACAGCCGTCGCCCACGCGGCATCCCCCGCGTCTGGCGGGGGACCCGTGGAGGAATCATGGGCAAGATGCCCATGCTACGGCAGGCGACGACAGAGTCCTTCTCATGCTCCTCTCTGCGACTCTGCGCCTTTGCGTTACCCTCCTTTTCCCTTGTTCTCGCCCGCAGCTCCGTACCCGCCCCAGACGGAGGCGTTACACTCTCATCCATATTATTGGGTGTGGCTCCATTTCAGTGGCACGCGGGTCCGCTGTCGTGTGTCTGGTGCGAACCGTGTATTGGGGATGAGCCTATTACGCCCCTTCAGGGCTTTTGTATTTTACCACGTGATATTTCCCCAGGGCGTTGCCCTGGGCTAAAATATTGCGCCCTTTCAGGGCTGAAGATTGCTTTCGGGTCGCCCTGTAAGGGCAGACTTAATAAAGCTCAGGGCAACGCCCTGAGAAAGGGCCCCGGTTCAAGAATGATGAGCCCTGAAAGGGCGAGATATGTGCGTCACGACTCGAAAGATTCCTCGAGTCCAGTTCGAATGGCCCGGCGTTTTCTCCTCTTCGTAAAGGTGAGTGTTGGGATGGGGTCGAGATTCCGGCACGGGTTAGGTCCAAGGACAGTTCCGCCACTGAAATGGAGCCACATCAATATTATTATGGGAATTCGCAACGTTTTTGGCTATACTTATGATGAAAGCGTTTATCGTCTGCAAAGGGGGCGAGGAATGTCTATGCTGAGATTGCTTTTCAAAGAAATGGCCCACAGGAAGTTGAATTTTCTGCTGGGGCTTGTGTCGGTCGTAGCGGCGGTGGCGCTGTTTGTGGCGGTGCTGACCATGAGCAACGCTTCCGAACGGGAGACCGTGCAGCTGATGCGTGACCTCGGCTTCAACGTCCTGATAGTGCCGAAGAACACCAACATGACCGATTTCTGGAGCGAGGATTTTGCCACGGAGGAGATGTCGGAGGATTACGTGCACAAGCTCGCAAACTCAGGCATCATCACCATCCGGCATCTTGTGGCGACCCTTCAAAAGAAAATCACATTGAGCAACCAGAAGGTTCTCCTGACCGGCGTTCTGCCGGAAACGCCCGTCAGAGGGAAAGAAAAGAAGCCCGACATGGGCTACAGTATTCCGAGAGGGAAAGTCTATGTCGGCTTCGAACTGGCTCGGGTCTTGAAGCTCAACGAGGGGGACACCATTACCCTCCTCGGCAAAGATTTTGTGGTCGAACGGTGTCTACAGGAGACAGGCAGCAAGGACGACATCCGCATCTACGGAGACTTGCACGATGTCCAGGAGGTTTTGGGCAAGCCGGGGAAAATCAATGCCATCGAGGCGCTGCGGTGTCTTTGCCAGGGAGCGCAGCTTGGCAACGTCCGCGAGACCATAGCCGAAGTGCTGCCGGAAACGAACGTTACGGAGCGAGGCTCGATAGCCGTGGCGCGAGCGGAGACCCGCAAGATGGTTGAGAAGTACGCGGCGTTCATTATTCCAACGGTTTTTCTTGTATCCGCGGTGTGGGTCGGTCTGTTGTCGCTCAGCAACGTCCGAGAGCGCCGGCAGGAAATCGGCATTCTGCGGGCGTTGGGCTTTGGGTCAGGGCGAATCGCCTCGCTTTTTCTCGGAAAGGCGGTTCTTCTCGGGCTAATCGGCGCCGCGATAGGTTTCGCTGTGGGAACGGGGCTTGCGCTTCAGTTCGGGCCGGAGATATTTCGAGTGACAGCCGGTAAAATCGAGCCGGTCTTTCGTCTTCTGGGCTGGTCTGCGGTCGGCGCCCCGGCGATATGTGCCCTTGCAAGCTACCTGCCGGCGATTGTCGCAGTCACGCAGGACCCGGCAGTGACTCTGATGGAAGAATAGAAAATGATGATTGAGCTACAAAATGTCAGCAAGACCTACCTCGGGCGTGGTGGCGATGTCCGTGCCCTCGACGACGTCAATCTTTCCGTAGCGCGCGGGGAGTTCGTCGTCATTCGCGGCCCGAGCGGCAGCGGCAAGTCAACGCTGCTGTTGACAATCGGCGGGCTGGTGAGGCCGACGCGGGGCAAGGTGGTCGTGGCAGGCAGGGACCTGTACGAGATGTCCGGCGGCGAGCGAGCGGCGTTCCGCGCGGAGAATGTCGGCTTTGTCTTCCAGATGTTTCACCTGCTGCCGTACCTCGACGTGCTGGAAAACGTGCTCGTTCCGACGATTCCGGGAGCGAGGCGTTCAGCTCACAAGGAAGCGACGGACATATTGCAGCGGTTACAGATGACCGAGCGCCTTTACCATCGCCCGTCTCAGCTCAGCACCGGCGAGCGGCAGCGGGTCGCGCTTGCGCGTGCGCTCCTCAACCGGCCGAGCCTCGTCCTCGCCGATGAGCCAACCGGCAATCTCGATCCCGAAAACGGCGCAGAGGTGCTGGAGCATCTGAGCGATTTTCGCAAAGCTGGCGGGACGGTCCTTCTCGTGACGCACGATGAATCCGCCGAGGAATATGCCGGACGAGTCGTGCTGCTCCACAGGGGGCGCATCCGGCTCCCCGAGGAGAATCGGCGGAAGCCTCCGACCCCGTGAAAAAGTGTCGCGGCCCGAGGCCGACTCCCGTAGTTCTTCCCCGGCGCGGGAATGTACGGGGCGGACAAACCGGTGTGACACAAGACCTTTTCGGAGGCCAGCTTTTGTGAGTGTGCCTTTTTTCCCTGGCTTGTGCCGGGGAGTTTTTCCGGCCTGAGCGGGTTCGGTCGCTAATCGAAAGGGACTGTTTGGGAGAATCGCGTACGTGACTGTCAAGTTGCCAAAAGGCGTTTCGGTCAATCCCCGCGCCCTGGTCGCCGCGCTGTGTCTCATGGCGGTTGGGTCTGCCCCGTTTGCTCCGGTAAGAGCTTGCGCCGTACCGGTGTATCGTTACATGCTTGAAAGGTGGGAAAGAGACTTTTATCGGACGTACTACTTCTATCGCGGCGAGGAGGACGACGGCGACCGCAAGGTGAACGACTTTCTCGAAGATGCAGGGAGCAGTTTCGGCAGCCACGTTAACCTTACTTTCCGAGCCGCGGAGGTAAGTGCGGTGACTGGCGAGGCTGTCGCGGTGGAGGACCGAGAGGTCCTGAGCGAACATCGCTCGGACAAGCTGCCTTTCCATCTCATCCTCAGCCCCCGGGGCACGGTGCTATTTCGGGGGCGGCTGGATTTGCCCACGGCGAAAGCGATCGTTCATTCGCCGATGAAGACCCGTATCGCTCGCGAACTGTGTGCAGGGAAAGGCGGTCTATTGTTTCTACTCGCCGGGCCGGATCACGAGGAAAACAAAAAGGCCGGGGAGGACGTGCGCTGGGTGCTGGCGACGGGCAAGCGGGAGTACGGCCTCGACGTGGGCTTCGTGCGGCTCTCTCGGGGAGGGGCGAGGGAAAAATGGCTCGTCCGCTCGCTATTGGACGTTGTGGAAGAGGCGCCGGACAAGAAACAATGCATGGTTTTCGGGATTTGCGGCCGCGGCAGAGTCCTCACGGCTTGCATCGGCGAGGGAATCACCCGCAGGAACATCGTCGAGTGCGTGGGCATCATGAACGGC
This sequence comes from uncultured Verrucomicrobiota bacterium, assembly GCA_964640185.1. GTDB lineage: Bacteria > Auribacterota > JABMQX01 > JABMQX01 > JABMQX01 > CAZXGF01. The sequence continues at coordinate 85,141 of CAZXGF010000007.1, read as the reverse complement.
GATTGCTCCTGCGACCTCAGATTTCAGGGCGCGGGGATGGACCTCCTGACGGACTGGGACTGGGAGAGGGCTATCGCGAGTCTCCCCCCGGTCACGCTCGAGCCGCTGCAATCGGTGCTCCTGGGTTTTGATGACTCGGAGGAAACTTGTCAGGAGGTTCCTCGGCGAAAACTCGAGGACGGGCGGGATAGGACAGTGCCGCCGCTTTTCGGAACGGCGACGCTCGCAAGGTGGGGGGCGGCGATTGGAATCGCCTCGGTGATAGTGGTAGGCATTGGATTGATGATAATCAAAAGGAGAAAGGAGTCTTGAATGAAGTGGCGAGTTATGCTGTTGACCGTGCTTGTGGCGGTGCTGGCGTCGGGCTGTAAGGAAACCAAAAAAGAGCCAGCCAGCCGGCAAGGCGAGTCAGCCCAAGAAAAGGGAGGGCGTCAGGAGATTCTCGTCCTCTGTGGTGGCTCATTCCGGCCGCCGATGGAGAAGCTCGTAACGGCGTTCGAGAAGAAAACGGGCGTCAAAGTTTACGTCTCGTTCGGCCAGTGCGAGGACCTTCTCCCGCAAGTGAAAATCGGAAAGACCGGCGATGTGTATGTGGCGCACGATCCGTTTCTTGATTACACGAGAGAAGCAGGAGCATTGTTGAGGGCAGAGCAGGTGGGCTTTGTTGCGCCGGTGCTTGTTGTTCGCAAGGGAAACCCGGCTGGCGTGAAATCCATCGAAGACCTCGCCAAGCCGGGGGTGAGGGTGGCTCTGCCGAACCCGGAATTCGCCACGTGCGGGGAGATGCTCTTCGCGCTGCTGGAGAAAAAGGGAATCAAGGAGCCTGTGGTCAAAAACGCTGGCAACGCGCTTTTTCGCACCCATTCTCTCATCGGAAACGCCCTCAAACTTGGCACGCGAGACGCCGGTGTGATGTGGAACGGCATAGCTCACAACTTCCTCGACGCGATAGAGATTGTCCCCACGTCTTACGAGTACGACAAGGTGATTGGCGTGTGGGTCATCGGGCTGAAGTACAGCGAGAAGAGGCAGCTCGTGGAGAAGTTCCTCGACTTCTGCCGTAGCGACGGTAAGATGATTTTCGCGGAGTTTGGTTATGTAAAATGACAGGTAGTGTTGTAGGAAAGGAAATGGCTCTTTTACGACGATGCTTGACAGTTGTTCTTCTTGGAAGCGTAGCAGCGGGCGGTCTGCTCTGCGCGGGTTGTCATCGGGAGAAGGGGAATGGACAAGGCAAATCGGCGACGAAGCCAAAGCTTCTGCTGTACTGCGGCGCCGGAATTCGCCCCGCTGTGGCTGAGATTATCGAAGCTTTCGAAAAGAAGAATAATGTGACTATCGAACCGGATTATGCGGGCGCAAACATCCTGCTTAGCCGGATAAAGTTGACGAAGCGGGGCGACCTTTACATGCCGGGCGACGTTCGCTACGTCCAGCAGGCAGACGGCGAGGGGCTGATTGCCTCGTCGCGGGAGGCTTGCTATTTCGTTCCGGTCATCCTCGTTCGGAGAGGCAACCCGAAAAAGATTCACAGCGTGGCAGACCTCGCGCGAGAGGGTCTTCGCCTTGGCTTTGGCGACCCTAAAGCCTGCGCCGTAGGGAGGGTCACAACCGAGATTCTCCGACGGAATCGCGTCAAACCGGGCGACATCGAAAGGAACGTCGTTTTTCGTTCGTTGACGGTAAACGAGCTGGGCGTGCACATCAAAGTGGGTAAGATTGACGCGACCATTGTCTGGGACGCCATCGCCGCGCATTATCCGAAGGAGGGCGAGATCGTTCCCATCCCGAAGGATAAGAACGTGGTCTCGACGGTTCCGGTCGCCGTGCTGCGCTCTTCAAAGCATCCGAAAGAGGCTGCTGCCTTCCAGGAGTTCCTCCTGTCTGAAGAAGGGCGGGCCATCTTCGCCAAACATCACTACACGACGGAGGCGCCTCGCTAACCGCGGGCGAATTGCCGCGCCATGCCATCTCATCCCATCAGTGGACGTCGAAGTCGGTTGTTCTCCGTAGGAGTTTTCGCTTTTCTTGTTGTGTTTCTCGTCATGGTGCTTGCTCTGGTTATCGCGGATGTGTCATACAGCAACGTCGGCGCCCTGAGGGAGGTGCTCCGCTCGCGGGAAATTCGCGCGGCGGTGGTTCTGAGCCTGTGGTCCTCGGCGCTGACGACGGTGATAGCCATTATCTTTGCCGTGCCCATGGGTTACGCTTTGAGCCGCTATCGGTTTCCCGGGCGCATCCTCGCGGACACCATAGTGGACCTTCCGATAGTTTTTCCGCCGCTGGTGGTCGGGTTAAGCCTGTTGGTTTTTTTCCGGACGAGTGTCGGTCTGTGGCTGGAGTCTCTCGGGCTGGATTTTGTTTATCAGCGAAGGGGGATCGTTCTGGCTCAGTTCTTCGTGTCGGCTTCCTACGGCATTCGGGCGGTCAAGACGACATTCGATGAAGTGGACCAACGACAGGAAGATGTCGCTCTCACACTCGGATGCACTCGCGGCCAAGCTTTCCGGCGTGTGGCGTTGAGAAACGCTCGCGGCGGCGTCATCGCGGGAGGGATCCTTACCTGGGCTCGCGCCTTCGGCCTGTTCGGGCCAATGTTGGTCTTTGTCGGAGCGGTCAGAATGAAAACGGAAGTCCTCCCCACCACCATTTACCTCGAAACTTCCATTGGGAGAATCGAGGTTGCCCTTGCGGTGTCTCTGGTCATGATAGTGATGGCGACCATTGCCCTCATTCTGATTCGCCTCTTCGGCGGAGAGAGGTTGTGGTGAGGGAATGATTGGAATAAACGGGCTGAACTTCGTCGTTGGCGACTTCGCCCTTCGGGACGTGACGCTGCACGTCGAGCGAAGAGAATATTTCGTGCTGCTCGGCAAGCCGGGCAGCGGCAAGACGCTGCTGCTGGAATGCCTTGCAGGGCTGAACCGTCTTTCAAGTGGTAACATCGAGATTGATGGCCGACGCGTCGAGCGCTCCGAGCCACGCGCCCGAGGCATCGGCTATGTGCCCCAGGACTACGCGCTCTTTTCAGCGAGGACGGTTCGCAGAAACATCGAGTTCGCCCTTCGCGTGCAGCGCTTCCGACCCTTGCAGAGAAATACACGAGTAAACGAACTCGCGGATATGCTTGGCATTCGACGTCTCCTGCGGCGGGGTATTGAGGGGCTGTCGGGGGGCGAGCGGCAGCGTGTCGCACTCGCCCGGGCGCTGGCAGGGAGGCCAAAGATTCTCCTGCTGGACGAGCCGGTCAGCGCGCTCGACCACGAGACCAGCGAGGTAATCCTCACGGAACTGAGGCGAATCCAGCATCAAACGGAAACCACTACAATCCACGTCTGCCACGACCTCGATGAAATGCGCGCAGTCGCCGACCGCGTTGGCATCCTCCGAGAGGGTCGCCTCGTGCAGGTGGGCACTCCTGAGGAGGTTTGCCAATCCCCCGCCGACGTCGGTGTGGCGAGGTTGTTCCGCTTGGGAACAATCCTCACCGGCACAGCCAGGGCCGAAGGCAGCGGGTCTCGCCTCGAATTCGGGGGCTTCACCCTCCGGGCCAGCCAGCCTGCGGAAGGAGACGTCCGCGTCCTCATTCGCGCGGCAGAAGTGCGGCTTGCCCCGCCCTCTTCGCAACAGGGACAGGTCGTGGCGCGGGTCGAGTCAATTCTGCGGCGAGATTCGACAATGCGCGTTGATCTTAGAGCTGGCGGAACTCTGTTTCGTGCCGAGGTTCCGCGTGCTCAGGCGCAGGCACTCTCGCTGAAGGAAGGCGCCGAGGTAGCCGCCTTTCTGTCACCTCAGGCAATTCACCTTTTTCGAGGGACGAACAGCCAATGAGCGAGCTGGAGGACAGGTGATCTCGGGGCGCCGGCGAAGCACAAGGGCGGCTACGCGAAGCTTCACTACGGTGTCTTGATCTCGCCGAGGGGGAAATAGGGGATCATCTTTTCCTCAATCCACTTCAGAGCATCCAGAGGTGAGACTCTCCAGTAAGTGGGGCAGGGCGAAAGGATCTCGACGAGAGAGAAGCCGACACCATCTATCTGGCACTTGAAAGCTTTTTTGACACAGCGCTTTGCGGTCATGATGTTCTTAGGGCTGTTGAGGGCGGTTCGGGCGAGATATTTCGTGCCGGGAAACGGCGAGATCATCTCGGGGACTTTCAGCGGCGCCCCGCAGTCCGAGACGATTCTTCCGACGGGGGTCGTTTTCGTGACCTGTTCTTCCAGGGTCGTCGGCGCCATCTGGCCGCCGGTCATACCATAAACTGCGTTGTTGACGAAGACGATGGTAATGTTCTCGCCCCGGTTAGCGGTGTGAATCAGCTCCGCAGTCCCGATGGCGGCGAGGTCGCCATCCCCCTGGTAAGTGAAAATGATAAGGTCGGGACGCGCTCGCTTCATGCCGGTCGCTACGGCAGGAGGGCGCCCGTGGGCGGCTTCGCTGACGTCGAAATCCCAGTAATCGTATCCGATGACCGCGCACCCCACCGGGGATATTCCCACGACACGCTCTCTGATGCCGAGCTCGTCAACGATTTCTGCGATCATCCGATGGACGATGCCGTGCCCACATCCCGCACAAAAATGCGTCGGCACGTCTTTGAGCGAGGGCGTCCTACCGAGTACATTTCGCTCGGGGCTGTCTTGAGGTCGTTCCCGCCGTGAACGCTCATTCCCTTCTTCCATCATGAAATCTCTTCCCTGAGCTTTTTTATTTCTTTGACTACTTCTTCGAGGGCGATGACGCAGCCGCCGGTCCTGCCGTAGAACCGCACAGGTCTGCGTCCTGCGACAGCGAGTTTCACGTCCTCGACCATTTGCCCCAAGCTCATCTCAAGGGAGAGGAACAGTCGGGCAGTATCGGCGGCGCGCGCCAGAGCCTCGTAGGGAAAAGGCCAGACCGTGATGGGGCGGAACAGACCGACCTTCTCTCCGGCTTCCCTTGCCTGGCGGACAGCGGCGCGGCAGATGCGAGCCACGCTCCCGTAAGCGACAAGCACCACCTCGGCGTCCCTCATACGGAACTCCTCAAACCGCGTTTCCTCCTCCTCGATGCGACGATATTTCTCCCTCAGCTTGAAGTTGTGCTTCTCCAGGCGGGTGACATCGAGGTATAGAGACTTAATCACTCTCGGGGAGCGGTTTTTGGCGCCTGTCAACGCCCATTCTTTCGGGGGCGGTTCGGCATCTGCCATATCGGGGAGAGTGACGGGTTCCATCATCTGCCCGAGGATTCCGTCGGAGAGAATGAGCGCGGGATTTCTATACTTTTCGGTCAGACCGAAGGCGAGGAAGGTCAGGTCCACCAGCTCCTGCACAGTGGAAGGAGCGAGAGCGATGGTCCGATAATCCCCGTGGCCTCCGCCGCGTGTCGCCTGGAAATAATCCGCCTGAGACGGGCCGATGCTGCCGAGGCCGGGACCGCCTCTGACGACGTTCGCTATGACGGCGGGCAGCTCACACCCGCACAGATAGGAGATGCCTTCCTGCTTGAGGCTGATGCCCGGGCTTGAGGAGGACGTCATAGCGCGAGCCCCGACCGCAGCCGCCCCAAAGACCATGTTTATCGCCGCAATTTCGCTCTCCGCCTGGATGAACGTCCCGCCTACCTCCGGCATCCGCCTCGCCATGTACGCGGTGACCTCGTTCTGCGGGGTAATGGGGTAGCCGAAGTAGTACCGGCAGCCCGCCCGCACAGCGGCTTCACTCATCGCGTCGTTGCCGCACATCAGGACTCTTGGATTCACCTGTACACCTCTATGGCGACGTCGGGACAGACCATCCCGCAAATCGCGCAGCCCGTACACGCGTCTTTATCAACCACACAAGCGTAATGCACGCCGCGTATGTTGAGGTCATTGGACATCGCCAGCACACTCTTCGGACAAAAGGCGACGCAGTAGCCGCAGGCCTTGCACCGGTCTCGCTGGACGACCACTCTTGCCATTCGGTTCACCTATTCAGCTCTCTCGCAGCCACTGGTTTCTTTTTTTCGCGAAGAAACGCAGCCCCCGCTTGCTCAGGTTTGATGGTGACCTCCACGCCGCGTCCCGCCGGAAATTCGATAATGGAACGAGCCGTCGGCAGCCACTTCGCCTTTTTCTTATGAGCCCAGCGAAGCGACCCGCCCTCTGATGGGAAAGGCTGCCTTGATTTTCTCGACGATGCCCGAGGAGGTCAGCCCCGCCTTCTCCAGGAGGATTGCCCGCGAGCCATGCTTGATAAACTTATCGGGGAGGCCGATTCTCAGCAACCTCGCCGAGCGAAGCCCCTCCCCTTCGAGAAGCTCCGCCACGCGACTGCCGAAGCCTCCCGCAAGAACATTTTCCTCCACTGTAACCAAATAGCCCATCTTTTCCGCGATTTGCCGGAGGAGCTCCCTGTCGAGCGGCTTGGCAAACCTGGCATTGACGACCATAGCCGAGACGCCCCCCTGTTGCAAGGCTGTGGCGGCAGCGAGCGCGTGCTCGACCATGCTGCCCAGGGCAACGATGGCGAGGTCCCTGCCTTCTCTCTCGACTTTCGCCTTTCCGGCTTCAATTGTCTCGACCTCGCCGCTGGCCTCGACCGGCATGCCAGACCCCTTCGGATATCGGATGGCAACGGGCCCCTTCTGCTTCACGGCGAAGTGAAGCATATCCCTGAGTTCTTTTCGATCCTTGGGGGCGGCTACCGTCATCTGCGGCATCATTCCCAGATACGAAAGGTCGAAGACGCCGTGGTGAGTTGGGCCGTCTTCGCCAGAAAGGCCTGCTCGATCTATCGCAAAAACCACCGGTAATTTCTGAAGGCACACATCGTGAATAATCTGGTCGAAGGCTCGCTGCAAAAACGTGGAATAGATTGCCACGATCGGGCGGAACCCGGACGCTGCCAAACCCGCTGCGAGGATGACGGCGTGTTCCTCGGCGATGCCCACGTCAACGAACCTTTGAGGAAAGCGCTTCCGAAATCTGTTCAGACCCGTCCCCTTTGCCATGGCAGCGGTTATGCACACGACGCTCGGCTCTTTCTCGGCGAGCTCTATGGCTGTTTCTCCAAAAACCTCCGAGAAAGATTGCTCTTCGCTGACGGACTTCTTTTTTCCCGTAGCCACGTCGAAGGGGACGGCGCTGTGGAACTCCTCCGGTCTCTCCTCGGCGGATTTGTAGCCTTTACCCTTGCGGGTGATGACGTGAAGGAGCACCGGGCCAGTGTTATCTTTTATCCGCTGGAGCATGTGGATGAGGGAACGGAGTTCGTGCCCGTGAACCGGCCCGAAATAGCGGAACCCCATCTCCTCGAAGAAAGCTCCCGGAACAATCAACCTCTTTATACTCTCCAGAATTCTTTTCCGGGTACGGATCATCCTCGGCCCGATATTGGGAATCTTCTCTAAGATATAATCGGTCTCCGCGACTATTTTGTTGTAGATGGGCGTGGTGATAAGCCTGTTGAGATAAGCTGGCAGAGCACCCACCGTCCGGGAAATGGACATCTCGTTGTCGTTGAGGATAACGATCAGCTTTCGGGCGTCCCCGCCGGCGTGGTTCAACGCTTCGAATGAGGGCCCCGCGCACAGCGACGCGTCCCCCACGACTGCGAGGATATTCTCGTCGCTCCCCCTCAGGTCTCTTGCCAGAGCCATTCCCACGGCCGCGGATATGGCGGTGCCGCTGTGTCCCGTCCCAAAAGCATCGTAGTCGCTTTCCTCCCGCAGTGGAAAGCCGGATATTCCTCCGTACTGACGAATGGTGGCAAACGATTCTCTGCGCCCGGTGATAAGTTTGTGCGCGTAAGCTTGGTGCCCGACGTCCCAAATGATCTTGTCATTGGGAGCGTTGAAAACGTAGTGAATGGCGATGGCCAACTCCACGCATCCGAGGTTGGAGGAAATGTGGCCGCCGGTGCGAGACACAACCCGAATAATCTTCTCTCTTATCTCCTGAGCGAGACGTTCGAGTTGGTTGGGGTGCAGTTTTTTCAGGTCTTGGGGGGAATCTATCATGTTCAAGTATCCAGCCATTTGTGCCCTCCCTTCCCCAAAGGGGCCGGTGCGGTATTGTTGCGCACGCTGCCCGCCTCTGCGCTCAGAACAAGGGCTCTTCCTCTTTATCCGAATCTTCCTGGCCACGGCTCGGAGCTTCTTGTGAACCTTCGTCGGCGGGCGCAGCTTCCCCGGATGGCAAAAACTCGCGAGCCTCGAAGCTTCCATCCTCCTTCTTTACGAGGATTTCGATTTTCTTCTCCGCTTCTTCAAGTTTCCCGGAACAAAACTTGGCCAGCCGCATTCCTTCATCGAACCTCTTGAGCATGGCGTCAAGTTTGAGTTCTCCCCGCTCCATCTCGGAGACAATCTCCTCCAGTCTTTTGAGGGCTGCCTCAAAGCTTTTCTCTTCCTTGTCGCTGTGAGTTTTCATTGCTCTTTGTTCTCCGGCTGACATGTCCCGGGCGAACGTTTGTCACGCGGGAAGTGAACGAGCCGTCTGTGACAAGCGTCTTGACTTGTGCGCCCATTCTGGCACCGGCCACACGCGATACTACGGCGCCATCGGCGACATTGACGGTTATACTATATCCTCTGGCGAGGACGCCCTCCGGATTGAGCGATTCCAGACGGCCGGTCAGACTCCTCACCCTTTGGGCGGACATCTCAAGGCGGTGGCGGGAGAGGAGGCTCAATCTCCCCAGAAGCTCGTCAACCTGCTGCTGGTATTGTTTGATCAAATTGCCCGGCTCACGAAAGACGTAGCTCTGTTTCGCCACGTCAACCCTTCTGCGGTACTCCCCCACAAGAGCTGAGGCGTAATGATAAAGCCTCTCCCGCAAAGCGGTGATCCGCCCGGCGATTTCCTCCTTCCGTCCTATAACGAGCTCCGCCGCGGCCGAGGGAGTCGGCGCCCTGACGTCGGCGACGAAATCGCTTATAGTCCAGTCTATCTCATGTCCCACGGCGGAGATGACGGGCAGTTCCGAAGCGAATATCGCGCGGGCAACGATTTCCTCGTTGAAAGCCCACAGGTCCTCCAGACTTCCGCCTCCCCTTCCGACGATGATGACATCAACATTTGGCGCCGCGGCGCCATTGAAATCGGCAAGGGCGGAGGCGATCGCACCGGCGGCTTCGTCGCCCTGCACTCTTACCGGATGGAGGATGATATGCAGATTCGAGAACCTTCTCTCGAGGACGTTGAGAATGTCGCGGATTGCGGCCCCCGTCGGGGAGGTCACCACGCCTATCCGCTGCGGAAAGAGCGGAATAGCTTTTTTGTGCTCAGGACTGAACAGCCCTTCCTCGAACAATTTCCTTTTCAGCTTTTCGAAGGCGATTTGCAGGGCGCCGACGCCCTTTTCCTCGACCTTCGATACGATGATCTGATACTCCCCTCGCCTCTCGTAAACGCCTATGCTGCCGGAGACGACAACCCTCATGCCGTCTTTCAAAGCGACGGGGAGGCGGCGGAGCTGTGACCTGAAGGCCACCGCGGCGATCTGGCTGAACTCGTCTTTGAGGGTGAAATACCCGTGCCCGGTCGGCGAAACGCGGAAATTCGATATTTCTCCTTCCACCCAGACCGTCGGATACCTTGTCTCCAGCAAAACCTTTATATCGCGGGTCAATTCGGAGACGGAGTAGATTTTCGCCGCCCCCTTTTGGCCGCTGATGCGTTGCCGCGTCATGATTTCCGATTCTCCGCGACGCCTTTTGCTTGTTCTTCCTGCCTCACCTGGATTCTCTCGATTCGACGAGCCTTGCCGGTGGTCTCATCAATTTCCAAAATCACTCCCGTCAACCGCACGTCTTCTTTTGCCACCCTAAAGTAGGCGGGCATCCTGGTCACAAAACTCTTCAGGACCGGCTCAATCTCCCTTCCCAGGATGGAACGGAACGGCCCGGTCATGCCGCAATCGGTGATATAGGCAGTGCCCCCTTCGAGGACAACCTCGTCGGCGGTTTGAACGTGCGTGTGCGTTCCTATCACAGCAGATACTCTGCCTTCCAGAAACCGGCCGAAAGCCAGCTTCTCAGACGTCGCCTCCGCGTGGACATCAACGATGATGACCTTCGTTTCATTCCTTATCTGCTCGAGCTCTCTCTCCGCGGCCCGGAAAGGGCAATCCAGGGGTAGGCGAAGCATAAGTGTTCGTCCGAGGACGTTAATTACGCCGACTTTACCTCGTCCGGGGACGTCCACGACGGTGCTCCCCCGCCCCGGCGTTCCCGGGGGGAAATTGGCGGGCCTGACCAGCCGGAAATCCTCGTCAATGACCTCCAGAATGTTCTTTTCTCTCCAGACATGGTCGCCCATGGTAATGACATCAACGCCGAAAGAGTGAAGCCGCCAGACTATGTCAGCGGTTATGCCCGAGCCGCCAGCGGCATTTTCGCCATTGGCAATGAATAGGTCAATGGAGTGCTGCTCCTTAATGCCCGCATAGAGCGATTCGATGGCTCTTCTTCCCGGCTTCCCGACAATATCTCCCGCGAAAAGGATATTCATTTCACCTCTCAGTCTAAAGAAAAATGATGCAGCACACGCCGTTTTTGCACGCCTTCATGTCGGCCCTGCCGACGAGATTGCGTGTCTCCCTATCCGAGCGCGCAGCGGAAGCTCATCGCGCGAACTCCACGGCTCGCGTTTCCCTGATAACTGTCACTTTTACCTGGCCGGGATAGTCGAGTTCCTTCTCGATCCTTTTGGCCAGCTCCCTCGAGATCAAGACGATCTGGTCATCGCCCACCTTATTGGGTTGGACCATTACGCGAACCTCGCGGCCCGCCTGGATGGCGTAAGCCCTCTCGATCCCCGGGTACGCGTTGGCGATCTCCTCGAGCTTCTCGAGTCTCTTCACGTAGATTTCGAGGGTCTCTGAACGGGCGCCCGGTCTGGCGGCGGACAGCGAGTCAGCCGCCTGCGCCAGGACGGCGATGACACTTTTTGCTTCCTCCTCCATGTGGTGGGCGGCGATGGCGTTGACCACGGTGGCATGTTCTCGATACCGCTTGGCGAAGTCAGCGCCTATTTGGGCGTGGGCTCCTTCCACTTCGTGCGAGGCCGCCTTGCCGATGTCGTGAAGAAGCCCCGCTCTTTTCGCCATGTGGGGATCTATGTTCAGTTCCGCGGCCATCATTCCCATGAGGCGGGCCACTTCAATGGAATGGTGAAGGACATTCTGGCCATAGCTGGTGCGAAACTTCAGCTTCCCCAACAGCTTTATCAACTCCGGGTGAAGATTGTGGATACCCACATCGAAGGCGGCTTGCTCTCCCGCCTCGCGGATGGTGGTGTCCATTTCTTTCTTGACCTTTTCGACGATCTCCTCGATGCGGGCGGGGTGGATTCTGCCGTCGAGCATGAGCCTCTCCAGAGATATTTTGGCGATCTGTTTTCGGACGGGATCAAAACCTGACAGAACCACCGCCTCTGGCGTGTCGTCTATGATGATGTCTATTCCGGTTGTCGCTTCCAGACATCTGATGTTTCTTCCTTCTCGGCCGATGATCCGCCCTTTCATCTCGTCGTTCGGGAGGGTGACAGTGGAGACGGTCGCCTCGCTCACAAAGTCGGAGGCAGACCTCTGAATCGCTTGCGCGATGATATTCTTTGCCTCCTTGTCGGCTTTCTCTCTGGCCTCGGTTTCGATGCGGCGAACGAGAGTCGCGGCGTCGGACTGCACCTCTTCCCTTATCCGCGACAGAAGGATCTCTCGAGCCTCCTGCCGGCTCAATCCCGATAACCTCTGCAACTGTTTGCTCGCCTTTTCCCGGAGAAGCTTCAGTTCTTCCTCGCTTTTGGACAGCTCCAACTCCTTTTGCCGGAGAGCCCTGTTCTTGTTTGCTGCGGTTTCTTCCTTCTTCTCAAGGACGTCCACCTTTCTATCGAGGATCTCCTCCCTCTGTTGGATGCGCTTTTCCAGTTTCCTTATTTCGCGGCGACTCTCCCGCGTCTCCCTTTCGAACCCAGCGCGAGCCCTTAACTCTTCATCTTTGATTTCCAGGATACGTCTCTTCTTCTCCTGGTCGGCTTCCCGAACGGCGTCTGCCACGATTCTTTTCGCCTGTTCCTCCGCGGAGCGCAGGTTGTTTTTGGCGATGAGCCGCCCCCCACAATAACCGATAACTATCCCCGCTGCGAGAGCCAGCCCACCGGCGAGGTAAGCGTTGCCGATCGCGCTCGAGAGCGACGCTGCCCATGCAGCCAGCACTACGGTGTTGACTATCATCATCCTTTTCCTCCTCTATTTAATCACCGACGGGCATGCCGCCAGCGTTCCTTTTTGTGTGACTATCTTGTCCATGCTGGCATCGCGGTCGGTGGGGCATATTTTGTTCACTATTTGAAATGCGTATGCCAGTCCGATCTTCGTAGCCTTCTCGTCGAGCCCTCCAAGAAAACGGTCGTAATACCCCAATCCTCTGCCCACTCTGTTGCCTTCCGGGTCAAAAGCGACCCCCGGCATTACGCACACTTCTATTTCTGAAAGATTAACTAATCCTCCCGCTTCATCCTTCGGTTCGAGGATGCCGAAGGCGCCCGGCTCCAGGTCCCGGGCGACATCCCTTATCCGACACGGATATATCTGCCGCTGCTTCGTGTCGCACCTGGGCAGGACCACCTTTTTTCCTTCTTTCAGAGCGCTTCGCACGAGCTCGTGTGTTCGCACCTCGTTGTGGCACGACCAGTACAGCATTATGCACCTCGAGCGAAGGTATTCCGGCAGGGCAATCAAGCGTTCGATGATTTCCCTGCTGTTTGACTCGACCTCGTCCCAGGTCAAGTGTCTCCGTTGAAGGCGGATTCTGTTTCGGATTTCAGCTTTTGTTTCCAGTGTTCGATTCTCCTGGCGATTTCGTTCTCATACCCCTGATCGGACGGTTTGTAATAGGCCGCCCCGCGGGGTAGATAGGATTGATCTACGATATGCCCCGGATAGTCATGGGGATACTTGTATCCGTTGCCGTGCCGCAATCTCTTGGCCCCCGGGTAACTTGCATCCCGCAGATGCTGGGGAACAACCTCAGTTCTTTCCTGCTTGACATCGGACATGGCTCTGGAGATGCCTTTGAAGGTGGAATTGCTTTTGGGCGCCGTCGCGACGTAAATCGCTGCTTGTGCCAGGGGAAGTTGCGCCTCCGGCATCCCCACAAACTCCGCGGCTTGAAGAGCAGCGTTGGCGAGAATCAGCGCTTGAGGGTCGGCGTTCCCCACGTCCTCCGCGGCGCAGATGACGATTCTTCGGGCGATGAACCGGGTGTCCTCCCCCGCGTAGAGCATTTTGGCGAGCCAGTAGAGAGCGGCGTCGGGGTCCGACCCGCGCATGCTTTTGATGAAGGCGGAGATGGTATCGTAATGGGCATCCCCGTCCCCGTTGTAAACAACAGCCTTTTTCTGAATGGAATCCTCTGCGGCCTCCAGCCCGACTTCGACCGCCGCCTTCCCCCCTGTGGGCGTGGTAACCACCGCGAGCTCGAGGGCGTTGAGCGCCTTTCTGACATCGCCGTCCGAAACGGAGATGATGTGTTTCAGAGCCGGTTCCGCAAGCCTGACGTTGTATTTCCCCAACCCTCTCTCGCGGTCGTTGAGCGCTCGCAGGAGGATCGTTCTCACCTCATCCTCGGAGAGGGGGCGAAACTCGAAGAGCCGCGAGCGAGACACTAACGCCGCGCTGAGGTAGAAGAAGGGATTGTGGGTTGTCGTGCCTATGAGAGAGAGGGTGCCTTTTTCGACGTAGGGCAGCAGCACGTCCTGCTGGGACTTGTTGAAACGATGCACCTCGTCAACGAAAAGAATCGTCCGCTTCGCGCTGCTGCGGAGCCTTTGAGCAGCCGAGTGGCCGGTGGACCTGATTTCGCCGACGCCGGAGGTAACCGCCGAAATCTGAATGAAGGCGCTATCGGTGGTTGTGGCGATGATCTTGGCGAGGCTTGTTTTGCCGGTTCCGGGCGGGCCATAGAAGATTACGGAGCCTATCTTCCCCGATTCGATAGCCCTTCTGAGCAACTTGCCGCGGCCGAGGATGTGCTCCTGCCCGGCGAACTCCTCGAAGGACGTCGGCCTCATGCGCGTCGCCAGCGGCGCAACGCCGGGAAAATCCTTCTGAAGTTGCGGGTCTTGCGAGTCAAACAGGTCCAACGAACTACCTTCCCGCGACCCCCGAGGACATAAAAAAACCCTACCTTAATGCCGTATCAACGAGATCTTTGAACGCTTGTTTGTCAAAGTGGGTGCCCTCAAGGATGCTGTATGCTTTCCTGAGCGTACTTGCAAAAGCGACCCAATCATGGCTCCCGATTCGGTACTGTTGGCTCAAAGATTCTTCGTTGTGCTACGGGCACGGTAGGGTATATGTCTCAGCTCATCCATTGTGGCTCTTTTTGACCTCCGAACAGGCCCTCTTGTTTTCCAGCCTGTCTTCGATCATCTTCGCAATGGTTGAAATCCTCCCCTGTACGGTTCTGATCAGTTGCTCTTTTTCGTTCTTCGTCCTCATAAGATCATCGGCAATGTTCAAACAAGCCTGAACGGCGATCCTCCCCGAAGCAAGCGTGTCACCTCCGGCCGCGATCTCGCTCATTTTCGTGTCCACGTAATCAGCCAGTTTCTGAATGTACTCGCGATTCTGGTCGCTCGCTACCGGGTATTCTTTGCCAAAAATCTGAACTGTTACAACGCCCTTTTCCTGCATGCCCATGAGAATTAGCACTCTCTCGTGAATCGGTCCGGACGGGAGCGAAGGACCACACAGTTAATGTCCTTCGTTCTCCCTGACTTCACAAGCCAACTCCCTTGCCAGGCCCGCCTTAATCCCTGAATGGGCCGTTTCTACCTCCTCATCTGTTAAAGTGCCAAGTTTTGAACGGTACTTCAGCGAAAAAGCCATGCTCTTTTTCCCCGGCCCGATCTGCTCGCCGCGATAAATGTCGAAAAGCTCGATGCTCTCGAGTATCTTCGGCCTTTTCTTCCTCACAGCAGAAACGACCTCTTCCCACGTCGTTTCCTCGGCCACAATTATGGCTATATCTCTCGAGGAAGCCGGAAACACCGCAAGCTTCTGGAACTTGACCGAGAAGTTCATCAGCCGCACGAGCGCCTCCGCGCTCATCTCGCAGGCGATGACCCTCGGTTTCAAGTCGAAAGCCTCATAGGCGCCAGCGCTCAACTCCCCTAACTGCCCAATTTCCTTGCCGTTAGCGAGAATCGAGGCGCTCCTGCCCGGCTGGAACAGACCTTTCTCGAACTCCCGAAAGGCTACCCGCTTGATGCCCAGGCGGGAAAGATAAACTTCCACGACTCCTTTCATGTCGTAGAAATCGGCCTCTCGAGGCGAAAGGTCCCAGACGTTCTGCCGCGAGGACCCGCTCATTCCGAGAGAAAGCGAAGCCTTTTCTATCCCTTCGCGGTTCTCCCCTCGTCGCCGAACGCGCCCCACCTCGAAAAGCCTGATGCTCTCTCGCTTCTGGGTTTGGTTTCTCGCCATACTTTCCAGAAGCCCTGGCAAGAGGCTTGGTTGGAGCACGTCCCTCTCCGAGCTGACTGGGTTGAGCACCCTCAAGACTTCCACCGGTACGTCAAAGAGCAAATCAACGATGTGACGACAGCGCCGCTCGCTGATTAGATCGGAGCAGATTATTTCAAAGAAGCCGAAGCTTGTCAATACGTTTTTCGTCAGCTTCTCGAAAGCTTGCCACGGCTCGCGCTTTGCGACGCCCACCCTGGCTCGCGTCACTGGCGTCGGAAGCCGGTCGTACCCGAAGATGCGGGCAACTTCCTCGACGAAATCAATTTCTTCAACGAGGTCTCTGCGGAACGAGGGGGGGCGGAGGAGGACCGCGTCCTCTTCCTTTTTCAGAACTTGCAGACCGAGCCGGCGATAGATATTCTCGATTTGCTTCTCAGGCAGCGATGTCCCCAGAACCAGATTGACCCGGCTGCTGCGGACACGCACTTCCGGCCTTGGAGGAACTTCCCCCGAGACCTCTATGACCTCTCTTTTGACATCCCCTCCTGCGATGCTTCGCATGAGTTCCGCGGCGCGCGTAGCGGCGAGGGCTTGAGCCTCGGGGTCCGCCCCTCGCTCGAAACGATAGGACGCCTCCGTCGAAAGCCCCAGCTTCTTGGACGTTCGCCGAACGGACGATGGCTTGAAATACGCGCTTTCCAGAAGCACGCATGTCGTCCGCTCGTCCACCTCCGTGTTGGCTCCGCCCATCACTCCTGCAATAGCGATGGCTTTTTGGGCGTCAGCTATGACGAGCATGTCCGAGGTGAGTGTCCGCTGCTGGCCGTCGAGGGTGACGATTGTCTCGCCATTGCCAGCCGTCCGCACCACGACGCGCTGTTCCTTGAGCTTCTCCATGTCGAAAGCGTGCAGCGGCTGCCCCATCTCCAGCATAACGTAATTCGTCGCGTCCACGATGTTATTGATCGCCCTGACGCCGCACAGTTCTATTCTCTGCTTCAGCCATGCGGGAGAGGGCCCGACCCGTATGCCCGTCAGCACCCTCGCACAATACCTCGGGCACAGATCGAGGTCTCTCGTCTCCACCGACGCGTACTTCGAGGAGTGCTCCTCGGACTCAACGATCTCACGGGAAAGGGGTTTGACTTCCGTGTCGAGAATGGCGGCGACTTCCCTCGCCACACCGAGAATGGAAAGGCAGTCCGGCCTGTTGGGGGTCACGTCTATGACGAATATCGCGTCATCAAGCCCCAGAGCCGAGGCCAGGCTTTGCCCGACCTCGTACTCGTCGGGGAGGATTATGATTCCTGCGGCATTTTCGCCAAGCCCCAGCTCCATCTCCGAGCAAATCATACCTTCCGAATCAACGCCGCGAATTCGGGCTTTTCGGAGCTTCCGCAAAGTGCTGCCGTCCGACAAAACCGCTCCTACCAGCCCCACAGCCACCTTAGCCCCGTCTCTGACGTTCGGGGCGCCGCACACGATTTGAAACTCCCCCCGCCCGGAGTCAACCCGGCAAAGGGTCAGTTTATCGGCATTCGGATGGCGCTCGACAGAAAGGACCTTCCCGACGACGACGTCGTTCAGCTTCTCCCCCGGACGCTCGATCTTCTCGACCTCCACGCCCGCCATGGTGAGCTTTTCGGCGAGCTCTTCCGGGGGAAGAGCCGTCTCAACCATTTCCTTGAGCCAGTTGAAGGAAACTCTCATATCGAAACCAGCGATTTACTTTTTTGCGATTCTGCTTCCGGACCCCGCGGATTCGCCGGGCTCAGAATTGCTCCAGAAACCTCAGGTCGTTCTCGAAAAACAAGCGGATATCGTCAATTCCGTATTTTTGCATTATCAGCCGCTCGATTCCCAGGCCCCAGGCGAAGCCGGTGTATTTCTCCGGGTCGTAGCCCACCGCTCTGAAGACATTGGGGTGGACCATCCCCGACCCGAGAAGCTCCAGCCAGCCGGTGTGCTTGCACACGCTGCATCCCCTCCCGGCGCACAGAAAGCACGAGACGTCAACCTCCGCGCTCGGCTCCGTGAAAGGGAAATAGCTCGGCCGGAACCGCAGCGTGACCTTGCGGCCGAAGTAGCTGCTCAAGAAAGCGTACAAAGTGGACTTCAGGTCTCCGAAGGTCACGCCCTCATCCACATACAGCCCTTCGATCTGGTGAAAGAGGATGTGGCTGCGGGCGTTTATTGCCTCGTTGCGAAAGCATTTCCCCGGCATGCACACCCTCACCGGCGGTTTGTATTTCTCCATCACGTGGATTTGCGTCGGCGAGGTGTGTGTCCTCAGAAGAAGCGTGTCGGTGATATAGAACGTGTCCTGCATATCCCTCGCGGGATGGTCGGGGGGGAAATTCAGCGCCCCGAAGTTATAATAGTCCGTCTCAAGCTCGGGCCCGTACTCCACCGTGAAACCGTGGTAGGCGAGAATCTCGATGATTTCTTCCAGCGTCTGGGTGATGATATGTTTTTTTCCACGGATTGGCTTTCTCCCGGGCAAGGTGATGTCAATCCTTTCCGCCCTCACGGAAGCCTCGGCGTCCGCCGCTTCAAGCTGAGACGATTTCTCTTCGACGAGGCGGGAGACCTCCGCTTTCGTCTGGTTCAAAAGCAGTCCGACCTCCCTCCTTTCTTCCTGAGGCAATGTGGGGATTCGCTTCATCAGAGATGTTATTATTCCCTTACGCCCCAGGAACTTGATGCGGACTTCTTCGATCTGTTCCGGGCGCTGACAAGCAGCCGCTTCGTCCCGCGCCTGTTCTTTGGCTTTCTCAATTTCTTCGCGCATTGAAATATTCGCTTTTTCCCTCAAGTCGCGCAAAAATGAAAGAGTCCGCCTCCGGCAGACTCTCCCCGGCGCGCCTTTCTTTCCGGCGTGTTCGTTCTCCGACGACACGTCCCCGACACTACGCCGAGCCCCGGGACAGCTCGACGAGAGCGGCGAAAGCGTCCGAATCTCTGACGGCGATGTCAGCCAGGATCTTTCGATTGAGCTGCACGCCCGCCTTCTTCAAGCCCGCAATGAAACGACTGTAGGATAGCCCATTGAGCTTCGCAGCAGCTCCGATGCGGACGATCCACAACCTCCGGAAATCTCTCTTGCGGACTCTTCTGTCGCGGTAGGCGTAAGCCATAGCTCTCAGGATTGTCTCTCGGGCTCTACGGTAGCTCTTGCCCCTCAGCCCGCGATACCCCTTGGCTTGCCGGAGAGTTCTCTTGTGCCTTTTTTTTCTTGCCGCAGCGTTGCTGACTCTTACCATTCTCGTTTACTCCGTTTTTTCCACACCTATGTGAGCAGCAGGATAGGAGGGGATCAACCGTAGGGCAACAGCTTTCTTATCCTCTTAGCGTCCGCTTTATCCACCAGAGCTACGCGGCGCAACTGTCTTTTCCTCTTGGCGCTCTTGCTGGTGGCGAGATGCCGTCCGAAGGATTGCCTTCTCTTGATCTTTCCTTTCCTGGTGAACGTGAACCTCTTCGCAGCGCTCCTGTTTGTCTTTATCTTCGGCATGAAAGCCGCCTCCCTTCAATGCAAAGTCAGTGTCAAAAAGAAAAAAGATGAATGCGATACCACTCGTGCCTGGGAGTTATGACAAAACGAGTCTTGCCGCGGCCATGTCCTGCGCCTCGCCGGTGCACAACATGACACCCCGTTTTTAGACCGGACAAGTCCAACCCACCCTGTTTTCCTGGGCAACCCTTGTCAGTCAAAGGCAGCATTGAGCTGGCTGTGCTTTCCTACTCCCCGCTCTTAATGGGGCCGATGACTATCGTCAAGAAACGCCCCACGAGTTTGGGCGTCATTTCCACCGCCCCAGCATCTTGCACGTTGGCGGCCAGCTTATCCAGAACTTCCTTGCCCAAATGGAGATGGGTAATTTCCCTTCCCCTGAATCGAAGGCTCACTTTGACCTTGAATCCGTGCTCCAGGAACTCTCTCGCTCGCTTTTCTTTGACCGCGAGGTCATGCTCGTCTATGTTGGGTCGCAGCCTGATTTCCTTGAGCCGGGTGGCGTGCTGGTGCTTTTTGGCAACCTTCTCCTTTTTGGTTTGCTCGTAACGGTACTTCCCGTAATCCATGATGCGGCAAACCGGCGGATCCGCGTTCGCGGCCACCTCCACCAAGTCAAGGTTGCTCATCCGCGCCAACGACAGCGCCTCCTCCCGAGGAAGTATCCCCACTTGCTTGCCGGTACTGTCAATAGTTCGCACTTCGGCAGCGCGAATCTGCGAGTTAACACGGACATTACGAAGGATTAGCGCTCACCTCCTTTCCGCTTTTTGATGTCGCTTTAGGCGCAGCTTGGGCTGTCTCCCTTATCCCGACATTCCCTCTGTCCCGACAGCGACTCTAACCTCTCGCCTTACTGGCGATTTCCTCAAGAACCTTTTGAACGAAGTCACCGCTCCCCATGCTGCCGCGAGGACCCTCTCTGAACTTCCTCACCGCGACGGTGTTGTCCGCTACTTCTCTGTCGCCAATAACTAAAGTATAGGGTATTTTTTGGAGCTGCGACTCCCTTATCTTCAGAGCCATGGTCTCGTTGCGGTCATCGAGCTCGACACGGATTCCCTTCTCCTCCATTTGTGACTTCATCTTGCGGGCATGGGTTACATGGGCTTCCGTGACCGTGAGAATTCGCACCTGCACCGGGGCCAGCCAAAGAGGAAAGTATCCCTCGTAATGTTCGATAAGCCCTCCGATGAACCTCTCCATGGCTCCCAATACCACCCTGTGAATCATCACCGGCGTGTGATGTTCGCCGTCAGCACCGACAAACGTCAGCTTGAATCGCTCCGGGAAATTGAAATCTACCTGAATCGTGGGCCCCTGCCATTCCCGACCGAGAGCGTCATAGACCTTGATGTCAATTTTGGGGCCGTAGAAAACTCCGCCGCCCTCGTCTATGTCGTATTCCTTTCCGAACTCCTCGAGCGCCTCCTTCAGGCGTGTCTCGGCCATCTCCCATATCTCGTCGCTACCGACCGATTTCTCCGGCCGCGTCGCCAGATAGATCGCGTAGTCGTAGTGAAACGTTTTCATCATGAAGTCCGCGAACTTCATCACGCCGACGACCTCCTCCTTCAACTGCTCTGGGGTGCAGAAGATATGCGAGTCGTCCTGCGTGAATCCCCTCACACGAAGCATTCCGTGAAGGGTCCCTCCCCTCTCGTACCGATAAACCGTTCCCAGCTCAGCCAGGCGGATGGGAAGCTCCCGGTAACTGCGAGTCCGGTTGGCGTAAATGAGGATGTGCCCCGGACAATTCATCGGCTTGACGTAGTAGTCAATTCCGTCCACATCCATGGGCGGATACATGCTGTCCCTGTAAAAATCGAGGTGCCCGCTGATTTTCAAAAGGTCAGACCGAAAGATGTGTGGCGTATAGACCAATTCGTAGCCGTTCTTGCGGTGCTCCTCTCGCCAGAAGTCTTCGATGACTCTCCTGATTATGGCGCCCTTAGGATGCCAATAGACCAGCCCGCTGCCAGCTTCGTCGTGCATGCTGTAAAGGTCAAGTTGCTTCCCCAGCTTTCTGTGGTCGCGTTTCTTCGCCGACTCGAGCTTGCGGAGATGCTCCCGCAGCATTTTTTTGTCCGGAAACGCCGTGCCGTAGATTCGCTGGAGCATCTTGTTTCGCTCGTCGCCCCGCCAGTACGAGCCCGCCACACTCAGCAGCTTGAACGCCTTGAGCTGCCCGGTGCTTTCCATGTGCGGCCCCCGGCACAGGTCAACGAAATCCCCCTCGCGATAGACTGAGACAATGTTATCGCTGATGTCCTCAAGGAGCTCCACCTTGTACGGCTGGTCCAGGTGCTTGAACAGCTCCGTCGCCCCCTCACGCGACATCTCCTCTCGCACGAACGGGCGGTTTTGAGCTACGATTTCCTCCATCCGCTGCTCGATCTTGCCGAGAACGTCCGGTGTGAGAGGCTGCGGCAGGTCGAAATCGTAGTAGAAGCCGTCTTCGATGGGCGGACCTATGGCCAGTTTCGCATCGGGGAAGAGGCTCTTGACCGCGTGAGCCATTATATGTGAAACGCTGTGGCGGTACCTATCCCGCTCCTGTTTCTTATTGAAATCTATCGTAATCGGACGTCCCTTCCCGTACATTTTGGCAACCCAAAGGGCTTTCCAGACGGGAATACCATTTAGGTTGCTCCTTTAACGCTATGGTGGGCGATACTGGACTTGAACCAGTGACCTTTAGCGTGTCGAGCTAACGCTCTAACCATCTGAGCTAATCGCCCGCCCAACACAAACCGCTGAGTGGGAAACTATCTTCTTTCTTTTGTAACTATATTCCATTGCCCCTCAAGTGTCAACAAAAAATCCCCCGCTCCCGTAATGCCTCAGTCTCAGGCCGATACGCCGCCAAGGCGGCGGAGGGAAAAAGGGAGGAGGAGGGTAACCCCGCGAGACGCGGGGCAGAGGCGCAGAGAGGAGAATGAGAGAGACTCCGTGGTCGCCTGCCGTGGCATGGGCATCTTGCCCATGATTTCCACGGGTCCCGCCCCCAGCGGGATGCCACATGGGGGGACGGCTGTTCTTTTGGCCGTGAGGCGCAGAGCCTGACCTGGGGTCCCGCGTCCCGCGGGATGTTGATGTTTGCGCATGACTCTTACCCCAAAGTCCCCATGTCCCGCCCGAGACTGAGGGATTACTAACGGGGGCATTATATAATTGACGAGGAGGTTAGTTCTATGTATGATTATTAAAGATGCACGGTGCCTTTCTCCGGAAGCGCAGGAAGGCCTCCGCCGTCGGGTGGCGGCGGCGGTCCCGCAACAGAACATGAGTCACAGCGTGGTGGCGCGGGTGTTCTAAGTTTCTCGCGTTGCGGTCAACGGCTGGATGAAGCGGGTCGCTCGTACGGGAAACGCGGTCGGACGCCGGTCATTCCTGGGGCCGGTCAACGCATTGGTTGTGACATGATGTCCTCCATCACCAGCAGGGGCCAACTGGCGTTTATGGTTTTCGAGGACCGGTTCAGCTCCAAGGTGATGATGCGCTTCCTTCGCCGCTTACTGAAGCATACGAGACGGAAGATGTTCCTCATCGTGGATCACCATCCCGTCCATCGCTCCGGCGAGCTCGAGCGCCGGCTGGTTCGCCAGTCCGACTGCATCCGTATGTTCCTCCTGCCCTCTTACAGTCCGGAACTGAATCCGGACGAGCTTGTCAATCAAGATGTCAAGACCAATGCGGTTGGCCGTCAGCGTCCCCACAACCCGAAAGAAATGATAGGGCAGGTTCGGGCCTACCTCCGCAGCACCCGGCACCGACCGGACATCGTCACAAGTCACTTTCGAGAAGAACATGTCGTTTATGCCGCTGCCTAAGTACATGGATTCGCAAATCGGGTGACGTATGATGGTGTCGTGAAAGGAGCTATTTTGACGGGATAATCACGCCATCGGCGTGAACGGGATTGTTCTGGAGACGTGAAGCATCCAGTAAATCACAGGCCGGCGGGCCGCCGGGTCAAAGAGCACGAACGGCAAGGAATCGTCGGAGAAGACGTGGCATGGGCATCCTGCCCATGACCTTCCACGGGCGAGACCACGGGCGAGACGCCCGTGCCACGTTGCTCCAGACCTTCCGGGTCAGTCATGGTTGGGTCAAAAGAGATATGGTCATCGTCGAGGCCCGCGTGCCGCGGGGTCGAGCCGGTCATTGTGGTGGCTCAGGAGCCACAACTCATTAACCCGCTCGTTGCCGCCGGTAAGCCAGTACGTGAGAAGTTGAGGTAAAGCGAAAGGCCAAGGACATTTCGCAAAGGATAAAACAGGATTCCAAGAATCATGTCCATCCTGTTATCCTGTCCCAGCAAATACGTCACCGAATTTATGAACCGGAGCCCTAAGGATGCTGTGAACTGGATAGCGCTCGGAGTAATAACTGAGTGCTTTGCCTCGCTCATGCACAATACACAACTCGCAAGGGCACGAATATGAGAAGAGTTTTCAGATGGTACTTTCGGACGCCATTAGTGCTTAGAATTCTCTCCGGTTTCATAGTGGGTTCGATTATCGGAATCGTGCTGTGGTCGAGCTCCGGCAGGATGGGTTATGCCGCAGAGCCGACATGGAAGACCTATATTGAACCGTTCGGCGCCGTCTTCGTGAACATGCTGAAAATGATTGTCATCCCCGTCATATTCTTTTCGCTGATTGTCGGTTCGGCAAGCCTGCCAATCAAAAAGTTTGGGCGAATCGGGCTGAAAGTCATCGGCTGGTATTTCTTTTGTTCCGTTCTTGCGGCGGGCGTGGGCGTGTTGCTGGCGCTGGCGATCAATCCCGGCTCCGGGACAGCTCTTCACCGGTGGGAATCTATAGCCGGTGGTATCCAAAAAGCCCAGGCGGCCGAGCTTGAGACGCAAGCAGCTACGGAAGGCACATTCAGGCAATTGCTGCTATCAATGTTTGAGAATCCGTTTGGGGCGCTCGCAAGCGGGAATTTTCTGCCCATCATTGTCTTTTCTATCATGTTCGGCCTGGCAATAAGCGTGATTGCCGAGACGAGCAAGAACGCTCAACAGGCATCCCACATACGGAGCCTGGTGGGGCTTCTTACCGCGGCGCGCGATGGCGTGTTCAAGTTGGTTGACTGGATTCTTGAGTATTCTCCCGTTGGGGTGCTGGCGCTTTCCATTGTGAATTTCGGCCTGTACGGGCCCAAGATCGTCGGGCCGTACGTCAGCGTGACGCTTGGCGTCGTGGGCGGCATACTGGTCATGGTGCTTGTCGTATATTCGATACTCCTTCGGGTAGTGACGAAAGCCAATCCCTTCCGTGTTTTCAGGAAAATCCAAGAAGCAATGATCATGGCGTTTATGACTCGCAGCAGCGCCGCGACTCTCCCCGTTTCTCTAAAAGTCGCCGAAGAGCACCTCAAGGTTCGCAGTGAGCTCGCCAGTTTTTCGCTACCTCTCGGCGCCACCATCAACATGGACGGCGTCTGCGTTCACCTTCCCATGTTCGCCGTATTGGCTGCAAACATGTTTGGACTGCACCTGAGCGCATTCGGCCTCATCGTGTTGGTGATGACTACAGTCCTGGCATCCGTCGGGGCGGGGGGTGTACCGGGAGGCAGCCTCATGCTGCTTTTCATCATCCTCGGAACGATGGGATTGAACGACCAGCAGGTTGCCGTGATCGTCGCGCTTGCCCTCGGCATCAATCCGATACTGGACATGTTCGAGACAATGAACAACATAACCGGAGACCTTGTCTGCACGTATGTCGTCGCAGACAATGAGAAGCTGCTGAATACCGGTCAATGAGCCGGGGCAAATGCGACAGATAACGCAGCTCCTTGCCCTGTCCGCCCTGTGTCAATTCCCGGGCAAATAGAGCCGAAGCCCGGCCTTGTATTTGCGAGCGACGGGAGTATATTATCGCCCACGGATCGGTTTCGCAGATCGCTCGGTTGTCGAATAGCGAAGGAGGAAATGCCGTGCGACAGACACGACGGTCTTTTTTGAAGTTTACCCTGGCGGCGGGTGCGGCGGCGAAGTTCGCCGGATCTTCAATGATAAGCTCCGAAGCGGCCAGCCCCGACGCCATGCCTCGACGTGTCCTTGGCCGGACGAAGGAATCCGTGACAATCCTCGGCCTGGGCTGCGCTCATATCGGCAGGGGGATAAAGGAGGCGCAGACGCGGGCCATCATCGAAGCGGCGGTGGAAGGCGGAGTCCGTTACTTCGATGCTGCCCCGGACTACGAACGGGCAGAGGAACGCCTGGGCCCCGTCATCGCCCCTGTCCGAGACAAGGTCTTCCTTGTTACAAAGACCTATGCCCTCGACGCCGCGAACGCCGAAAAGGACCTGACCAAAGCGCTCAAGCAGCTCAAGACCGACCACGTTGACCTTTTCCTACAGCACGCCGTCGGCATAAAACCGATTTCCACGAACCGTCAGATTCTCGGAAGGGGCGGGTCGCTGGAGTTCCTTCGCAAGGCGAAAAGGCAAGGCTTGACTCGCTTTCTCGGGATGAGCGTTCACTCGCCGCACTCAGCCGCAATGCAACTGCTCGACGAGTCCGCTGAGTGGGACGTCATCATGCCGTTCGTGAATTATGTGGCCCGCGCCCAGGAAAAGGCGGAGAGGGTAAAAGAGGAACTCCTCCAGCGGGCACGTCGGGACAAGCTCGGCATAGTGGGGATGAAGGTGCTCGGCGGTTACCCGGGAAAGATGGCCGACGACTACGACAGGGCGTTCCGCTACGCGCTGAGCGTGCCGGGGGTGGCCTGTGCCCTCATCGGCGCGAGAAACGTCCCCGAGGTAGAGCGCGCCGTTCGCGCCGCAAAAGGATTTCGCCCTTTTACCGACACCGAGATGCAAGAGACCATCCGTGTGGGCGAGGAGATGGCTCGCTCCAAGTCCAGCAAGGCGACCATACTCCGCCGGCACAGGGGAAGAGACTTCGGGAGCGCGCCACAGCGCGCCTGAGATAAGTCCTCGGCTCGAGCCGCTGCATCTCATCCGCCCTCGTCAGCTTGTCGGACTCTCTTCAAAAGGAGGTTCAGCATGAATTTCTTCCGTCGTGAGCAAGTTACGGTTTTACTGTTTTCGGCGTGCCTCGTTCCCGCCGGTTACGCTGCAATGGCTCAGTCCGCTTTGCTGTCCCCTGCCGCTCCGCATCTGCCGGCGGCCGCAGCAGAAACTGTTGAGCTCTACGTCGCGAGCGATGGAAGCGACACCAATCCCGGGACGAAAGGAAAACCTTTCCGGAGCCCGGAGGGTGCGCGAGACGCCGTCCGCCGCCTGAAGCGGTCCGGGCCGCTGAAGGGCGCCGTTACGGTTTGGATTCGGGACGGCGTTTACTATCGCACGCAGACGTTTCAGTTGACCAAAGAGGATTCGGGGACGAAAGAGGCGCCGGTGCTCTATCGGGCTTACGGGAAGGAAAACGTGCGTCTCGTGGGCGGGCTGGAGATAAAGCCGTCGTGGCTCCAGCCGGTGAAAGACACAGCGGTTCTGAGCCGTTTGGATAGGGACGCTCGCGGCAAAGTGTTGCAGGTGGATTTGAAGGCTCGCGGCATCACCGATTACGGTGAGCTTTCGATTTCCGGGCCGATGCTGGAGCTGTTTTGGAACGGCAGCCGGATGCAACTTGCGCGCTGGCCCAATAAAGGCTGGGCTCATATCGGCAAGGTCATCGAAATCGGTGAGGATTCGGCGCGGCGGCTGGTGGATGGAAACAAGCAGGGCAAGACGTTCAGGTACAGCGGCGACCGCCCGAAACGCTGGGTCAATGCCGAGGAAGTTGTATTGCACGGCTTCTGGTGGTACGGCTGGATGGATCAGCACGTCGGGATTGAGCGCATTGATACGGAAAAGAGGGAAATCACGCTCGTCTCGACTCCGGGTGGCGGGATTAAAAGCGGGCAGTGGTTCTATGCGCTGAACCTTTTGGAGGAGATAGACCGGGCGGGGGAATGGTTCCTCGACCGCAAGAAAGGCGTATTGTACTTCTGGCCTCCAAAGGATTTTCGGAAGCACACATTATACTGCTCCAGCTTGAAGGAGCCGTTAGTGACGCTGGCCAACACTTCCTACGTCGCAATTCGAGGACTGACTCTCGAAGTGACGCGCGGCGTGGGGGCCGTTGTGGGAGGCGGGACACATAACTGCCTCGCGGGATGCGTCGTCCGCTGCATAGGCTCTCATGCTGTCGTTTTGGACGGCGGGACGAACAACGGCGTCCTCGGGTGTGATATTCACGAGGTGGGCTCGACGGCCGTTCGCATGACCGGCGGAAACCGCTCGACACTGACTCCGGCGGGGAATTATGTGGTGAACTGTCACATTCATCATTACTCGCAGCGAAAGAAGGTCTATCAGCCGGCGGTGAGAATCTACGGCGTCGGCCACCGGCTCGCACATAACTTGATTCACGATGCCCCCCATCAGGCGATAGGGTATGACGGCAACGATCACCTCATCGAGCTCAACGAGATCCACGATGTAGTCCTCGAGTCGAGCGATGCGGGGGTTCTCTACACTGGGCGTGACTGGACGTTTCGGGGGAACGTCGTGCGATACAACTTCATACATCATATTCCTTTCAGGCCGGGCTTCGGCTCAAAGGTGGTTTACCTTGACGACTGCGCCAGCTCGACGGAGATTTTCGGCAACGTTTTTTACAAGACGAGAGAGTCGGCGTTTATCGGGGGCGGGCGAGACAACATTGTGCAGAACAACATCTTTATCGAGTGCGAACAGCCTGTGCATCTCGACACGCGAGGGTTGACCTGGGACCACTTCCGTCCTGGCGGGCCCATGTACGAGCCGCTCAAGCGGTTCAGGATTAAGCAACCGCCCTGGAGCATGAGGTATCCGAAACTGGCGCGCATTCTGGAGGAGCACCCGCAGGCGCCGCTCGGCAACGTCGTCGTGAACAATGTGTCCTACCGGAGCAGTTGGCACGATCCGGACAGGAAATATATCAAGGTCGCAGATAATTTCATTACCGACGAGGACCCGGGGTTTGTGGACGCCGCGAAGATGAATTTCCAACTGAAAGATGATTCCATCGTTTACCGGAAAATCCCCGCGTTCAAAAAGATTCCCTTTGATAAAATTGGCCTCTATCAGGACGAGTTTCGCGCCACCTGGCCGGTGTCGAACGCAGGCGGCAACACCGGCCTTCGGCGCGGCGGCATGTAGGGTCGTCACAACTGGCGCGCACCACTGACCCGACTGACAACGGCCGCCGTAACATTGGGCGTATTTGAGCGGTCCTGTAAACAGTGTTGTCCCTGGAGGCGGCGATGGCGCCGCTATTCACCTCGAAGGAGGAACCAAACGGTGACGAATATCAACGATAAAAGGCCTGAGGATCTCCTCAAACAAGAGTCGCTTGAAGCTTACTATGACCTCCATACGAACATTTGGCACAGGCTGGTTCATCTTAATGACACGATTATCACCCTCGAGAAAATCACGGAATTCCCTTTTGATTACTTCTATGGCCCTAACAAGATGACCTTTTGGTACACCCTGTACTGGAATTTCACTTATGCCGCGGTCATCCTTGCTCACGGGTTAGTTGAAGACCGAGGAGAAAACGCCCACACACTGCCCAGGTTCAGAAATAGGCTGCTGCAACTGCATTGGCTGGACCCTCAACAAAAGAAAGCGTATCAGACGCGCTTGCGACAAAGCAAGTTGGACACAGCGCTCGGACCGATTCGCAAGAAGGTGAAGGAACTCCGCGACAAGATCATAGCTCACAGGCTCCTGGATGACCGCACCGGCTTACCGTCAAGGAACGTCCCTGGGGTATCGGTCACGGAATTGCGCCGACTGTACGACTCGGTGGAGAACCACTTTGAGGTGTGCTGCTTTGGGTCAGAGTATGTGACAACGTCGATGGACTACACGCAAAGGATGGTAGGCGGGAAACCCGCGCAAACGGGGGTTGAAGATGTCCTGGACTGCGTGGCTAAGGTCAGTCATTTCGTTAACGAACCTGAAGCGGACCCCACGCTGTGGAAGGCGCTGAGGAAGCATAAGCCCAAAGAATACCTGGATGTGATGAACAAGTTCAGAAGGAAATTTCACCTTGGCGAGGCATAGTGCGGCCCGTGTGAACAGGCGAAGGGAGGCGCAGTGCTAGCGAAGCAGGTGACTCTTACGGCGGCCATTGCATTTGTGGTTTTCCTGCAGGTGTCAGCGGTCGATATGGGCAGGGGCGTCGAGCTCTATGTCGCGACGAACGGAAGTGATGCCAACGCCGGGACAGAAGAGAGTCCTTTCCGGAGCCTTGAGGGCGCGCGCGATGCAATCCGCAGGCTAAAGGAGGCTGGCTCGTTGAAGGAACCGGTTACGGTTTGGATCAGGGGCGGGCTGTACCATCGCACGCACACGTTTCAATTGACGCAGGAGGATTCGGGGACGAAAGAGTCGCCGGTAACATATCGTGCGTACGGCAAGGAAACAGTGCGCCTGGTGGGCGGGGAAGAACTGCCAGCGTCGTGGTTTGAGCCGGTGAAGGACCCCGGCGTTCTCAGACGCCTGGAGAAAGGGGTTCGCGGCAAAGTGCTCCAGGTCAATCTGAGAGAGCATGGGATCACAGATTACGGCGAACTGGGAAGCCTGGCGGGTGGGCTGAAATTATTTCGCAACGGGAAGCGAATGCAATTGGCTCGCTGGCCCAATGAAGGTTGGGCGCTGGCTCGCAGCGCCAAGGCGGTCGGCCTCGATGAGGATGCGGCGGCGCGATTAGCAAAGCAAGGCAAGCTGGGCAAGATTTTGGCGTTCAAGTATAGCGGAGATTCTCCGAACCTCTGGGGCACTCTGGAGGCGGTTTGGCTTCGCGGCTACTGGCAGCAGGAGTATCAATATGACGGCTGGAATCCGGTCGGCTTCGACCGGGAGAGGCGGGAAATCCTTCTGGGCTGGCGTGCCCCTCCTCATTTGCAGACGTGGCGGCGTTTCTTCGCCGTGAATGTGCTGGAGGAGGTAGATCAGCCCGGGGAGTGGTATCTCGACCGCAAGAAAGGCATCTTGTACTTCCTGCCTCCGGAGGATTTTCGGAAAGGCCCGCTGCTGGCTTCAATGTTGCAGGAAGCAATGGTGTCGCTGGATAACACATCGTACATCACTATCCGGGGTTTGACTCTGGAAGTGATGCGCGGGCTGGCAATAGTGGTAGGAGCGGGCCAGCACAACCGCATCGCCGGATGCGTCATCCGCCACGCGAGTCAGGGGGTCATCTTGGCCGGCGGAAAGGAGAACGGCGTTGTGGGCTGCGACATCTACGATCTGGATGCGATGGGGATTCGCATGTCGGGCGGGGACCGGAAAACGCTCGCTCCGGCGGGGCTTTGTGCGATCAATAATCACATTCATCATTACGCAAGGTGCTTGAAAACCTGGTACCCGGGGGTGAAAATTCAGGGCGTGGGCAACCGGGTCGCACATAACTTGATTCACGATGCCCCCCATCAGGCGATAGGGTATGACGGCAACGACCACCTCATCGAGCTCAACGAGATTCACGATGTTGTCTTAGAGTCGAGCGATGCGGGGGTTCTCTACACTGGGCGCGACTGGACGTTTCGGGGGAACGTGGTGCGATACAACTTCATACATCATATTCCCTTCAGGCCGGGCTTCGGCTCGAAGGTGGTTTACCTTGACGACTGCGCCAGCTCGACGGAGATTTTCGGCAACGTCTTTTATGAAACGAGAGAGTCGGCGTTTATCGGGGGCGGGCGAGACAACATCGTGCAGAATAACATCTTTATCGAGTGCGAACAGCCTGTGCATCTCGACACGCGAGGGTTGACCTGGGACCACTTCCGTCCTGGCGGGCCCATGTACGAGCCGCTCAAGCGGTTCAGGATTAAGCAACCGCCCTGGAGCATGAGGTATCCGAAACTGGCGCGCATTCTGGAGGAGCACCCGCAGGCGCCGCTCGGCAACGTCGTCGTGAACAATGTGTCCTACCGGAGCAGTTGGCACGATCCGGACAGGAAATATATCAAGGTCGCAGATAATTTCATTACCGACGAGGACCCGGGGTTTGTGGACGCCGCGAAGATGAATTTCCAACTGAAAGATGATTCCATCGTTTACCGGAAAATCCCCGTGTTCAAAAAGATTCGCTTTGATAAAATTGGCCTCTATCAGGACGAGTTTCGCGCCACCTGGCCGGTGTCCAAAGGCCGGCCGTAAAAGGTTTCCGGCGCGCAATTGACATTCACCGAACCGTCGAGGTTCTTGCCATTGAACAAAGGCGCAAACCAACGGTCGGCGCCTTGCGAAGCAATCGCGTTACGTGCGATTACGGCAGAACTCGCGTTCAGGAGCGCGAGGAAGAAACACACTCGCTTCGTCGCGAAGACTTTTCTCTCCACTCCGACTCAGAAAGCTTCTCGTCAGCCCCTCACATCTGCTCGAGTTCACGGTTCAGGCGATACGCCTTACCGGCGCGGGTTTTGAGCTCAACCACCTTCTCGCCATAGCGGACTTTGCAAATGTTCCCGAGCTGCGACCGGACCACAGCTTTGGTCAGCTTGCCGCCTTCCCAGTTGATGTCCACTTCAAACCCGCCGCGTGCCCGCAGCCCTTTCACGAACCCCTTCGGCCAGGCTTTCGGGAGAGCTGGCAGCAAGTTGATCTCGCCGGCGTGGCTCTGCAAAAGCATTTCGGCGATCCCCGCGGAGCCGCCAAAGTTGCCGTCAATCTGAAACGGCGGATGGTTGTCGAACATGTTCGGCAGTGTGCAAACCGCCAGGAGCCGGCGGATGATTTTGTACGCTCTTTCGCCATCCTCGAACCTCGCCCAGAGGTTCACCTTCCACGCCGTACTCCACCCGGTTCCGCCGTCGCCCCGAAACTCGAGCGATTTTCTTGCGGCTGCCGCGAGCTTGGGCGTGCCGCGAAGAGTTATCTCGTCGCCGGGGTACACGGCCCAGAGATGTGAAAGGTGACGGTGGTGGTTGTTCGGGTCGTCCTTGTCCTCGAGCCATTCCTGCAACTGACCGTGTCGGCCGATCTGGTTCGGGGCAATTCGGTTGCGAATCTCGGTGAGTTTGTCGCGAAGTTCTTCGTCCACGCCGAGGATTTTGCTCGCTTCGATTACGTTGCCGAACAGATTGCGAATGATCTCGTGATCCATCGTCGGCCCCGCTACCAACCCGCCTTGTTCCGGCGAGTTGCTGGGCGTGCTTATGAGCCATCCCCTGTCGCTGCGTGGGTCCTCAATCAGGAAATCGGTGAAGAACAGCGCCGCGTCCTTCATGATTGGGTACGCCCGCGTCTCGAGGAATTTCCTGTCGCCACCGTACTGGTAATGCAACCAAAGGTCCTGGCACAGCCACGCGCCGCCGGTCGGCCAGATGCCGTGGTTTGAGTGGTTGATCGGCGCCGTGCCGCGCCAGAGGTCGGTGTTGTGGTGGAGAACCCAACCGTGGCAGTTGTAATGCGCCTTCGCGGTGTCGCGGCCGGAAATCATTACTTCTTTGAGCATATCAAACAGCGGCTGATGGCACTCGGCAAGGTTACACGGCTCGGCAGGCCAGTAGTTCATCTCGGTGTTGATATTCACCGTCCACTTGCTGTCCCAGGGCGGGCGCATGCTTTCGTTCCAGATTCCTTGCAAGTTTGCGGGCTGAGAGCCCGGGCGCGAGCTGGCTATCATCAGGTACCGGCCGAACTGGAAGTAGAGAGCCGCCAACTGCGGGTCATTGCCTTCGGCCGACATTTTGATTCGTTCGTCGGTCGGCAATTTCGACCTTTCGGTGGAACCCAGGTCGAGACCGACTCGTCGGAAAAGGCGTTGATGGTCGGCGACATGAGCTTTGCGCAGGACATCGTACCTCTTCCCCTCCACGGCCTTCATCACCTTCTGGCAGCGCTGCGCCGGGTCGGCGCCGACGTCTTTGAAGTTCACGTGATTCGTGGCGCCTGCCAGCAGAAGCATTGCCGCGTTGGCATCCCTGACCTGGATGCTCTTGTCGCTGACCTTCACCTCGCCTCCGTCTGCGGACGCGAGAAGGCGGGCCTCGAACGCAATCGCTCCACCCTTCACACCGCCGGAGAGCGCGATCTGGTCGTTGCCCACGGCACGCGTCTTTGAACCCGGATGGGGAGTCGTCAGTCTCGCGGTGAAGCTTATGTGCCCGGGCTTGTCGGCGGTGATCCGAACGACGATGACCTGATCCGGTGCGCTGGCGAACACTTTCCTCTGAAACGTCACACCAGCAACCTGATAGCGGACCGCTGCGACCGCAGAGTCAATGTCCAACTGGCGACGATAGTCACTTGCTTTGCCGTGGCCGGGGAAGTCCAACAGCAGGTCGCCGAAGGGCTGATACGCTGTCTGCCGCAACGGCACGCTCATGAAGCGGTCCATCGCAAGACGTTCGGCGTCTCTCTGTTTCCCTTCGAAGAGCAGCTTGCGGATAGTCGGCAAATACTTCGCGGCGCCATTGTGCGAGTAGTCGTGCGGTTCGCCCCGCCAGAGGGTGTCTTCGTTGAACTGGATGCGCTCGCTTTCGGCGCCGCCGAAAACCATCGCGCCTAAGCGCCCGTTCCCGAGGGGCAGCGCTTCGACCCATTTTTCGGCCGGCTGGCGATACCAGAGGACCCACTCGCCCTCTGCGGGTTCGGCATGCCTCAGCGGTGAAAGAAAAAACGTGCATGCCAGCAAGGCCGGACAAAGGAAACTATGAAATGTTTTCACGACAATCCTCCTTTTCGAGTGATGTTTCTCGTCGCGGTTTCCCTTGCACCAACCGCAACTTGCCCCCGCAATGTGGGAGAATAACAATATCTCGGCGCTCCCTTACGCCTGCGACATTGCCCGTCAGCGAACGATTAGCTCACAACCTCTCTCGGTTTTCCATTTTTCATAATAACGCCGAAGCACTGCATCGCCGGCTCTGGGATCGCAGATTGCTCGGTCAACATCGAAAACCACACTGGACTGAGGCTTTCTCCTCGCCGTGGCCCAGAAATCGGGGCGCCTTGCCATTTCACGAAACGTTAAGCCCCAGGCCTTCGGCTTTCCGTCTTCAGTGACCAAGCCGGAAAACTTGGTCACATCCCGGGCGGAGGGCGTGTCCGCGTACGCCCAGTTCAGCCAGCCCGCCGCAATCCCTCGCCCTTGAAGAACCGCCGCCCGACACCACCGCGCTTGACCTTCAGCGGAGCGTTCTTCTAAACGGTCTGGCCTCCCGCCGCCGTGCCAGCCAAACTCACCGACTAAGATAGGTTTTCGCGGCGCACCCGCTTTTACGTAACGAAGCACAAGTTCAAGAGACGCGAGGTTTCTGTCGAAATTCTCCTCGGAGGCCAACGGGTCACCGGCGTAGAGGGGATAAAAGTGGACCGAAAGGAAGTCCAGCATCGGCGCAATCCGCGAGGGGCGAAACGCCGAGTACCGCGAAGGCTTGCCCTGAAACGCCGGAATTGCCCATTGAATCAAGCCGACGGTTACTAAGTGGTTCGGAGCTTCCGCACGTATCGCTTCCGCCTGCACCCTGACCCAGCGATCCGCCACCCATTCCCGGAATCGCTGGTAATCTAACAGCGCACGCGACTTCGTCGCTGGCGCATCCGGCGGGATTGCGACCTTGTCAAACGAGCGAATATCCTGCGCCTCGCCGCCCCACGCGTCGCGCAGAGTCTTCACTGTGCCGTACTGCTCGCGAAGCCAAACGGGCCACTGTATTTTCATTGCCGATGTGTTCCAGCGCACCTGCGGCTCGTTCAAAATGTCGTACGCGAAAATCGCTGGTTCGTCGCGGTATCGCGAGGCAAACGCTTTCCAGAAAGCCACCTGTGCATCGAGCGCTTTCGGCTCAGCCATAAAGTCCGTTCTCCGCCATGGCGGGGAGCCTTCCCAGTGGTCAGGGCCTGTGGGATGGAGTCGAATCCCGTATCGGCGAGCGATGTCGAGCATTTTGTCGAACTTTTCGAGTGCGGCTGGTTCGAGATTCGGCGGCCGAGAAAAAAAACTCTCCGCCGTAAGGAACACACGCACTACGTTCACGCCGAGCTCCCGCATCACACGGAAATGAGACTCCACTTCTTCCGCATCGAACTTCTGCCATAGTTTCGGCGCCCAACCCACATGTGGGTCGAAATAGTTGCACCCGAACGGATGCCACGGTTTCCCATCAACAGTGAAACCCTGCCCATCCTCGCTGACCCGAACAAAACTTTCCTTACCGTCTGCGGCTGAGGCACAGTTCACGGCATGCAGTATGCCGACAACAAAAATCAGCGTCGCGATAGTTCTCATCATTGGCTCTCTCGGTTTTCTCTATTATAGATGTTTCGTAACGTGCACGGCCTTCAAACATTCACAGCCAAAACAAACTTACTCGTCTCCCGAGCCCCGGGCGTAGCAACCGGGGAGTGTCTCACCTGGAATCGCGCCGGGCCGTCGCGGTACGAAGGATTTTCGCAGACCGGGCGCTGATGCCGGCGACATCGTTGAACGCGCAGCGGAGGCCTGCGGAGATGAGCACGCGGCCTTCCTCAAGGCGGACCTTTCGCTCAAGTCCCCCGTTAGGTTCGATGCCCGCGCGGAACTCCTTCTCCTCGCCCAGGGCGCCTCCAGGCAGCAGCGGCCGCCCCCACACGGCAAAGGTTTTCACATCCCACTCCGGGGCGATTCGCCCGCCAAACCCGGTCGCAACGTAGCCTTCTGGGAGGTCAATATTGGCCTCCAAACCCGCATCTGGCTCCCAACCGCTCAGCATTTCCTCCGGCTCGCCCAAACTTCCATCAGGCAACAGCGGACAAATGCGAATTCTCATCGTCGTGATGTTATCGCCGGCGGCACGCGCACCCAGGCCCGTGATGACGTAGCCGGGCGGCGCCGATAGCTCCGCCTCGACTCGCTCGCTCGCTTCGACCCGAGAGCCGGACAGAACAACTCCGGGTACGCCCCTGGCTCGCGCGGGCGGCTCAGCCGCCGTCTTTGGAACGAAACCGAGGTCGAACACAAGTACGTGGTCCACATACGCGCTGGCAATGTCCAGGTCGCGCCAGCGGAAGAAACCAGCGCCGATTGTCGCCTGCTCCGACGTCGCGACCCAGCGGTGCTGGAAGCGAAGCCACCGCCCGTCCGTCCAGTACCACTGGCTTGAATTCGCGTCGCCGAAATCGGTTCCGCCGTTGGGGTCGGCGAAAAACCGCATGCGGGTGTCGCCACGCGGCCCGCCTTTTCCCACCGCGGTACAAGCCCGGGCGGACAAAAGATATTGGTGACCGGGTTTCGTCGCGACCTTCTGGTAGAGATTGCTCGTTTCAAAGACCTGTTCCCGCTTTTCACCCGCCTGATGAGACCAACCGGCCATCTTTCGACCAACCGGCGGCGAGATACCGTGCTCGTTTCCAGCGGCGTAAATCACCCCCTTCGGATCAACACTCCATCCCTCCAGCCCGTTTTCGAAATCGGCGTTGGCGACCGCAACTCGCTCGCGGAATCGGATGACACCCCAATCCGGCGGATGAGGGAGCGGCGGCGGCGCCAGGTGCACGAGCGCGTGCGGATGTTCCGGATACATGTACGGAGGCGGCGGCGGATGAGGGCCGCCCGGCACTCTCACGCGATAAACCGGCGTCTTCCAGCGAAGGCCCGTCGGCCCTGTCGCTTCGAGTCGAAAATCGTAGTCGTGCCCGGGCCACAGCTTGGGGATGACCGCTTCCGATGCCCCGGACTCCAGGTCGAACGCCTCGCGGTCCGACGAACCGACGCGAGAGATCTCGATGTGCGTTGGACACGGAAAGGAGACGACCCAGGAAAGCCGAAGTAACTTCTCTTCGTCGAAGCGGGCCGCAAGATTGGCGATTGCCGGCAGCGCGCCGGGCTCCGGCTCGCCGTACACTCTCACCTGAATATCGCGTGGAACGATTTGCACCTTCTTCGGGTCAGGTAACTTCGCTTTGTATGGAACCGTGAACAGCTCCATCCGATACGGCTCACCCGCCACGACCTTCAATTCATCTGCCGCGAAAAGGAAGTGGGCCGGATGAGGTTCATCCTTGCCTCCCCCTGACAGACACCGTTTCGGGCCCGCGACGAGACCGGGCTCCGAACCGGTTGACCAGATGCGTAGAACCATGTCGCAGGCCTTTCCCGCGACTGGCGAAACGCGAACCGAGACTAACCGCACGTTCGGTGTGCGGGGAATGAGCACGATGCCGGTCGTATCGTAAACCCAACCATCGCCGTCGGCGTTCTCGATGATGGCTCGCGAAAGGCCGGGCGGTTCTTCGATGATCCAGGCAGCCAGGTCGCTTTCCGGCCGCGCCACTCCGTCAACGTACAGGAGACCGTCATCGTAAGCGTTCCCCGTCGAGTGAAGATAGGGTTTCCACGACTGACCGTCTTCACGCCACAGCCGGATAGCGTAGCTCCCGCCAGGGGCAAGGGGCGCCTCGCCCGCTGTCCAGCGAGCCGTCCCCGTCTCCAGCGAATGGCCCGAGTAGAATGTTTTCGCGGGACCGACCTGCCGCCCGTCGGGGCCGCCTTCGATCGGGGCCGCACGGAACGCTCCCGGCTCGGAAGCCACTAACAGCGTCACGCTGACGAGTTCCCGCCCCGAGGCCACAAACGTCTGAATGAACTCCCGCCCCGAAGGACCCCACACGCACCCGTCCGGCTCATAGACGTGATCAATGAGGATGTCGCCGGCATTGACGCGACCCGGGGCGATGGCGATGCCCGACGCGATGCGGGGGAAGTATGCGTATTTCTCGACGAACGTGTAGCTCACCTTCCCAGAACAGAATGGATACTCCGTGAATCCGCTGTCCGACATACCGGTTGAGCCCGTTCTTTCGGCCCCTTCTCGCGTGCACGCCGTGCGCGACTTGGGAAGCAGCGGGGCATTCGTTCTCGAACCCAGCATCCGGTAGAAGAGCTGCTCGCCCCGAGGACTCTCTGACATTGCCCCCGTGGCCAGGAATGCCGTTGCCGTCGCCGCAACTGCTCGTACGAAACAATTCCGCATCGTTTTCTCACCCTTCTTGCAGACGTTAATTAGCGAACCCAAAGCCCGGAGAATGTTTATCCCATTCCAGCCTTTACAATAGCATTGGAGCATCAGGTCACTTCCCGAACGACCCACGACGGCGCCGAACGCGAGAATGCACCTTAACTTCCAGCGTCCCTTGTACTCCATCCGCGATGCTTTGAAAAGTCCAAATTGGATAAGGCTGCGTTTCGGCGGCGCTTGTCTCATACGTTGATGGTGTCTGCCGGTCGGCCGCAGAGCCGGAAGAACGAGAGCCGTGAACGCCTCGCCGAAGGTGTCCGAACAGCTCCTCCGGATTAACCCTCAAAAATATTGCATGATAACCTTGTCCATTGTGAATATACTATTTTGCAGCAGAGCGACCGTGTGCCTCAAGCGGATGATGAAAGGATAGTTCGACTATGACGGGGAAGAAGAGTATGCCCCGCAGCGTCTTCTTTAGCTGGAAAGGGAAACGTTTCGCAACGATAAGGAGAAGAGACAATGCTTCGAGACAAAGGCATCACACGTCGTGATTTCCTGAAGGGAGCGACGGCTGTCGTGGTTGGTACGCCGTACATCATCCCGTCGTCAGCCCTGGGTCTAAAGGGGACGACCGCTCCGAGTAATCGGGTGACGCTCGGTTGCATCGGCGTGGGTGGGAGGGGCCAGTACGACATGCGGCAGCTTATGAAATATGGCGGTCAAATCGTGGCGGTGTGCGACGTCAAGCCTGACGTGCGCGAACGAGCGAGGAAGCTGGCCAACGTACCGGAGAGCGCCGCTTACGACGATTTCCGCGAACTGCTGGCTCGCAAAGACATTGACGCCGTGTTGATCGCGACTCCTGACCATTGGCATGTTCTCATTGGGGTCGCTGCGGTCAAAGCCGGAAAAGACGTGTACCTGGAAAAGCCTCTGGGAATCACCATCGAAGAAGGCAAGGCCATGAGGAAGGCGGTTCAGGAAAGTAATTGCGTGTTCATGCACGGCACCGAGCAGCGGGGTATGCCCGACGTGCGCAAAATGTGCGAGCTGGTTCGCAATGGGCGCATCGGCAAACTGCATACTATCACGGTAGCATGCCCCGGCGGCGAGGAAATCGGGCCGCAGCCCGAGATACCAGTGCCGAAGGGGTTCGATTACGACCGGTGGTTGGGGCCGGCGCGGTTGGCGCCCTACAACGCGATGCGCTGCAAATCGCCCTTTCATTTTTTCATTTCCGATTATGCCTCCAGTGGATTTGTCGCCGGTTGGGGTGTCCATCACCTCGACGTTGCCCAGTGGGCGAACGGCACCGATGTGACCGGCCCGGTGGAGATAGACGGACGCGGCACTTTCCCGAAAAAAGGCAGCCTCTCCGATACGCCCCTGACCTGGCGCATCGAGTACAAGTATGCCAACGGTGTGAGGATGATTTTCACGGACATGTCGCAGAACCCGGAAGGCGTCCGCTTCGAGGGGACGGAAGGATGGATTTTCAAAGCCTATGGCAAGCCGGCTCAGGCGAATCCGAAATCACTTCTGGATTCCGCCATCGGCCCCAACGAGATTCACCTGTACAAAACCGATAGCGACGGCCACTGTTTCCTTGAATGCGTCAAGTCTCGCAAAGAAACGTGCTCGCCCATCGAGCTCGCGCAGCGATCCACCACTATTGCTTATCTCGGTCACATCTCCATATTGCTGAAACGCAAACTGAAGTGGGATCCCGATAAGGAACGCTTTGTGAATGACCCGGAGGCCGACAAGTTGCTCTCGCGCAAGATGCGGCGCCCCTGGCGCCTGTAAAGTTGAGAGGATTTGGTCAAGGAGACGCCGGGACTGCAACTTCGTCTCTGTTGATATAGCCAGCGGACTTCAGTATTATCATTCATCATGGTTGTGTTGGCGCCCGGGACGCTCATTGCGTAAGGAGACTGTGATGCAAACGTATCGCTTTCAAGTGATAGTTGAGCAGGACGAGGACGGTTCTTATGTGGCAGATGTGCCGGCGCTAACCGGCTGCCATACGCAGGGCAGAACCTTCGAGGAAGCGCTGGGGAACATACGGGAAGTCATCGGGATGTGCATTCAGGAAATGCGCGAGGATGGGAAGGCTATCGAAACACGGTATCCCGAAGTTGTGGGAATCAAGACACTTGAGATCGCCGTTTAGGACAGTGTCGTGGGTCAAGGAAAACTCCCTGTTCTGACACCAGAATTGAAACAACTTCTATGACGGAAATGCGTTACGGGGAAAAGGCGCTCGAAAGCCAAGACACATGCAAAATACGTAACTTGGTCCCGTTTTCCAACGATAAGGAGATAATGCCATGCTTCAAGACAAGCGCATCACACGCCGAAGTTTTCTCAAGGGCGTAGCGACAGCCGTAGCGGCGCCGCACATCATTCCCTCCTCCGCCCTGGGAGCTGACCGAACCGTAGCCCCCAGCGACCGTATCACGCTGGGCTTTATCGGCACGGGCGAACACGGGGTTGGCCGCAACCTCCGGAGATTCCTCAGTGAACCGGACGCTCACGTCCTCGCCGTGTGCGATGTGGATTCCACCCGGCGGGAAGGCGCCCGGAAGCTCGTGGAAAAACATTACGCCGAGGCGATGTCTAAGGGGAAATATAAGGGATGTGCGGCTTACAATGATTTCCGCGAGATCATTGCTCGCAAGGACATTGATGCCGTGATGAACTCCACTCCCGACCACTGGCACGTGATTCCCTCCCTGATGGCAGCGAGGGCCGGCAAGGACGTCATGTGCGAGAAACCGCTGACGTTGACCGTCGCCGAAGGCCGCGTCCTCAGCGACACTGTGAAGCGTCACAACCGCATTTTCCAGACGGCTTCGGAAAATCGGTCGGTGGACGTGTACCATCGCATGTGTGAACTGGTTCGCAACGGGCGCATCGGCAAGCTCCGGAGAATCAAGGTGACATTGCCGAGGGGCCACTCCATTCGTCCCGCCAGTATGAAATTCGGTCCCCCTCCGAAGGGCTTCGATTACGACATGTGGCTCGGACAGGCCCCGTGGGCACCCTACTGCGCCGCCCGGTGCCATTGGAATTTTCGCTGGATTCTCGATTACTCCGGCGGGCAGTTGACCGACTGGGGTGCGCACATCATTGACCTCGCACAATGGGGCAACAACACCGAGCACACCGGCCCCGTGGAGGTCGAGGGAAAAGGTGTCTTCCCGAAAGGCGGGCTGTACAACACGCCAACGGACTACAACATCAATTACAGATATGCCAACGGCGTTGAGCTGAATGTCTCCTCGAGCCAGCCGGGCATCCGATTCGAAGGGACGGAGGGATGGATTGACAATGCGGCCTGGAGGGGAGCACTGCGGGCGAGTCCCAAGTCCGTCCTCGATTCCAAAATCGGCCCCGACGGGATACATCTCTACACCTGCGCGGGCGGCGAGCAGCGCAATTTCCTCGACTGTGTGAAATCTCGCAAGCCCTGCTATGCGCCGGCAGAGATCGGCCATCGAAGCATCACCATCGCCCACATAGGCAACATCGCCATGATGCTCGGACGCAAACTCAAATGGAATCCGAAGACCGAACGCTTCGTCAACGACCCGGAGGCTGACCGGATGCTCAGCAGGCCGATGCGTTCGCCGTGGAAGCTGTAACAGAAACAGAGAAGGAAGAAAGGAGCGAAAGATGAGCTCGATAAAAACCTTTGCCGCCGTTCTCTTGTTAATTGGGTGTTTCTGTTTGTGCGCGAACGCCCCGACGGCGGTAGCGGACGATGGTCCAAAAACGAAAGGGCTGGTAAACCCATTCTTTGCCATGGACACCGGCACGAAGGACGCCAAACATCGCACCGCAAAAGCCCAAGCGGAAATGCTGAAGGAACTCGGATACGCGGGAATCGGGTACACAGGATTTGGCGGGCTTCCCGAAATGCTCAAGGAGCTGGATAAAAACGGCTTGAAAATGTTCGCGGTCTATACGGGAGTGCAGATAGACCCCGAGGGGCAGAAATATGACCCGCAATTGAAAGAAGCCATAAAGTTGCTCAAAGGCCGCGGCACGATTATCTGGATTTTCATCCAGAGCAAAAAATACAAGCCCTCCTCCCCGGACGGCGACCCTCTCGCTGTGGAAACCATAAGAGAAATCGCAGATATGGCTCATGAGTCAGGACTGAAAGTGGCTCTCTATCCCCATACCGGCCTTTGGGTGGAGCGGGTGGAAGATGCGGTTCGCCTTGCGAAGAAAATAAACCGAACAAATGTCGGTGTAACATTCAATCTCTGCCATTGGCTGAAAGTTGACGAGGAGGAGAGCATGGAATCACGGCTGAAGCTGGCGATGCCCTATCTGTCCGTCGTCAGCATCAACGGCGCCGACAGCGGCGGAGACAACTGGAAACAATTGATTCAGACACTGGATCGCGGCTCGTTTGACATCCAGAAATTCCTGAAGACGCTCAAGGCGTTGGGTTACACGGGCCCGATAGGGCTTCAGGGCTATGGCATCGGGGGCGATGCGCACGAAAACCTGAGGCGATCCATGGGCGCATGGCGCAGACTTTCGGCGAGGATTGCCGCCGGGCAAGATTAGGTCACATCTCTCGCCGCACTGCTTGCCCATGTGATTCCTTAGTACAGGGATCTGCAAATACGGTGACGTATAATGGTCTCGTGAAAGGAGCTATTTTGACGGGATAACAGGATAGACCGGATTCTTCCAGAGACGTGAGGCATCCAGTAAATCACAGGCCGGCGCGAGGCTGGGTGAAAGACCACGAAGCGCAAAGAATTGGCGGAGAAGTTGTTCGAGACCTTCTTGCCCAGTCATGGCGTGGTCGAAAGAGATACGGTCATCGTCAAGCCCCGCGTGCCGCGGGGTCAAGGGTGTTGTTGTGGCGGCTCAGAAGATACAACTTGTTAACAAGCTCGTTGCCAGCGGTAGGCCAGTACGTGAGAAGTTGAGGTAAAGCGAAAGGCGAAGAACCTTTCGCAATAATAAACGGGATCCCAAGAATCATGTCTATCCTGTTATCCTGTCGAGGCAAATACGTCACTGAACTTATGAATCGGAGCACTTAGTTTGCTTGGTGATGGCGGGACCGGGTCACCAGCGGGAAGGAAGAGTGAAACGAAATATCGGATTATTACAGAAAGGGCTGACTGACATGGACGCACACATGCTGACTCGTCGTGGTTTTCTCAGAACCGTGGGATTGGGCGCCGCTGCGGTGGCGATGCCGGGTCTGGTTTTCGCGGGGAGCTCGCCGGGAAAGAAGCCGAACTTCATCATCATTTTCTGCGACGATCTGGGATATGGCGATTTAGGTTGCTTTGGCTCGAAGAAGCACCGCACGCCCAACATTGATCGTATGGCTCACGAGGGAATGCGGCTCACGAGCTTTTACGTTACCAGCGGTGTCTGCACGCCGTCGCGCGCGAGTCTGATGACCGGCTGCTACCCCCGCCGCGTGAACATGCACCAGAACACCAGCGGCGAATGTGTGTTGTTCCCGGTTGCCAAGAAAGGGCTCAATCCGGACGAGGTCACCATCGCGGAAGTGCTCAAAAAGCGGGGCTACGCAACGGCGTGCATCGGCAAGTGGCATCTGGGCGACCAGCCCGCGTTTTTGCCCACGCGGCAGGGGTTTGATTATTACTTTGGTATCCCTTACAGCAACGACATGGGAGGGGGGCAGCGCGGCAAGAACCCTCCGCTCCCCCTGGT
The DNA here is from genome assembly GCA_964640185.1 of uncultured Verrucomicrobiota bacterium. Classification (GTDB taxonomy): domain Bacteria; phylum Auribacterota; class JABMQX01; order JABMQX01; family JABMQX01; genus CAZXGF01. The sequence continues at coordinate 41,507 of CAZXGF010000007.1, read as the reverse complement.
CCGAAACGAGAAGGTCATCGAGGCGCCCGCCAATCAGAACACGCTGACCAAACGCTACACGGAGGAGGCGGTCAAGTTCATTACGTTAAACAAGGACAAGCCGTTCCTCCTTTACTTGCCGCACGCGATGCCGCACAACCCGGTCCACGCGAGCGAGAAGTTCCGGGGCAAGTCCGCCAACGGGGGCTATGGGGATGCGGTGGAGGAGATTGATTGGTCAACCGGGGAGATTCTGGCGGCACTCAGAAAACTCGGCATTGATGAACGTACTCTCGTTCTGTTCACCTCTGACAACGGCGCCGCCAGCCGCTGGGGCGGCAGCAACACGCCGCTCTCCGGTTGGAAGGGCAGCACGATGGAGGGCGGCATGCGAGAGCCGTGCGTCGTGCGCTGGCCGGGCGCCATTCCGGCAGGCGCGACGTGCGATGAGTTGTCCTGCACGATGGACCTGCCGCCGACTTTCGCCAGACTCGCCGGCGCCGGACCGCCAGGCGACCGCATCATTGATGGCAAGGACATCTGGCCACTCCTTTCCGGTAGAGCGGGCGCGAAATCGCCGCACGAAGCGTTCTACTATTACCAGATGGATCAGTTGCAGGCGGTGCGCTCCGGCAAGTGGAAACTGCATCTGCCGCTGGCAATGAAGAAGCGGAATTGGGGAAAGGGCACGCCGAACACTCCCCTCAGGCTGTATGACGTGAAGGCCGACATCGGCGAAACAACCGATGTTGCGGCCGTTCACCCCGACGTGGTTAAGCGCCTTCTCGCCCTGGCGGAAACGGCGCGCGAGGACCTTGGCGACACGAACCGCCAGGGTAAGCACCAGCGTCCGGCGGGGCTGGTCGTGACTCCCAAGCCGCTGGTTCTTTCATCAAAGTGACCATTTGGTGAAGAGCGGACAATTGATAGGCGATGCGCACAAAGCCGGACGGCACGGCGGAAATGAACATCCGCAATCCGTTCGGTCTGCCCCCCGCCGGGCGAGAGTTGCCCGACAAGTCCTTGACGAAAGGAGCTGCTCATGAGACGACGCGACTTTTTGAAAGCTCTGGGCCTCGGCGTGGCGTCCGTAACTTTGCCGAGAAGCGCCAGTGCCTCTCAGCAGAGCGCGACCGATATGCCCGCGGACAAGCCAAACATCATTTTCCTCTTCACCGACGACCAACGGTGGGATATGATGAGTTGTGCCGGCCATCCCATTCTTAAGACCCCGAATATGGATAGAATCGCCCGCGAGGGAGTTCGTTTCAAGAATGCGTTTGTGACCACGTCAATCTGCGCTGCCAGCCGCGCGAGCATCTTCACCGGCGTCGTCGAGCGAACCCACGGTTACACTTTCGGCACGCCGCCCGTGCCGGCGAAGTACACGAATAACAGCTATCCCGTGCTGCTGCGAGCGGCGGGCTACCGGACTGGCTTCGTTGGCAAGTACGGCGTGAATATGGGCGCTCGAGCTCCGAAGAAAATGTTCGATGTCTTCCAGCCGCTGCACCCCAGTCCCTATTTCAAGAAACAGCAGGACGGCACGCTGAAGCACCTCACGGAAATCACCGGCGAGAAAGCCATTGACTTTCTGCGAAGCTGTAAGGTCGGCCAGCCCTTCTGCCTCTCGGTCAGCTTCAACGCGCCGCACGCTGAGGACAATGACCCCAGGCAATACATCTGGCCCAAATCCGTTGATGGCCTATACCGGGACGTGACGATTCCGCAGCCAAAACTGGCAAACCCGGAGTTCTTCGACGCCCTGCCGGAGTTTATTAAAAAATCCTTGAATCGTGTCCGCTGGCACTGGCGCTTCGACACGCCCGAAAAGTACCAGCGGATGGTCAAAGGGTATTATCGCATGATTAGCGGGGTAGATGTAGTCATCGGGCATTTGTTGAAGGCGCTCAACCAGCGAGGGATGGAGAGGAACACCATCATCATCTTGATGGGCGACAACGGGTATTTCCTCGGTGAGCGAGGATTCGCCGGCAAATGGTTGCCTTACGAGGACTCGCTGCGCGTGCCATTGATCGCCTGCGATCCACGTTCCAGCAAAACCCTCCGGGGCCGTGAGCCAACCCAGATGGCTCTGAATATTGATATAGCCCCCACGATTCTCGAGCTGGCCGGAGTGTCCATCCCGCCGATTATGCAAGGGGACAGTCTTGTCCCCATTTTTCAAGGGAAGAGGCCGGAGTGGCGGAAGGATTTCTTCTTCGAGCACCTTTTTGAGCACCCCCAAATTCCGAAATGCGAGGGCGTGCGAAACGCAAACTGGAAATATATCCGCTACTTCGAGCAGCACCCGATCCACGAAGAATTGTATGACCTGAAAAGAGACCGCCTCGAAACCCGAAACCTGGTCGCCGTTCCTCAGTACAAAGATGCGCTGAGCGAACTGCGCAGCAGATGCGACGAGCTTCGAGACCGTTACGGCGGGGTGTACAAGCGGCGAGCAAAGGTCACCAAGCGTGCGAGACCAGCGGGGAAATCTTCCCAATAGCCCCTTGTCAAATGAGGTGTGCGTAACGTCAAAAGGAGCAAAAAGCGATGAGCGCATTAGACACCACACGTCGGAATTTTCTCAAGGCCTTTGGCCTCGGCGCGGCATCCGTTGCCATGCCCGGATGGCTCTCTGCCTTCGGGTCGAGCGAGGGCAAACCGAATATCATCTTCATCCTCGCCGACGACCTGGGTTACGCTGACCTCGGATGCTACGGACAGAAGGAGATCGAGACGCCGAACATTGACCATCTTGCTGCGGAAGGAATGCGCTTCACCAACTGCTATGCCGGCTCGACGGTCTGCGCACCGTGCCGCAGCGTGTTGATGACCGGACAGCACACCGGGCACACGCGTGTCCGGGCGAACTTCGGCAAGGTGGGCGGCGTGGGCGATCAGAAGCGAGTCCCGCTCGAGCCGGGAGACGTCACGGTTGCCGAGGTGCTCAAACAAGCCGGATACGCCACGGGCATCACCGGGAAATGGGGGCTTGGCGAGCCGAACAGCTCCGGCGTGCCGAACCGACAGGGCTTTGACGAGTGGTTCGGCTACCTCAACCAGCGCAATGCCCACAGCTACTATCCGCCGTACCTGTGGCGAAACGAGAAGAAGATGATCCTCAAAGGCAATCAGGGAGGCGAGCGGAAACAGTACACTCACGACATGTTCACGGAGCTCGCGCTCGATTTCATTCGCCGACACAAAAACAAGCCCTTTTTCCTGTACCTCGCGTGGTGCATTCCGCACGGAAACTATGAGATTCCTCGCGTCAAACATTACGCTGACCGGCAGGGCTGGTCTAAAAACGAAAAAACCTTTGCAGAAATGGTGACCCACATGGACAGTGATGTGGGGCGCATCATGACGCTGCTGAAAGAACTCGACATTGGCCGCAAGACTATCGTGTTTTTCTGCTCCGACAACGGCGCCGCGAATCGCTGGGATGGACGTTTCGACAGCTCAGGTCCCCTCCGGGGGAAAAAGGGCGACCTGTACGAGGGAGGCATCCGCGCGCCGATGATAGCCCGCTGGCCGGGGAAAATCCCCGCCGGCACGATTAGCGACGCGGCATGGTACTTCGCCGATTTCCTGCCCACCGCAGCGGAACTGGCAGGAGCCCGACTCCCTTCGAACATAGACGGCGTCACAGTCCTGCCGACGCTGCTCGGCAACAAGCAAAATCTGAGCGACCGGTTCCTCTACTGGGAGTTTCCCAGACACGGGCTTCAGCAGGCGGTCAGGTGGCGCAACTGGAAAGCTGTGCGGTTGGCTTCCGGCGAAAAGCTCGAACTTTACGACCTCGCCAAAGACCAGTCTGAGAAGCGGAATGTCGCTGCCCAACACCCTGAAGTGATTGCCAGGATTGAGGCTTATCTCAGGACTGCCCACATCGAATCGCCGAACTGGCCGACGCCAAAAAAGGGAAAAAGCGCAACGTAGCACATGAGCTCGCAAATACGGTCACGTGTGGTGTTGTGTGAAAGAAGCTTTTTGACCTTGGCGCCCTTGGCGTCTTGGCGAGAGAAAATGGAAAAAGGGGAAGCCTCTCGCAGAGACGCAAAGACGCAAAGTCCCGTCCATCCTGTTATCCCGTCAAAAAAAGAATACGTCCCCAACCTTATGAATCTGAGCACTTAGGGAGCAACTCCCCCAGCCGGAAACGAGCTCGCGGCCAGGCAACCAACGAGAGGCATAACGCGACCATCGGCCTGTACTTCTCACGAGGCCACAGAACCTTGCCGGGCGCTTACCGCTTCCACGGTGGGATCTCCGGCAAGAACGTCTCGAACTCGGCAACGAGCTTTTCTTCGTAACTGCCCGCGTACGTGCCCGAGAGAAACCTATCGCGCGCTTCGTTATAGAAGCGTTCCCACGATTCCTCCTCGCTTCCTGGGTTCACGGGGAAGAAAAGGGCATCGTTCGCGCGAGCGGCTTTCATGTCGCCGGGGGCATCGCCGATCATGAGGATACGGTCGTTCTGATACCGACCCTGGTTCGCAAGCTGGATATGCTCCGCTTTCTTGCCCTGCTCCTGACCTGCTATGACGGAGATGAACTTCGCCACATCGTGCTCCTGCCACTCGCGGTTCAGCGCCTCGTAGGGAGTCGCGGAAACGATGATGATGTCCGCCGATTCCGACAGCTTCTCTATGCTTTCGCGAACGTAAGGATAGGGAGGAACCCCATGAACGATGTCGGCCACGGTGGCATTGACAGCCTTGCTCCAGGCGAGCGCCTTCGTGAGGATGGCATCGTTGGTACTCTTAACGGCTTCCTCGAGCGCGGGGTTGCCGAGCTTTGTTTCCTTGCCGGCCCACTCTCGGAGGGTGGGAACTTCTGGCATCTTTACGCCTCGCTTCTGGACCTCCGGTCTTTCGGCGAGGAGGTCGAAGGTCATCAGCAGTGCCGGAAACCGATTTATTCCTCGCCACTTGGAGTAGAGATTGACGAACTCAGCGGCGTCCCTGGCGTACTTCGAGATGGGCTGAAGACCCCAGTACTTGATGATGTTCGGAATGAAACATTCTTTGTGCTTGATCTCCATCGTGTCGAAAGCACAGCCATCGGAATCAATCGCCACAAGGAAATCGTGCCTCGGGGTGAACTTCTTCAGCTCCGCCTGCGGGTCAAATGTCATCTTGTTCGATCCTCCATCCTTTTTGTTGCTGCTCTCCCGCGACAGCGAGCTGCCGCACGCTCCGTTTTGGAGCCGGCCTCCTCACCGGCTCTCAACCGGCGAGATAGCCTCCGTCCACGTAAAGGATTTGTCCCGTAACGTAATCCGAAGCCTTGCTCGCCAGGTAAACCACCGCCCCCTTGAGGTCTTCCGGTTTCCCCCATCGCTTGATGGCGAGGCGATTCATGACTGGTTGGTATCTCTCGGGGTCCTGATAGAGCCCTTCGGTCAATTCCGTGCGGAAATACCCCGGCCCGATGGCGTTGACGCAGATATTGTACTTCGCCCACTCGACAGCCAGCGATTTTGTGAGCTGCCGGATTCCTCCCTTGCTGCTCGCGTAAGGGGGAATCAGAGCAACGCCGACTTCCGAAAGCAAGGAGGCAATATTGATGATCTTCCCGCCTCCCTGCCGCATCATCACCCTCCCAACCTTTTGGCAGAGGAGGAATACGCTGCGGAGATTCACCGCCAGCACCCGGTCCCATTCCTCCAGTGGGAAATCCATCGCCGGATAGCGGGCGGTTGTCCCCGCGTCGTTGACCAGCACGTCAATCCGACCGAATTCATCCACGGCTTGCTCGACGAGGCGGTTGAGCTCCTCCTCCTCTTCTACGTGGGTCGGCACGACAAGAGCTTTCGCTCCCGCCGCCTCAATGTTTTCCGCGACCGCCTTGAGCGCCTCCTCCGTCCTCGCTGCCAGGACGACATGTGAACCCGCCTCCGCAAGCGCCTCGGCCATCGCCTTTCCGAGACCCCGGCTGGCGCCGGTTACAATGGAAATTTTGCCATCGAGTCGAAAATCATCGAGAACAGTCATTTCCCTGTTCCGTCACATTCCGCTGAACGCCAAGTACCCGCCGTCTATCGGAACTACGACGCCGTGAATGAACTCCGACGCTGGCGACAAAAGCCACAGAACGGTTCCGATGAGGTCCTCGGGCTTCCCGAAGCGGCCCATCGGCGTGTGCGCAATCATCGCCTCTCCCCTCGGGGTCAGCTCCCCTGTCTCTTCGTCTGTCAGGAGATACCTGTTCTGGTTCGTCAGGAAGAATCCGGGCGCGATGGCGTTGACCCGTACTTTCTTTGAATAGTTTAGCGAGAAGTGGACCGCCAGCCACTGTGTGAAATTCGTGACGGCAGCCTTCGCAGCCGAATACGCGCTGACACGCGTCAAGGGACGGATTGCATTCATGGAACTGGTGTTGAGGATGATCCCTTCCCCCTGCTCGGCCAGGTCTTTGCCGAAAACCCGGCATGGGATGAACGTTCCCATGAAGTTCAGGTCAAATACCCCGCGAATCGCCCCGAGCGGCAAATCGAAAAAGTCTCGCTCCGGCGATGTCGTAGCTTCTGCCCGGTTTCCTCCCGCGCCGTTGATGAGGAAATCAACCCTTCCGAAGCGCTCCATCACCGCATCTCGCGCCGCGCGAACATTTTCCTCGTCGAGCACATCCACCTTGACCGCGAGAGCTTCACCACCAGAAGAATTGATGGCGTCCGCGACCTCCTTTGCAGCCTCCTCTCGCAGGTCGAGGACCGCCGTTTTGACCCCTCGCTCACCCAGAGCTTTCGCTATGGTTCCGCAGAGAATCCCTCCGCCGCCCGTGACAACCGCCACTTTTCCCGAAACAAAGAACAGCTCATCTTTTTGCTCACTCATCTCTTTCTCCTCAATAGCAACACAACACGGGCAGCGAATCCGGAAGTACCGGCTCCTGAGAAAAAGGGGGTCTCAGGCTGGCTGCTCCCTCGCTGCTGACCCCGCGAGATTACACCACCGGCACAAAACAGTCAAGGAAAGCGACGCTGTCACAGCGCAGGGACGGGCCCTCAAGTGTCTGCGCTTTGAGAGGGTCAGAGAAACGGCGATTGGCGAGGCGGGACTCAAGGCGCCATTCGCGAAACCCGATAGAACGTCGGCGAAAAGAGATTCTCGCCGCAGAGCCAACCGGTATAAATTCCGCTGGAGGATTCATTCGCGGCCACCTCCCAGTGCAGGAGGTCTGTGCTGGTCTCGATAACGTAGGTCTCGCCGGGGAGGCTGTTCCAAGTAAGTCTCATCGAATCTGCATCGCTTCCGATTACCAACCTCCCGAATTCGTGCTTCGCATTTTCGTAGGCGCCCATGTCCACCAGCCCGTTGAGGATTCTGACATTTCCGTCGAGGTCGGTCTCATAATCCTCGATGTATAGGTTCCGGGCCGCGTCTATGCAGGGGGAGGTGTCTTTCAAACGGTAGTCGCCGGACGCGGGATCAACGAATTTGGGGTCGAGGGAGATGTTGCCGGGCCCTTCCGCCCATTCCGGGGGAGTGCCAACAACGGAGAACTCTGCGGGGGCGTCAAGGAGGTCGATCCCGTTCCCCCAGATGATGCAATTTGTTACGGACGCCCAGCAGTCCATTGCTCCGATTCCGCCCACGTCATAGGCGAGGCCTGTACGCTTGACGTAATTGTCGGCGATAGTGCAGTTGATAATGACTGGGGAGCCGAAAAGGGCAAAGACCCCCGCGCCGCGCGCGTACCTGTCCAAGCGGGTATCGAGATAGTTTTTGGCAATGACGCAGTTGGTGACGACCGGGCGAGAGCCGTGGAGCGCCAGGCCCCCTCCCCAGTGGGTATTCCCCCATTGGGAATATATCCCATTGTTCTCGACGATGCAGCGGTCTATTTTCACAGGAGAAAAATAACAATAGATGCCGCCGCCCGCCCCGACGTCGACCTCCGTCAGAAATGCGCTGACGTTGTTTCTGACGATGCAGTTTTCGATCTTCGCTGGCGAGCAGTACGCGTAGATGCCTCCGCCAAGATACCCGGCCCTATTTGACTCCACGACGCAATTCTCGACCGTGATTCCGGACTCATAAAGGAACAACCCGCCGCCTTCGCGGGCGGAACCGTTGGTGATTTTGAAACCGGAGAGTCTGCCGAAAGGAAGCAGCCAGAAGGAGATGGCGGAGCCGTTCTGCTGCCCGTCAATCGCGGCCTGATCCGGGCCGGGGCCTATGATGTCTATGGGAACGTACACATCAATGGGGCCGGTGTATTCCCCGGGGGCGACGTGCACGATGTCGCCCTTTCCTGCCGCATACACGGCGTCCTGGACGGAAGCAAACGCGGTATCCGGCGACTTCCCCTCGCCCGGTGAGCCGACGCTCGCGTCAACGTACCAATCCTCATAGCCGGAGACCTCGAGCTGATAAGTGCGTTGATGCGCCTGACCTTCAAGGTTTGCCACGAGGAGCGTGAGGTCATAATTTCCCGGACGAGCAGGAACGCCGGAGAGAATTCCGTCCTGGGATAGCTCAAGCCCCGTCGGAAGCCACCCCGAGAGAAGAAACCAGGAGTACGGGGCGAAGCCGCCGGTGGCTTTCAGGTCGAGTTGGTATTCGTGGTCGCCGATTGCGCTGCCCAGCGATTGTGTGCAAATCTGCACGGGGAGAGAAGGGTCGTATTCGTAGGCGCCGAGGTCCGGCCGCTCGAATTTCCCTCCGAAAATGACGCGTGGCTTTCCCTCGATGTCGGTTAGCGGGATGATATCGGCGTCGCCGTTCCCGCGGTCTATGCACGGAGAATCTCCCAGGAGGCGAAAATCTCCGTTCTCCGGGTCCACAAACCTCGGCGGCTCGTGAATGATCCCAACGCCCGGGAACATATCCTCGATATCGCAGTAGCTCACATTCAGTTCAGCGTTGGTTGTGAACGAGATGTCATCGGTATTGTCCGAGAAGATGCAATTGGTGATTGCACCAGCCGACCCATCCGAAAAGACGCCGCCGCCTCTGACCCTATAGGACCCGAGAGCCTCGTTTCCGGAGACCGTGCAGTGCCTCAACGCCATAGAGCCGTTTGAGGAGAAAATGCCCGCGCCGCCGGGCCAAGAGTACTCCACCCAGGAAACGTTGTTGGCAACGAGGCAATCGGTGGCGGTGAAATCGCAGTCCCACGCGGCGATCCCCCCTCCTTCGCCATCCGCGGCCGTATTGCCCGCAACGACGCATCTATTCATAATAACCCGCGCACCCGCTCCGCAATATATAGCCCCACCAGCGCCCCCCCGATTGCCCACAAACCGGCAGTCGCCCATCACTACGTCTCCTTCGCCGTCAATCCTGACGGCGCCCCCCAGCCCCGGAGCAGAGTTTGATTGGAAAACGCAGCCCGTCATTCGAAGAGAGGACTGGGAGGGGTAACCTACAAGATAAACAGCGCCACCGCGTTTGGCGCAGTTCTCCCTAAAAACACAGTCCGCAACGGTCACCGAGGACTCAGCAGAGCCATATATGGCGCCACCGCATTCGGCATAGTTGTCCCTAAGAACACAGTCCACAAGGCTCAGGGAGGACCCAGCAGAGGCGTATATGGCGCCACCGTAGCCTTCAAATGTGCTGACGCCCCCGAGGACACCCCGGGCGATTATGCAATCGCGGATGGTTACGTCGCTGGCGATGCAGGAAAGAGCACCGCCGTAGGGACCGGTGTTCGGCGTAGGACGGTCGCCGCGACTCCCGAAGATCGTCAGACCCTCAATGAGCACGCCCCGGACGCTCTGAGCCTTAAACGTGGAAACGGAATCGTGCGTGCTCTCTCTCACAATCGTTCTCGAAGCGCCGGACCCGATTATGGAAAGGTCATCCTTAAGCAAGGCGTAGCCAGCGTAGAACTCCCCTGGAAGGACCCTGACCGTGTCACCGGGCTGGGCAGCTTCAATCGCACGGAACAGGTATAAGTACTGGTCCGAAGGCACGATAAGCGTCGCCCCGGACGCCATGGACCAGGTGAGCACCGAGGGCGCAATGATGCTGAGGAGATGGCCCAGCGCGCGCCTTGTTCTGGCACAGCGAGGTCCCGGACGCGTGTCTTCCGACCGCTGTCTACCTTCACGACAGACCCCGCGTCCATTCTCACTCATATTCCCGCACCCTATAAAACCTGGTCTCCTCGGGCCCCGCCGTAGTATCGAGATAGCTTGCCCTCTCGAGGCCGGTCCCGTCAATGATCCCCGGGAACGTGCTCCAGGTCGTGTCCATGCTAAGCTCTTCGGCGTAATCAACCCTATACTCGGTTATCCCCCAGATGCAGTCCCAGGAGACCTCGATGCCAGCAGGCGTTTTCCTGGCCAATACGGACCTTGTCCAGTAGTACTCGTCGGCGCCCATGTCCACAATGCCCCCCTCAGGGCCCATCGCCCTCCTCGGATCCCCCTCAAAGTCGGCCTCCGGGAGGCCCTCCGCGCCGTTGGTGCCGGCGTCGATGCACGGGGACTGGGCCGACAGATGGTAATTGTTGTCGTCGTACGTATCAGGGTCATTGTCGGGTCCGTCCGCGTCAACAAAGAGGGGGTCCGCAGAGGTGTTTCCCTGGCCTGCGCCGCCGCCCTCGATGCAGGAATAGGTCGCCTGGCAGTTCTCCAGCTCATTCCCATTGCCCCAGAGGATGCAGTTCGTGATGGTGGCGGAGCCCGCCATGAAGCCTGTCGTGCACTCGACGCCCCCCGCCCCGGAGCCATCGCAATGATTGTCAACGATCGTGCAGTTGATCAGCCGCACGTGAGCGCTGTAGTTGGCCAAGACCGCCCCGCCCCGGCCGGCGGAGCCAATCGCATGGTTGCCCCTGAACATAGTGTTTAGCACCAGGGGCTGAGCCTTCTGGCCGAGGCACGCCATCCCAGCGCCCTCCTGGGCCGTGTTCTCCTGAATAACGCAGTCCTCAAAGACCGGACAGGCTAATGCGTCACCGACGTACCCGCGAACGCATACGCCCCCACCTGCGGCTCCTGCGTGGCTATTGGCCCGTATGACGCACTTTCTTATGATCGGCGAAGAAAGGTAGCAATCTACGCCGGGTTTCCCACCTCTTATCGTGAAGCCTTCGAGGACAGGCTGCCCGGAGAGCTGCCAGGCTTTGACCGCCGGGTTTTCCCCGTCGGCCTCGATGGTGGTCTGCAAGCTGGTCTTGCTCATCCAAAGGTGGTTCGGGTCGCAACCCCCGTACAGTCGGACATTTTCCTTGATAGTCACGCACTCATTGTACGTGCCGGGGGCCACCCTGATGGTGACCGGGTCATTCTCGTCCCCGGAGGCGCCCATGGCTTCCAGAGCGCGCGAGATTGACCGGAAGGGGTATTCCCTGGAGCCGTCCCCGTCCTCATCGCTCCCGTCGAGCGATACGTAGCGGTCCGTGGCCGTGCGGACGACGTATGAAGGACTGTCATGCGGCGGCTGGCCCGAGTCGTCGTAAACGCGCACGAGGACGCGGTTATTGGTCCGGCTAAGCTGGTCAAACCCAACTTCCTCAAGTTTGAGGTAATAAACCAGCCCGTTGTAGTCGCCCGGCTGAATCTCCGACCCAGCGGGACATGCGGGGTCCGAATACGCGCCGGTGATATCGTGCCACTCCGCGGTATCGGGGTTGATCTCGGTCCCGTCCATGGAGATAGCATAGCTCGGGCGGTGGTCACCCGTCAGCTGGAGGCGCGCGATGGGGCTGGAAACAGCCACCCTCAGGGTCGGGGTCGGATCGCCCGTGACGGCGGACCTGCCGCTGCGCCAATTGGCACCGTCCCACACGTTGCAGTCGAGGAATGATACCTTGTCGAACCCAGCGCTGGAGACCAGAGCGAACTCCTGCGTCCGGTTGGGGAGCTGCGCCGCGTTTATCCTGAACGTCCAAAAACCCGAAGTAATAGGGCCATCCACAAGGACCTGCTCGATATTATCAAGCGTATTGGCTCCCTCTGCGGTTGCATCGAGATCAGGATGGTCGCGGTCCAGCGAGAAGGGGTAATAGACCGTTCCGTCGGGCGAGACGAGTTCCAGATCCAGGTCGTTCACGAGCGCGGCTTCTGCACTGAGCGCGGCGGCTGGGTCGATCCAGGTTAGCGTCACCCTTAAATCCCTCGCGATTACGTTCGCGTCGCTCAGTTCCGCTGTGAACTCCACTTCGTCCCCGGTCTCCTCAATAACGCCCGTCAGAATGTGGCCGCCACCAGGCTTGTAGCCAGGCACCAGGTCGCGGTACACGGTCTGGGCCGCCGCCTTTGCCTTGAGAAGGCCGAAGCCGTACCGGTAGTCGGGGCCAGGCCGGTCCTCGCGGTAGTCCGTCCACCCCGAGCACTGGTCAAGGGCAGTGTTGCAAAGGATGGCCTTGACGATGTCGGACGTCGGGCAAAAACCGTACGTCTTTTCGAAGGCCTCTATCACGAGCGTGGACGCGCCGGTGGCAACGGCCACGGCCGCGCACGTCCCGGACACGTCCTCGTAGGTGCCATCGCTCTTGGCCGTTAGCACGTGGTCTCCTCGGGCGACCAGATCGGGCTTGATCCTGCCGTCGCCGCACGGCCCGGCGCCGCTCAACCGGTCTATGCCGACGTCCCACGTGCCAGGCAGGGGGGCGCTCTCAGGGTACTTCGGGATCGGGTTCCAGTACACACTTCCAACGGTTATCACGTTCTTCGCCGTCCCCGGTGGAGCCACAGACCCGTAGAGATCCCTGTCCCCGTAGTTCCCCGCGACGGTTAGGACCGTGACGGCCCTGTGCGAACCCCTGGTCATCCAGCCATCCACTTCGTTGCATGAGGCGGTGTACTCCCCGCCACAGTTCAGCTCCTGATAAACGTTGTTGATGACCGCCGAACCCCAAACCTCGGCCAGTTCGCTGAGGTCCCCGGAGTAGAAGTTGGAGTCGTCACCACTGTAGCAGACCAGCAGGGCCCCTGGAGCCTGCCCACCAACGTCCTGCCCCCCCTCCGTCGTGTAGACGTTGCCGGCTATGATAGCGGCCATGGGCGTGACATGAGGGTCGAAGGGTGGCGCCTCGCCCTCGCTGTAAAGAATCCGACCCTGAAGGCCCTGATGGTCCCACTTGACAGGGGCGCCGTCGCGCATGCCCACAACTATGGCCTCGCCCTTGATTTCCAGGTACCCGTCGAGGAGGTAGCCGCTCAGGTCAAAGAGGCCGTGCAGGTTGGCCCCCCTGTACCAGTAGGCCTCCGACATGACACCCGACCTGATCGATCCCCGCTCCTGGCGCCTCCACTCCTCGATGAACCGCACGTTGGCCAGGGCCGCCACCGCAGCAACAGCAGACTCAGGCAGGGCCACGACCATTTGCCTGGCCCGGTCGGCGCGCTCCCGAATGATTGCTCCCTGGGCTTGGAGGCACCCTGATGCCGCATAGACGTTGCAAGTCGCTCCCAGTCCTATCCGGACCCTGGCAAGCCCTCCGGGCAATATTGCCTCCTGGCTGATCCAGCCCCTGTACAAGGCTTGCGACACTTTGTCCCGCCAGTCTATCTCTTCGAGGCCCGCCACAAAGCCCAGTTTCCGGAGTGGCGGAATTGTATCCTGGCGTACACGGACAACGAAGGTATTATTCGTGAGGTAGTCTTCCACGTCGGCCCCGATGAATTCCAGCTTCTTGAGGTCCCGCTTGGTAAGTGTGCGTGTGAACTGCACGTAGATACGGCCTGTTTTGCTATCAAGCCGGATCGGTTTATGTTTGTCTGGAATGAAGTACCGGGATTTCAGTTTGACAACTCGCTGGTCCATTCCCGGTGTCGGTGGCATTGTTACAGCATACGTCTCATCCCCGAAGCTGCTCGGCAGCGTTTTTATGACGCCACCGGGACCCGCCTCTCCGCCGCCTTGCTCGCATCGGCAAAGACTACCGAAGGTACGATGAGTAGTGCCGTGATGATGAGTCCCCCCGCTACGATTGCCGACGTCGTGCGCTGTTTCATCTTGGCGCCCCCTTTGGATCACTTAGTGCGCCCTGTTCTCCCTCTCCGACGTGCCCCGTGCAATAGGTGCGCCGGTCCAACGATTCATCTTGAGATGTAAAGCGCGCTGGCGGTGATGTCAAGACCTTTTTTGCTGCCTGTGCGAACGGAGAAGCGGCGAATTCGAGCACGGGGAATACTTCTGCGTTAGGGCAGCGAACGGCACCTATGAGAACAACGAAAGAACGTCCGAGAAAAGAGATTCTCGCCGCGGAGCCAACTCGTATAAACACCGTCGCAGGATTCATCCTCGGCGACTTCCCAGTGCAGGAGGTCTGTGCTCGTCTGGATAACGTAGGTTTCACCGGCGATGTCGTTCCAGGTGAGCGTCATCGGGTCAGCATTCCTTTGAGGGCGCCTGGCGTTGCGCGCAGTACAAACTGCGTGCTCCTTCCGGCGAGACCACGAGGAACATTCACCAAGACGGCGACAACACCCTTGACGGGTGCGGCTACGTATGAGTGGGTGGATTTGTCAAGCGTAACGCCGCCGTCCGGGCGGCGGAGGGGAAAAGGGGGGAGGAGGGTAACGCAAAGGCGCAGAGTCGCAGAGAGCTGGATGAGAAGAACTCCGCGGTCGCCTGCCGTGGCATGGGCATGTTGCCCATGATGCTTCACGGGTCCCGCCTCCAGCGGGATGCCACGCCTATCCGCCCTCAGAGGGGTGAGGGACGGGATTTGCCTCACCCTCCCGGTTCGTCCCTCGGAAACACGCAGCCTGCGACAAGCAAGCCAAAGCGAACTCTCTCACCACTCAAACGTAGCCACACCCTCCTCGCCAAACACAAACTCGCGGGAGCGTTTAGCGTGACCTATTCCTCTCCTACTATCAAAACATAGGTTTGCCCCCCTTTCGCCAGAACAACCCTGTCTTCTGCAATCTGCTTGACGAGATAGCCCTTGATAGTCTCCCCTTCTCTGAGAACGGCGGCGTTAATCAGCACAACAGGTTCGCCATCCAGGGAAGAGATTCCCTTGCACACCAGCGGTGGCTTCGGGACAGGTTTCTCGGCGCTCGCGTGCTCGTTCACGAAAAAGGGGTCTCTTCCCCAGGGCAATGATGCCCTTTGCCTCTGCCGCTCTTTTCTCGTCGGGTCGGCTCGCGCTGCCTTAGATTTAAGGTCATTTATGCGAGCCAGAACTTTTTTTGCGCCCGGCGGCGGGCCAGTGGGTTCCTCGGGTGCCTTCCTATTCGCGGCGTTGCCCTTTCCTCCGAGCTTCGCCAGCACCACTACCACCAACACAATCACCAAGGCGGCGGTGACGATGGCCTCTATCGTGCCTTTCTTCAAAGTCATCCCTCCCACATTCGCTCATTGCGGAAAGAGGCTCGCCGTCACTGTCAACTCCCCTGTGAGCATTTTTGCCTCTTTTTCCGCTGGGGCATTCTGACGCCTCAGGCTTATTTCCTCGACCGCGATGGTCTCTCCCGCGTCCCGGATAGCCTCAACGTACGCCGCGAAGGAACGATAGGAACAAGGCATCCGCACGCTGAAAGAGATTTCCTTTCCGGGCCCACTGCTCTCGCCCGCGGTCTCGCCGTCCACATTTCTCGATATGAATACATCGGCGCCGGTTCTTCTGGCCTCGTTGACCAGAACTTCCGCGACATCGCGGGAAGTTGACCACGCTCCCACCTTTTCCTTTATTACCTTCAGCCTTTCTCTGTGTTCCTCCACTTTCCGGCGGAGTCCCGGGAAGCTCGCTATTCTCTTCGCGGTGTTTTTCACACTCCTTGAAAGCGAGCTCGCCTCCTCTCTCGACCGAGCAACGGCTCTTTCCGGCGGGCGGAAAATCGAAAAGTAGAATACGACCAGAACCACTCCGCTCAGTGCCATCGAAAGCAAATCCCTGTTCCTTTTAGTCATCGCTGCCATCGTCGTACCTCAATAGGCCAAGGCGCAGTTGATCTCGAATTTTATTTCCGCTCGCCCGCTTTCCCCGGCCTGGCGGGTCTCCCTCGGACGCAATCGCACGTCTTTTAAGAAGGGCGACTCCTCCAGGCGCAGCAGGAATTCCGAAACCTCGAGGTTCTTCGCAATAGCTTCTTCCAACACTTTCCCCCGCAGCACGATGCTTTTGCCCTTGGAATCCGGCGCCGGCGACATCTCGCTCAACACAATATTCGCAGGTATGATGTTGCTGATCTCCTTGAGTACGCCAGCCCAATCGGTGCGTTTCTCGCTTCTTTCGGCGAGCGCTTTCTCGACAGACTGTAATTCATTGCGTAGGCGGCTCAGCATTTCGACCTCGGCGAGCCCGTCCTGCATGAAGGAGAGAGCCTCCTTTTGCAAGGCGAAGGTCGTTTTTAGCCCCCGCAGTTCCTTGCCGGCTTGCCGGCGCCCGTAGAACATCAAGACAAGACCCGCAATGAGCAGAACCTGAAACAAGTTCTTGATACGGGCGATTCTCCTGTCGGTGACCACCTCCGCCGGCAAAAGGTTTATCTGCCTTCCATCGTCGAGCGCTGTGCCGACCGTTGCCGCCAGGGCCATCGCGTCATCCTCAAACCGCTGTCCCACCGATTCCGTCGAGAATCTGACGCATTCCGCGACCGGCACGTCTTTCACATCCATTCCGAGCTGCCGCGTGAGATAAATAGCCAGGTTCTTCAATTTGGCGCCGCCGCCGCACAAATACAACTCCTGCACGCCCCCGGAATGGAACAACTGTCTGTAATACTCGATTGAGCGTTTGACTTCGAGCACTAACCGCTCAATCTGAGGCCTCAGCATGGCAGAGAAACGAGCCGCTTCCTCGCTCCGAAGCCCGACCCCGTCGCCGTTCACGAGAATCCCGTAGCGGCGCTTCATCCGCTCCGCCGCCGAAATGTCGAGGAACTCTCTTGTCGCCTCTCTGATGGGCATCTCCGTGAGGGCTTTTGTAAAAGCGTTGCCCCCAGTGCGAATCTCTCTCGCAAAATGAAGATGCCCGTCCCGAAAGACTCCGATGGCGCCCCTCGCCGCGCCGATTTCCAGCACCGCTATGCACTTCCCCGAGGCGAATTTTCTCTCCCGAATCAGGTTCTCAATAACTCCGCCCCAAACATTGACGCCCGTGGTTCGCAAGCCCGACGCTTCGACCATCCTCGCCAATGTTCGCGGCATTTGCTTGCCGGTAACGACGAGCTGAACCACCACATTCCCATGGCTCCCTCCGGGAACCTCTGGCGTGACGTGGAAATCGAACGACAACGGCTGCTGAGCGCCCCCCAGTTTGTTCTTGACGTGCATGCGCACAGCCTGCGCGAGCTCCTTGCCGGTCACCTGCGGCAGTTGCAGTGTGCTCTCCCCCATCGCCCCCGTCGGCAGGCAGCAATAAGCTGCGGCTCGCCTGACGCGATTCTGCCGGAGGAAATCTCGCACAGTCTCAACGACGAAGCTCTCTCGCCCGGCGAGGTTCTCGCCAGCTTCCCTCGGAAACTCTTTCAGCAAGAAGTCGGACAGGACGGCGCCGCGCCCATTTCTCCGCAGAAGGGCGATTTTCAAATTCCGGCTGCCGATGTCGAGTCCGAGCACTCTTCCCGATTCCATCTTCACAATCCTCTGGTGCGCGGCTTTCTCAAAGATTCATCCCATTCGCCGCGCCGCCCATAAAATGATTGGCCCGAGCAATGCCATCACGGAGCCCGCGATGTTCCTGTTTCATTTCACCTCAACATACAGCTTGCTCGCATTCTCCTTAGTTCGCTGGCTACTGCGCAATCCTCACCGCAGACGAATAGCAAAAGTTTTCGCCCGCAAGGTCCTCCATCTCTATTCTGAGGACGTAATCCCATCCTCCCGTTGGAACATCTGACCAGCCCTCCGGCGGGTCTTGTCCTGAAACCGGAATCGTGATGTCCGCGTCGTAGCGCCCTCCGCCGACGGCGGAAAAAGCGTCCGCGTTGGAATACTCCTCGTCACCAAAGAGATCCAGGAGTTTCAGCTTCCCTTCGCCGGCCTTCAGCGCGCCCGACAAACGCTCCGTCCACACTCGCAGAAAGTACGTTTGCCCCTGGCTCAGTTGCCACCGCCTCAGCCCTTCCCCCTCCTCACCCCTCGCCGCGGACGTCTCATAGATTCTCGCCACCGGCTGAGGCATCCCAATGTGTATTGCTTGAAGAAGGGTAAAGGCCGAGGACTCCCCGGATTCCCCGAATACAAGGACCGTCGTTTCTGGGTATTGTATCTCTCCGGCGAAAAAGGTAATCGTGAAGGACGTATCACGCATGTCCCTCTTCTGGGCCGATCCCGTGCGTGTCGACCGAAAGTTCAGAATGTGTAACCTAAAGCTCGCGCCATCAGGGATAGAGACGGTCTTTCCCTGATTGAAAACGACCTTCTCTCCGCTCTCCGCTCTTTCATCGTCATACACCCACACAGCCTGATAATTCTCCCCTCCGCGGATGTTTATGTTTATCTTCTGATAGTACGCTTCAGGCTCATCCCAGCTCGCGATCATCGCCGTCAGAACGACGGTCTGCCCCGTGTTGTTCCGGATATCGCATCTCACGTCGTCCCTGTGCGTATCGTCCTTTTCCTGTCTGCTGTCCGGGACGTAATCGAGCCCGCTCACCCGGGTAGTCTCGATCTCCACTTCCAAATTGACGAAGCAATCTTTCCATTCCTTCCCGCCATTGTCCGCCTCCGGAAGCCGGAAGACCGCCTCCAACCAGTCATTGTCGGCATCGTACCTGAAAGCATCCGGTTTCCACAGCTCGGGCAGGCTCGTTGAACCGTCGAGGCGCTCCAATTGAATCGTGTTCGTTCGGTCAGGGTGGAGTTCTATCCCGCTGACACGAATGTACACGCGGTCCCCCTGTCCTGCCCCCTGGCCGTCGCTCGAGGGATTGTCAAACCTTGTCGTCATGACAAAGAAATTCGCTTGGGAGACGAGCAAGCGGTTATCCGAAATGTACGCGCTCACGGCGCCCTCCGCCGCCAGCGGACCCCGCCGCACAAACCTCTGCCTGACGGCAGCGCTCCTTCCGAAAACGCCTTCGCATTGCAGCTTCTTCTCATCCGAGGAAACACTTGTCACCTCTACGCTGAAACTTCCTCCCGCGAAGTCCTTATCCTCTACACCGGACCAGGTGTCCCAGCCCGACGTTCGGTTCATCTTCCTTATGGCGAAACTTTCCGCCGCGTCGGCGATGCTCTCCGCTCTCGCCATTTCGACTCTATTTGCAGATAACGTTCCCTCCTCCATGACCATAGAGACGATTCCCGATGCCATCACAGCCAACAGCAGAATCATCAGAAACGTCGTCGCCAGTGCCAAACCTTCTCGACGAGACATACCCCTTGAAGTTACCACCGTCGCCCTCCAGCAGATGTGCGCATCTCTCTTTCCTCTTCGCCTTCAGACAGCCTCAACAGAATCGTCACCAGCGCCGGCCCCCCTGAGAAACTCACCTCGTCCACATTCTCTGCCAGAAGCACCCCCTCCTCTGGAGCATCATCAATTTTCCTCCGAAGCTCCCTTTCCCCTTCAACGTAGTAGTAATGCACCTTCTCAACAACATCGTCCTCATCAATGTCGTACATTACTGTGATCTCGGTCGCCCCTGATAAAGGCAAGGACCCTTCGATCCATTTCGCGCCACGGATAGAACTGGCAATCTCCCTCAAGGTGCTCTCGGCCTCATAAACGAGGTCCTTCCTCGTGTCCAGCACCTCGTACCCTTTCAAGGCTACGCCAAACAGACTTGCAAACATCGTCGCGAGAACCGACATAACGGTTATGACCATCACTATTTCAATCAGCGTGAAGCCACGTTTCTCTTCCGCGATTCTCACCCTCCTTCTCCCTCTGCGCCTTTGCGCCTCTGCGTTTCACCCTCCCTAATCCACGTGGCATGGGCATCTTGCCCATGACGATTCACGGGCGGGACGCCCGTGCCACGGCTACCGCAGAGACCCGGAGACGCGGAGTGTTTGCTGCATTCCGTATCACCAGCCGCAGACAACCGATTTGAGAACCGACACCGCTTCCCCGCCCACCGAGACTCGCACGGTTATGCGCTTGAAGCCCGTCGGCGAATCGCTAACCTCATCCAGGGTTCCCCCCTTCACATAGTTGACAGAGGTCGAAATGGTGTAACCGCTGAAACCGGTAGCCGTCTCGCTCCATCCGTCGAAATCGTCCACGTCGTCAAAAGTCGTCTTATCGCCTGCGTCCTCCGACGCATCCGTTCCGAGGCTCTCGCTAAAGGGAGTAACGTACTGTTCGTCAAACCTCTTGCTCTTGGTCTCATCCATAAGCCCCTGCGCGAGAAAGGCAGCGACGGTTCTGACCTCCGCCTCCGCGTAGCCGCTCATGGCGCTGAGATACAGCGATACAAAACCTCCCGCCCCAATGCCGGCGACCACGATGGCCGTAACGGCTTCAATCAACGTCATTCCTTTTTTAGAAGCGCCCTTCATTCTCATGTTTTCCCGTTGGCCCTGGTGAGGCCTGCATTCATTAAATCCGGGTCTGCATGTGATCGTCACTCCACGAAAGCTTTTCCCGTCTGAGAGGCGATAGTCACGGTTTCAGTTCTGCCGTTTCCGTCCTGAATAACTACGACTCCATCCTCTGTAATTTCCTCGCCTTCGGTGTCCAGGGGCGAGCCAAGGGAATTGAAGCCAACCTCAGACTCTCCTCCTATGTTGACCTCAGACAATGACAATCCCGGATATTCCTCTTCGATGTCCACTTCCGTTTCAAATTCTGACGTGAGATAGCTGAGCGGCGTACTGTACCTCTCTTCATAGAGGGCATAGCTATTGCCGTCGACATCGAACACAACATAGAGTGTTGACCTCCGCGAGATCGCCAACTGTCGGCATAGCCGCAGGTGCCAAACGATCTTCCTGCTAAGCGCTCGCAGTTTGGCGTCGGCGTAATAGCCGCTGATCTTCGGCATAACCAGCACTGCGACAATCGAGAGCAGCACGCACGTCATCACTGCCTCTATGAGCGTGAACCCTTTTCGTCCCGGAATCGTCAAGCTGCTCTCCTTTCCGCTCAATCTACCTTTCCCATTACATCGCGTGTGCCTGCCCCCCTTACGTCCGAAGGGCCGAACACGGGCCCTTCAGGCACAACCTGGTTCCGACTTACAAGGTTTTCCGTACTCAGGTCATCTCCAACAAGAAGCCTCTCGATCCGCGAACCAAGCAGGCGGCATCCTGGGTCATTCTGTTTGCAGAACATAAACTGCCGCCGGGCGTCGCCTGTCCTGCCAAGCCTCAGGTACGTCAAACCAAGTTTGTGTCTGATGGCCACTGAAGACGGCGCCAGCTCCCGCGCCCGCTCGAAACACCTCGCAGCTTCAAGAAGACCTTCCCCCGTTCCACGGCGGAACAGAAAGATGCCAAGCCCCACCCATGCCGAAACGTCGTGAGGACTGAGCTCGACAGCCTTTCGATACTCCTTTCCGGCCTTTTTCGCGAACTCCGTTATCGCACCGAGCCGTGACAGCGCAGAATAGGACCGCGCGAGATTCAAGTGGTATCTTGGAACGTACGGACAGAGCCGCGAAGCTCTCTCCATGTGCCGCGTGGCCTCTTTCCCTTTCCCCTTCTCCAGCAATCTTGCAGCTTTCCGAGTCTCAATGTCGCCAAACCCGACGGAAAGAACTAACAAAACCACAATCGCCGATACCGCCACGCCGGCTGCACACACCGCCCTTCTCAAGAACCGGCCTGTCCTTCCGACGGCTCTTTTTTCAGCGGACACTTCATCTTTTCTCCGTGTCTCCCTTGAGATGGCCGTTTGACAACCCATCACCAAAAAAGCCAAACACATCGTCCCCGGAACAAGCAGACTGAAGTCAAAAAAGCTGTGCACAAAAAGTCCCAGCAGCCCGGAGACAATTCCCGCCGACAGGCAAGCCGTCTTCGTTCTTAGGGCGGCCTTCATGCACTTCCAGCCCTGGCCAAGCGCCGCCAGCAAAAGCCATCCCAGTGCAAGAAGCCCTACCACACCCATTTCGCAAAGAATCTGCAAGTAGTCGTTGTGGACGAAGTTTGTTGGAGGGTGTGACCTTGTCATGGGTCTATACTTCACCAGCAACAAGGAGAACGTCCCCAATCCAGTTCCTCCCACTGGATGGTCTTTCCACGCCGAGTGGGCCACCTTCCATAACCCCCATCGCCCTATGGGGCTGAGATTATCGGAGGCGACGCCGGTCGCTCGACGGGCGAAACTTCCCTTCATAACCAGCGAGTTGTGAGCCAGGAACAAGACTGTAGCGGCCGCTAAGATGACTCCCAAATGAACCATGCCTCGCCGGATGTGTGTTGGGGCATATCGGATCAAAAGCAACGCGAAGACTACGGCGCAGACCGCAAAGCTTGCAATTCCTGCCCGAGAGTACGTCGCCAGCAAGGCCAGATAGGTGATTGCCACACCAAACCCTAACCCGGCTTTAACCCATCCTTTTGGTGTCATTAAAAAACCTGCCATTGCCGGGAAGACCGACAGTAAAAGGAAACTCGAGAAGATGTTGGGAGTCGAGAAGACAGCTTGAGCTCTGCACGCATTCTCCTCCGGGAACTGTCCCCTCCCCGTGAGGTACTGCCAGATGCCGAACCCGGAAAGAAGAAGTGTCCACACAAACACCGAGAGAAACAGGCCCTCAATGTCCTTCCTGCTGAAACTCCGCACTGCCGCGAAGAACATCACCCCATAAATCATCACCTTCACGAGGTTGTAGCCCGTCGAGAAACGGTCTATGGAATAGGTCAGAGATGCTAAACACACCAGCGAAAATAGTCCAAGAGGCACATTCAGTCCCGTCCGAGGGAAAAGCCGATCCCCGGCTCGGAGGTTCTTCAGGGCCCGCCAGAACAACAGACCGCCGCAGATGACGGTCAGCGCCGCAAATGGAAAAAAGTCTTGCCCACCCCAATCGAAAGCAGAAACAACAATGGCCGCCAGAAGAACTCCTTTGAGCCTTCCGCGGGGACCGCCCAGAGGGGTCTTAACGCCCCCCGGTTGCGCTATCGGTAGTGTCCCGCCAAGGTTTTGTTTCACAACTTTACGAGGACGACCCGGCCCTGAATGCGGCGGCACAGGACATCCCTTCTGGACATTAACTGAAAGGCCAGCATCTTCTACCATGTGCAAGCGTTAACCTCGCAAATACTCTGGTGCGGATCATTCGCCGCCAGCACGCCAGCGCGGCACAGGGCTGTTCGCCCCCGGGGAAGCTTCTTGCGTCCGGCGCCTCTGGATCCCAATCAGCGATGGAATCCGAGACACCGGACGCAGCAGACGCTCCACGATACGCCTCAATGCGAGTGTCTGGTGACGACTCCGTTTGTTATCACGTAAGCAGTCCCCACGGGGCACGTCGGAACTGCCCCATCTGCGAACCACGCCGCCTTGACGTCTCCAATCGCGTCAATATCGTCCATCCAATCTGCGTTTGGGCTGCTCCCCGCCAGTTGCGAGGCATACTGAATCAGGACAGCCGTTTCGATTGCCCCGGCGTTGGCATCGCACGCCGCCTGATTCGCCTGGTCCGTGAGGCCCACAAATTTCGGGACGGCGACCGCCGCCAGAATCCCGAGAATAGTGATGACCATGATCAACTCGATCAGCGTAAATCCCTTCCTTCCATTCGCATTCATGCTCCGTTCCTCCTTTCGCTTTGCTACCAGAACAACGCAGGGACCCCCTCACCCGGCCTATTTACGCAACTGCCGCGCCGGGATGCACGCCGCGGTGAGCGCGGCGCTGAAAACCACCTCGCACTTCTTGCGTAATGATTTCTCCCGGAGACGGTTTCGACTTCCAAAAGCTTTCCCGTTACAGCATCACACGGCGAATGTTTCGGCATGCGCCCCCGAGGGCTCGGCGCCGTTTCTCGCCTCCTCACGAGGCAGTTGCATCGTCGTGAGACACGTTGTTGTTTCATCATGTATTACCTCAATGCTTGAATAGCTTTATCATGTCCCAGAGAGGAAGGAAGATGGCCAGCATCAGCCCAAGGACTCCTACCGCCATGATTGCCAGCAGCATCGGTTCGATTAGGGTCGTCAGATTCTTGACCTTATACCTTATCTCCGCGTCATAGTGGCGAGAGACCTCCTCCATAATTGTGTCCAGCATGCCCGATTTTTCTCCCATGGCCACCATTTGGCCGACCATAGGTGGGAAAACCTTGCTTCCGACCAGCTCAGGCGATAGCCCACTCCCTTCCTCAACGGACCGAAGAAGAACATCAACTTCTTCCTCCACCAGAGCGTTCCCCACAGCCCCAGCAGCCACTTGCAGAGAGCGTGTGATCACCAGCCCGCTTCTTTCCAACATGGCCATCATCCGCGAAAACCTCGATACTGCAATCTCGTTCACCAGCTTCCCCAAAACAGGCACCTTCGACAAAAACTTGTGCCACAGACGCCGTCCTTTCGCGGTTCTCACAAGGCGTGCAAAAGCGATGCCCGCGCAAACCGCCCCGACAATGACCAGATGCCAGTAGCTCCTCGCAAAACCGCTGATAGCAATCAAAACCCTCGTGGGCAGTGGCAACGCGGTCTGAAATCGGGCATATAGAGCCGCGAACTTCGGAACCACAAAGCTCATGACAAAAACGACCGAGCAAAACATCGCCACAATCACCATCACCGGGTAGCGCACAGCGGACTTAATCGCCGCCTCCATTTCTACCTCATGTTCGAGCACCTCGCTGAGGCTGTCGAGCACATGATCGAGCGTCCCGCTGATCTCTCCTCCCTTGATGGTGCTGATGTAAAGCTCTCCGAACACCTTCACGTGAGACCGCATCGCTTCAGAAAGTGTGTTTCCCTCTTCCACCTCTGAATAGAGCGCCTCCACCGTGCTCTTCAATTTCGGATTTGCCGTCTGCTCACGAATCGCCCCGAGCACATCAAGAACCGGCACCCCCGCCCTCAAAAGTGACCGCATCTGCCTCGTAAAAATAAGCAACTCCTTTTTCTTGACTCGCTTGAAAGCCGATAGTATGTCTCCCTCCCACTTCTTCTTGCTTCGGGTGAGTTCCCGCACATCCAGAGGCAGTTGCCCCTTCAGCGACAGCTTGCCGAACACATCCTGCTCCGAAACCGCCTCAATGGTTCCGCTCACGGTCCGGCCCGAAACGTCTTTTGCTTTGAAATTGAATGTAGGCACGATGATTCGTCCGCCTTCAGTTCCGCTCTCCGAAGTCTATGTTGTACCTCTCCGCCCCGCCGAGGCGGGGTCGCCCTCCCCCCATACCAAGCCCTCTGGCGGCCGCGGACACGTTCCCGCTTGCTTCCTCCA
The DNA here is from genome assembly GCA_964640185.1 of uncultured Verrucomicrobiota bacterium. Lineage (GTDB taxonomy): Bacteria > Auribacterota > JABMQX01 > JABMQX01 > JABMQX01 > CAZXGF01. The sequence continues at coordinate 16,307 of CAZXGF010000007.1, read as the reverse complement.
GGGCACATCTCATCGCCCATCCCTCGCTATAAGTAGAACGGAGTGCCCTTTCACGGAGAGACCTTCCCTTTTTCACGTTTTGACAATTGCCCTTCGGCGCGCCAGCATTATTCGCGGGCCCGGTTCTCACGAATCCACGATGGTTTTCTTAACCGGCTCACCATGTTTGTTGCTTTTCGCCTGGACCCACTCCAAGTACTGTCCCACAAATAGAATGAAGGCCGAGACCGTCGCGCAAAGCATGAGAACCGCGGCCTTCGTCTTGTCCAACACTTCTCCATACAGCGAAAAGCTCAACGCCGCCGCCACGAGCAGGAAAAGAATTGCCCCCACAATCGTGACTGTCTTTCCGACATGTCGTTCGCTCTGCATCTTCAAAACCTCCTCACTTCACTTGAGCTCATAAGCCCACCGTCTATTGACACCATCAGGCGCCGGTTCCTTATTCCCGTTTCATCCAATCGCTTCCATTTCGAAGTAGTGCTCCTCTCGCACAGGGGGACGGTCGCCTCTCACTCTCGCGCAACCCAGCCAGCTATCTCTTGGGCATAGGAGTCAACGTTCACTTCGGTGTTCTGCGGCTCGCGGGCGTAACGTTGCTCTCCCTCTGCGGCTGATTTTTTTTCGACGGCTCGCTCACCGACGGCGCCTATATCCACCCTTGCCTCCGTGACCCTTGTCGCCTCCTCGATGGTGGTGATGCCCGCCAGCGCTTTCTCCAGTCCATCCTCGCTTAATAGCCGCATACCTTTCTTTCTTGCTGCCTCCCGAATCGCTCCGACACTCTCCTTGCGGAGGATCATATCGCCGATAGATTCGTCCAGCTCCATAACCTCGAAGATGCCGATTCGTCCCGAATAACCCGTTCCTCGACATGCGTTGCATCCAATTCCCCGATGAAACCGGGCGTCCTTTCCGCCATTCAGCCCCCATTTTTTCAAAATCTCCGCTGGCGGGCGGTAACTTTCCTTGCACGATTCGCATATCTGGCGGACCAGCCTCTGAGCTATCACTCCTATCACGGATGCCGAAACGAGAAACGGCCCCACACCCATATCGGTGAGCCGAACAACCACTCCTGCGGCATCATTGGTGTGCAGCGTGCTCAGCACAAGATGGCCCGTCAACGCCGCTTGAACCGCTATCTCCGCGGTAACCCTATCTCTTATCTCGCCGACCATTACCACGTCGGGGTCCTGCCGGAGAATCGCCCGCAGCCCATTGGCGAAAGTGAGGTTGGCTCGCGGATTCACCTGAATTTGCCTTACCAATTCCATCCGGCACTCGACAGGGTCTTCGATGGTCACAATATTGCGGCTGCTGGAATTGATTCGCTGCAGGGCTGAATACAAGGTGGTTGTCTTCCCGCTGCCCGTCGGGCCGGTCACCAGAACCATCCCGTACGGCCTCGACAACATACCCTCTATTCGCTTCAGGTTCCTTTTTGATAGGCCCAGGTGCTCCACCCCTATCAGAATCCTCTTCGCGCTATGCAGCCGGAGGACAGCATTCTCCCCGTGAACTGTCGGCACGATGGACACCCTCACGTCAATCTCTTCCTCGTCCACCGACAGACGAAAGTGCCCGTCCTGTGGCGTCCTCGTTTCGGTGATGTCGAGGTCTGCGAGGACTTTTATCCTCGATATGATAGCCGACTGCAAACCCTTCGGCGGCGAAGGGACGTCATAGAGGACGCCATCAATCCTGAACCTTATTCTCAGAACTTCCTCGTCCGGCTCGATGTGAATATCGCTCGCGGAATCTCTCACGGCGGTGACGACAATCAGGTCAACAAGTTTTGAGAGGGGTGTCTTCGTCCCGGCGGGGCCAGGTCGTTTTCCCTGCTCTCCTTCCTCCGAGCCCGCCTCGACCCTCATCTTTTCCATAAGGCGAACCAGAGAGGTGTTTCCGTAATACTTCTCGATGGCCCGGAGAATATCTTCACCCGCGGATAAGTAGGACTCTATCTGGAGCCCGGCGGCGAGACGAAGTTCGTCTATTGACACCATGTCTGACGGGTCCGCCATGGCCACGGCAAGGGAATCACCCACTTTGAAGAGGGGAAATACCGTGTGCCGCCTCGCCAGCTCCTCCGGGACGAGATTCACCAACGTCGGATCAACGAAGTATGTCGCCAGGTCAACATATTGAATGCCCATCTTCCCTGCCAACGCGGTGTAAACGTCGTTCTTTCTGGCGAGTCCCAGTTCCACCAACACGTGCTCCAGAGGCTTTCCCGTTGACGACGAAACCTCCAGCGCACGCCGGAGCTGTTCCTCCGTTATCTCTCCCGACCTTATCAGTCCGTCGGCAATGTCGTTTTGTTCTTCAGGCGATACCACAATAACTTCTCCCTACACGTCGCTGAAACGGAAATACGGCCGCACCCAAAAGTAGCTGTGTGGCTCTATACCACGATTCGATTCTGCTCTGCGCTCTTGGCGTCTTGGCGAGAGAAGATGGGAGAGAGGAAACCCCTCGCAAAGGCGCAAAGCTCGCTAAGAAAAAGGCGGACGGAAGACCTTTACAGACTCCGCTTTGCCTCAGCCCGGCAAACATATTCCCTGACCTTTTTCACCAGCTCGTCCAAATCAACTGGCTTCACAAGGTACGCATCTACTCCCATCTCCTTCCCGAGAGCTTTGTCCGCTTCTTGGGACCTGGCCGTCAGCATGATGATGGGAATATCTCGGTACTTAGGGTCGAACTTGAGAAGGCGGGACACCCTGAAACCATCCATCTTGGGCAACATCACGTCCAAAACGATACATTCCGGTTGCCCGCAACGGGTTTTCGACAGCGCCTCCTCCCCATCTATCGCTGTCTCCACATCAAACCCTTCGTACTCCAGCCGGTCTTTCACCGTCAGCAAGGTCACGGGGTCATCTTCCACAACCAATACCTTCTGCCGTTGCACCTTCCGCCTCCATTTGTTCCGCCGGTTTCAAACGGCTGCGTCGTTTACTCTCGTCCGCTTCCGCTCGCTTCGGCAACGTGAACGCAAACCTGCTTCCTCTTCCCTCTTCGCTCTCCGCCCAGATGCGCCCGCCGTGCATTTCCACAAGCTGCTTGGCAATCGCCAGACCGAGTCCCGTCCCTTTCGCCCCGGCGCCCTCTTCTCTCTCCACCTGGTTGAATCTCTCAAATATCTTCTCTCGCTCCCCTTCGGGAACTCCTCGCCCCGTGTCGCTTACCGCGACCTCTATTTCTTCCACTCTATCGGCGATTTGGATGGCAACCCTTCCTGCTTCGGGAGTGAACTTGAGCGCATTCTCGACGAGATTGTTCAGGACTTGCTCGAGCCTCATGGCGTCAACGTCAACCCAAACCTCCGAAGTCGGCAAAGAAGCCTCCAGCGACACCGCCTTCTCCCGAGCCACAGGCTCGAACGTTCCCACCACACGACTGAGGAGCTCCCTGATGTCGGTTGGCGACCGCTTCAGCGATAAACTATGTGACTCGACCTTCGACAGACATAAGAGGTCGTCAATCAGTCGGGCCAATCGCTCGGCGCTTTCCTCGGCCATCTGCAAGTACTGCCTCTGTTTTGGCGAAAACTCCCCCGCCACGCCTTTCAGGAGGTTGGAGGTTATGTACTTGATGCCGGTCAAGGGCGTCCTCAGCTCGTGCGATACCGTGGAGACGAACTCCGATTTCAGCCGATCTAACCGGCGCAGCTCCTCGTTGACCTTAAGCAAAGCCTGCTCCGCCTGCTTGCGCTCGGTGATGTCGCGCAGCGATGCCAGCCACGCGCTTTCTCCCAGCCAGTCAATTTGGACGACGCGCATCTCTGCCGCGCGGACCGCCCCGGTGGGCCAGACAATGTCCACCTCCGTTGTTTCGCCCCCGACAACAGGAAAGCCAAACAGCTCCCCTATAAGATCGTCTGCCCTGCGCGCGAAAAGCCGCTGCGCAGCGGGGTTGGCAAAGCGAACAACTCCGCCTCCATCTGCCACCACCATCGCATCCGCATTCCGCGTTATCACATTGCGGAAATGCTCGTGGCTCACCTCCAACTTCCGGGTCTTCTCCTGCGATTCCGTCAGGAGCCGATGCCGCTCAAGCGAGTAGCGGATCACTCGACACAGCATGGCGCTGTTCAGTTGGGTCTTGAGCAAACATTCCTGCGCACCTTCTTGCAGCGCCTGAATCGCCACGGACCCGTCCTGGAGGCCGGTCACCACTACGACAGGCACGTCCGGCGCCTCCCCATGGAGCCTCTCCAGCGTCGTCAGTCCCCGGCTGTCCGGCAGCAAGAGGTCCAGGAGCACAATGTCTATTCCGCCCTCGGCGAGACGCTCCAGGCCCGGCGCCAGCCGGTCAACCCAAACAACTTCGAACCGGCTCTCGTCGGCCTCTGCCAGAAGGTCACGCACCAATTGAGCGGTAACTGGATTATCCTCTACTAACAAGACTTTCACCTGGTCTCTATCCATTCCTGGACTTGAATCCGCTTGGCGGTTCGCGGCATGTGGCGCCCCGCGCCCTTGGCCGCTGTCCTCAACCCGCGCGCCTGTCACTCTCCTCAAACAGGCCGCTGATACGCTCGACTTCTCCTGTCGCCACATGCTGGGGCATGCCGGATATGATGCCTGTTACGTTGCGAAACGCCTTGCCGATGTGCATTCCATTGCCGTCAATGGTGTACTCACGGATTTGCTTGTCGTGCATCGAGCCGCGCATCTTCAAGACGGTTATGCCCCGCCGCATTTCGCCAAACATCTCCACGTACCGAAGCAGGATGATCGAGTCGGTGATGGTGGAAATATGAGTTTCCGTGACCGAGGTGCCGCCCATCAGGTTCGGCGTGACGGCCGTGAACAGACCGGCCATCTCTTTCTTCTTGATGAACGACGAGATGGCGATAACGAATTCGCGGAAGGTCTTGACCGAGGAAACCCGCTCTAAGGCGGAAAGACTGTCAAAGGCGATCAGTTTGGGGTCGAACTCTTCGATTGCTTCCTTTATCCAAAGGAGGTGATCCTCCAAGCTGGCTGTCTCGGGGTATGTGGAGACGACTTTGAGCAATCCCTTCTTTTCCAAAGCCTCGAAGTCGATCCCCCAGCCGGCGGCGTTGCGGAAAAGCTGGTCCCGGCTTTCCTCAAACGCCAGCAACAGGCATTTCTCACCGTTGGCCGTTCCGCCGGAGATGAACTCGGTGCCCATGAGCGTCTTTCCGGTTCCCGTAGCGCCGGACACTAAGATAATGGAATCGCGGAAATACCCACCGCCGCACATCTCATCGAGCTCTTCCCGGCCCGTGCTGATTCGCACGTTAGACGACCTCTGGTCCAAGCGAATCCCGGAGAGGGGAATCACCACGATTCCTTTTTTGGAGGAAATCGTGAACGGGAATTCGCCCTTGTCGTGGCTTGTTCCCCGGAACTTGAGGATCTCGACAGTCCGGCGGCGCTTCTCCTCATCCAGGACATTGCGGAGAATGATTACGTTATCCGCGACGAACTCCTCCACACCGTGCCGGCAGATGTCGCCGTACTCATGTGTCCGCTCCCCCGTCACAATGGCCGTGACCCCCATTCTCCTCAGCGCGGAAGCGGCCCGAAATAGCTCACCGCGTATGAGACCGGCATCGGAGAATCGGGAAAAAACGGCGCCGATGGAATCCAGGGACACCCGTTTTGCATCAGTCTTCCGAACGGCGTGCTCGATTCGCGCAATGAGAGCTCCGAGGTCATAGTCTCCGCTTTCGATCGGCCTGTCATCCGGTTCAGGGGACACATCTACGAAGGCCCATTTACCCTCCGCCTCCCATCTTTGGATGTCCCACCCGAAGCTCAGCATATTCCTGCGGATGTCATCCGGGGTCTCCTCAAAGGTGACAAACACACCACTTTCGTCGGCTTTTCTGATGCCATCGGCCAAAAACTGGATGGCAAAAACCGTTTTGGCGCTCCCCGCCGTTCCGGCGACCAATGTCGTGCGACCTTTCGGCACACCGCCTTCAGAGACAAGATCAAAGCCCTCAATTCCCGTCTCTATCTTCCCGATCGGTTGTTGATTTTCGTTTCCGCTCATTCTTCATCTCCTTGCTGGCTTTGTGATTCAGCGCATGGCAGCAAGTCAAGCCCCAAGATCACCTTTTCGGTATCGGACAGGTCTCCGATAACCCGCCGAAGGGGTGACGGTAAGTTTTTGATGAGTGTGGGCGTGGCCAGGATCTTTTCGTCCTCCCCCAACTGTGGGCGTTCCAGAAGGTCAATGATTTCCAGCCCGTATTGACCTGCCAATTCCTCTTCACATAAACGGCGCAGGTTTGCGATGGCACGCTCAGACCTCAGAGTGCGCCCCGTGATATATAACCTCAGCACAAATTCAGGCATTTCCCTTCTCCTTTCCTATCTTTCTTTCTGTTTTTGCTTCTTGGTTTCCGGGCGGGCAACGCTTGCAAAACCCAGGGAGAAGTTTCGGTAGAATGAAACCAAATACCCCATGAGCTCGAGCAGCATGAGTCGCCCTTCCTCGATGTAAGCCTGAGCCTTAGCGCGAGCAACCTCGCTCGTTTTTCCTTTGAGGGCTGCGGTATGAATCTCCACCACGTCGCGCGGCCCGGCTCTCGACAAGCCGATCTCCGATGCCACGGAGCGAAGCTTCTCCTGAAGATTATGCTCCACCCTGTATGCCCTTTGTTCTAAGGCCAGGTCCATCAAGTCTCCGTATCGCTGCGCCAAACTACGAAACGTGTCCGGCCCGCTCTCTCGCAAGGGTTTCGCCCCAAATAGCCCTGCCGTGACAGCGGTTTGCCGGGAACGGGAAAGTTGCTCGAGGGAGACCATCTCCCTCTCCCGCTGCTCCCTCTGACGAGCTTCCTCCAATTCCGCCAGCAGCTTATGACGCTCAATCGCGTACCGTATGGCGCGCGCCAACAAGTGGCCTTCTACCTGCCCTTTGACCAGATAATCCTGTGCACCCGCATGAACTGCTCCTGCCGCCATTGTTTGATCGTCCATTCCGGTAAGCACAATAATCGGCACTCCCGGCGCCTTCTCGTGAGCTCGGACAAAGGTGTCGAGCCCCTGGCTGTCCGGCAGGGAGAGGTCCAGCAAGGCCACGTCGAACTCCTGTCCGGAAAGGCGCTCCAGGCCCGCCGAAAGCCGGTCCGCCCGGGCGAGCTCGAAGCCAGGAGAAGCCAGTCTGCACCCGTCCTCACCGACAAGCATTTCCTGTATCAGCAAGACGTCGTCGGGATCATCCTCGATGAGGAGGACACGGATTGCTCGCTTCTCTCGAACAGCCACCCTTTGCACGTGATTTAACCTTTCACGTCTGGGGGCAATTCAACCACCTCCAGCCAATAGGCGCCCAGTGTCTTGACTGCCTGCACTAATCCGGCAAAAGCCACCGGCTTGCTGATAAACGAGTTCACTCCTAAGTCGTAGCTCCGGAGGATGTCCTCCTCCGCCTCCGAGGTCGTCAACACCACGATGGGGATGCGCCGCAGGCTGGAGTTCGACTTGATCTCTTTGAGCGCCTCACGCCCATCTTTCCTGGGCATGTTCAGGTCCAGCAGTATGATACCCGGACGCGGCGAGGCGGCGGGATCGCCGTAGCTGTTGCGACGCAGCAAATAATCCATCAGTTCCTCCCCGTCCTCCACGAACCGCAGGTCGTTGATCAAACGGTTTTCCTCGAAAGCCTCTTTCGTCAGCGCTCGGTCATCCGGATCGTCCTCCGCCATCAGGATCGTGATGGCCTTCCCATGCGGCTTCATAAGTCACCTCTTTCTGTCGGTTGTTTGGCGGGCAGGGTCACGATGAACGTGGTGCCTTCGCCCGGTTTGCTTTTCGCTGTTATTCGTCCACCATGCCGCTCGACAATCTTGCGGCATACCGCCAGCCCGATGCCGCTTCCTTCGTATTCGCCCCTTCCGTGCAGACGCTGGAATATGGTAAAGATGCGGTCGAGGTACTTCTCGTCGAACCCGATGCCGTTGTCCTGGACGCTGATTTCATGAAAAAGAGATAGCCTGCCCGCAGGACTGCCATCGGTGTCTTTTATACTTCGACTCCTGACCTCTATCGCCGGAGGTTCCTCGGGATGGTGGAACTTCAGGGCATTCCCGATGAGGTTTCGCATCACAAGCTCCATTTGCGTGGCATCTGCTTCGACGGTCGGCAAATGGCCTACTTCCACGTGCGCGCCCAGTTCCTCGATTCGCACTTCAAGGTCGCTCAGGACGGCCTCTACGACCTGGTTAAGGTCGCTTTCGGCGAAGAGTTTAGCCTCGCGCGTCACCCGCGAGTAGGTCAACAGGTCGTTGATGAGGGCTTGCATCCTTCCTGCGGCGCTCTGCATCCGCTCGAGGTAGTCGCTCCCCTCGTCGCCCAGCGTATCGGCGAATTTGCTCTCCAGCCGATCGCCGAACGCCTTAATCTTGCGGAGCGGCTCTTGCAAATCATGGGAAGCTACGTAGGCAAACTGCTGTAGCTCCTCGTTGGACCGGGCCAGTGCCTCCAGCGCTCGCTTCCGGTCGCTGACGTCCCGCGCGCTGCCCAAGACGGCCGTGGCGAGACCGTTGTCTGTCAGCACCCTGGCGTTGTAGGAAACCGGCACGAGGCGCTCATCCTTCGAGACAAGCGTGAGCTCATAATCGGATACTCCCGCTTCGGCCAGCACTTTCTCGATGCCGGCTTGGGCGCGGTCTGGCTCCGTGAAAAACTGCCGGAAAGCCTGCCCCATCAGCTCTTCACGGCTGTAACCGCTGATGTGCTCTGTAGCCCTATTGACCTCGGTGATGACACCCGTCGGATCCGTCGTCATCAGGATGTCCGGCATAGCGTCCATTAGGGTCTGGCGGTAGGAGCTGGCGCGCTCCAGCTCCTCGCTGGTGGCTTCCAGTTCCTCATTGGTTGCCTGCATTTCCTCGTTTGACGCCTCCAGTTCCTCGGCCGTAGTCTGGAGCTCCTCACTGCGCAACCGAACGTCCTTGAGCAGGTTCTGGACGAGCGCCACGGCATCGTAGTAGCGGTTAGCACGATGGAATCGTTCCAACTCTTCGCGGCGAAGCCCTTCTGCGAGCCCCGCTTCCCACGGAAGCCGCGCGGCGCGCCTAATGTCCCGAACTCCCCTTACCATGTGCGAATGCACCATGTTGTCGGCCGTGCGACGAGGAATTCTCCTTGCTGAGACCTCCCGAGTTGACCGCGGGCGGCTTTTCAGGTCGCGATATGTTGTTACGTCACCCATAGTCTCGCCTCCTTTGGTGTGGCCCCCTCACCCGCAACTAAGCAAGGCAACGATCTTGCCCGCTATTTCCCCCAGCGGTAGCACATAGTCAATTCCGCCCCGCTCGATGGCCGCTCTGGGCATGCTCCAATGGCGGGAACTGTCCGCGTCTTGGGCAATGGCCACGCCTCCTTTTGCCTTGATCTCCTGACAGCCGCGCGCTCCGTCGCGGCCGCTGCCTGACAAAACGACTCCAATCGTATTGGGTCCAAATGCCTCTGCCGCAGAGGCGAAAAGGACGTCTACGGAGGGCCGGACGTAATGCACCGGTGCCTGCGAGTTCAGGTGCAGCCGTTTTTTGTCAGTGTATAGGTGCTTGCCGGGGACCGCGACGTACACCACTCCTGTTTCTATGGGCATCTGGTCCTCGGCCAAGCAGACCCTCATCGGACAATGGCGGGCCAGGTACTGGTGAAGGTGGGTCCGGCGGTCGGGATGGAGATGCTGCACGACCACAACCGCCGCTGGCAGGTCGCGCGGAAGGCCGGAGAGCACTTGCCTCACGGCATCAATCCCTCCTGCCGAGGCACCGATGACAACCACCTTCCGGACAGCTTCCTCACTTGGTTTCCTGACGGGTGCTACGCAACAAAGCCTGTCTTCTTTCACCTGTCCTACTGTGGCGCTTGGCCTCTCGCCTGGCCGGCCCCCTTTCCGGTACAGTTTCGCTCTCCTATCCACGCACTGAAACATGCTCTTCGTTTCTCCAATCGGCACTTCGGCCTTACCAAGAAGAAGATAGCCGCCTGCTTTGAGTCCCTCATGGAAGTGCCTGAAGACGCGTGTCTGGAGATCAGGACTGAAGTAAATCAACACGTTCCGGCAGACCACGAGGTCCACATCGCGGTAAGGCAGATCGCTGACGAGGTTGTGCTCCTCAAATCTCACCAGTTGTTTGACAGCAGGCTTGATCCTGAAGCCTCCATTCAGAGACATGAAATATTTTTCCACCCACTCCGACCTAATACCTTCGACATCCTTTGGGCCAAAGACCCCTTCCCGGGCATACCGCAATGCGGTGGCGTCTATATCGGTCCCGATGATAGCGGCCTTCCGCGGGCTCAATTCCGAGCCGAGCGTCTCCAGGAAGATCATGGCAATGGAATAGGGCTCCTGCCCCTTGGCGCACCCCGCGCTCCACACGCGCATGCCTGCATTCCTTTCGCCATCTCCGTGTATTAGCTGAGGAACCACCGTCTCACCCAAACTCCTGAAAGCCACCTCGTCACGGAAAAACGAGCTGACATTTATCGTGAGGGCGTCGAAGAACTTGTCGTACTCATCGGGGTCATCGTCCAGAACCCGACGGTACTCCACGTAAGACCTGGCCCCCCTCGCGCGCAGCCGCCGACTGAGACGCCGACTCAGGGTTGACGGCCTGTAGCCACGGAAGTCAAAGCCCCGCTGGCGATAGACCTTCTCCAGAAGCCGTTGGAATTCGTCTGCTTTAAGACTCATATCATTGACGCGCACGAGACCCAGCGCGGGTTCCTCCCTCAAGAAGCGAAACTGCCGCGGCCGGCAGGCCGCTCACTACGTCAAGCAAAACGGCCGACGGACATCCCCCCGGCCGTTCCACATTCTCCAATGCCAACCGCTCGGACTACCCCTACCGGCAGTCCCTAAGCTGCCAGCTTCCTGACACGCTTCAGCTTTGAGGCGAGCTTAGTTCTCATCGCGCTCGTCTCTTTGCGCCTCCGCTCAGTCAAAAATCGGCCTATGGATAAAACAGACGCCCCCATCGTCGCGCAAGCAATCAGAACCGCCGACTTCCTCGCCACCGTCGCCCAAAGCATGACAACCGCTATGTTCATCTTGCTCAGCTCTCCTGCATAAAGCCAGAGGCCGAGCGCCACTAACAAAAGCAAGAAAACAATCGCTCCTACTCTTGCGACCTGCTTACCCTGTTCTCTACTGTTCTGCATCTTCAAACCTCCTCGTTTCAGGATGGCTCGCCCGGTCCCGGTCCGCTCACCTGTTCGGGGAACGACTGCCCATTGCCGTTCCCAAGCAGCCTCTCTTAATCTCTGGTCCCTGCTCGGGCATCGGAAGAGCCTAACCCCTACTTCCAATGGGCGTGCAGAACGTGGCCGGGCATGATGTGAATCCGACGCGCTCCCCGCACCAATTGCAGGAGTCTCCCCTTTGCTCGTCGCTGGTGTTTTCCCTTCTCAGGGCTGAAGCGCAAGTGATAGCCGATAAGGAACACCGACCACATCGCCACCTGAGCCGCAAATAGCGTCGCGGCCTTTGCCTGGCCGCCACTCTCTCCGTACGTTGATAAGAGAAACGCCGCAACCAATGTAATGGCCAGGCTGCCTCCCATCATCATTAGCGCCTTACCGAGATCACCTCTTTTCACCTCATAGCCTCCATTGTTGCGTGTGATCAGTTGGATATACGCTCTAACTTGCTTTCTCTTTAATGCAGGTTTCAGGCCAGTGCGTGGAACAATTGCGACCTTTCTCCAAGTCGTTTCTCCATAGCGGGTTACAAGCTGACGCTGGGTTCTCTTCCGGTCAGTGCTGCCCTGGGGAGCCTACGAAAAACGGAGACAGCACAGAGAGGAAACAAGCTTTTTTCCTTCGGCCACAAGGTGATACGAAGAGTCTCTTCAAATCGGAGGATTCGCAGGGCATGTACACGCGCGAACCTTTCTCCTTCGCTTTTCGGTCGCGACTCCGGTTGGTCAAGTTCTGAGATGGTCTTCACACCGAGGCCCACCACCAGCTTGCTCGTGCCCGAAATCAGAAATACCTCTTTTTGGCTACGTTCCTGGCCGATTCCTCCACAATCGGCGCCAGCCTCGCCGGTTCCGCGGGCTTAAAAGCCAGGTACATCACCCCGTTCGACCTCGTAAAGTAGCGTCAGCTCCGCCAACTTCTCCCGGAGGAAGCGATTCTGCCTCGAGACCTCCTCCGTCAGCCTGGCGTTCTGTCGTGCCATCCGCCGCTTTTCCATCGCCCTGCGGACGACCGCTGGTATTTGTCGAACATCCTCGAAGGGCTTTTTGATGAAATCGTATGCTCTGCACCGTATGGCTTCCACGGCGATGTCCGTGTCGGCAAAACCGGTGATTAGCACTACCTCCATCTCCGGGTCGGTTTCTTTCGCCTTTCTTAAGACTTCTATGCCGCTCATATTGGGCATTTTCACGTCGAGCAGGGCCACATCCACGTCTCCGTTGGTGATGATTTCCATCGCCTCCTTACCGTCCGCCGCCGAAGAGACCAGGTAGCCTTTGTTTTGCAGAAGGGCCACGATTAAGTCGCGCACGTTGTCATCGTCATCCGCAACCAGAACGCGGACCTGTTCATTCGTTTTGCCTGAGCGGTCGGGTGTTTCAGTCATTTTTCCAGACGAACACTTTCTCGTTGTGTCGCGCTCACGGGCAGCCAAATCCCAGCCTGCGCCACTGTCGCGCGACCTCCCTCCAGGTAATCGCCGCGGGCTCACCTCTGCCCAGAATCAACAATACCTTTGCCTGGCTGCTTTTCTTGCGGACTCCTTCACAATCCGGGCTAAGGGCTCAGGTTCCGCCGGCTTGAACGCCACGTACAGCACACCGCTCGAGCGAAGATATATCTCATCTCTTTCCGAGCAATGCTCCGCCGCCACAATCAATTCGAGGTGCCTGTCGAGGCCTTTCAGGTCCTTGACCACGTGCCGAAAATCCCCGTAGCTCATATCAAGGTCAACCACCGCCACATGGACTTCCCCTTCCTTGACCCGTTCAGCCAACCGTTCCATGTCCGACACAATTATCACCCGACAGTTGTTCGAAACCAGCTTCTCGCCAAGTTGTGGCGCGAATTTCGGGTCAGCGCTTGCAATGGCCACTATCGGCTCAACCGTTGCCATCTTTTCACCTCTCACCGGTTCCCCCAATGGCGGACAATCTGCAATTGGCGGGCCGAATCGGCCCGAATCAGTTTCACTTCTCTAACTTCTTAGGAACGAAGGAGTTATGGTGACGGGGCGTGCCACGGTTTCCCCGTCTCTCCTGTTCTTGTAGCCCGAAATACGGAGATAACTCACCTTTAGGCTCTCTATCCACCGACAACTGAGGGAGTTAGCAAAAAAGACAGCAAAACGAGCGTGCTCCGAATTTCGGAGATTCCCGTCGGAAAGGTGCGACAGCAGGGCATCTCTACGCTTGTGCGAGTCCAGGTTCTGTCGTATGCCGGTCGGTATCAAGTGGTTCACAGTCAGACTAAGTGCTCTGGTTCATAAATTCGGTCACGTATTTTTTTTGACGGGATGACAGGATGGACGGGATTCTTGGAATCCTGTTTATCCCTGGGAAAGGTCAAAAAAACGTTCGCTTTACCTCCAGTTTCCGTTGTCCGAAATTCAAGACAAGGCCTACCCCGCGTTTCGCGGGGTGGCGACGAGATAATTGACAAGCTATATCTCATGAGCACTGACCAGGGGCCTCACGGACTTCAGTTCCACAATGACGGTATCTCCTTCGACCCTGCTGGGGCGGGGGAGTGCGAACTCTGCGACAACTTGTCAGCCAATTGCTTGTTCTTGCTGGTTTTTCAGAGTGCCCCACGCCGGTTCCGATTTACTGGATACCTCACATTCCTCGAACGATGCCCCGCCGGAGGCGGGGTTATCCTGTCAAAGGACTCCCTTCACCCCGCACTATAGGTTACGGTAGTTGCGAACGGGTGTACTAAGGACAGGAAGGATCCATCGCCATTAAAGGTCAAAGACGTCTCCATCAATGGGCGACGCTACATCGTTTGCGATAACCCGAAGCAAGCCGAGAAAAACAGAGTTGACCGGGAAACCATCGTCGCAGCGTTGCGGGACCAACTGAAGTGGGGTGACAAGTCGCTTCTGGGAAACAAAGGCTACCGGAAGTTTCTCAAGACAACCACGCCGACGGCGTGGTGCGGCGATATGCGAGCGAATTCGCCTCCTTCGTGATAGCACAGCATGAGGACACCCTGGGACTGGGGCTTCTTAGTGGAGGACTCTCAGCCTCGGGCGAAGGAGGGCAAGGAGGTCGTAGAACAGGTCGTCCCGGACAACTATGTCTGGGATGCGAAACCACACGTAAAGTGCTCTCCCCCCTCTCGGCTGCGAGACCTTATGCTCGATATAAGCCGCACCGTCTCCATACCACTCGCCCCGCGCATCCTCCGCCCGAAAGAGCGGCAGATACCCGTCTCCTTCCGCTAAGCCCACGTTTGAGACGGGCCGGAACCTGAGGTCGCCCGAATCAGGAAACTTCACGACTCCGCCCAGGTGTGGAAGCGCTTTCGCATTGACCCGGAAGCGCAGTTCAACCCCAGGTGGTGGTGACTCAAAGCCGCTCACTCGCTCGGTGGCGGCCGCCCTACTACCGGCGCCGAGGATGGGCAAGCCCAGCTCGCGGCTCGCGTTCCTTGCCCCGTCGGACTCGTCATAGAAAAACGGGAAGGGCATTCGTGGCACGACCAACATGACGCCGCCCTCCCTCAGATACCGTTTCAGAGCAGAGATGACATCCCCCTCCTTCTTCACTGTGCCGACGTACCTCTCCGACCCGCAGAAATATAGCAGCGGATATTTCTTCGCCGTCAGCACACTCTCAGAAGCGATGCTTTCCCATGATAGAAACTCGAGCTTGAAGCCAAGCCCTCTGAGACGCACCGAAGAGACCGACACACCGCCGAAAACTCCAATCTTCACGTCCCGATAGCGCCGCGAAAGCATTCTCCATTCCGCAGGTGAGACTTTCCCCGTCTTTTCCTGCTTTGGGGAAGCTTTCACCGGAGGGCGCTTCATGAACGGCTTCGCGTAGAAGGCGGTTTTCCGAAGATAGAGGTCGCCCAGCTCCAGGGTTGGCTCAATCTCGCTCCCCTCGTGAAGCTCGTTGAATGTGGTGACAAAGACCCAATCAGGGTCCGCTGCGATCGCCTCTTCCCAGACCATGTCGTAGAGCTTGCCGGCGAAGCGGTCCAGTCTCAGTCCGGGCGAGCGGACCTTCGTGTCGTCGTAACCCGGCAGCACCGTCACGACCGAGATCTTCCGGTGTTCGCGTGCCAGGCGAACCCAGCTCTGAGACGATTTCTTCGCCTCCGTGCGAATCTCCGCCAGCTCCTTGTTCGCATAGATACCCACCGGATTGTACGTGTGCACGCCATCGAAGACCATGGCGTTTCCGGGGGAATAACCGTCCGCAATCGCCACCACTTTGGTCTCATTGATGACCTCTGCCCACTGCGAGAGGCTGAGCTGCCCCATGGCTCGACCATACACCACGATAACCGGCTTGCTGCCAAGTCGCAGAAACGCCCGATGCGAGCCGTACCGGCTCTTGATGTAATTGAAGTCCGCAGCGGCCGTCGCCGGGTCGCGCGGCTTGGGGACGCGCTCGTAGTAAATCGTCGCTTTCATCCCGTTCTTTTCGCACTGCTCGAGGATCAAAGGCATCGCCCGGTCCGAAAAATCGCCCTGCCCCCACCACGAGACAACGACACCCGTGACGCCGGCATTTTTCATCATCCGCATGTGTTCGCGGACGACTTTCGGGTCGTGGCTGGAGTATGGCCCCAGAACAGGATAATGAAGGGATTCCGGCAGGTCCTTCTTCTCGAAATCCGGCTTACCCCAGTGAGCCCAATGTCGGTCGAAATCGGGCGTGCCGTACCAGGGGTAATAGAACGCCAATACCTGCCTCGGAACGTTGGAGTAGGTCACGTCGCCCCGTTTTGCCATCTCCCCCAGCATATCACCGGCAAGGGCTGCCGTCGTCAGCAGCAACAATGGTAATACAAGGAACCGTCTCATCATTCTTCCTCCTGATGTCAGTTGAAGGTTTTCCGCCCCGCCGGAGCCGAACATTCCGGAGGGCATTGGTCTTCGCGGGTAACACCGCATCGAGCAGCATATCAGGAAAACCCGTGGCTCAAGGCGGCGCTCGAGTTACGGCTTGGGCCCTTGCCCCGGGAGCGATCTGTGCTCGCTAACTCTATCATCAATGTCCCCGCCGAGACAAGTGGTTCGTGACACCGCCAGCAATTCCGAAACTTTGCTGTCTGGGGGCGGGAAAACCGGGAAAGGCGGCG
>CAZXGF010000006.1:0-155894 GCA_964640185.1 uncultured Verrucomicrobiota bacterium | reverse complement strand
CTGGCGATGACCGGGCCGGGAGCGAAGCGGTGATCGGTGTGCCAGCGAATTACTTGGACAACCAGCGACAGGCGATCAAGAAGTCGGCGGAACTGGCCGGCATTGACGTCCGACAGCTCATCAACGAGCCGACAGCAGCGGGGCTCGCACACGGAGTCAATGAAAAGCAGGGCGACCGGCTGGTTGGGCTCCCGGATCTCGGTGGAGGGACGTTCGACTTTTCTGTCATGAACTATTCCGGCGAAAAAGCCGACGTTCTCGCAAGTCACGGAGACGCCCATCTCGGAGGCAAGGATATTGACAACGTCCTCCTCCGGAAAGCTGCGGAGCGGTTTAAGGCTGAACACAACATCGAAATCAGCCCTGAGAAGAACCCCGTTGATTACCTCGGCATTCAGACGGAGTGCATCCGCGTCAAGGAACTGCTTTCTTCGAAACAGGAGGTGAAATTTGTGGGGCGTTTCGAGGGGAAGCAGATTATGTGGGACGTCACCAGGGACGAGTTCAAGAAGGACCTTGCGAGCTTGATGGAGAGAGCCAGGAAGGTCATTCTCGATGGGCTTGACGCGGCCAAAATCAGCGCCAGAGATGTGGATCAGGTGGTCTCCGTCGGCGGCTCCAGCCGGGTGGTAGCTTACCGGGAGATGATTGGCGAGGTTTTCGGCAACGACAAGATTGCCGGGGGCAGTGTCAGCCCCGATCTGGCGGTGGCCGAAGGAGCTGCCATCAAAGCCGGACAGATTGTCTGGAAAGCCGGGGATTCTTTGGTGACAGACAAACTCGAGGCGATCCCTCAGTCTGCCATCAACGCGACGGATGTCACCCCGTGCAGTCTCGGCGTCAATGTCCAGGACCGGGTTTCCGCGGGTCAATATTGCTCGGTCATCCTGCCGAAGAACTCTGCTATTCCGCGCACGATCTCGAAGATGTACGGCTCCGTGTCTTGGGATCAGGAGAAATTCATCGTGCTCGTTCTTCAGGGAGAACAGAAACAGAGGGTGCAGGACTGCCTCGTGGTGGCGCAAAAGGAGCTGATTCTCCCGCCAAGAAGCCCGGATAACAAGTCTATCGAGGTCACCATGTCCTACGACGAGTCGGCGCTCGTCAAGGTGCTGGTCCACGACCTGGTGTCCGACAAGACCTATGACATCACGGTGCAGCATAACCGAAAGAGCGCGTAGGGTTCGCAAACAGACGAAAACTGACACAACGATGTGCATGAGGAGGAAGCAATCATGACAGGTCAAGAGAGTCTATGGGACTGGTTCAAACTCTTAGCGGGATTCTCGGGCAAACACAACCAGGCTCTGGCTGAAGTGAAGTCTGACGCCAGGACGTCGGGAGGCGTTTCTGCAGGTTCACCCGAAGTGCTTGTCCTTGACGTCAGTGGAAGCATGCTGGAAGACGACTATAAGCCTACTCGGCTTGACGGGGCAAAAACAGCAGGCTGTGCGTTTCTCAGGAAGCTACAAGAGGTAAGACCGGAAAGTCTGGCGGCGGCGGTCAGCTTCGGCGACAGGGGCAGGACTGTGTGTAAGCCCCTCAGGGTGGGAGATGGGCTGGCTCATCTGGAGGCGAAAATCAGAGGGCTGAAATACGATGGCGCCACGAACATGGCTTCGGGCTTGAAGCTGGCCAGAGAACTAATCAGCAAATGCCCGCGAAGCGGTGGCGGCCGGATAGTCGTGCTGACCGACGGACACGCGAATAAAGGGGGAGACCCGGAACCCGTGGCTGAGAAGCTGAAACGGCAGGGTATCCAGCTGGACATCATCGGCATTGGGGGTTCGCCCTCCGACGTCAATGAGAGGCAATTACGACGAATGGCGTCGGTCGTGGATAACGAAAGACGTTACTGGTTCATCGGGAATGTGCCTGAGTTGGTGAAGAAGTTCGAGGCTCTGGCGCTTAGAGAAGTGAAGTGATTTCCGTGGGTTGAAGAACAGGATGCTTGATCGGGACGTTCCCGCCAACAGATACAGAAGGTAGGCCAAGATGGAGGATACAGAAACATGAAATGGGACGAGGAGAAGAGCGATTGTGAAGAGCCGGAGGACAGCACTCGTGCTGGCTCCCGCGAAGCTCCGGGCAGGTCTTCCCCGCCCAAAGAGGACTTGTTCTCACGATGGGCGTCGTGGTTGAGAGAAGCATGGTTGTCTTTGAAGGAAGATGATCGAGAGATATCACTGTCCGACGTACTCAAGCTTCTCATCTGCATCCCGCTCGCCATGACCCTCGCGGCGGCAGCGATCGGATTGATTCGATTCTCGTTGACCCGGGTTGGAGCGATCTTCTGGATGGTAATCGCCCTCATCGTCTTTTTCAAAATCCGGAAGCGTATCTTCCGCAGTTAACCGCCGTCGTTGAGATAGAACATAGTCCTTCGTAGTATTCAGGACTCGCAAACAATGGGAAGAGCAACGAAACCAATCATTTCAGAAAAGGCAGCCAAAAAGGAAGTCTCCAAGGCAAAAGCGGGAACTTCGGACAGTCCTGGCACGAGAACTACACCGCGACCAAGGGTTCTCCACGGGCAGACGGTGAAGATAAGGACTGGCTGTGGTGCCCTATACGTGACCGTGAACACTCTCGAAGGGAGGTTCTTTGAGCTGTTCATAAGAGGTGGGAAAGCTGGCGGATGTGCGGCAAGCCAATGTGAGGCTATCGGGCGGCTTATTTCCCTCGCATGGCGAAATGGGATTGAGCCGGACGACATTGTTATGCAGCTGAAGGGCATAAGCTGTCAGAGGCCAAGCAAGGAGGAAGGCGAGGAGATTTTGTCTTGCGCCGATGCAGTGGCAAAGGCGATTGAGATGGCGGAGGCTCTCGAGAGGGAGAAAGAATCCCAAGATGCGGTCCCCAAGGGACAGAAAACAGAGCGTGAATATCAGGAAGTCCAAAAGTGAGGGCAATGGAAATGTGTTTCATCGAGGACAGAGAACTGAAGCTAATCAGGACGAACCCCGGTGTGACAAGCCGAGGCAAGCCGGTTAATCACTATGTCCAAAAAATGGTGCGACAGGGGAAATGGAAGCTCGAACGCATAGATGCCGAGGTTCTCGGTACAGCGAGACCGCTTGAGGTCTATCGTGTAGTCAGGAAGAGCAACCTGATCAAATCATGGACAAATCGGGCAAAAGAGGATGAAACATACTGCCCGGCCCACTGGGCAGACCTTGTGATCGGTTGGGGTGCGTGTGGATTCCGATGCCGTGCGTGTTTCCTGATGCTCACTCACAGGATCAAGTGCGACCCTTCTCGGCATGTCCTGTATGAAAATGTGGAAGACTACAAGGAGGCTGTCATGAGATGGCTTCGCAAACCAACACGGAGAAATCTTGGGCTCGGAATAGACGGAAGCGACTCTTTGCTCTATGAGGGAGTGACAGGCCACGTCCGCCGCCTTGCCCCTTTGTTCAATGACCCGGGAACAAATCCTCATGGCTGCAAACTGATCCTCCTGACGAAGAGCGCCAATGTTCGCTACCTTGAAGGGCTTTCGCCGAGGAACATCCTGTTGACCTTCAGCCTCAACCCAGAAGCGATCGCTGATTTATGGGAAGGCAAATGGAACGACGGAGTCCGTATCACGCCGAGCATCGCCAGTCGGCTCGACGCGTCAAAGAAGGGCGAAGAGATGGGGTTCGAGGTCAGATGGCGAATTGACCCGATCTTTCCCGTGGAAGGGTGGGAAGACATCTATGAGGAATTTGTGAAGCAGGCGGCAAAAGACGGTCACGCTCCGACGCGGATTACTCTGGGAACTTATCGAGAGATGAAACCTGGACTGTTGACTTGGGCGAGGCTCTGGGGGCTTCCGCCCATGGAATGGGAGCCCCCTCGCTTGACCAAGGATGGAAGCCATTATCACCTGTCGGTTGAGGAACGGATTCACATTTACTCATTCCTCAAGCAGGCGATTTCTGAAGCTTGGAAAAACATCGGCAGAACCGCGATCGTCGCGCTCTGCAAGGAAACAAAAGACGTTCGCATTGAGACCGGCCTCACGCATAAGCACTGCAACTGCGAGTGAGGCGACGAATGGTATTTTTGGGAGGGTTAGGAATGGCCGAAAAAAAGATCGCAGCAGAAGGACGAATCCAAATTCGGAAGTGGGAAGCAAGGCTGGGGGCAGAAGCTTTCCTTCACCTGAACGGCTCAAAGGGAATCCCAGAAGGAGGATGGCCCATGGAGCCCGGGTACCCGGGTGTCTGGGCGTATCTGGATTCCCATGTGAACTGGCTTCTCGTGGGCTACAGCAGAACGAATGTCTGGAAGGCCGGGTTCAATCCTTTCCTCTGCAAGTATGGCGTTTGCAGTCTGCCAGTGGATGCCCTTGACAGTATCGACCCGGTCAAGGCCGGCATTATGAGAAAGGCTGCGATATTCCGATACTGGCTCTGCGAGTCCGCTCGGGATGCTATCAAGATGAAGAAGAAGCTCTGCATCGCCCATCATCCCCTGTTGAATCGACCGCCAGCTGAGGCGGTTCGTAGAGCCCGCTGGAACTGAGCTGCAAGCGAAGCCAATGCGTTTGATGTTCTTCCAACAATGGGTAGAGTTCGGATGTTTGACGGATTGGGGCATCGGGAGGGGCAACACGCCTCAACGACAGGATGGCAACGGTCTTGCGCCGACGGCGTGGCGAAGGCGATCAAGATGGTGTTAGGTAATGAAGAATAGCCGAAGGACTTCTCACAGACTGAGACCCGTGCGCGTTCTAAGGTGGCCCCGCCGGCGCTCACCCCGCAAGGAGGAGAAACAGCCTGAGACGCAGGCAAGATACCTTCTATGTGAAGAGGTTGCCGGACTCCTTCGGCTTTCGCCTAAGACCATCTACAACATGGTTTACGAGGGCCGGATTCCCTGCATCAGGCTGAGCAATAAATGTGTGCGTTTTGACCGAGTTGAAATTGAGAAGTGGCTGAAAAGGAAAACCCAGAAGGATCTGACGCTCAGCTGAGATCGATCTTTTCGACCGCGCTCCTCAGATGGTCGGGGGCGAGGTGGGCATAGATCATAGTGGTGGTAATGCTTGAATGTCCGAGGAGCTTTTGAACAGTTGGAAGGTCTACTCCCGCCATCACAAGATGGGAAGCGAAGGTATGGCGGAGCATGTGGATGGTGATGTGTTCGATGCCCGCCCTCTTCGCTGCTCTCTTCAGTTCCTTCAGCATGTTATTGTGCCGGGGTCTTCCATCCTTCGTGCCGAAAACGTACGAACCATTCCCTTTCTTCTTCTGCTTCGTCAGTATCCCAATCAAGTCGTTCTTGATGGGAATGAACCGCTCCTTCTGCCCTTTGGGATGGTATCGCTTTTTCTCCTTGTTGATAATCCGGATCTGTTTGTTTTGCCAATCTATGTCCGACCACTCCAGGTTGACCAATTCGTCCCGACGCATGCCCGTATTGAGGTACGTATAAAAGATCGGTCGGTAAGTGGTAGAAGAACTCTCCAGCAATGCTGAGACTTGCTCTTTCGTCAAAAGCTGGATCGGCTTCCAGGACGGCCCCTTGATCTTCTTCACCGCGGCAACAGGATTTCTTGGAATGAGACCCAGCTGCACTGCCCGATTCAGCATGGTTTTGACGGCGCCGACCTCAATGTTGACAGTGCGAGGAGAAACCTCCTTTAGCCTGTGTGTTTTGTAGTCTTCAATCAGAAGGGGTGTGATTTCCGAGACCTTTTTGATACCTGTTTTATTGATGAAGGTCTGAAGGGCAAGCTCTTCTCTTTCAACGGTTCGAGGAGCATTGTTGCTGCGCGATACTTGAAGAGTCTTCCCCATCAGCTCGGAGAAGCTAATCGCCGATGAACTTCCTGCGCCTGGGAGTGAGTAACCGAGAAGCATCTTCGCCCGGAGTTCAGTCGCGAACCTTTCGGCATAGCCCTTGGTCACTTTGCCGATGCGCACGCGGGTACGTCGTCGCCGTACCGTGAAGTCAGTCCAATATGCTTCGCCTCGCTTGCGAACAAAAGAGCCCATGACAAAGTCCT
The DNA here is from genome assembly GCA_964640185.1 of uncultured Verrucomicrobiota bacterium. Taxonomy (GTDB): domain Bacteria; phylum Auribacterota; class JABMQX01; order JABMQX01; family JABMQX01; genus CAZXGF01. The sequence continues at coordinate 149,896 of CAZXGF010000006.1, read as the reverse complement.
TGCTGAAATGGTGGAGCGCGTGTTAAACTAACAAATGGTTGATACCTCAGGACACAATGGAATGTCAAGAAATATTGTCACAATGCGTCACAAGAGTGGGGATTGGCAGCAGAAGCAAGAACGACTTATTGGCTTAATATCCGCTCTTGCAAATACTTAGATATTGCGGTGAGTGTAGCTCAGTTGGTTAGAGCGCTGGACTGTGGCTCCAGTTGTCGTGGGTTCGAATCCCATCACTCACCCCATTCTTTCCCCTTGTGACAACGTTACTTAGTTCCACACGTCCTTCCCATAATTCTTGCTCCCATTTTGTATCCACACGTGGTGATGCCTCACCTACGGGTGGGACAGGGGGACATTGGGGCAAGAGACTTGCGAAAGCATCAACATCCCCCGGGACGCGGGACGCCAGGTCGGGCTGTGCCCTTCAAGTCCAAAAGAACAGCCCTCCCTCTCATTCTTCTCTCTGCGCCCCTGCGCCTTTGCGTTACTCCTCTCTTCCCTTTCCTGACAGCCCGCTTCAGCCGGGCTTCTCGACCACAGACTTCATCCGAAATATGCCATGCGAACACAGCCGCCCCCGAATCCCCTTTCTTATTGACAAATGGCAGCCAATATGCCATAATCATGCCAGAATAGAGAGCAATGCGAGGCCGGATACACCCCTCGCAACGAACCAACCATGCCTCCGCAGTCCCTGCGTTCTCTGCCGCTACGTACATGGATTCGCAAATCGGGTGAAGTATGAATGGTGTCGTGAAAGGAGCTATTTTGACGGGATAATCACGCCATCGGCGTGAACGGGATTGTTCCAGAGACGTGAACCATCCAGTAAGTCACAGGCCGGCGGGCTTGAAGACCTTGGCGCTCTTGGCGTCTTGGCGAGAGAAAATGGAAAACGGGAGGCTTCTCGCAGAGACGCAAAGCTCGCTAAGAAGAAAGCGGATGTAAAGTCAGGGACCGAGCTGGGGCTGACAAACGCTGCATGCAACCCGTCCATTGCGTATTGCAGATTGCGGATTGCGGAATCCGAAATCCCAGGCATCCTGTTATCCCGTTAAAAAAGGATACGTCACCGAACTTATGAACCGGAGCACTAACGTTCGCTCTTTGACATCCTGGACCAAGCGCTGCAATCCCAGGGGCATTCCAGTACCCCCTCTCGTCGAGAAACTACTGGAAAATACTGGAATTTCAAGCCGTTTTGGGGATTAAAGACCCATAGCGCTTCCGGCTCTCTCGCAGCGACTTGCGCTCGAAAAAAAGGCTTTATTTGTGCATAAAAGCGCCATACACGGCCGCTGTAAGGATTCCTTGCGCTGTTTATTGTAACGCTGGCGTCTCGCCGGCAGTCCCGAGGGCGTCTCGTCCTCGGCCAGTTTCCGGCGGATACCCCGCCAAGGCCGGCGGGGCCAAGAAGGCAGGGCGAGGACAACGCAAAGGCCCACAGGCGCAGAAACGAAGACCACAATGACTCCGTCCTCCCCTGTCGTGGCATGGCCAGCTTGAGCTCTATCACAGCGGCTTGGCAAAAAGGATTCTTTGCGCTGTTTATTGTAACGCTGGCGTCTCGTACTCGATTGCCAGGCGGAGTTCAGTGCTTGGTTTTATGTAACGCTGGCGTCTCGCCGGCAGTCCCGAGGGCGTCTCGCCCTCGGCCAGAGCACAATGCCCCTGACCGCGCGAAATGCGGCGCAAGACGCCGGCCTTCGGGGCAGTCTGGGCGCACTCTGGGGTTAGACCAGCACTCCCCGTAGCTGAGGCATTACATCCGGGAAATATTGTGCAGAGACTTTTTCACATGAGTGCAGTACAATCTGCCCGCTAAGCACATGCGTTCGCAAAGACCGTAACGTACAGTGGTATAGTGCTGTGGGGAAAGAGATCCCCGACAGGATAACCCCGCCTTCGGCCGGGGATGGTCCAAGGAATGGGAGGAATCCCATAAATTGCAAGGCAACGCCCCGTGCTGCGGGCTCAAAAACCAGGAAGAACAAGGAACTGGCACGCAGGTTGTCGCAGAGTTTCCCCCCCGCCGTGCCCGGGGTCGAAGGAGGTACGGTCATCATGGAGCTGATGATCCGTCAGGCAGGATGTTGTTCCTCGTGAGATGCACCTTGTCCATTGCAGATTGCCGAATGCGGAATCCGAAATCCGCAATCCGCAATCCGCAATCCCCGGCATCCTGTTATCCCGTCGCAAAAATACGTCTCCCAATTCATCAACCAGAGCATTTATGGTGGTCCGTGAGGCGTGCTGAGGGCACAGAATCATGCGGATTGACATCTTGACCCTTTTCCCGGAGATGTTTCGCGGGCCCTTTGACGAAAGCATCGTCAACAGAGCTAAGGAAAAACGTCTCATTGAGATTTACATTCACGACATAAGAGACTATACTCACGACCGACATCGCAAAGTGGATGACCGCCCTTTCGGCGGGGGCCCCGGCATGGTTTTCAAGCCGGAGCCTGTCTTTGAGTGCGTCGAGAAAATCGGGGCGGAGGATTGCCCTCTCATCTACATGACGCCTCAAGGCGAGCCGTTCACTCAGAAGAAAGCGCAGAAGCTTTCCCGCCGCGAGAGGTTGGTGCTCCTGTGCGGTCATTACGAGGAAATTGACGAGAGAATCCGAACTGCTCTGGTCGGCGAAGAGATTTCCATCGGCGACTACGTGCTGAGCAGCGGGGAAGTCCCCGCGATGGTCGTCGTGGATTGTGTTGTCAGATTGATTCCCGGCGTGCTGGGAGATTCCCAGTCGGCTGAAGAAGAGTCCTTCGCCAACGGGCTTTTGGATTATCCCCACTACACCCGGCCGGCGGAGTTCAGGGGAATGAAGGTCCCCGAGGTTCTTCTGTCTGGGAATCATCAGGAAATTCGCAAGTGGAGAAAACAGATGGCTCTGGAGCGGACGAAAAAGGTCCGGCCTGACTTGCTGCAAGGAGAAAAGGATGCACCAGCGTAGATTGTTAGAAAAAGAACAGATGAAGGAGAAGATACCTTCCTTCTCAGTCGGAGACACTCTCAAGGTCCAGACTAAGGTTGTCGAGGGAGAGCGCAGCAGAACGCAGTCATTCACCGGCGTCCTCATCGCGAGGAAGGGCGCCGGTCTTTCGGAGAGAATCACACTCCGCAAAGTCGTTACGGGCGAGGGCGTTGAGAAGGTTTTCCCCATCCACTCCCCCTCCGTGGACAAGATTACTGTCGAGAGATACGGCAGGGCCCGGAGGGCAAAGCTCTACTACCTTCGTGAGAAGGTGGGGAGAAAAGCCCGCGTCAAGGAAAGACGCCGCCCTGGGTCGTAGATGGGTGTCTGTGCATTTCCGGGCCGGGGGGAGAATCCCCCGCTGTCGCTCGCTCGTGGTAGGAGCGTCTCGCCCGTGAAAGATAATGGGCAAGATGCCCATGCCACCTGGACAAGTCTCCGCGAGACAGCCGGCACAAGATGCCGGGGGTACAACCTGTACGTCGCTGCGGCCCGTACGGTACGGTTTCATGAGGAAGACACCGAATCGGTCTTCGTCCCGCCCTTCAATTGCCCCAGTCGCCGTTTCGCTTCTTCCACGAGCAAGGTGAAGGCTACCTCGCCGCCGAAATCGCGGACAAGGATTTCAAACTGCCGCCGGGCATCGTCCGTCCTGCTCAGTTTATCAAAGGCAATGCCGCTCTGCAAAAGCGCCCGAGCGGCCCACGGACGCACAAGCGGGTCCTCCGCGTCGTAGAAATTGATGATTCTGAGGTAGGTTCCCAGCGACCTCCTCGCATTCCCCGATTCAAGCCACAGGTTTCCGATGGCAAGTTGTGCGCGGAGGCTGTCCGCTGGTTTCGACGAGAACCTCACGATCTCCTCGAAATCTCCCAGCGCTTTTTGGAGCTCCCCTGCTTTTTTCCACGCCGAGCCCGCCTCGAACAGCACGTCGAAATGTTGTTTTGTAGGCGGCTTAATCGCCGCAAGCGACTCGAAGGCTTGCGCGGCAGCGGCTGGTTCCCCGAGACGAAGATTCAGCTTCCCCAGTTCCCAGAAAGCCGTTCTGAGAATCCTTCTGGCTTCCGCTCTTATCTCCTCGAGGCGTCGAAGACAAGCCACCGCCGTTTCCCGTGTTGGCTTGGGCAGGCTGACGACTTCGCCTGTCGCTTCCGGCGCCTTCCCCGGAGCGTGAATCGCGATGATGTCGGAACAATAGTGCACCGCCTTGGCGTACTCTTTTTTCCCTATCATCTCCGTCGCGTTGGATGCCGCCGCCGTCATCGCGTCGTGAAGCTTCTGCTGTCGCTCAATGAGGAGCGAGTACGGCAGCCTCGCTCCCGCCGTCTGTCCTTCCTTTTCCATAATCCTCGACACCTGCGCGAATGCGGCGGGCGGTAGCTCTGCCCCTGCCGGGGACGCGAAAGCTTGTGTGACGCGAGCCATTGCGTCGTCGGGGCGACCGAGCTTGAGATAGCTCCGCACCAGAGTCACCAGTGCCGTTTCCAGGTCAGGGCATTTCTCAGGCTCATCGGAATAGCCTCTGAGGATCTGTATGCTCTTCTCATACTCCCCTTGCTCGAAATGGAGCCTCGCCAGGCGAAGCCTTGCTGCCTCAACCTTGTTGCTGGAGGGGTACTGCAAGATGAAGAGCTCCAGTTCCGAGATCGCCCCCGGAACATCGCCCACCTTCTCCCTGAGGAGCCCCCGCGAATAGGCGGCATTCTCGAACACACCCTTACTGGCTTCCATCGCTTCTTTAGAAAGCCCGGGGAAGCTCTCCGGCTGCAATCTGGAATACTCGACCAATGCGCCCTGGTATTCGGACATCTTCGCGCTCAGCACCGCCATTTCCTCCGTGGCAAACACCGCCTCAACACTCGATGGATAGTCCCTTCGGCATTGTTCGAACAAGGAGGCGGCCTTCCTATGGTCTTTCGTCTCCACGTAACACCGCCCCAGCGGAAGCAGAATCTCCGGCCGAAGTGAGGATTGAGGAAACCGCAAAAGAAGTTCCTCGTACACGGCAATCGCTCTGGCATACATCTTCCGGCTGCGATAGGATTCACCGACTTTAGCCAGGGCTTCCTCTGCCTGGGAGGTGACGGTGTTGTCGGCGTACCTTTTCAAAGCCGCAATCGCCTCGAGTTCTCTGGAGTTTTTCGCTACCGGGTCGTTCGCCTCCCCCGCCAGTTCACGATAACATGCCGCCTCGGCCCATGCGGCTTCCGCACGCATCCGCATTTGAGACGACCGCCGGCTCAGATACCCCAGGATTGCCAGCGCCTCCCGATAATATCCGAGCCGTTCATAGCACGCTGCCCAGTCATAGAGGACCTGATCCCTGAACGAAGCAGTTGCCATTTTTGGATAGCTTTTGTACAACCGCTCGAATTCCGCAGCCGCCTCCGAGAACTCTCCCGCTTCCATGAAACTCCGCCCCGTGGCGTGGGAGATTTCCGCCCCCTCGCCCGTTGAGCGGTCAACGTTTGGCCCCAAAAGTTTTCCGAGCCTCGCCAGCCCATCCCCTCGAAACCGACATTCGGGATGTTTGCTGAGAAGCCTGAACCATTTTATCGCCCCCGCAGTGTCACCCAGTTCGGAACTGCAAAGCCCGAGCAGGTAATACGCCTCCGGCAGCTTCGACGCTTTCTGCATGAAGTCGCGGTCAAGCCGTGCGAAAAGTCCCTCGCCGATTTGTTTTCCCAGATAATTCCGACATTCGTTCAGATTCCCTTGTTTGTACAGACACCAAGCCAAGCCGATTGCCGCGTCGTCCTCAAGCGCATTGTCCCCGAAGAAGGCGACTCGCCTGTATGCCCTGATTGCATCGGAAAGCTTCTCAGCGTTTGTTTGCCCCACACGGTAAAGCGTCTCGCCGACCATGAACTGAGCCCGGACGGACTGATACCGGTCCGCCAGCGACTGATAGGCCCCGGCGGCTTGTTCCCACTTTCCCAGCCTGCTCGCGCAATACGCCGCCCGCGAAAGAGCCGTGGCCACCCCGCCTTTGGCGGGGCTCTGCCGAGTGCACAACTCCGCACACCGTAAATAAGCGGTTAACGCCTCGCCGTAAGCTTTCCGGGCTTCCGCCGAAAGGGCTTCTTCGCCGGTTGGGGTCCCAGCCGAGATAGCCTCCTCCGCCTTCTGAAAGTGGATTTCGCCGAGGAGATAAAAGGAAGTATCGTAAAACTGCGACTGCGACTCGGAATATTCCACTTGATATTTCTGAAGGGCAGCGAGAGCCGCCGCCCTTTGCTCTTTCCCCGACTGGAAAAGCGATTGTGCCGTGTAGAAAACGGCAGCTTCCCGCCGGGCGTCTTCGGGGAACTGCTCGGCGAACTTCGCGAACTGCCCCGCCGCAAGGTCGAAGAAGCCCTGTTGGTACAGTCCCTGGGCGAAAAGGTACTGCTTGTCTGCGGGGGAGCGCACAACCGTTTGGGCCTGCCCCCAGGCGAGCGACGACATCAACGCAAAGGCGGCGATTGTGGAAAAACAGTATCGCATTTCTTTTGGTGCAACTCCTCGATGAGGCGCTTGGTGGTGTGATTCATAGATTTAGCAACGTATTCTTCTGACACCATAACACGATAGATGGGATTGCTTGAATCTTCCTATCTTGTCAGAGAACCTCCTTTCACGGGGCGCTGTAGGTGACGGTATTTGCGAGCGAATCTGTTTCGCCAAGTTGCTCCCTCGCCTCCTGGCGGCTCTTTTGATTGTTGCATTCGGCTGTGGCGTCGTCAAGTACTTCCGGTCCGGGGGCCGGGGTGGCGTCTCCGTGGCGAAATTTGGATGAATCCTTTGATCGAGAAGCCCGGCTGAAGCCGGCTCCCGCGGGAGGAATCGCGAATCCGATACCACCGACTAAAGCCGGTGGCTAAGTGCTCCGACTTATAAGTTCGGTGACGTATTTGCTCTAACAGGATAACAAGATGGACATGATTCTTGGAATCCTGTCTATCCTTAGCTAAAGGTTCTTGGCTTTTCGCTTTACCTCAACTTCTCACGTACTTGCTTACCGGCGGCAACGAGCTTGTTAACGAGTTGCGTCTCCTGAGCCGCCACAACAGCCTCCGTCACACACCTCTGCTCGACGATGACCATATCTCTTTCGACCCAGCCATGACTGACCAGGAAGGTCTCGAACCACTTCTCCGGCGATTCCTTGCGGTTCGTGCTCCTTCACCCAGCGGCCCGCCGGCTCCCGATTTCCTGGATGCTTTGCGTCTCCGGAACAATCCCGTTCACGCCGATGGCGTGATTATCCCGTCAAAATAGCTCCTTTCACGACACCATTATACGCCACCGTATTTGCGGATCCATGTACTGAGGTCGGTGCCCGCTGAAGGCAGACGGAAAGGAAAGCGTGGCCTTCTCCGTTGTGCGATAGAGCGAAAGACTGGACATATCCACCTCGTCAGCGTGAAGCGGGACACGTTCAAAACCAGGCGTCGGAGCACGCCACAGAAACGCCACCACGCCCACACGATGGACGGGATTTACACGCTCAGGGCTATGGTGCTATCTTGTCGGAGAAGAAATATGTCTTATTAGAGCCTTTCTGCGCTTACTATAATCCCGCATATCCGGTTATGACGTGAAAAAAAGAATATGTCGCCGAATTGATGAATGGGGACAGATAGCAAAAAGGAGGGACAGGCATGAGCCGACTGGGAAGAGATTTACATGCTAAATCGCACTGCTCGCGTCGCTGTTTTCTCGGGATGGCAGGGACGGCGGGATTGGGAATGATGGGCGTGAATGATGCCGCATCGGGGAAGGCTGCCGAGGTTCCACGGAAGGGGTCCGCGAGCAGGAAACGCAGAACTTCTCGCGTCGTCCGTATCGCCGCGGTCCAACTTCGCAATCACGTCGAAGGCAAAAAGCCCGACGAGATCAAAGCGTTCCATCGCCGGAACATCGAGCGCTCGATTGGGGAAGCAGCTCGGAAAGGAGCGGACATCGCCTGTTTCTGCGAAGTCGCGGCCACGCAGGGGATTCGAGCCGCACATGACGACCACGGTGTCTGGGAGGATGCCACGCAGGGACCGACCGCGAAATGGGCTGCGGCTCTCGCCCGCCGCCACGGCATCCATCTGATCCTACCTATGAAGGGCTATCACGAAGGAGGGCTCCGTAACGTGGCGGTCCTCTTCGATGATTCCGGGGCCGTGGTCGGGGTTTACTGTAAGGTTCATCTGACGTGGGGGGAACGCCAATCCGGCGCCGTCCCCGGAAACTCTTTCCCGGTCTTCGAGTTCCCATTCGGAAAGGTCGGTGTCATCATCTGCCACGACATGAGCTTTCCGGAGTCCGTGCGATGCCTCATGCTCAGCGGAGCGGAGGTCGTCTTCTGGCCGACGATGTGGAGCGGATGGGGAGATGAGTTATCCTACACGGTTATCAGGAGCCGCGCGATTGACAACGGTGTTTATCTGGTGCACGTCGGGCTTGCCCCGCCTCCGGGGAAGTTTTGGCGGCCGGGGATGAATATGGCACGCTCAGGCGTCATTGACCCCTACGGCAATCACCTGTCGAATGCCGGGTTCGAGGAGGGAATCGCTATCGCCGAGGTGAATCTTGACCGGAAAAGAATCGCGCCTTCGTTCACGGCCGGCCCGGACGACGATTTCCTCGCGTGGGTGCTCGCCGACCGCCGTCCGGACACGTATGGAATTATCGCAGACCCCGCTCGGCGAGGCAAGCCGCCAATGTAGAAAGGTGTGGCTGTATTCGTATGGCTGAATTCGGATGAATCCTCTGACCGAGAAGCCCGGCTTTAGCCCCGCCTTGGCGGGGCTAAAGCCCGGCAAAGCAGCACTTCCGGTTGTGGGATGGAGCCAGTGATTCAATAAAGGTAGGCCTCATGCGCCCCGCGGGGGAGCCATAAGCCAGGGTGCCATGGCATGCCACGTAACGGCAGCCACACTCTTCCCACCAGTAACTGGGGCGTTGCGAATTTGCCCGTTTGCTATTTGAGAGCCTTCGGAGTTTCCGGGACAGCAGTTTCCTTGAGCGCCTGGGCGATTCGGTAGGCGATTCGATGCGACATGTTTATGTCCGGCAGAACGCCCGCCGATTTGCGGGCTTTGACCTGAATCCTGACGGTGGATGCCGTCAGGCGTTCGACGGTGATTGTGACCTTCGATTTCGGAACGAAGGCGCGAATTGTGCCCGCTTCCTTGTCCTTGGTCTCGATGGCTCCGGCTTTGTCGGCAACCTTCACGGAAGCATTCCAAACCTCGTCGTAGCTCCGGTCGAATTCCGTTTGGACGGTGTCCTCGCCGATCGCCATCCCCCCTACCACGCCTCCTCCGACGAGCGCCACGGGCACAAGAAAGCATCCCGACAAAATGCACATGACCCAGACGCTGACTACCAGTGCGATTATTCTCCGCATTTTCCTTTGTCCCGTTTTATGTTGTTTTCGTTTGCCCGGTTCGGTGTATCAGTATAACAAGCGAACCGATTCAAGAGATTGGCTCTTTCATCGGGAGCCCGGCGACAGGAAAGCAGCTTTTTGTCCTCGGGAGCGGCGTCCGCAGAATCGTATTGGAAAACCGCAGAGCGGCTATGGGCGCCCTCTGCGGTGGGCTCATGCCGCCCTGAGACTGAAACGTTACCCTTTTCTGTAATGCCTCAGTTACGGGCGGCTGAGGGTGCGAGCGCATAGGAATCAGAGGGGCCCTTGTACCGGTGGCATCCTGCCCCCGCCGAGGGCGAGACGCCCTCGGGACTGCCGGCGAGACGCCAGCGTTACATAGAAGGCAACACTGAGCTGCACCTGACAATCAAGGACGAGAGGCACGTGAGACGACGGCCCACACCACAACGGCGTCCTTCTCACCTTATTCTCTGCGACTTTGCGCCATTGCGTTAATCTGCTCTTCCCTTCTTCCCTCCTCCGCCTCGGCCCGCTATCCACCCGAGAGTGACAGATTACCCTTTTCTGTCATTTATCCTTTACCACAATTTCGGGCTTTGCTACTATAATTTTTACTCGGGCAGACTCAATTCCTCATCGAAACCACTGTTGTTGGGAGGCGTAGGCGTGCTGGACATAAGAGTTATCCGGAGCCAACCGGAGGAAGTCGAGCGAAAACTCAAGAGGCGGGAGCCCTCTATCTCGCTTCGCCCCATACTCGACCTCGACTCTCGCCACCGAGAGATCATCTTTGAATCGCAAGAGCTCAAGAACAAACGTAACGAAACCTCCGATGTGATCGGTCACCTCAAGAGAGAAGGTAAGGATGCCTCGCCGCAGATAGCTGAGATGAAAAATGTCTCCGACGAAGTCAAGCGGCTCGATTCCGAGATCAGGCAGGTTGCCGAGCAGATTCGCAACGAGATGTGCCAATTGCCGAACATCCCTGACGATTCGGTTCCGATCGGCGAGTCCAAAGATGACGCAATTGTCCTCCGCGAGTGGGGTGAGAAGCCGGAGTTTCCTTTTGAGGCGAGGAACCACGTTCAGCTCTCCGCAGCGACGGGGTTGCTCGATTTCCCTCGCGCCGCCAAGCTCGCTCAAGCGCAGTTCCCCATGTACGTCGGGATGGGCGCGGTCCTCGAGTGGGCGCTGTTGTGCTTCATGGTGGACGTGCAGACTAAGGAGAACGGCTATACGTTTGTTTTGCCGCCCTATCTCGTCAATCCGCAGACGATGTTCACGTCCGGCAACCTCCCGAAATTCGAGCAGGAGCTTTACAAGCTGCCGGAGGATGACCTATATCTCATCCCCACCTCCGAGGTTCCCCTCACCAGTCTGCACCGGGATGAAATCCTTCAGGAGAATGACTTGCCTGTGAGATACGCCTCATATACGGCGTGTTTTCGTCGGGAGGCTGGCACCTACGGCGCGGACGAACGAGGGCTTATCCGCGTTCATCAGTTCAACAAGATCGAAATGTACAAGATAACCACTCCGGAAACTTCCGGTCAGGAGCTCGATTCCCTGGTGAGAGATGCGGAGCAAATCGTCGAACGCCTCGGACTCCATTACCGCACACGGTTGCTCCCCACCGGCGACATGGCGCTGCAGTCGGCGAAGACGTGCGACGTGGAAGTCTGGCTGCCCGCCCAAAAGGCGTATTACGAGGTCTCCTCTTGCAGCAACTGCAAGTCGTTCCAGGCGGTCCGAGGCAACATCCGCTATCGCCCGAAAGACGGCGGCAAAAACCGGTACGTGCACACGCTCAACGGCTCCGGGCTGGCGACCTCCCGCCTGCTGGTAGCTATTCTCGAGACGTACCAGCAAGCGGACGGCAGCATCGTTCTCCCTGACGCCTTGCGGAAGTACATGCCGGGGATAGAGAAAATCGAGCCGAAACCGTAAGCATGGCGCCAGTTCAGGTATTCCGTTCGAGGCGTCGCGCCGGGGCGTGAAAAGGCGACTGAGAGGGGTTTGGCCGTATTTCCGTGGCACGGTTCGGATGAATCCTCTGGTCGAGAAGCCCGGCTGAAGCCGGCTGTCACGAGAACAATCCAATATCCGACACCACCGACTAAAGCCGGTGGCTAAGTACAGGCGTTCGCAAGTACCGTAGCGTATAGTGCGGGGTGAAGGGAATCCTTCGACAGGATAACAGGATAGAGCGGATCGTTCGAGGAATGTGAGGTATCCAGTAAATCGGAACCCGCGTGGGGCACCCTGAAAAACGAGGAAGAACAAGCAATTGGCTGACAAGTTGTCGCAGAGTTCGCACTCCCCCGCCCCGGCGGGGTCGAAGGAGACACCGTCGTTGTGGAACTGAGGTCCGGGAGGCCCCTGGTCAGTGCTCATGAGATATACTTTGTCAATTATCTCGTCGCCACCCCGGGAAACGCGGGGTAGGCCTTGTCTTGAATTTCGGAGAACGGAAAGTTGACGTAAAGCGAAAGGTCAAAAACCTTTCGCAGGGATAAACGGGATTCCGAGAATCCAGTTCATCCTGTTATCCCGTCAAAAAACGAATACGTCCCAGTGTTTATGAATCAGAGCACTAAGTCCGGCGTCCGGCGAGGAGAGGCGAAAAGGAAACCGTGGCGTTTTCCGTTGTACGATAGAGCGACGGACTGCACAGATGCACGGCATCAACGTGGAGCGGGAGAGGTTGAAAACGAGGCGTCAGGGCTTGCCGCAGAGACGCGGCGACATCCACTGAGAGGGGCATGTGAGCAAAAAGGACATTTTCGCATGAATTCTCTTGTCACAGGAGGCGCGGGGTTTATAGGGTCGCATCTCTGTGAGCGGCTCATTGCGAAGGGTGATTCCGTCACAGTTATTGACGACCTTTCGACCGGCCGCCTGAAAAACCTGTCGGGCATCAGAGAGCATCCGAGATTCCGATTCCTCGAGGGGAGCGTGACGGACGGCGAGTTGGTCGGGGAATGCGTCGCCGAAAGCGACAGGATATTCCACCTCGCGGCAGCGGTCGGCGTGAAATTGATTGTCCAACACCCTCTTCACTCCCTCCTCGTCAACACCCGGGGCGCCGAGAACGTTCTGGCGTGTGCCGCGGAGCAGGGCAAAAAGACCTTTGTCGCGTCCTCGTCCGAGATATATGGGAAAAGCGAAAAGGAAAGGTTCAGCGAGGAGGACGACAGGATTCTCGGCTCAACGACAATCAGCCGGTGGGGTTATTCCACAAGCAAGGCTCTCGACGAGCTGCTCGCGTTCGCCTATTTTCGCGAGAGAGGATTGCCGGTGATAATCGGGCGATTGTTCAACGTGTGCGGTCCGCGGCAGGTCGGGCGCTACGGCATGGTCGTCCCTCGGTTCGTAACGGCAGCCTTGAAAGGTGAGCCGATAACTGTTTATTCCGACGGCCAGCAGACCAGGAGTTTTATGGACGTTGAGGACGCCGTTGAAGCGGCAATCCGCCTGGTGGAGGAACCGTGGTGCGCGGGACAGGTCTTCAACATCGGTTCCGGCGAAAAGATAACCATCCTTCAACTCGCCGAGAAGGTCAAACGCATGACGGGAAGCCGTTCGCGCATTCAGTTTATCCCTTACGAGCAAGCGTACGACGAAGGGTTCGAGGATATGCGATACAGGGTTCCCGACATCTCCAGGCTAAAGGCAGCGGTCGGTTTCACCCCCAGATATGGAATTGAGGAAATCCTTTCCAGAACCATTCAGCATTTGAAAAACGACATCGCGAATGAGCAATAGCACGAAAACTCTTCGCTACTTTTTCCTCGTCCTCTCGGCGTTTTTTTACCTTCACCTTTCCGAGGGCGAAGAGCCGCAAAAGGAAAGTTTTCCCGTGTTTACTTCCCAGCGGCTCACGCTCAAGGAGGGGTGGAACGTTGTCTCTTACGAGGGCGACGTCAAGATGACCTACGGCGAAACCTCCCTGGCCGCCGACAAGGTCACCTATTGGAAAAAAACGGGTATCGTCCGGGCGGAGGGGAAAGTTGTCTTCCGCAAAGGCAAGCAATTCATAAGTGGGGAGGAAATGGAGCATAACGTGAACACGGGCCGGGGCACTGTCCGCTTTGCCGCCAGCGCGATGTATCCCTGGTATGGTTGGGGCGAGAAGATTACCCGCCTTTCAGAAAAGCTTTACAAGGTCGAGAACGGCTATGTGACGACCTCCGAATACCTGCGGCCGCGTTGGAGAATCCAGGCAAGGGAAATTCTCCTATACCGCCGCGAGAAAATCGTGGCGAAGGGCGCGGTGTTCTACGTTGGGAAAGTCCCGGTTCTGTATGTCCCTCGGTACACGCTTCGCCTCAACGATACGCGGCTTCCCTTCACCATTTCCCCGGGTCACAATTCCGATTGGGGCGGCTATCTTCTCACCGCCTATAACACGGTCATCAAAGGGATCAAAACCAGCTTTCATCTCGGCTATCGCCAGAAAAACGGTTTTACCACGGGAGTGGATGCTGCATTTTCAACCACGGGCGGCAAGGGCCTTCTCGAGACACACTACGCTAACGATGAAAAACGCCAGTTCCCCAACGGAAAGATTGAGCACGACCAGCGGTATAGAATCCATTACTCGCAAACCCAGGACCTCGGCCGCAACATTTCCGCCACCGTTGAGATCAATAAACTCAGCGACGCTGACTTCCTCGAGGATTTGTTTCGGGACAAGTATGAGGAGGAGTCCCAGCCCCAGAGCTTCATCAATATCACGAAGTACAACCCTCGCTACACCCTCAATCTCTTCGCCCGCAAGCAGCTCAACGAATTCTTCAACGTCACGGAGCGTCTCCCGGAGCTTTCCATGTACATTCGCAGCCAGCGAATCGCGGGCACGCCTTTCTACTACCGGGGCGTCAACAGTTTCATTAACCTGCGACGGGAGTTCGCGGACGATTCCGAACCGTCATACGACAGCCTGCGCTTCGACACGTACCATGGCGTTTCGTTCCCGAGAAAGTATTTCGGCTGGCTGGTGATGGTCCCCCGCATCTGGCTCCGCGGGACCTACTTCAGCGAGGGAGTCGAGGGAGACAACCTTTTCCGCAAGACAGCCGGGACGGAACTCGAGCTGTTCACCAAGATCTTCCGCACGTGGAATGTTCAAAAGCCGAAGCTCGGTATCAACGCCCTGCGGCATGTCGTCGAGCCGTCGGTCACCTACGCTTACGCTCCCGACCCCAACGTTGACCGTGAGGAGGTCTTCCGGTTCGACAAGGTGGACACCGTGGACTACCTGAACCGAGTAAGACTCGGCGTCAGAAATAAGTTGCAGACAAAGGGGAAAAAACGAACGTGGGACCTCATTGACCTCGAGGCTTACACTTACTATTTCCCCACGGGTAACCTGGAGGGGAACAGTTTCTCCGATGTTTTCTTGGAGCTTGAAATCTGGCCTTCGGAGCACCTCAAGTTGGAGTCCGACGCCAGATGGGACACGTATGACGGAAAAATCGAGGAACTCAACACCCGCTTCACCGTTTACAACAGGGACAAATGGGCCGCAAACGTCGAACACAGGCGCCTCGCCGATAGAAGCGACTTGCTCGCCTCCGAGCTTTACTACCGAATCAATGAAGATTGGCGGGTCAAAGTTTACGAAAGATATGAGCTCAACCGCCATGACCTCGAGGAAATTGAGGTCGCCGTTTCCCGCGACTTTCAGGATTGGCGGTCAGTATTCTCCTTTCGGCGGAGGGAGAACGATAATCAGTTCTGGGTCGTTTTTTACCTGAAGGGCTATCCGGAAATGCCCGTCCCGACGGGCCATTGAACGCCGCTTCGCCTCCCGAGAGCAGAGACCCGGCGCAGAGAGAAGGCCCTTCTTCAGGGCCTTCTCTTGCGAGAAAAGGGTTTTCCCCCTTCCTTTGCCTTCTATCGTTTAGCCCGTGTCAGGAAATCTTATTTACTCAACCCAGGTTACTACAGGGGCTACTACTCCGTTGTCTTCTCCTCAGTCGTAGTCGTCTCTTCTTCCGGTTCCTTCTTTCCGCAACCGACCACTACCGCTGCCATGAAGGCTCCCAACAGGACTAATGCCATCCACTTCTTCATTCTAAGTCACCTCCTTTCGCCCAACCTAAACACTTATTAGGGGGGGCGCTGTTGCAACCCCTCCGTTAACAAAAAACTTCTAACGCTGCCTACCCGGGCAGCCTGAAACTTCTCCGGTTTCCCGGATTTCGGCGACAATATAACACCCGCCTTATCCCAATGCAAGCTTTTTTTATCAGGAAAAAAAGCGGCGAAATCCTTACCGGCTGCTTCGAGAAACGCAGTTCGCGCTTAGAATATATAGCCTTCGTCAAGACAAAACAACCTTTTTTTTCGCTGTCTTCAAAGCATGTGCTACGGCTGCCCGGCTCAAAGTCCGTCCCGTTAAAGCTTCTTCTCGAACTGCGCGATTGTTCGAGCGAGGTTTTCTCTCGCCTCGTAGAGCTTTTTCGGGTCCTTCTCGTAATCCGTGAGGCTTCTCACGAGCTTGTCAACGACGCCCATCGTCCTTTCGCCCCGGGCGATGAGCTCCGCGAGGGACGAGTCGCCCTTGTTTTTCAGTCGCGCTATCACCTGCGACAAAATCCAGAAGTACTCTCTGTCCTCCAGCCCCTCTCTCAGCATCTCGAACCTGATGGAATTGACCGGCCCGCAGACCATCGGCTTTTCCGGCTTGTCTTTCGTCGGCGGATACAGGAGTCTTCCGTCCCCGTTCCCCCACGTACCTCCTTGGGGCGAATACGACATCGCCGTCTTCCACGGGTTCTGCCGCCAATACGTCACGGACCAGTAGAGGCTGCCGTTTGTCCCATACTTCTGAATCATCCAGAATCTTATCCGGTGGTTAATCGCGGGGTGGTCAATGAAATTGTTCGGGTACGGATGATGAGGGCCGCAGCAGACGTACCACCAGACCGTTTCTCCGAGAGCCTGCCTTTCCTTGGCGCGCTCCGGATTGAAAAGGCTCAGCACCGGCACCCACAGGTTTACCCCACCGTAGAAAAACGGCAGCGGCGCCTTGTCGTGGCAAAAGGTCAAAAGCCGTCGGAGACGCGGGTCCGCTTCCTTCAAAAACATCATCGCTCCCAGGACGTTCTTGTAGGCGTCTCGCGCCGGCTCGTCTGTCCAGTAATCGTAAGCTTTCTTCAGCCAGCCCTTCTCCGCGAGATGCTCGCACACCTTTCTGATGACCGCTTGCTTTAGCTTCTTCTCCTCGTCCGTCTTCCAGCGAGGGGAAAGACTTACGCCGGAAACGATCGAGGCGAAATTGAACGCAGTGAAGTCGAACTCGTCGAGGTACTTGTGGGCCGCCTTGTCGAAATCGCCGAAATCGAGCCTTATTCTCTTCTCGACGTCCCCCGCCCCCGCCTCGATCCGGCACTTGATGGGATGGAATCGCATCGGCGAATACGGAGAGATTCTGTGCTTCGCGCAGTTCTGCATGTAAAGATCGTACGTTTTCTCCTCGTCCTCTCGGCTCTTCAGCCCGTGATAGGACGCGTTCAGCGAAACGCCGTAAGCGGTCTCGGTGTGCGTTTCCCTCGGGAGCGTGAAATCGTACACCTCGAGAACCACCGGTATCTCCTCCAGGGGCCAGCCGCCTATGGTGAGCTGGATCCCCCCGCGATAAACGCCGGCGGGAGATTGCGGTGGGACGTACACCGTCAACCAAATCGGCTGGTTCTCGCCCGTCTTCAAGGCAAGGTTGCCCCTGAAAGGAGGAAGCGGGTCGGGATACATGCCGACGTGTCCGAGCTTATCGGTCGGTTTCTCAACCTTGACGTACTCGACGACGTTCACCTCCACGCCCTTGCCTGAAATGGTATCCCCGGCGTCGTTCCTGAAATCAGTTACTTCAACAAAGTTGAGCTCGGGGACATCTACCTGCGGCCTCAGCACGAGCTGAAACGGCTCGTACTCGTTCCGGGCAGCGCTGATCGTAATCGCCTCGCTTTTTCTCTCGGGCGCCTTCGTCTCCCGAAAAACTTTGTACGTCCCTTCTGCCCACCAGATGGAGCCTTGCGGATACTCCAGCAACAAAGATCCAAACTCAGCCTCAGCCCCGGCATTTCCCGCCGGGCAGTTCATGACCAACCCAATCGCCAAAAACGCCAACCAAACTCTGCTCACCATTTTAGTCATCGTTCTCCTCCACCACCGAGCGCGTTTTTCTAACACTTCACAGAGAGGCACCGGGCCTCACGTCCCCCATAATACGAACTCATCCTCGAGTTGTCAAACGGCATCTGGCCCCAGGAGGTATGGCCTCAGTCTCGGGCGGCTATCCGCCCGAGACGGAGGGATTACGCTCGCAGGGATTATTTCGTTGGCAAAAGGCGATAGCTACGGTACAATATTGCCCCAAAGATGGGAAAGCGGGCGATACCGAATGCCATTTTGACATCCAGGGGTCTTTTCCCGTCGCGTATGCATTTTCTCCCTTTTCCATCTGCGCCTATGCGCTCTATACGCCCCTATTTTTCAACGCAGAGGCGCAGTGGAAACGATCTCACCACGGAGGAAAACGATGCTGACTAATTTTGACAATCCACCCAAAGAATTTCGCCCATCCCCTTTCTGGTCGTGGAATGACGACCTGAAGGACGAAGAACTCGCCCGCCAGGTCAGGGATTTCAAGGAGAAAGGCTTCGGCGGATATTTCATGCACTCCCGCGTCGGCTTGCGGACACGGTATCTGAGCAAGGAATGGATGAAGAGGATTGCCACCAGCCTCAGAGAAGGCAAGAATCTGGATATGGAATCGTGGCTTTACGACGAGGACAAATGGCCCAGCGGCGCCGCCGGTGGGCTTGTCACCAAAGGACACGACGAGCTGAGGAGCAGAGGACTGTCTCTCGTTCCCTCGCCATCGCCGGAGGGCAGCTACCTCGCGGTTTTCGACCTGGATGAAGCGTCGGGCGCCTACCGGATGATAGACACTTCCGCAACCGCCCAACGCGAAAAAATCGCGTTCGAGGTCGTCCTCGCGCCAAAGACCAACTGGTTCAATGGCGAGTCGTACGCCGATCTCCTGAATCCGCTGGCCGTGGAAGCCTTTCTCAAAACCACTTACGACGCCTATGCCGCCGAGTTCGGCCAGGACTTCGGCGAATTCATGCCCGGGATATTCACCGACGAACCTCACTTCCGCTGCGGCGATATGCCCTGGACCGACGGGTTCCCCACGTACTTCGAGAACCTGAACGGATACGACCTTATCTCACGCCTGCCGGAGCTGTTCTATGACCTGCCTAACTCCGCGAAAACGCGATACGACTTCTGGCGAACTGCCACAAAGATGTTCGTCGAGACATTCTCCAAGAGGCTCTACGATTGGTGCGAAGAGCACGCCGCGGGGCTGACAGGGCATTACCTTCAGGAAGACGACCTGCTTTCGCAAATGAGGCATATCGGGGCGGCGATGCCACATTACGAGTTCCAGCAATACCCCGGCATTGACCACCTCGGCCGAAACATCGAGAACCCGCTGACCCTCAAACAGGTTTCCAGCGTGGCGCACCAGCTCGGCCGAAGACGGGTTCTCTGCGAAATCTACGGCGTCAGCGGGCACAGCATGACCTTCGAGGATCAGAAATGGATTGCCGATTTCCATTTTGCGCTCGGCATCAATTTCATGTGCCAGCATCTCGTCCTATACTCGATGAAGGGTGAGCGGAAGCGTGACTTTCCACCGACGCTCAGTTGTCACCAGCCCTACTGGCAATACTACCGATACATGAACGATTATCTGGCGAGGTGCAGTTACGCGATTTCAACGGGGAAATTCGCGGCGGAGGTCTTGCTGCTGCATTCCATCCCCACGGCTTGGACCGTCTGGCGAAAGGGGAAGGACGAAGCTGTCCAGGAATACAACCGGCGATTTGTGAGCCTCCTGACCTCACTTCTGGGGATGCACATCGGCTTTGACCTCGGCGATGAGCTCATCATGGAAAAGCACGCCGCAGTTGCCGGCGAGACATTGCGCGTGGGCAAAATGGAATACAAATGCGTCATCGTCCCGCCAAGCAAGAACTGGGGGCGGTCGGTCGTTGAGTTTTTGAGACAGTTCGCCGGTCCCATCATTTTCGTCGGCGAGACGCCGACCATGGTGGCCGGGAAAGAGAGCTCCGAATGGAAGAAGCTCCTTGAGCAGGAGAATGTCTTTTCCCTCAAGGAGGCGGGGCAGGAATGTGCTCAACTCCTCGACAAGCTGATTGTGCCGGATGTTTCCATCGTTGACGAGAACGAAGAGGAAATCTCGGACATCTACTCACATCATCGCCTCACAGAGAACGGTCATCTGTACTTCCTCGCCAACACCAGCCGCAGCAAGGGCTACACGGTAGAAGTCCGCTTGGCGGCGAACGGGAAAGTGAGCCAATGGGACGCCAGCGACGGCAGCGTAGGTCAGGTTCGGGCAAGCGTTTCACCGGGCAAAACCGCGCCGACGGCGCGGCTGCATCTTCCGCCAGCGGGCTCAACCATCCTGACAATTGAGGAGACGGCGCGTGCAACGCTATCCCCGAAGTTGAAGGAGATGGAACGTCTTGCGATAAAGGGGCCGTGGGCATTTCGCAGAACTCACCCCAATTCCATTACGCTCGACCGCTGTCGCCTTTCCATCAACAACGCTCCGTTCGGCGAATGGCAGCCGGTCTGGAAAGCTCGCAGGGAGATTCAGAAATTCTTCGACCTCGAGAAGTACAATGGCGTTCAACCATGGGCGCTGAAGGAGAAAAACATCGTGCTCGATGGAGAAAATGTTGTGGAACTGCAATTCGAGTTCGAGGTTCAGAAAAAGCCGGAGAGAATCTACGTCGTCGTCGAGGAAAGTTTCAAGTTCGCTCTGAGCGTCAACGGGCAAGATGTTGACACAGCGACGGAGGAGTGGCACTGGGACCGGCAATTCTCGAAGATTGACATCCGCGAGCAAGTGAGAGAAGGAGCAAACAACATCAGCCTGAGATGCAATTACCAGTGGGATACGGAAATAGAAGAGATTTACCTCGTTGGCGATTTCGCCGTCCGGCAAGACGAAAACCAGAGGTTTCAGATGATTGGCGAGCCGAGCACACTCAATGCCGGCGATTGGGGAACCCAAGGCTATCCCTTCTACAGCGGCAACATGATTTACGAGGCTGAGGTCGAGATGGAAAAGCAGGACGACCGAGCCTACTTCCTCGATGTGTCGAAAGCGAAAAGCTGCCTGTGTCGGGTCGCTGTGAACGGGGAAGACGCGGGCATCGCGGCGTGGCATCCGTGGCGAATTGACGTCACGCGGCTGCTCAAGGGCGGGCACAACTCCATCGCCGTGGAGGTTGTCAGCACGCTCCGCAACACGATGGGGCCGCTCCATCACAAGGCGAAAGATGACCTGACATGGGTCGGGCCGGAACAGTTCGTGGATGAAGCGAACTGGACCGACCAATACAATTTCGTTCCCTACGGCATCCTCGGCGACATTGAACTGCTAGTTTCCCGCCACGCGGCGCAGAAATGACCTCCGCTTGCCAAGAAAACAGGTTCAAGCCCTTACGGTGAAATCACGCGATAGAATCCGAATTTGGTTTCCGCAGTGACGGCGCCTGCCCAACTGGTTTCGCTGACGGAATCCGAGACATCCGACCAGGTGCCGGAAGTAAGGTCCTCTGTGAACTGCACGCGGTACGAACCCGTGCCGAAAGTTTCCCACGTCAGAGAAATCGCGTCGCCGATGACTTCGATGGAGAGAATCTTGCCCGCGGTCGGTGGCTCAGCGGAGATGACGCGATAGAATCCGAACTCGCTTCCCGGCGGGATTTCGCCGGTCCAATCGGTCCCGGTGAGATAACCCGAGGCATCCGACCACGTGCCGGAAGTGAGGTCGTCCGTGTACTGCACCCGGTAGTAACCTGTGCCGAAAGGCTCCCACGTCAGAGAAATGTTGCCGCCGGTGATTCCAAGGGAAAGGATTTTGCCTTCCTCTGCGGCAGGGAGCTCCCCGGTAACGCGGACATCATCAATCGCCCACCAATAGTCGTAATTAGTTTTCCAGAATCGCCACCTGAGTTTGATTTTTTTGCGGTCGGCCAGGTTGGAAACGTCCACGAACTGGGGGGAGGGGTCGTTGCCATCCGCTCGCTCACGATGGAAAACGTTGACCCAATCGGACCAGGACTCCGAGCCCTCCTCGCAAGTGCGGATGTCCAGGTCGTAAACCTGGTCGTAGTACAAGTCGTACTCATCAACTTTGATGTTGCTTCCGAACTCGACGGTCACGCCGACATAGCCCGTGCAGTCTATCTCGCGGCTGATGAGCTGCTCGTCGAGGTCGAGGTCCGTGGGGCCGGCGAGGTCTCCGTCGGAGATGATGTACTTGCCGAACATGCTTGGAAGGTCCGGGGAATCGTAACCCAGGTGGTCGCCGGTTGTGGACCAGAGCTGCCACGCGGCGTCCACGTTGTCCGAGCCGTTGAAGATTGTCCAATTGTCGGGCGAAAAAGACTCAAAATCTTCGCTGAAAAGAAGAGTCCTCGATGGCTCCGGCTGCTCAAAGCCAACCCCGAAATAATCGAAATCCGCATTCCCGCTGGACAGAACGATGCGGAGGGTGTGCTCGCCGGCGGATGCATGAAAAGCAGGTGTATCAATGGGGAGAACCTGCCAGTTGGAAAGCCCTCCCGTGTCGAAGGAAAACCAGCCTTTGTGCGATTCGACCCAGCGAAGCTGCGACTCGTCCCATTCGTCCCAGAGGAACGCTATGATTGCCTGGCCCTCGCTAGCTGCGCGGATGACGCCGATTTTCACGTAGCCATCCTCCGGGACGTCGAGCGTGTATCGCCACCAATCGCTGGGCGTGGTGTAGCCGATGTAGTGTTCCTCGGCGTTGAAGGCGGGGATGGCCATGATGTCGCTGCTGCGGTAGGCGTTTGGAGTGGTCTCATCGTACCAGGGAAAAGTTGTGCTGTGATAGAAGAAATCGGTGGAGTCGAGGTCGGAGCGGAAGTCGGCTCGGTAGCCGCGTTGGGACTCGCCGCCGGGGAAGCTTCCCCCCTCGAAATCGTAATCCTCGAACTGCCTCCTGAGCATTGAGGGCCCTGCGGGGTCGCTTGCCGGGCTGGCGGCGAGGTCGCTGACTTCGCCGGAGACGTTCTGGCAAAGCACCTTGTATTGATACGTTTTCCCGTCCTCTACGAAGTGATCTGCGTAGCGGTCGTCGAGAATCAGCCCTGATATGTCGGCGAAATCGCCGCCATCCTCCGAGCGATAGACCTTGTATCCGAGGATGCCTTCCTGCGGCGGGGGCGTCCAGGAGAGATGTGCGTCCGCGTCGAAGCTCACCTTGAGGCCGGATGGCGGGACCGGCGAGGGAGCAACCGCCCGGCAGCCGGTGATGTCCTGGCTGGGAGTCTCGGGATAGCTCAACGTCCCGCCGAAATTGATGACCTCGGATACATCACCGGGCACCGCGAGAGAGTAATTGAGGGTCTGGCTTGCCACGTCTCCATCGCCGAAGCTCCATGTTATCTGGCCCGGCTGGGAGGTATCGCCCGTTCCGGCATCGGCTGCGGTCAAGCCCGCGGGGATAAGCTCTACGAGGCTCAAGTTGGCAGGGGCGTTCCCTGCCTCCACGTCGAGTGCGAGCGAGACGGCGAGGTTTTGCCCGGACTGGTAGCTGGTGGGCAGCGCTCTCGTGCAGACGACCGGCGGTTTCGTCCCATAGACCTCAAGCTCAGCGAGAGAGGTGTAAAAGCACGGCCCGCCCGGGCGACCGTAAATGCGGACACCCGTTCCGAGGCAGCCGGTGAAAGACAGGTCGTATCTGGAATTAGCGGGACGCTGCGGGTCATCCGAAAAGTCATAGACGGGACTGATAACGACGTTTCCCGCCTCGACCCATCTTGTGCCGTCCGTGGTGTACTGAACGGTCAGGCTTTTCCAGTAGCCACCGGCGGCAGAGGGCGTCCCCTCATAAAAGACTATGTCGTCGAAGAACAATTGCTCCGGCCAGGTGTAGCCGTACCAGTCCTCCCCGGCGACGTTGGCGCCATCGTAGCCGGCGTAGCTTTCGCCCTCGGTTGCTTCGTTGTTGATAATGTTAATGTCCTCGAGCTGCCCTCCGGTGGGGAGAGTGACGCGGGCAATCGGTACGGCGTCATCCCGCAAAGCGAGATTTTCCGCAGATTGAGCGAGAAACGTAACCGCTCCAATAAACATCACAGCCAGGCACGAGATACGATGCATTTGCTCCTCCTGTTATCGTTTCCTTTCATCCCGGCGGGCGGGGCGAGAAGGTATTACGGCGTGTGAAAGAACAGATTCAACACCCTTCGTCCCGCCGGGCCGGGTGAGAAGATAGAAGTCGTTATTGCCATGCGGCATCACCCGCTCAAGAGACCGTTCGGCGCGACCTGTGAAAACTTCGAGGCCGCCCCGGTCGGGGGGAGCCGTGCCGCACTTAACCTTTCCCCGGAACAAGCCGGAAAGCAGCCCTTCATCCAGAATGTACCATAGGTTCGCCCGCTTCGCCACCGATTTTGCGGGGGGACGTAACGCCTCAGTTACCGGCGGCTGAGGTTCGGATCTCATAGGACGCAGAGTAGCCCTTGTGACGGTGGCATTCTGCCCTCGGGACTGCCGGCGAGACGCCAGCGTTACATGGACGGCAACACTGAGCTGCACCTGGCAATCAAGCGCGAGACGCCCAGGGAACGACAGCCCCGCGAGACGCGGGGTGTCCCTCTCACCTTATTCTCTGCGCCTTTGCGTTAAAAAATCTCTCTCTCCTCTCCTTGCCACCGAACTACAGCCACAGGCAAGCGCAATCCGCTCTTGACGTGCGGCTCAGGGCGGGATAGGTCGCTGGCAAATGTGGGGTTCCTTCCGGGGACAGGAGAGCTGACATCCGTGCCGCCGGGACGGGGCGATAGCCCAATAATTACGGGACTTCCATCTTGACGATGCCGGGATTGAGAAGTCGAGACGCGCTTCCTATCGGAGCTGCACCACAAAAAGCGTTGACACCCGCTCTAAGGCGGGCTAAGAAATAGTTTACATACGGCAGAGAGGCAAGAGCGAACATAGAGCGCTGTTAGCGGTTTGAAGGCACTATGTTTTCTTTATGTCTCCGCAGAATCTTTGGCTCAACAGGAGAAAGAATCATGAAGACTCAAGACCGCTCCAGAATCCCCGGGCTGAGTTGGCTTCTCATGCTTGGTATGCTGACGACGGCCGGCGCCGCCAGCGTAAATGCACCGGGAGGCGTTGACTTGCCCGACGTGAAAGAGTTGCCCGTGGTCGAGGAACTTCCCGATCCTTTTCTGATGAACGATGGGTCGAGGGTGGCGACCAAAGCAGATTGGGCGAAGCGCCGCGAGGAAATCAAAGCGATGATGCTGTACTACCAGTATGGCCACATGCCGCCCCCTCCGCAAAACCTGACGGCTGAGGAATTATCGTCGAAGCGGATGTACGACGGGGCGGCGACTGAGAAACGCCTTCTCCTATCCATGGGGCCGGGCAAAAAGGTAAAAATCAACGTCGGCATGATAATCCCAAGGGGCCGCGGTCCCTTTGCGGTCATTTTGAAGAACGATACGGGTCTGGGCAGGGTCCCGATAGCCGAAGAGATCGTTAAGCGAGGCTACATTGTCGCCGAATATGTCCGCACGGATCTCGATCCGGACAGCAAGAACACGGTTGGTCCCGCTCAAGCTGCTTACCCTGAGTACGACTGGGCGACCCTTGCAGTGTGGGCGTGGGGAGGGATGCGAGTTATTGATTATCTTGTGACCCTGGATGTCGTTGACAAAGGAAAGATCGTTTTCACGGGCCACTCGCGCGGGGGGAAAACCGCGTTGCTGGCGGGAGCGCTTGACGAAAGAATTGCTCTGGCGGCGCCCAATGGTTCCGGTTGTGGCGGGGCGGGCTGTTACCGCATAGAGGGTGAACGGTCGGAGACATTAGCTCAAATAACCGACCCGAAGAGGTTCAAATACTGGTTTCATCCACGCTTCAGGGACTTCGCAGGAAAAGAGACTCAGCTTCCATTCGACCAACACTTTCTCAAGGCGCTGGTTGCCCCCCGCGCGCTGATCTCCACAGATGCTCTCGGCGATCTGTGGGCGAATCCGTTGGGCACTCAACAGACGTTTCTTGCGGCGCAGGCAGTCTTTGACTTTCTGGGCGCCGGCGACAAAAACGGCATCCACTTCCGTCAAGGAGGACATGCTCAAAACGAGGAGGATTGGAGGGCGCTCGTTGACTTCGCCGATAAACAATTTTTCGGCAAGAAGGCGGCCATAAAATTTGACGTACTACCATTGCCCGGCGCCAAGAAAGCATTCACCTGGACGGCTCCAGCAAAAAAGCCGTGAAAGAGAAAGAGTTTCAGTCCTGGAGGGCAGTTTAATCTGCTTATAGCTGGTATATCGGGCGCCCGACTGATCCTTCAAGAGACCAGGGCCGAAAGAGAAGCGTGATGACGAAACGGGAAGTAATCCGCACGGTTCTCGAGGGACGGCGGCCTCCGTACGTTCCCTGGTCCATGGGGTTCACCAAGGAGGCTAAAGAAAAACTTCAGGAGCACTATGGGTGTTCCGATGTGGAAGGCCCTCTCGAAAACCACATCCTGAAGCTGGGCCGCGACATCGGTCTTTTCACGGACCTTGGCAACGATCTGGTGCAGGACGTATTCGGCGTTGTCTGGAATCGGAGGATTGACAAGGACATCGGCAACGTAGAAGGCTGCGTGTTGCCTGAGCCGACGCTGGCTGGCTACGATTTTCCCGACCCGTTGGATCGGCGGTTCTTCGAGGACATTCCGGACAAGATTGCGCGATTTCCCAACCGATTTCGCGTCTTCCAGATCGGGTTCTCGCTTTACGAACGAGCGTGGACGCTGCGGGGCATGCAAAACCTCCTGATGGATTTCCTCGAGCACCCCGGCTTCGTGCACGAACTGTTCGATACTATCGCGGATTACAATATCGCCCAAGCGAAGGAATCGCTGAAATATGAGATAGACGCCGTTTACTTCGGGGACGACTGGGGGCAGCAGCGAGGACTGCAAATGGGGCGAGGCATCTGGCAGGAGTTCATCTATCCCGTTCTCAATCGCATGTACGGCGTAGTGCGCGACGCCGGAAGGTTCGTGATGATTCATTCGTGCGGTGACGTTGACGAGTTGCTCGACGACCTCATCGCCGCAGGCGTGAATTGCTTCAACCCCTTCCAACCGGAAGTGATGGATGTTTACGCGCTTCTGCCGCAGTATCGCGCGCGTCTGGCGTTTCACGGCGGCTTGTCCACTCAGAGAACGCTGCCGTTCGGCACAGTCGAGGAGGTGCGGGCCGAAACATGCCACCTGCTCAAGTTGGGTCGCGACGGCGGCTACATCTTCGCTCCCGCCCACGACGTAGAAGGCGATGTGCCTCTGGAAAACATACTGGCGATGATTAAGCTTGTTCAGGATCAGCCGGAGGTGACATGCGGGCGCACATTCTATAAGATGGAAATGGAGTAATATGAGGGCGGGGCCATTTTCGTGTAAAGGCGGGCAGTTGGGAAAGGGAGAATGGAACGCTAAAAGGAAAGGGGGTAAAAATGGGCAAGATTCTGTGTGCGGTGGCGCCATCTCCTTTTCCAACGCGGACTTCCGCAATAACGTGGTCGTGGGGAACGCGGCTCCCGGCAATCATGGGGGAGGGCTGGCTCATGTCGGCACATCCCCTTACACGCCCCCGGGCGGCTCAATTAGCAACTGTATCATCTGGGGAAACACCTCCCCCACCGGGCCGCAGGTTCACGACTCAGTGCTGCCAAGCCATTGCTGCATCCAAGACTGGACTGGAGGCGGCGAGGGGAACGTCGCTCTCGATCCGCGGTTCGTTGACCCGGACGGGCCGGATGACGACCCGGAGACGTATGAGGATAACGATTATCGGCTTTCCCCCGATTCGGGATGTATTCGTAGAGGCCAGAATGAGGAGTGGATGTCGGAGGCGGTTGACCTGGACGGAAACCCTCGCATCTCCTTCGGGACAGTGGACATGGGCGCCTACGAATTCCCGTTCAGCATCGTGGGCGTTGTAAGGGAGAACGGCGGGAATGTTAAGTTGACCTGGAACAGCCGGGTGGGCGGATCATACATCGTCCGGTCCTGTGTTAATCTTTTTGGCGGCGAATGGGTTGAGGAGAAGGTCGTCCAAACCAAGGGCCGTTCCGGCGGCTGGACCGACTCTGAAGCACCATCTCGCCGAAAGTTTTACAGGATCGAAGTGGAGTGAGGGGCCGAAGACGGGTGGGATTCACCGCGGAGAGCGCAGAGGGCGCGGAGAGCAAAGGATGGCGCAGGCCACCCGGTGGACAATCATGGGCAGGATGCCCATGCCACGGCGTGCGAGGAACCTGGTGGCAGGGACAACCGTTTAACCAAGGGGAGGCTGCATTTCCGGGGCGGAGAGGCGAGAGCGGTAACGCCGCCCCGCCATGGCGGGGCAGTCCCGAGGGCGTCTCGCCCTCGATAGGGGGGAGCGGGGGCAGGATGCCCTCCCGCGGAACGCGGGACAAGATGCCAGCGGTACAACCGGCGCACCAATAAACCGAAGGGGCCTGGGCTGTTGACCCCACCCAGTGGAGAAAAGCCTATCTTCCAAGGCTGCGGCTCGGCCTGGGCGAAGTGCGTGGCCGTGCGAAGCGGAAAACGGTATCTCACCCGCCACTGAAATGCAGGCACACCCTTGAATGAGTGGGCGGATGGGGGTTGAGGATGCAGGATTTGCCCGAGGCGGCAAGGACACTTTGGTGAGTCCGTTTGGAATCTATGCTCCAGAAAGCCAGGATTCATATTAGAGGGATTGTTCAGGGGGTGGGATTTCGCCCCTTCGTTTTCAATCTTGCGAGGGAGCACGGCATCTCGGGGTACGTGCTCAATGACTCGACGGGGGTGCACATCGAGGCGATTGCCCCGCCAGAAGCGATCGAGAAGTTCCTCAGAGACCTCAGGGAGAAGGCGCCGCCTCAGGCTGCAATCTACTCGATGGAGGTGAAGCTCGGAAAGGTGTCTGGGGCGCAGAAGGCGCCTCGGGACTTTGTCATCAAGAAGAGCCGGAGGCTGGAGGTCAAGTTCGTCCCGATTTCTCCGGACATCGCCACCTGCCATCAGTGCGTGGAAGAGCTTTTCGACGAGGATAACTTCCGGTTCGGCTATCCTTTCATCAACTGCACGAATTGCGGGCCGCGGTTCACTATCATCAGGGATATTCCTTACGACCGCGATAAGACTACGATGCAGCCGTTCGAGATGTGCCGGACGTGTGCGGCGGAATATGACGATCCGGCGAACAGGCGGTTTCATGCTCAGCCGAACGCGTGTCCTGCCTGCGGGCCGAAGGTGTCATTGATGGACAATCGCGGCAAGCCCGTGGCGTGCGAGGATCCGATTGAGAAATGCGCGGGGCTGCTCAGGAAAGGGCGCATCGTTGCGATAAAAGGACTTGGTGGATTTCATCTTGCCTGCGATGCGACGAATCATGCCGCGGTCACAACGCTCCGAAAGCGGAAGTATCGTGAGGACAAGCCGTTCGCTTTGATGATGCGGACGCTCGGCGACATCGAGAGACATTGCTACGTGTCAGAGGCGGACAGGAGGTTGCTGACATCGCCGCGGAGGCCGATTGTTCTTATGAGGAAAAGGGGGTTGGGGTTCGGGGATCGGGGGTCGGGGGTCGGGGGTCGGGGAGCAGGGAGCGGGGATCGGGGGTCGGGGGTCGGGGAGCAGGGAGCAGGGAGCGGGGGTCAGGGAGCAGGGAGCGCGGAGCAGGGAGCAGGGAGCGGGGATCGGGGAGCAGGGAGCGGGGAGCAGGGAGCAGGGAGCGGGGTTGGGGAATCGCCAGTGTCCACTCCAAACCCCAGACCCCAAACCCCAAACCCCACAGCGCCACTCTCTCTTGTCAGCGATGCCGTCGCCCCCAACCAGAAGCGATTGGGCGTGATGCTTCCCTACACGCCGCTGCACCATCTTCTTCTGGAGAAAAGCGGGCTTATTCTGGTCCTGACCAGCGGCAATGTCAGCGACGAGCCGATTTCGTATGTCAACGAGGAGGCTTTCTCCCGTCTGCACCGGATCGCGGACTATTTTTTGACCAACAACCGCGAAATCTATATGCGGTGCGATGATTCGGTGACGACGACGTTCCGGGGGAAGGAGTCCGTTCTTCGCCGCTCGCGTGGATATGTGCCGGAGCCTTTCATACTTCCATTTTCATCGAAGCGGCACGTGCTGGCTTGTGGGGCGGAGCTGAATAACACGTTTTGCCTGACGCGCGACAACTATTTCTTCGTGAGCCACCACATAGGCGACCTGGAGAACGTGGAGACGCTGCGTTCGTTCGAGGAGGGGATCGAGCATTTCAAGAAGCTCTTCTTCATCGAACCGAAGGTCATCGCTTACGACCTCCATCCCGAGTATCTCTCCACGAAATACGCTCTGGCGCAGACAGCGGTCGGGCGCAAGATGGGAGTGCAGCACCATTATGCGCACATCGTCAGTTGCATGGCGGATAATTCGCTCTCGTCATTTCTTCCCAGCGGCGAGCCCAGAAAGGTGATAGGGGTGGCATTCGATGGGATTGGTTATGGCGACGACGGGAGCATCTGGGGCGGAGAATTCTTCATCGCTGGTTATTTCGGTTACCGGCGAGCCGCCCATCTCAAGAACGCGGCTATGCCGGGAGGCGAGGCGGCCATCAAGCAGCCCTGGCGAATGGCGGCGAGCTTTCTCAGGGCGACCTATGGCGATTCGTTTTTGGACATCGGTGTCGAATTCACCAAGCGGATAGATCGTGCGTCGTGGGAAGTCATCCAAAAAGCGATTGACCTGAACGTCAACTGTTTTGAGACCTCGAGCATGGGGAGGCTGTTTGATGCGGTTTCGGCTCTGATTGGAGTCCGGGACGAGATTCATTATGAGGGGCAAGCGGCGATAGAGCTGGAATACCTCGCGGACGAGAAATGCAGGAAGGCGTACTCTTTCAAGATTCGGAAAGAAGGGGAGACATACATTATTGACTGGCGGCCGATTTTCCGGCAGGTGATAAGAGACCTCGCCGGAGGGGAAACGAAGGGAACCATCGCCTCGAAATTTCACAACGCGGTCGCAAGAATGATCGTTGAGGTTTGCCGGAGGCTTCGCCATGAGTGCGGCATTGAGGAAGTGGCCCTCAGCGGGGGGGTGTTCCAGAACGTTTATCTTCTCGGGAGGACTGTGCCCGCCCTCGAGAGGAATGGCTTCCGCGTGCACGTGCATCATCGCGTCCCGACAAATGACGGGGGGATTTCGCTGGGACAAGCTGCGTTCGCCTGTCTCAATCAGTGAGGGGATTGATTGTAGTGCCTGAGTCTCAGGCGGATACCCCGCCCAGGCGGGGGAGCGAAGAAGGGAAGAGGAAGGTAACGCAGAGGCGAGGAGAGGAGAATGAGAGGGACCGCGTCCTCGGCTGCCGTGACATGGGCATGTTGCCCATGATTCCCAAGGGTCCCGCCTCCAGCGGGATGCCATGTGGGGGCGGCTGTTCTTTTCGCCTTGAAGGGCACAGCCGGACCGGGCGTCCCGCGTCCCGCGGGATGTTGATGCTTTCGCATTCCTCTTGCACAGGAGTCCCGCTACCCCACCCGTAAGTGAGGCGGTTATGCCGCCTTTTCAGGGCCTACCATTCTGGAACCGGGCTTTTTTCTCGGGACGTTGCCCTGAGCTTTATTAAGCCTGCCCTTGCAGGGCGACCCCAAATCAGCGCCGAGCCCTGGAACGGAGCGGTATTGGAGAACGCGCCGTTTTTCTCGGACGTGCGCCCTGGGAATAGCGCGTGATGAGCTCGCAGAGCCCTGAAGGGGCGTGATAAATCGCTCACAAATATACGGTTCGTCACAGGTAAAGGGAGCCGACCTGCGTGCCGCTGAAGCGCGGCCGCACCCTCCGACAATGTGAGATTGACAACGCGGGGGACAAAAGCTATTTTTTGACACAAAGGTTTTGGCGAAAATGATTGGTTACATGAATTAGGAGACTGACATGGCAAAGAAAAACTGGAATCTCACGCGGCGTGCATTTCTGAAGCACGCGGCCGTTTTGGCAGCGGCGCCGGCGCTCGTCCCAGCGTCGGCCTTGGGTCGTGACGGAAAGGCGCCGCCCAGCGACCGCATCATCGCAGGGGGGATCGGCATCGGCCGCCGCGGCACGAGCGACCTTCGCTGCATGCTGCCCGAGCGAGACGTGCAGTTTGTCGCAATCTGCGATGCCCGGAAAGTGCGTCGCAAGGCCGTCAAGAGGATGGTGGACACCCAGTATGGAAACAAGGACTGCGCCATGTACAGAGATATGCGGGAGTTCCTGGCCGCACGCACAGATATTGACGCGGTGCTTATCACCACTGGAGACCGCTGGCATGCACTGGCCGCAATCTTGGCCATGCGGGCAGGCAAAGACGTTTACTCTGAGAAGCCCTCGTCCATGACCATTGCGGAAGGCCAGGCGGTGGTCGAAACCGCAAGACGCTACCGGCGCATCTATCAGACCGGCATACAGCGGCTCAGCGAGGCCAATTTCATCTTTGCGAATGAATTGGTCCGGACCGGCCGGCTCGGCAAAGTGCACACTGTCCGCGCGCACATGTGGACTCTGGGACCGCTCAGCCACGAATGGCTGCCCGCCCAACCGCTGCCGCCCAAGGACGAGATGGACTGGGACGCGTGGTTGGGGCCGTGTCCCTGGCGGCCGTACAACTCCGACTACGTCGGCCGGTGGTACCCACACTACGACCTGAGCACCGGCTGCATCGGCGGCTGGGGCGCCCACACTTTCGCCCAGTGCCAGGCAGCGATAGGCGCCGGCGACACCTCGCCGGTCGAATACAAATATGTCAATAGCCCGTGCGGTGACGGCATGGTCGCCCGCTTTGCCAACGGCATCAAGATGATCCTGCAGAGAGAGGGCTGGCACGGCACGTGTGGTGTCCGCTACGAAGGCGCCGAGGGATGGGTGTCGGTGGCTGACGCCTATAAGAAGCCGGAAGCCTCGCCGCCGTCGCTGCTGGCTGAGTTTGACAAGATAGTGAATGCTTATAAGGCCCGAACCGGTCGGCCCACGAGCCAATTGGGTGGTCTGTCCGCGATGGGCCACATGCGCGACCTCCTCGACTGTGTGAAATCTCGCCGTCAGACGGTAGCGAATCCTGTCGTGATGCACCGCTCCATGTCCACGGTGCACGCGGCGAATATCTGCATTTGGCTCAAACGCGATATGCGGTACGACCCGGTGAAGGAGGAATTCGTCAACGACCCCGAAGCCAATCGGCTGCGCTCGCGTGCAATGCGTGAGCCGTGGATCATTTAGGGACCAGCATTTACCCGAAAGGATACAAAGCCGTGTCAAAGTCGAAACAAACCTTCACCACACAGAATCTCACCTGCTCTGTTCATGAATCGTTTGAAGGAAGAAGCGGTGACGCCGATCCATAAGCGCCTACGTTCGACACATCCGACAAGGGTGCGGCCGTATCTGCGGGGCATATTTCGGATGAATCCTTTTATCGAGAAGCCCGGCTGAAGCCCCGCCTTGGCGGGGCTAAAGCCCGGCTAAAATGCTATCCTTTTCTCCTGAATTGTGGGGTAGAGCCGGAGACTCGACATAGGAACCAGGTGAATGCCACCTGTGGGAAGGGCGAAAGAGGGGGTCATGGCATGCCACGGAGACGCGGCCACACCCTCCGACAATGTTAGATTGACAATCCGGTGGGTAAGAAGTATTGTCTCAAATAAAGGTTTTGGCGAAAATGACTGGTTACATGAATTAGGAGACTGACATGTCAAAGAACAACTGGAGTCTCACGCGGCGTGCATTTCTGAAGCGCGCGGCCCTTTTGGCGGCGGCGCCGTCGCTGATCCCGGCCTCGGCCTTGGGTCGTGACGGAAAGGTGCCGCCCAGCAGTCGCATTATCATGGGGGGGATCGGCATCGGCGGCCGCGGCACTCACGACCTTCGCTGCGTGCTGCCCGAGGGAGACGTGCAATTCGTCGCAATCTGCGATGCCAGGAAAGACCGTCGCAAGGCCGTCAAGAAGATGGTGGACACGCATTACGGAAACGAGGACTGCGCCATGTACAAAGAAATCCGGGAGTTTCTGGCTCTACGGACAGACATTGACGCGGTGCTTATCACGACCGGAGACCGCTGGCACGCTCTGGCCGCAACCTTGGCCATGCGCTCGGGCAAAGATGTTTACTCCGAGAAACCATCGTGCATGACCATTGCGGAGGGCCAGGCGGTAGTCAAAACGGCGAGACGCTACCGCCGCATCTATCAGACGGGCACACAGCGGCTCAGCGAGGACAATTTCATCTTTGCCAATGAATTGGTCCGCACCGGCCGGCTCGGCAAAGTGGACACTATCCGCGCGCACATCGCCCCATGGGATGCGGCAGAAATGAGGCACGACTGGCTGCCCGCTGAGCCCCTGCCGCCCAAGGAAGATGTGGACTGGGACGCATGGCTGGGGCCGTGTCCCTGGCGGCCATACAATTCCGCGTACATTAAGGGTCAGTGGCGGGGATTCTACGACTTCCACACGAGTTGCATCGGCGAATGGGGCGCTCACACTTTCCCCCAGTGCCAGGCAGCGATAGGCGCCGGCGACACCTCGCCGGTCGAATACAAGTATGTGAATAACGCGTCCGGTGACGGCATGGTCACCCGCTTTGCCAACGGCATCAAGATGATCCTGCAAAGGGAGGGCTGGCACGGCTCGTGCGGTGTCCGCTACGAAGGCGCCGAGGGATGGGTGTCGGTCGCCGACGGCTATAAGAAGCCAGAAGCCTCGCCGCCGTCGCTGCTGGCTGAGTTTGACAAGATAGTGAATGCTTATAAGGCCCGAACCGGTCGGCCCACGAGCCACTTGGGTGGTCTGTCCGCGATGGGCCACATGCGCGACCTCCTCGACTGTGTGAAGTCTCGCCGTCAGACCGTGGCGAATCCGGTGGTGATGCACCGCTCCATGTCCACGGTGCACGCGGCGAATATCTGCATGTGGCTCAAACGCGATATGCGATACGACCCCGTCAAGGAGGAATTCGTCAACGACCCCGAAGCCAATCGGCTGCGCTCGCGCGCAATGCGTGATCCGTGGATGTTCTAAGGAACAGCATTTACCGGAAAGGATACAAAGCCATGTCAAAGTCGAAAAAAACCCTCGCTCTCGTCATCGCGTTGCTCCTTGCTGGCGCCGTACAGTCGTTCGGACAGACTGTCCCGCCTGCTACGCCCGAGCAGGTGAACAAGCTCATCGCCGTGCTCAAGTCGGACGCTTCGCGAAAAGAGAAAACCGATGCCTGCCGTCAACTTGCGGTCATCGGCACCAAAGACGCCGTGGCGCCGTTGGCTGCGCTGCTCGGTGACGAAAAGCTCTCACACATGGCCCGCTACGCCCTCGAGCCCAACCCGGACCCGGCCGTGGACGAGGCCCTGCGCGATGCCCTCGGCAAACTCAAGGGCCGCCCGCTCGTGGGTGTTATCGGCAGCATCGGCGTCCGCCGCGACGCCAAAGCGGTCGGAGCCTTGGTCAAAATGCTAAAGGCCCCAAATGCCGAAGTGGCCCAGGCAGCAGCAAGAGCATTGGGCAGCATCGGTAACCGACGTGCAGCCGTAGCGCTAAGACGTGCTCTGCCAAGTGCGCCAGCCGGCAATCAGCTCGCATTCTGCGAAGGGTTGTTCCGTTGCGCCGAGGCCCTTGCCGCCAAAGGCCAGCGCAAGCGCGCCGTCGGGATTTACGACCAATTGCGCAGCATAAAAGCCGCGCATCAGGTCCGAGGCGGAGCTCTTCGCGGCGCAATCCTCTTGCGTGGGAAGAACGGCCTTGCGTTGCTACGGCAACATCTGCAAAGCGACGACTACATTCTGTTCTCCGCAGCCGTCCAGACAAGCCAGGAGATGCAGGGCGGCGACGTTACTAAGGCCTTGGTCTCTGCGCTAAAGGGACTGCCCGCGGACAATCGAATCCTGGTTATCTGGGCACTCGGGAAGCGTGCCGATCCGGCAGCGTTGCCTACGCTATTTGCTGCTGCTAAGGGCGGGGAAAAGTCGGTTCGTATTGCTGCCATCCGGGCCTTGCCGCAGATTGGACATGTCTCCGCGGCCCCCGTCCTGCGGGCATCGCTCGCCGATGCAGACCCTGAGATTTCGCAGGCTGCCAAGGAAAGCTTGGCTGCGTTCCCAGGCTCCGAGGGCGACAGCGATGTGGTGCAGAAACCTCAATAGGGGCGACACCACGCCTCTGGCGTGGTTCACGGCGTTTGAATTGATCGGTCAGCGGGCGGATGCCGGCGAGCATTGCCGTACGCTCAGAGCGGCGCGCGGCGCCGACACGAAAGTCGGTTCGGGCGCGCTGAGGAAACTGGGCGAGCTGGGCCGTCCCGCTGAATTGCCAGCGCTGCGGAGGTAGCCATTCGCGAAGCGAACCCTCTGCGGGCTGTACAGCAGGCGGTCGATGATCACGATGGGCAGGTCCGCGCTGCCGCCGTCCGCGCCCTTGGCGCATGGAAAACGGCAGATGCGGCGCCGGACTTTTTCTATCCGCGGATCCGACAAGTGCCTGCAAGAAAGACGCTTGGAAAACGAATGGTCTTCGAAAGATTTTATGTCTTGATGACCATGGGGCTATAGCTGTAAACTGTAAACTGGGCCTCGAAAGGTGAGGTGGGGCTATTCTGCAGGGTTGGCCGATTTTTTGGATGCCTCTTGACCCTCAGCTCGTGAAAGAGATATAGTTGGGGCTAAGAGGACAAATTAGCCTTCCCTGTCGTGTCCGCGCGGGCCATCAAGGTCGAAGGAGGGAATCGAATGACTGCGGGGCCGACGCTGACGACTCGTGATCGTGGTATTATTCTTGCCGCGGATGTACCATCGCTTGACGGTCTGGCCAGTCTGGCGCGAGTCGGGGCGCAAGTTCCTGAGGTTGTCGCCGTCAAGGTTGGATTCTCGCTGGGACTCCGCTTCGGCTTGCACGCTGTGGCGGACACGGTAAGAAACGTATCTTCACTTCCAGTTATCTACGATCATCAGAAGGCCGCCACGGACATACCTGCTATGGGACGGCCCTTCGCGGAGACTTGCCGTGAGGCGGGCGTCAGAGGGGTCATCCTTTTCCCCCAGGCGGGACCGAAAACCCTTGAGGCATTCGTATCAGCGGCGTTAGATCATGAATTAGTGCCGATAGTGGGCTTGGTCATGACCCACCCTGGGTATCTCGAATCCGATGGCGGCTTCATCACCGACAGGGCTCCTGGGGCGATCTGCGAGGCGGCCACTGAGCTGGGGGTTCGAGCTTTCGTGCTGCCAGGTAACAAGCCAGACGCAGTCGCAGCTTTTAGCAAGGGTACTCTAATGGGAGTGTCTCCAGCAGAAGTCATGATGCCCGGAATTGGTGCACAGGGCGGAACGATTAGTGAGGCGTTTGAAGCGGCGAAGCCACATCACCCTTTCGCAATCATCGGTTCCGCGGTCTACAGGGCAGCTGACCCTCTTGAAGCCCTGAAGGGCTTCGCTGCGGAGGTAAGGACATGAGCGAAACCATCGGCGAACGCGTTCTTCAACGCATGAAAGAAATTATCAGCCTCCTACTTTGGGACGCGGCAGCGATCAAGGTCAGTTTGGATGAGCCTTTCAAGCTTGTATCGGGCAACTACAGCCCCATCTACATTAATTGCCGCCGCGTGATCTCAGACCCGGCGTTCATGCGTATGTTCACGAGTGTTGCGAAGATCCTCTGTAAGCAGAGAGAAGTCGAGGTGGAAGTGGTCGCAGGTGGGGAGACAGCGGGGATTCCATTTGCCGCCTATACGGCGGACAATTGGTGGCTGCCCATGGTCTACGTCAGGAAGGCTAAAAAACAGCATGGCATGGCTTCGCTCGTGGAGGGAAGTCTACCGGGTGGGGCCAGGGTATTGCTCGTCGAAGACCTAATCACAGATGGCAAAAGCAAGCTGGGTTTTATAGATAGTCTGCAGGCGGCAGGCGCCATCGTTGAACATGTGCTTGTTCTCTTTGATCGTCTCCAAGGGGGCCGCGAGGCACTGAGGCAACGTGGAATTCAGCTTCATGCCGTGACTGACATGGATAGCTCTCTCGCCGTAGGTGAAGCTGAGGAGTTAGTGCCAGCTGCCCACGTTGACGCAGTCAGGGACTACATTAAGTCCCCACGCGACTGGCATGCGAAGCGTGGAATCCCCTTCAATGAGTAGAGAGGACGTAAACCGTGGGTGTGCAATCTTCTTATCCAGATTTTGTCGGTGATACAAACCGTCTGGATCAGGCCTTGCTGCGTATTAGCGATGGTCTCAAGGACCGGCGTACGGAGTTCCTATTTGGTGCGGGGATGTCAAAGGAAAGCGATTTGCCCATAGGTGGAGAGCTGTTGGTGAAACTCCTGAATAATTTTTTCCCGTCCTTTGGTGACAATCCTCCAGATGAGGCGCGCCTTCAGGAACTGGAGGGCGCTTTTCCTTTCGAGGCCATCATGGAGGCAATTGAGAATATGCCAGGCGGCAAGCGAGAAGATCTCACCCAAGCCCTTAAAGCCCTTTTAATCGACCCACAACCCGAACCAGCCCAAGCTCATCACGACTTCCTCTCGGTTTGCCTCTGGGGCGCCAGGCCGAGGCTACACAACGTGTTCACAACAAACTATGACTCCTTACTTGAAGACGTCATGGGTAAAGCCCTGTCTGTTCCCATCACCGAACGCAATGCAAAGCAAATGCGGGAAGCCCACGATTCCGGCAAGATATGCGTAATCCATCTTCACGGAATGATTGAAGACGGGGATTACAAAATCACGGAATCAGATCTCTACACCAAGACGTATAGCGTACTGGCAGGCGAATTCCGCAACGCGCTGACGGCGGATGCTTTCGTCTTTGTGGGATATTCAATGAATGACCCCGATTTTCGAGATTTGTACATGCAGCATCGGCGGGAGATCATCGACCGTAAGCGCGTGGATAGAGATACGTATGTGGTCGGACCAGCGAGAAACGAGCACGAATACCAGCTTGGGAAAGCGATTTGGGACGCACGAGGCGCAGTCTGGATCCCACTTGGGGCTGGCGCGTTTTTTTCCAAGTTAAAGACGATCGTCACCACCAGGGTGGAAGACAGGATCAGGACCGAGGTTATGAGAAAATTCGACGTCAAAGACGATGCTGCGCTGGCCGATTTTCTAGCGCGAACTTCTAAGCTTCTCCGAGTCGACAATGACGAGGCGCTTGTTTTTCTGCACGATATGCGTAAGCCAACCGGAGGACGAAGATGAATAGAGCTGTGCCCGAAACCGTCTTGGGCGTTCGCTTAATCGAGGGCAATCATGAACGACATACCGACCTAGCGTTCGAGTCATCTATTCCGCTTATCGACCGACAGCTCCGCATGTTTCTTCGCCAGTCAATGGAACAACATCGGCCGGAACTCATGATCGTTGTCGAGCGGAAAGGAACGGCGATTTTGCGGGCTCTCAGGGAATCAGATGATAGGCTATCGAAGTGGCCTTCGCACGATATAGTGTCATCTAACGAGGTTGAGCGCTTGCCTTGCGATCTCTTCCGCAATAAAAGAATCCTCATCTTCGACGATATGATGAAGCGAGGGATCCACATACGGAAGCTGCTTGAACTGCTGCGTGGGAGGGGCATCTGGAAGCCTAATGATGAACGTATTCGGGTGGCGGTCTTCGCGTTACACGAGATTAGTTCGAAAGGTTTGCCTTTTCACGGAGAGACGATTCCGCATTTCTGGTTCTATCGCGACCTGACACAGAGTGCATATCAGAGCGCTCGAATCCAAATAGTCAAGATGCTGCAAAGGGCTGGCTCGCTATTATTGGACACGGAACACCTCGAAGTGCGAGCCAAGTTGCATGGCAGCTTTAATCGGTTCGTTGATGCCTTGCGTAGAAAGGCCGATGTGATTGTGTTCACCTCTTCAGACAACCGCACTAACGTAACGGTCTTTTACCCGGATAGGGCTCCCTATGTTTTGCCGAGCCACAGGTTCCCTCGCGGGACTGTATGCGAGAGGATTGTAAAGAAGTGCCGTATTGTAGAGAGAGGAGACAGCGAATTTGCGATCATCCCGATCGCGTTCCCGGCGGTTGAGAAGGTCTGCGAGACGGATTGGCCGAGTGATCCCCAGGATGTTGACTTGCTTGGACGAAGTGTCAAGACGCCAGTCGGACGGTTCTACGGCGTAGGTCTACTTGCAGCCCTGGAAGTCTTGCGCTGGGTCCTGCGGGATTTGGCAATTCTCGACGAAGGCGAGTACACGCTTTCCCTGCCAAGAAACCCTGAAGAACCCAACTCGCTGGGGGGCTATTGTCTGGATCATCTTTATGCCGTGTATCCCACGCTGAACATGGGGGAGTTGGTGCGAAGAATCTCGACAATCGCGAAGGCGGCCAGGTCAGATGGTAGACTTCTAAGGTCTATCAAATTCCCCCGCAGGAGGCAGGCTTTGTGTGGCACGGGCGAACTGCGAAAATGGGCAGTGCACTTATTGCAGGTAATGCGGCACGTTCTCGACCAACGAATCATGTCGCACGACCTGTATGACAGCTCCGGTAGGTGCTTGAAACACCCCTTCGGATTGCGGGCACGAGAGATCTTCGCGATTGGCAGACGGCTGCGTTTGGAAGATGCCGTGATTAGCGCCTTGTTTGATATCCTGATCGACGAGGCGAATATTGTGACCCATTCAGGGGAAGTCGAGGAAGGCAATAATATTTCGCGTATCGCGCGGACCTTTGAGCCCGACGGTGAAGTGGTCAGCGAGGCGGTGAGGCGCTATTCCAGACAGTGGGGGCTGCCAATTGCGTGGTGATGTAACGGTAGATTTCGAGCTTTACCAGGGCCTACGGTCAGGCCGGGAAGGTTCATCTTTTGAACGTACGTTTCGCGCGCTCGGTTTTCTCTTCCACGGGTGGTCTACATTTCATGGTAAGAGGAAACAGACTTTCGAAGAGCCAGAACAGGGGTGTCTGCGAGCCATTGCCTTCGACAAGCTCGGTATGCTTTTTACGCAGGTCTGGCGTGAGGTATTCCGCGCCTACGAGCCCAGAGTTCGGGAAATGTTAGAGAGTAGGTCTCTTGGTGATGTGAAGAATCTTGTCTTATTCTCGTCGCCGTTAGATGAAGTGATCGGCAAGCATGGCCGGGGGTCGGGGCTATATGACGCGAAGTCGCCACCGGTTTATCTGCTCGAAATACTGTACAATCTCCAGATCGATCAGGGTATGCCGTATTTTGACATCCGCCCGCCGGGCAAAGCCCCCGACCGGCCGACGCACCATGAAACAATCATCAGTGCGGGGAGGGAGTGCGAGGATGTCCAGCACTTGTCCGACAGTTTCACAGATCGAGAAATCGACATTTTGAAGGATTTTCGGAATAGTGTCAGGCACCTGGATGGGTCCCAGATTAGGGCACTTGGAACGCACAGAGGACCTGAGCAAACCGCAGACGACGTGAGGTGGGAACTTCGGAAAGCGAGGGTGTTCTGCGATAGGGTCATTGACTGTTTGAAGCAGGAAACTTGTTTTCTTGATAGCTCGCGCCAAATGGCCGAATATGCGAGAGAGGCTTATTGGAAGTCCCACGGGAACGAAGAAGACTACAAGACGGCCCGCGATGCCGTACTAAGTGAGGTTCAAGACGGAGAGCTGAGGACAGCGATCTTGACCATACAGAGGCCAGCCGACGATATCTGGAGTGCCAAACCGGTGCAAGATCTTGTCCCCGTTTCAAGGAAGGCCTGGGCAGTGAGCAGGTATGTGCAATGCGGTGCCTTTTTTCGGAAGAACCCGTCTCAGAGAGTCAGACAGGTTTCGAGGACCGGCAAGCACTTCAAACACCAGTGGGAGGAATGCTATCCGGACCTTACGGCCTGTGGGATTAGTGTGCTTCCGCAACGTCCACCGGATCTTTTCGACAGTCCCGCAGGACACATCAGGCAAGAAGTACTGGACCGCGTGGCCGAGGTGTTGAATGAGGTAAGACTTGAGATACCTGGTGACTGAACCATGCCGAGTGAGTATTCGCTATATCGCAAAATCCAAGTCGTCCTGGACGTCGCCAAATCAGTAAAGGTTGACTCAATTGACCAGCTTGGGGCCGAGATAAAGGGACGAAGGTTGCCGAATTTCTTGTCCAGAAGGTACGACAGAGAGAAAGATGTATTTGTCACCGACATATCGGATAAATCCATCCGACGCGCTGTGACCTTGTGCGCCGTTTTGGGTTTGGTAGGACATGATGGGACCCTTTTAGCAAAAGGGCGACAGGCGCTCCAGAGGATCAGATACGACAGAGTAGTTGCTGGACAAGTTCGCGCATTTCTGAAAGGGAAGGGAGTTAATATTCATGAGCTCAATAGGGTCATTCTTGAGAGTCTCCAGTCAAGCCCACCCGTCTTGCCCACTTCCAAGGAACTGTGGACCATAACGGGCAGTCCGATGAGCCGTGGGATGTTTTCAAAGATGCTAACACTGCTGGCGCACTGCGGTGGAGCCAAGAGTTCACAGAAGAAAATATACTTGCACGTAGATACAAGGTGATCGCGGCCGCGCTGGGTAGCATCAACTCGCCTGACACAGTCGCTATGATCGTGCCGTATCTGGACAACCCCGCCACCGAAGCGGAGGCCGGCGCAACAGCGGTAGCCATTGCCGAAAGACTCGTGAAGGGACGCGACAGCTCGAAGCTCGCACCGAAATTGGTCGGACCCCCTGGAGAAAGTGTCCCAGGTCACCACTACCGCCGATCTGGCCTCTGGCGCTCTACGAGCTAAAGAACTTCATAGCGTGTGGCTGCGGTTACGTGACATACCATCGGGCTCTGGTTTATGTCTTCCCGGCGGCGCGCATGAGGCCTACGTTTATTGAATCTCCGGCTCCATCCCACAACCGAAGGTGCTGCTTTGCCGGCCTTTAGCCCCGCCAAGGCGGGGCTTCAGCCGGGCTTCTCGACCGAAGGATTCATCCATGCCGCAACATCTTTTTCACGGCAT
Organism: uncultured Verrucomicrobiota bacterium; assembly: GCA_964640185.1. GTDB lineage: Bacteria > Auribacterota > JABMQX01 > JABMQX01 > JABMQX01 > CAZXGF01. Next base: position 107,449 of record CAZXGF010000006.1, on the reverse strand, counting down.
CTGGCCTCAGGTCGTCTCGCATACGAACAATGAGGAGTCGCTGGAAAGCGCGGCCAGAGATGACGTTTCCGGCCGGAAGGAGGAAAAACCGCCGGGGGCTGGTGAGAACGGCTAAAGTCCCTGGCCGAGAAGCCCGGCGGAAGCCGGCTTAAGGAGTCCGGGCCGCACGCCAAGCACGGGCTGAAGCCCGTGCCTAACAGGGGCGCCGGCAACGAACCGACAGCCCCGTATGTCAGCGTTTTTGACCATAAATACGGCTGCATTCTTCCAGCAAAGATCAACGGTTCTCTATGCCTTTCGGCCATGCTCCTGTGCGAGAGCTTGACCACATTTGCGCTATTTCATGGTCCGGCCTGCCCGCCTGCTAACTGTTCTGGTTCGCAAGTTCGGCCACGTACTCAGGTGCTGCAAAGAGGAAAAAGCTATGAAATACGTGAGATTTTGCATCCACAATACGTGGACGTATTTACGAACACCTGTACTTAGTTTGCCGAACAAAAGCGGGTATATGTTAGCATGAAGGAGAGGAGAGATACCAAAGTCTCCATCAGGTGAGTCATCGGTTTCAAAGCTTAAAAAAGGGAGGTCTTGAAATGGCGTTTGCGTCAGGAATTCGGGAATACAGCCACAGGAGCCTCAGGTTCGCGGCAGTTTGCTTGCTCGCAGCGGTTTTTATCCTGCCGGCGGCCGGTTTGGGAGAGGATGGCCGTCGCCCAGGTTCCCCATCTCGCTGCACCATAGACGAGCACAATCGTCTAATCGTTGACGGCGAGCCCTTCTTTCCACTCGGTTTTTACGGCGGCCGGAGTCTGGAGCATCTCAGGGCGATGGCGAACAGCCCCTTCAATTGTGTCCTCGACTACGGCATGACCGCCCAGGACGTCGAGACCACACGCAAATACCTCGATGAAGCCCACCGCCTCGGCATGAAAATCATCTTCTGTATCAACGACGTATATCCCGGCGCCAAGTACCGCAAGAAGCTCGGCGACTGGGTCGGCAATGACGCCATCCTTGAGGGAGTGGTCACGACGTTCCGGAACCACCCCGCGCTCATCGCCTGGTACAACAACGACGAGCTTGCTTTCGAGAAAAAGGAGGAAATCGAGGGCTATTATCGCCGCATCAAGAAACTCGACCCCAACCACCCGCAACTCATGGTTCACTATCGCGCGGGCTCGTATCGGACGTTCCTTAACGCTTACGACGCAGTCGGCGTTGATGTTTATCCCATTCCTAAGAGTCCGGTGACCGACCTGAGCGACCGAATAGATATTGCATGGAAGGAAATCGAGGGCAAGAAGCCGGTTTGGGCGGTGCCTCAGACTTTTGCCTGGTACCAGCACCGCAAGCCTGAGGACCCGACCGACACTCTCGGCCGCCGGCGTCTGCCGATGCCGAACGAGTGGACTAACGGGCGGGCGCCAACTTACGACGAGACGCGAGCGATGACCTACCTCGCGCTCGTTCATCGTGCCAAAGGCATAATCTACTGGTGCTACTACAACATGTCCTATCTCCCGGATTTCGTGGAGCGATGGCATTTCATGAAACGCATCGGGGCGGAGGTCAAGGAGCTTTTCCCGGTTGTCCTATCTTCGGAGGAGATGGCGGCTTCCGTCGAGCCGGAGAACGAAGCCATCCACTGCCTTATCAAGGTCGCTGACGGCAGAAGATACCTCCTCGCGGTCAATGGCTCGCGGAGTCCTCACCGCCCATCATTCAGACTTCCGGCGGGGGTGTCCGGCCCCGTGAAAGTGAAGTTTGAGGACCGCGCGATTCCCGTGAAAGAGGGACTTCTCACGGACTTTTTCGCGCCTCTCGCTGCGCACGTTTACGAGCTTGGCAAGTGAGCGGCAGAAGGTCTCAGGAACGGTCTCCCTGCCGGGGACTTAAAGGGTGCGGCTGTATTTGCGTGGCAATGGTCGAATGAATCCTTTGGCCGAGAAGCCCGGCTGAAGCCGGCTCCCCAGAAGAGGAATCGCGTATCCGATACCACCGACTAAAGCCGGTGGCTAAGTTCGGTGCCTGCTGAAGGCAGGCGGAAAGGAAAACGCGGCCTTCTCCGTTGTGCGATAGAACAAAAGACTGAACATATCCACGGCGTCAACGTCAGGCGGGAGACGCTCAAAACCAGGCGTCGGAGCATGCCACGGATACGCGGCCACACCCCGACTTAAAGCGGCTCTTGACACTGCGGAACAAATGGGCCAAGATATGAACAGCGCGAATGACACAGAATTGCGAGGGCACTGCAATGGCAAAACCGCATAGGAACGGTCAGCCGACAGGCAAAAAGGATAACCGAAACAGTTTGACTCTCTCCCGCAGGACTTTTATCGGAAATGTCGCGGTGGGGGTGGGCGGACTACTGTATCCACATCTCGCGCAGCCGGAAACTCCCGCCAGCGATGCCGGAAAAAAGGCGAGGGTGGTGATTGTTCGCAACCCGGCAGTCATCAGCGGCGGGAAGATCAATGGTGAAGTCGCCGAAAAAATGGTACACCGGGCGGTGTGCCTCCTCACCGGGAAGGGGGACCAGACTCTCGCATGGAAGTCCCTGTTCTCATCGAAAGAAAGAGTCGCCATAAAAGTCAACACTCGGCATCCCCCGGTGGCGGGAAACCGGCAAATCGCCCACGCCATTGTCAACGGACTGAAAAGCGCGGGTCTCGACGAGAATCGGATTATCATTTTCGACTTTCTGGACGAAGAACTGAAGAGGTGCGGTTACAAACTGAACGATTCCTCCACGGGCGTTCGCTGTCACGCAATCAGAGAATATCAGGAGATGACGGCGGGCCCCGTTCAGGTCAGACTCTCCAGTATCATAACCGAGCAAGCTGATGCCATCATCAATGTCCCTGCCGTCAGGCATCACGGCCTCGCGGGGGTGACCGTCTCCATGAAAAACCACCTGGGCAGCATCAAGAATCCCAGAGACCTGCATCGTGACAACTGTTTATATGTCGCGGACCTCAATGCCCTGGACCCCATCCGAAAGAAAACGCGATTGATCCTGGCTGACGGCATCCTGGCTCAATGCCAGGGTGGACCCTCGTACCGCCCCCAGTTTGCATGGGAATACGCGGGATTGATTGCAGGCACCGACACCGTCGCGGTTGATGCCGTCGCCGCCGAGCAGATAAAAGCTGAGCGACACAAGAGGGGGATGGAGGGGCCGGTTCGGCCAATCATCAGACATATTCCTCGAGCCGCCGAGTTGGGCCTCGGCATCGCCGATTTGAAGAGAATCAACGTGGTGCGAGAGGGGGCTTGATCCAGGCCAGAGCCGGTCCTTCCGGTCCGAAAGTGGCCTATGATGGGTTGGTTCCTGTTGCTGCGATATGTCGCGCACACAAAGGATGTGATAAGCGATGTCTGTCAGGGTGTTGTCTGTAATTTGATTGATATTTTCATGGCGGGATAACAGCTAACTTTGAGGCGATGGATATGACAAAAACAGATAAGAATTACCAGCGGCGAAAGACAAGAGGAAACCGAAGTTCTCCACCTTTCTCCCGTCGAGCGTTTCTTGAAAACATGGCTATTGGCGTGGGTGGTCTTCTATGTCCGGGTCTCGTTTCGGCAGCAACCGCCAGTAGAGAGGCTGGCAAGAAGGCAAAGGTAGTGATTGTTCGCAACCCGGCAGTCATCAGCGGCGGGAAGATCAATGGTGGAGTCGCCGAAAAAATGGTACACCGGGCGGTGTGCCTCCTCACCGGGAAGGGGGACCGGAATCTCGCATGGAAGTCTCTCTTCTCGCCGAAGGAAAAAGTCGCCATAAAGGTCAACACCCGGCATCCCCCGGTTATCGGCAACCGCGAAGTCGTCATGGCTGTCGTTGACGGGCTGAAAAGCGCCGGTGTTGATGAGAATCACATAATCATCTATGACCTGACGGACGATGAATTGGCGACTGCCGGATACACGCTCAACGACTCTTCCAAAGGGCTCCGCTGCCACACCAGCAGAGACTTCCGCGAGATGATGGCGGGCCCCGTCAAGGTCAGGTTCTCCAAAATCCTGACCGACTATGCCGATGCCATCGTCAACGTCCCCGCCTTCAGACATCACGTCAAGGCCGGGGTCACGCTTTCTATGAAGAATCATCTCGGCAGCATTTCGAATGCGAGAGCCCTCCATCGCGACAACTGTTCGTACGTCGCCGACCTGAACGCTCTCGACCCCATACGGAAAAAGGCGAGGTTGGTCATCGTGGACGCCATCCGCGGTCAATGCAATTTCGGACCGATGCACGCCCCCTGGTTCGTCTGGGAATATGCGGGATTGATGGCCGGCGCCGACACAGTCGCAGTTGATGCCGTCGCCGCCGAGGAGATGAAAGCTCAGCGCCACAAGAGGGGGATTGAGGGGCCTATTCGGCCAATCATCAAACATATTCCTCGAGCCGCCGACTTGGGCCTCGGCATCGCCGAATTGAAGAGAATCAACGTCGTGCGTGAGACCGTGTGACCCGCCTCGAGGGGCTCTCGGGCAAGAGACGGTCAAACCCATCTTCTACAGTCGCGAGAGGTGGTGAAAAACTGGGGCTTTGGGAATCAAGAACTTGAGAAAGAGGATAAAGCCCGTTAAAGAGGCGCATTGAGTGCCCTAAAAGAAGAGCAGAATTGCTTCGAAGCGCGAGGAAGAACTGGGAGAACAATAGCGCACAGCCGGACCCGGCACCGAAAAATCGGGGTATCAATGCTTTGGCACCGCCCCTGGAAGGAAATCGCCGTATGTCATCGGTAGCCAAGGCGCTGCCGCCATCGGAGAAGGGTGTGGCCGTATCTGCGCGGCATAATTCGGCGGATGCTTTGATCGAGAAGCCGGCTGTCAGCAGAAGCTCCGCTCGGGCCTGACCGCCGCGTACATCGAGCCCCCCCCCACTCCAGAGGCAAACAGAATAATCTCGTTATTCGCCGAGGAGATCACTTCAGGCGGGTATTTCGCCGAAGGGGACAGTGGTGGGTTCGCCAATGTTCTCTGGCCCGCTCGGCGCTATTCTGACGGCGGCGGCTCTGCGGTCCAGCGGTCCCGGTAAACACTGCTCTCCTCGATGCCCACGAAGCCAATGTGCCAGTCGAGAAAGAGGATATTGAACCGCGGGTTCTTGTCGCTATCTGTGTGCCAGAACCGGGCTGCGTCTGGAGCGATGAGCTGCATGAACCATCCGGCATCTCCCGCGACAATGGTCTTCGAGGCTTGCCTGACCCTCCCGGGAGAAACTTCGGAAAGCCCACCGTCGTTGTAGATATATGATGAGCCGAACCGATCGAACGCGCTGCCCGGCACACCGTCGTTGAAGCCATCATCAGAGGGACAATGGAACATTTCCATTGAGCTTTGGGGGGCGAGGCCGGATTGGATGTAAGGGTTCAATATTCTGTGGTCCGCGGGCAAATCACCTCCCCATTGAGCGTCACTACCGGTCTTGCCACCGAATACGGATCCGAGGATCGTGGTATTCGGAGGGAACTGGTGGAAGTCTTGAAGATACATCTGCCACGCGAATCCGATCTGTCGCAAATTGGAGACGCACCTCGCCTGCTTTGCCACCTCTCGCGCCCTTCGCAAAGCCGGCAGAAGAAGAGCAGACAGAACGGCAATTACTGCGATGACGAGCAGCAGCTCGATGAGTGTGAACCCCCGGGTGCGTCTTGCCTCGGCGGGAAATCTTGTTCGCTGCATATGGTGCTTTCGCCTCCCGCGCACAATGCGCTCAACCCAGGACCTTTCAGGTAGATTTTCCCGGCCGCCCTTGGCCAGCTTGCGATATCCCAGAGGTGCGAGTCGCCGGAATTATACCTTGTCCCTGACGGGACCATCAAACGTTACTCTTCCTTTTGCCTTCGCGGTCTTCTTGTCGTGAGGTTTTCATAAAGGTGGACTTGGTCCCGGCAGCCGACAGCGATGTCGAGGTCGCCATCGTTGTCAACGTCTCCGAGGGCAACTTCGTGGGCGGGGCCGGTGGTTCTCGCGGACCAGGCTGGGGTATTCGCCAGCTTGCCTTTCTCGGAAAGATAAAGATAAACACCTCTCTGCCCGCCGCCGCCCCAGTCTGCTCCGACGAGGTCAACGTCGCCGTCGTTGTCCACATCCCCAAAGGCGAAACCGTGGAATGCGGAGCGGGGCGGAGTTTTCCAGACGACTTTCATCTTCCGAGAGCCTTCCGCCCTCGCCAACCGGACGCTCGCGGCAGCTCCTCCCCACGGTCCCTTTGCGCAGAAAAGCTCCGGCTTGCCATCCTTATTGAGAGGCTCCCAATAAATCCTCTGCGTCCACGGATGCTCGCTGTCCTGATAGATGACCGTGCCGGAATCGAACTTGTCATTGGTGTTGAGGTAAAGGACGATTTTCCCTGTGCGGCAGTAGCCCGCGAACACGTCGAGGTCTCCATCCCCCTCGTAATCGGCGAATATGGCTGTCTCGCAATACTCCTCGAAGCCGAGCTTTTGAGTGATTGTGCGAGAGGGAGTTCCGGTCTTGTTCTCGAGAATCCCGACGCCATTGACAGGTCTGCCCGCGGCCATGAGCATGTCAAGGTCGCCGTCCCTACCGTAATCGCCGAAATATATCTGATTCGCGTCAACGATGAACGCGGTCTCCCAATCGGGCGATGTGTTGAACTTCCCCGATTTGTTGAAGTAAAGCGTGCAGTGCGTCTCGTGCGTTGCGGCGAGGTCCATCCAGCCGTCTTTGTTGAAATCGAGCACGTCAATGTGGTCGCAATCCGTTGTCTCCGCCGACTCCCAGAACGGCTTCTTCTCCAGCTTCCCTCCTCTATTGCGGTAGGCGACCCAGTGCATCGGGGAAGGCGCGCACGTCACAAAGTCCAAATCGCCGTCGCGCTCCACATCAATGAATCTCGCCACACCATCTCCGCCGGAGACAGCGGTGGCGCTGCTCCAGACCGGTGACCGCGAGAAAATCTCCGCTCCCCCACAAAGACCGGCGGAAAGAACCATCGCAGAAATTACCAGAACGAGCGCAAGAAATTGATTCAGCTTTCTCATAAGCACCTCCTCCAGCGTGAAAGATGTTCTAATGCATCAACGACATGCTGTTGGCTTTCAGTTTCCTTCCAAATAAGTTCGTCTGCCACGGCGCTTAGCAGGAGACAGATTAGGATGCTCTCGCCTTTGCCTTGAAAAGTACAAGAGTATCAAACGCAAGGACGCGGAAAAAGGAGAACATGGGCTCGGTTACCATTCCACACCCGCCCCGGAGAGCCACCGGCGAACAGATGAGTTCCCGCTTCAAAGCGCCGCAGCCATCACTAATTGCGACTTTCAATTTCATCCTTGACCTCCTTGAGTGTGGAGATGTAGGAGGAGTTTTTGGGGTCGAGCCTTAGGGCGGCATTGAGGTTGTCAACGGCTTTTGGGCGGTCGCCGATTGCCCTGTAAACGGTTGCCCTGAAATAGTACGCCTGGGCGTCCGCAGGCTGCAATTCCAGCACGCGAGACAAGTCGGCGAGAGCTTCGGTGTGTCGCTCCAGGCGAATATAGAGCAGCGCCCTTCTCTTGAAGGCCTCGGCGAGAGACGTATCCGCTTGGATGGCGGCTGTGTAATCGGCAAGCGCTTGCTCTCCGCCTTTGAACGCCATTTCGTTTAGCTCGCCTCGCCTCAAGTAGGCGGCGGCGAACCCCGGGTCAAGTTCAATGGCGGCGGTATAGTCCTTTACGGCTTCCTTTTTCCGGCCGAGTTTCTCCAGGCAGACCCCTCTTCGGAAATAGGTTGCGGAATCATCGGGGAGGGACTCGATGACTTTGGAATAACTCGCTGCGGCGAGGGGGAAATCCTCGGCTGCTTCAGCCATCTCGGCTTGCTTGCGATAGTACTCCGGGGAGATCGAGCCGCGGAGCTCAATCGCCTTTGAGATACTGGCAAGCGCCTGTTCCGTTTTGCCAAGCTGCTGTTGAAGAAGGGCCGAGCGGTAATACGGCTCGGCGTTTTTCGGGTCGAGCTCGGTCACCTTCGATAGATCGTCGAGGGCGTCATCGGGACGTTGCATCTGAACGAGAAGGCCGGCCCTAAGGAGGTATATTGAAGGGGAATCGGGCCGAATGGAAAGAGCCTTGTCGTAATCCTGAAGCGCGAGGGCATCGGCCCCGGTTCTGGTGAAAGCTTCGGCACGGGCGAGATACGCCCCGAGGTTGCGAGGATCGAGCTTGAGGGCTTGCGTGAAATCGGAGATGGCGGCAGCGTAATCCTCCGCTTGGAGACGGCCCGATCCTCTCTTGAGATACGCTGCCGGGTCTTTGGGCCGTAGTGCTATGGCCGATGTATAATCCTTTTCCGCACGTTTGTAATCCCTGGCTTTCAGGAAAAGCTCCGCTCTGGCCTGATACGCCTCTGCGTAGCGGGGGTCGGCCTTTATGGCGGCGGAGAAGTCCCGAAAGGCGAGGTAGTGTTTGTGCAACGCTGCATTGAGCGTGCCTCTGGCGTGATGCAGCGTCCCGCCGACGGCGGGATTGACTTCGATGGCGCGGTTGACGACGTCAAGCGCGGCGAGAAGTTTATCCCGGTCCGTTTCACGGCGAGCGATGGCAAGAGAATCGGCGGCGAGCTTTCTGGCGGATTCCACGCGCGCCCGTTTCACGTCTCGCAGATAGGAGGCCTCGAGGGCTTTCAGCTTTCCGGTCTCGACGATGTCCTCCTTGCGAACCCAGCCTCGGATGATCTGTCCCTCTTTTACATGTGCCCCGTAAACCCAGCCGGCCCCGAAGCGGTCAGCATTGAACGGATCGCCTTTTGCTGCTGTGTGGACGATCTTCTCGCCCTGATAGATGCGAGCTCCCTCCTTCAAGGTGACTTCAACGGAATGTGCCGAAGCGGCCATAAGGAGCGCCGCGAGAACTGCCGTGAGGGGGTATAGCCGTGAGCTCATGCTAATGTCCTTAGCATCCATGCAACAGCCGCACCCGAAAGCTGCCGCAGAAGGCGAGCTATTCTTTTTTGACGAGATAGCAGGATAGACTGGCTCTTGCGAATCCTGTTCATGCTGTCCAAGAAGGTCCTTTTCTACAGCACAATACGCTACCGTATTTCCGATGGCGGAGGGAGTTTACTTCCCTCGCTCAAGGCATCGGCCGCGGACTTCAGCTTTTCCAGCAGCGAGCCATATACAGCGATGACTCCGTCGAAGCGCTTCTGCACGACATCCAGAGCGTAAGGTTTGTTTTCTCGAAACCAGAGTTCTGAGTATCGAGCCTTGAGGCGGCCGTGAGCGTCGCGGACGGCCGCTATCTTCGCGGTGGCATCTGCAAGAAGCATTTTCGCCTCGGCGCCGCGTGTGGCAAGCGTGCTGAGATTCTCATATTCTTCCATTGAGTCGAGGAAGTCCAGTGTGCGAGTGCCCATGAGCTTCATCCTCTCCGCGCCGAAAAGGAGGTAATCAATAATGTCTCCGTTGAGCTTCGCGTCTGATTGAGCGGCGTGAAGCTCCTCCATGGCCGGTTCAAGGATGCGAAGCAATTCCTTTGCCTGCGAGCGAGCGGCAGCGGGACGAGCAAGGAGTTTCTTGAAATTGACTTGCCAGAAGCTACCATCACGCATCCCGTCATAACCCGGAAGCCTGTGAATCTTAGAGAGAGCTTCGATTGCCTTGCCGAGATGGTCTTCCTGTTCACCGAGGAGAACGGCCCCGAATCGCCGATTGAAGGCGTTTACATCAGTCCTGGAGGCGTTCCATGCGCATTCGGCGCCCCAGAAGACGCCGTGCCAGTTGTAGTTGAAGAAATTCTCTCCGTCGTCATCCCACGTCGTATTGAGAACTCCGGAGGCGCCGTTCGCGGCGCCATCGCGGACGAAGTTCCGGATGTTTTTCACAGCCACGCTGAAATCGGGCAGAATCCACCTCCAGCAGCTCACCCCTGGGCAGACGAAAAATTCATAGCCTGAACGGGCGAATGGAACTATCTGACTCTCAAAGCTGTCCCGTGCGTCATAGCCCCAAGTCAGCATCAAAGTATCCTTCGGAATCTCTTTCAGGTTCTCGGGGTGCTGGAGAATAATGTCCCCCCACATCATCTTTCTCCTGCCATATTTCTCCTTGAGGAGGTCGTGAACGCGCCGCATGTGCCGAGCATAGAGCCCTCCGACGCCGATTTTTTCGGCGAGACTCTTCGATGGTCCCGTGCCCAGGCCCCAGGTCTCATCGCAGCAGACGTTGAAAAGTGGGGACTTGAGGAGAGGAACTTGCTCGGAATAGAGATCGTCGAGAAGCTCGTAACTCTCCTCGATTGTGGGGCAGAGGAGATAAGGCGTTTCGCGGAGGTGGGCGTAACGGTCGTGCCTCAGTATATCCTCGAAATGGCCGAATGACTGCTGGTTGCCTATGATGTCAACGTGATATTGCTCCGCGTAGCGTACAAGCTCCTTCAACTCTTCGGGTGTCAGGGAGCCGTTCTTGGGACCGATGTCGGGATGTTTGGCGAAGGCAAACTGATGCTCCATGTAGTAGGTGAAGAAGTTCTGCTTGACTTCCGCCCCGAGGCGTATTTCGCGTTTCAGCGTCTCCAGAAGGGGACTTGGTCCCCTCGTGATATCGTCCTGAAAACCACGGTAGCGGAGAGAAGGCGAGTCCTCAATCACCAGGCACGGGATAGCGTGCTCGGCTCCGTTCGCCCTGATAAGCTGTTTGAGGGTTTGCACCCCGTAGAACAGACCGCGCGAGCCGGGCGACTCGATCACCACGCCGGACGGCGAAATCCGCAATGCGTAGGCTTCATCACCTTTGGTCTTCGTCGCTGGAGGGGAACCGGGCTGTTCCGGCGAAGTGCCGATGGGCCACAAAAGGAGCGCGTGAGCCTCGGCGAGGCGTGATGGAAGTCCGCCAGAAATCTCCGCCCTAATGCCGGCTCGGGCGAGAATCTCGCGGCACAGTTCTTCTGCAGCAAACCTGTCGGCGGGGTCTTTGCCGGTGGTCACGCGCAGATGCCCTTCGAGGCGGAAAACACCCCCATCCATGCGGACCGACTTGGGGTAAGGGACTAAACGCAAATCGTGGGCGCTTGGCGCCTCCGCTCCCAGCGACCCGGCGACAAAAAGAAACAACAACGCCAATGAAAATCCTTCGCACGCGACCAACATTTTCATATCTCCTCAATTCAGCGGAAAATTACCGTTGAGCCAAGCCTATCACGAACGCTCGAGGGTAGCAACGTCTCTGTTCGGGAAAAGACTTTTCTCCCGAAAGAAACGAACGGTAGGCGCAATGGCGACAAAGGGGCAGAACCTCCTCCGCAGGCGCGCGTTAAAATGATAGTAAGGGAGGGATGAAAGGACGTCTTGTTCGCCCGGAAATGGGCGCCATACGGAACTGAAGCGCCCGCACGCCGCGTTGCTAATCGCGTAGGCGGCATTAGGTGTTTAGACTCCCTTCGGGAACAATTTATCTACGGGAAGGAGATGGAGAAATGACAATGAACCGTCGCGATTTTCTGTTCAAGGCGCCCCTTGCGGGGGCGGGGCTGGCGCTCGCCGCCAAAGGAGCGGGCGCAATGACCCATAAACCGAAAGCCGCTCTGAAACTGTCCAGCCAAGAAGGCGTCGTTCCCGGCGAAAGCCTCAGGGAAAAAGCCAGGAAGATGGACAAGTGGGGCTTCGATGGTCTCGAGGTCTGGGGCAGCGGTTTGCCTAAGAGGGTCAACGGGGTTAAGGAGGCCATCAAAGGCACGAGACTGAAAATCAGCGCAATCTGCGCCGGATACAAAGGCGTTCTCATCTCCGAAAAGAAAAGCGTCCGCGAGGAGGCGGTCAGGTCCATCAAGGAAATCCTCCCCGCTGCGGGTGAGTTGGGCGCCACGGGACTCATAATCGTGCCCGCTTTCAACGGCCAGACAAAGCTCGGTCACGTTGAAGGGCGGAAGGTCCTCGTTGATATTCTCCCGGAGCTGGGGGAAGTCGCCCAGAAAGCCGGAACACGTGTGATGATGGAACCGCTGAATAGAGGCGAAGCATGGTTCCTTCGTCTCCTGGCTGATGCCGCCGCCATCTGCCGCGACGTGAATCATCCTGCCGTCTGCATGATGGGGGACTTTTATCACATGAGAATCGAGGAGCCGAGCGACCTCGGGGCATTCATCTCCGGCGGTGAATATGTGCATCATGTCCACCTCGCGAGTAGGAGGCGAAACCTCCCCGGACAGGACGACCGCTCCTTCGTGGATGGATTCAAGGGCCTGAAATGGATCGGCTACCAGCATTACTGTAGCTTCGAGTGCGGCGTCATCGGTAACAGGGAGGTCGAGATACCCAAGTCCCTCGCCTTCCTCAGGAAGCAGTGGGACAAAGCGGTGCTGTAACCCTCACCTCGCCCCTCGATAGGAGGAGACGTTCGACATAACAAAACCCAGCTCCGGCCAAGCTTGAGTCACGGCGGATGTTTGTATTGCAGCGTGTCTTTGTCCGGTCTCTTACGCGGGGGATGGAAACTCTTATCCCGGAGCAACTCACATCTTTTCCGGAGCGGAGACGCCGAGCAGCGAAAGCCCATTGCGGAGGATAATTTGCACCGCCCTAACCAGGCAGAGGCGGGCGAGGGTCAAGTCCGGGTCGTCGCTGATAACTCTGTGCTCGTTGTAATACGCCTGGAAGCTTGCGGCGAGCTGGAGGAGGTATTCGTTGAGCCGATGGCCCTCAAACCTGCTGGCGACTTCTTCCACAATGCGAGGAAAGCGGCTGAGGGCTTTGATGAGGGAGGCTTCCTTTTCTTCGGTGAGCGGTTCCAGATTGTCGGCTGGAACGTTTGAGAAATCTATCGGGCGAGCACCGGCTCGCTCCCGGTAAACGCGGAAGATGCTGCAAATTCTGGCGTGGGCGTACTGCACGTAATAAGCGGGGTTTTCGATGGTACGGCTGGTCGCCAGATCGAGGTCGAAATCGAGGTGGCTGCTCATTTTCCGCATGTTGTAGAAGTAGCGCACGGCATCGCTCGCCATTCGCTCCAGGACCGGCTGCTGGGTCTGGGGTGAATCCTCGCCGAACGCCTCCGCCAGCTCCGACCGGAGGCCGCTGGCAACCTCATCGAGAAGGTCGTTCACCGTCACGAAGGTCGCCCGCCGAGTGGACATCTTCACCCTTTCCCCGCCGCGCTTCAGGGTGACGAACTGGTGAATGAGCACCCGTATTTTGTCCGTGTCGTGCCCGAGCGCCCGAACGCCTGCGAGAACGTCCGGGAAGGTCGCCTGGTGGTCTGTGCCGAAAACGTCCACAATGAGATCGTAGCGGCGGTTGAGCTTATCGAGGTGGTAACAGATGTCCGGCAGACGATAGGTCGGCTGACCGTCGCTCTTGACGATGACTCTGTCCTCGTCTTGACCGAAGGCAGAGGCTTTGAACCAGATGGCGCCGTCTTTGCGATAGGCGTGTCCGAGCTGTTTGAGTTTCTCGATGGCCTCGTCAATCTTGCCGGAGGTGTAGAGGGAACGCTCGTTGAAATAGATGTCGAAATTGACGCCGATTCTGCGAAGGGTTCGATTGATTTCGTCGGTGATTGCCCCCTCCGCCGCCTTCTGAAAGACCTCGATAGGCGAATCACTCAGGGAATCGCCGTGTTCCCGGCGAAGGTCTGCCGCAATCTCCTTAATGTAATCGCCCCGGTATCCGTCTTCTGGGAACTCGACTGCCTCGCCGCCCAGCTCGCGGTATCTCGCCTTGACCGACTCCCCCAGAAGCCGCATCTGATTGCCAGCGTCGTTGAAGTAGTATTCGCGGGTCACATTGTAGCCGCAGAAAGACAGCACGTTTGCGAGCACATCGCCGATTATCGCCTGCCTCCCGTGGCCGACAGTCAGGGGACCGGTCGGATTGGCGCTGACAAATTCGACGTTTGCGGTTTTCCCCTCGCCGATGGCGGAGCGGCCGAAATTGTCTGAAGCGCTCAGAATCCCGTGCAGAAGCAGGACGAGGCTCTCCTTCGAAAGGAAGAAATTGATGAATCCCGGCGGCCCGACCTCCACCTTATCATAGTACTTTCTCGCCGGGGAGATGGGGGGGAGGGCTTCGACAATCTGGTGAGCAAGCTCCTTCGGAGGACGCCTCTCCTTCGCAGATAATCTCATGGCCAGGTTCGACGAAAGGTCGCCGTGGGACTCGATTTTGGGGCGTTGAAGGTAAACGGGAGGGAACTCCGCGCTCTTCAGTTCGCCCGAGTTTTTAAGAGCGTCCAGAGCCTGCTTGACGTGCTCACATATTGATGCGACGATTATGTCATTCAATTCTCGTGGCGTCTCCCCATAGCTCTTCGAGCTGATAGGTCTTCCTCATCTCCTCGTCGAAGACGTGCACGATGGCATTAATGTAATCCAGGACGACCCATCTCCCTTCGGTAAAACCCTCAAAGTGCGCTTCCGGAACAGCGAGATTCCGCATTCCGAACCTGATGTTCTCGGCAATAGCCTGAACGTGCCTCCGAGACGTCCCGTGACAGATGACAAAGAAATCGGTGACCGAGGACAAACCTCGCAGGTCGAGAATAAGAACGTCCTCTCCCTTTTTGTCCAGAGCAAGCTTCTTGCAGGTACGCACCAATTGAAGAGGTCTTATTTCGAGCGCCTCCTTTCGTTCAGGCTCAGGCGGGAGCGATTGCAATCGGCCGACAACCCCGAGGTCGTTCCCGTAGTCTCGCCATGCAGCATCCATCTTCATATTACAGGCTTGCGTGATGCTGTCAATAGGAATAACATTCCTCCGGAATTCTTTTCTCACCAGCAGCCTTCGGACAGAAGATGCTCATACGAAACCTACATTCTTTCGACGTGTCTTATGAGGAAGCGGTTCGCATTCAGCGAAAACTGGCGGGGCAAATTTGCCTTTCCCCTTTCCCGGTCGCATACAGACACGTCGCGGGGGCTGACCTTGCCTATTCCAAAAGGGATAACACGCTGTTTGCCGCTGTTGTGGTCCAAGAGTATCCCTCCGGGGAACAGGTCTTCTCGCTCTCGGAGAAGGGGGAAGCCACCTTCCCCTACATCCCCAGCCTCCTCAGCTTCAGAGAAATCCCACTTCTTATTCGACTTTTTGAGAACCTTCCTGTAACGCCTGACGTTGTGATATGCGACGGGCAGGGACTGGCTCACCCTCGGCGGTTTGGTCTGGCGTGCCACATTGGCTTGTTGCTTGACGTGCCATCCATCGGCTGCGCCAAAAGCAGACTTGTTGGCGAGTACGAGGAGCCCGGCGCCGCCAGAGGGTGCAGTTCTCCTCTCGTCTATAAGGGTAGCATTGTTGGCGCCGTCGTCAGGACAAGAGATAATGTAAAACCTGTATTCGTCTCGCCCGGACACAAAGTGGACGTCGAGACAGCGGTCAGGGTCGTCCTGGAGACCTCCCGAGGCTATCGTCTCCCGGAACCGACCAGAATGGCTCACTTGCTCTCTCAAAAAGCGAAGCGAGAGATGTGACGTCAGCGTGCCGTCAACCGGGTGACGTAACACACTGAGCGCGCCTCGCTCCAACGGAGGCTGCTATGAGAAAAAGCACACTGAATGCGGTCGTTGACGTCTTATTGCTCGTTAGCATGGCGAGCGTGGTGTTCATGGGGATACTGTTTGGATTCTTCATAGGACGCGGTGCTGTGCCGCAAGCGGAAAAGTACCTTTGGGGCCTTCATCGGCACGACTGGGGTGATTTGCACCTGATCTTTTCGCTGATCCTGACCGGACTGGTGATTTTGCATTTCATCCTGCACGTTGATTGGGCTCGACGCACATCCAGACGGTTTCTCCGCCTGCACTGGGTTGTGTCATTGGTGATCTTATTTCTCATCGCTGCCGGCATCCTTTACGCTTCTATCATTTTGAAAAGGCTTCACCCAGGGGACTGGGACGACGATGAAGAAGGTCTGGGAAAAGGCAGGGGTCGCGGGCTTCGTCTTGAGGAGGACCGGGGGCTCGGGCGCGGCTTCGGCCCCCGTGATGGCCGGGGACGCGGGCAGGAGCCGTGATAGTGCTTCTATTCCATTTGCTCGTGCTGCGTTGTTAGATTCCGGAGCGCTCCTCGTTGGGGGCAGGTTCACACTCGGAGTTGGTTCACTGAACAAAGGGCTATGGCTTGCCACGACGGCTGTCGGGCGGTATTATCGAGATGGTGACCGGGGACTCGCTGTCTGAGGCGAGGGTCTTTATGGGAAAAGGAGTTGTTTGCGATGTCCAGCGAAGGCGATAGCCAGAACTCGTCAGACTTGCCCGCACCGAGTGAGTGGGACGAATGGATCTACGAGTACCTCGCTGACGGTGTTATGGTGCTGGACCGCCATCTGACAATCGTCGCCTTCGGCGAGGGGGCGGAACGCATCACCGGATACAGCCGCGAGGAAACGGTCGGGCAGAAGTGCGACCTTCTTTTCCGCTGCGGCATATCGGAGCAGAACTGTCCGGCGGCCGTGACCCTTTCCACCGGCCAGTCGGTGGCGAACTTCCACAGCCACATTTTCACGAAAGACGATGACCAAGTTCCGGCTTGCGCGAACACTTCCCCCGTCCGCGACAAGGAAGGCAAGGTGAGCGGCGTGGTCATTGCGTTCCGCAACGTCGCCGAGGTGAGGGACCTCACGGTGAGGTTGGCGGAGGCGAATGCCACACTGAGCCGGGAAAAGGAAAAGCTATCGTCTATCCTCAACAGCATCGCCGACGGCGTTTTTACGGTTGACCTGGGATACCACATTACCTCCTTCAACAAAGCCGCTCAGGAGATAACAGGGTTTCGGCCGGAGGAGGTTATCGGGAGGCCGTGTCACACGGTTTTCCGGAGCATTGCCTGCCGGGGAGAGTGCCCTCTGAAGGCGACGGCCCGGACAGGTCAGCCGGTGACTGACCGCGAGATCGAGATTTTCGACCGGCACAACAGGCTCAGGCCCATCAGCGTCACTACCGCATTGTTGCGGGACAGCGATGGCAGAATCATTGGCGCCGTGGAGACCTTTCGAGACCTCTCCCGCATCAAGGAGTTGACAGAGCAGTTGGAAGCCAAATACTCGTTCGCCAACATCGTCGGCAAGAGCGAGGCGATGCGAAAGGTTTTCCGCGTCATAAGAGATGTTGCCCCGACCGACACTACTGTTCTCATCGAGGGGGAAACGGGGACAGGAAAGGAGCTTGTCGCACGCGCCATTCACTACACCAGCCCGCGAAGGGACAAACCGCTGGTCGCTGTCAGTTGCGGCGCCTTGCCCGACACCCTTCTGGAGAGCGAGCTTTTCGGGCACGTGAGGGGCGCCTTCACCGGCGCGGATTCAGACCGTCCCGGCAGGTTCGAGCTGGCAGACGAAGGGACGTTGTTTCTGGACGAGGTCGGCGAAGTTTCTCCTGCTCTCCAAGTCAAGCTGTTGCGGGTGCTCGAGAGCAAGGAATTTGAGCGAGTCGGCGACCGAAAAACCACCAGAGTTGACGTGAGGTTTATCGCCGCCACCAATCGCAATCTCCGCGAGAGGGTCGCAGAAGGGAGATTCCGCGAGGACCTCTACTACCGGCTGAATGTCCTGGCAATCAAACTGCCGTCGTTGAGGGAAAGGGCGGAGGACATCCCTCTTCTCGTGCAGCATTTCATTTCCGCCTTCAACGAAGAAACCGGAAAGAAAATCAGGGCGGTCAGTCAAGAGGCTATGGACATCCTGGTGGATCATCCGTGGCCGGGAAACGTCCGCCAACTTGAGAACTCCATCGAGCACGCCTTCATTCATTGCACGGGCGAATTGATCCAGCCGCGCCACCTCCCCGAGGAACTCCAGCGCCCGCCTTCCGCGATTATAAAGCGGATGTCGGCGACTGAACGCCCCTTCGAATCGCTCGAGAGGGAGGTGATTCTTAGCGCTCTGGAGAAGGCATCGTTCAAGCGCTCGGAAGCAGCGAGATTGCTCGGCATCAGCCGCTCCTCCCTTTGGCGCAAGATCAAAAAACACGGGATTGCGGTTCGCTAACCCTTGCGATGGCGCTCGATTTTGCAACGTTGGCGCAATGCTTTCCCTTCCAAGATGTAACAGCGTTACGTGTTGGCTACGGCGTACGATTGTTTCATTTCTGCGACACGCAAGCCTCCAGTGCGACGTTGCCCCGAAATAGCCGATTTCTCCATAAGCCCGCTGATAGCAAGACGTTCCCGAGTGAGGCGTCGTTTTCTTTTTGCTCGGCACGGTCGTTGCTCCTTGAAGACCAGCATTCACACATTGTAAAAAGGAGGTAAACAAAGATGCCGAACGGAAGAGGTCGAGGAGGGGGTTTCTTCGGACGGGGATTTGTTGGCCGGGGCTTCGGCGCCTACGGTTATGGAGGATACGCCGGTTACGGCTACCCATACTTTGGGGGAGGTCGAGGCAATCCGTACCCGTTCTGCCGGAATTTCCCGTGGCTGCCGAGGTGGTGGTGGGCGACGCCTTACACGTCCCAATATGCGGGGACGATTCCCTACATGGGAGGTGCGTATCCGTCGGCTTACGGCTACGGTTCGCCGTACGCGGCGCCGTACGGTGCAAGCGGTCAGCCCGTGATGCCGAGCCCAGCCCCGTATGGAAGCAGCCTTTGAGGCGGGCGCGCCGCCGGCATGACGCCCGGTTATTACCGCCCGCAGCCCTCACGGGGCACGCGAAGGCTCTTCGGGAAGAGCCAGAATTGAACAGCTCGAAAAAACCAAACGGCAGAAGGCACAAGAAGGAGGTAGAGAAAGATGCAAGGCGGACATCGGTGGATGTACAATGCAACGGGTCTTCCGGGGTGGATGAGGTTCGGTTTCAGCCCGGGTTGGGTGGGGAGAAGCCCGACGGGTCTCCCGCCGGGGGCGACATATTTGATGACCGGGCAGTGGCCAACTCCCCAGGCACAGGCTTATTGGCAGGCGATGCAGAGCGGGCAGGTTCCGAACCCGTCTTACGGCGCCTTCGGGGCAGGGGCGCCGGTCTCGCCAGGGGCGTTCGGCCAGACGACTCCTACGTCGGAAGTTGATATGTTGAAGAATCAGGCGGAGCTCCTCAGCAAGCAGCTCGAGCAGATCAATGCCCGTATCAGCGAGCTGGAAAAGGCGAGCGTGTAGCCGCGTAATCGAAAAAGAGGAGGGAGATTAACGTGAAAGTCGCTGTTTCATCAACGGGACCGAGCCTCGATTCGCAGGTTGACGCCCGGTTTGGCCGCTGCCAATACTTCATCATCGTGGATACCGAGACGATGGAGTTCGAGGCGATGGAGAATCCCAGCCTCATGGCGATGGGTGGAGCTGGAATTCAATCGGCGCAGCTCATCGCCAACAAGGGGGCGGAGGTCGTCCTCACAGGGAATACCGGTCCGAACGCCTTTCAGACTCTGTCTGCGGCGGGCGTCAAAATCATTGTCGGGGTGGTGGGAACAATAAAGGACGCTGTTGAGAGGTTCAAGCGAGGGGAGCTGTCAGCGACGGCTCAGCCGAACGTCGCATCGCATTTCGGAGTGGGACAGGGTTTCCCGCAAGCGCCCGGGATGGGTGTCGGACCGGGGGCATTCCCAGGAGCAGGTGGTGGCTTCGGAATGGGCGGCGGCGGAGGTGGAATGGGGCGCGGCCGCGGGCGAGGCATGATGGGCGGTTTCGCCGCCAGCGGGGTGCCGCCACAGCAGCCGTTTGCCGGACCTCCGCCAGCCGGCGCATCCGCCGACGACATAAAAGCCCTCCTCGACCAGACGAAGGTTTTGCAGGAGCAGCTTAAAGAGATAAGCCGCAGGCTGGAGCAGCTCGAGAAGAAGAACAAGTAAGGTGGTGAGAAGACGATGCCGATATACGAATACCACTGCGAGGAGTGCGGCGCCGTCACGGAGTTCTTGCAGAGGACGATCGGTGTTCCGGAGAAGGTCATCTGCGAGAATTGTGGAAGCGATAACGTAACCCGCCTGTTGTCGGCGGCGAACGTCTCGGTCTCAGCAGGGCGTCCTTCGGGAAGAACCTGCTGCGGCAGGGAGACCCGGTGTGATACGCCGCCGTGTAGCAGCGACGGCGTTTGCCAGCGTTAGTCCTGTCGGCAGGGCGCCGGGGATTATCCCCTGCCAAGGAAGTTCGCCGCCGGGGCCTTCGAGCATAATTGGTGGACAGGCAAAAGGAAAAAAATCCGAGATCATTGAAGAAGTTGAAGCTTAGATTACGTGCCATGCCAGGTGGCGGTTTTATTCATCCTGCGCCGTGAGAAAGGTGAGGATTTTAAGTTAAAGGGCTTTTGCCCGCCGATTGCTATAATCAACGTAGATACAAAATCTTAGGAGGCGTTAGGATGCCCTGGACCGATCAAGGTAGCTGTAATGGTTGCGGAATCTGCATAGACAACTGCCCAGTAGGCGCAATATCAGCGGAAGCGGAAGATGAAAAAGCAAGAATAGATATGGGTGAATGTATTCATTGTGGTGTTTGCCATGAGGTGTGTCCCCAAGATGCGGTGAGACATGATAGTGAGAAAGTGCCTGAGCGTATAAAGGCTAACGTAGAGATGACAAACAAATTTATGGATGCCTGCGCATACTATCTTGGTGATTCCAAAGAAAAAATGACGTGCTTAGGAAGAATGATAAAGCACTTTAATAGCGAAAAGACTATTGCTGAAAAGACCATACAAGAACTTGAAAAGTTGAGATCTTGAGAATGTCTAAAACAATAGTAAATCAAAGGAAGCAGCCTCCGCTGGCCGCTGGTGTCCGCTGCGCTTCGGGCCGTATGCGCGTGCATTTTCATGCAGAACGCGATCGGAAAAACGACTGGATAGGACTATGAAAACCTTTTTGGAGTGCATTCCCTGTTTCGTCAACGAGGCGTTGAACGTCAGCCGTCGGGTGACCGATGACGAAGCGGTGCACGAGCGAGTGCTCAGAGCGGTGCTGGCGAAGGCGAGCGAGCTTTCTTTTTCGCAGTCTCCTCCGCGCATGGGATACGAGATTCACCGTATGATCCGCGAGGAAACAGGAAACGACGACCCCTACAGTGAAGATAAAACACACTCCAACCGCCTGGCGCTGGGGATGTTCCCTGACCTCAGGAAAAAGGTTCTCGCCTCGGACGATCCCTTCGAGATGGCTGTTCGCCTCAGCATCGCGGGTAACATTCTGGACTTTGGCGTCGGCATCCTAACGAAGGAAAGGGCGGCGAGTACGCTCGCGGAGACGATCCGGGATTCCCTCCGTCGCCCCTTCGCTTCCGACGGCGTTGGCCCCCTTCGCAAAGCGATTGAGGAAGCGGAGGACATCCTTTATCTTGGCGACAACGCGGGCGAGATTGTGTTCGACCGTCTCCTCCTCGAGCAGATGCCGGACGGCAAGGTCACGTTCGTCGTTAAGGGCGGGCCCATCATCAACGACGCCACCCGAGACGATGCGGAAACGGCGGGTCTGACTTCGCTTGTGCCCGTCATTGACAACGGCTCCCGCGTCCCCGGGACGATCCTGGAGCTCTGCCCGCCAGAGTTCCAAAGGAGGTTCGCGGCTGCCGACCTTGTCATCGCCAAGGGGCAAGGCAATTACGAGACCCTCAGCGAGGTTGACAAAAAGATTTTCTTCCTGTTAAAAGCGAAGTGCCCTGTTATCGCCAGGGACATCGGTTGCCAGGTTGGCGACATCGTGGTCAGTGGGAACGGCCGTTCTCCCTCGGTGGCGAAAAGCGTAGAGTGAGCAAAGGGCTACATTGTATCGCCGCATGACTACGGCAGAAAGGAAGGTGATTGAGATGCCGGGATTCGATGGGACCGGCCCCCTCGGGCTTGGGCCGATGACCGGGCGCGGTAGGGGCTATTGCATGATGCGGCTCGACCCCGCCGGGCCCATGGTGAGGCGGGGATACGCGGGCATCGGCGGCTGGGCGTTTGTATCTGTTGTCGGGTGGGGAGGTTTTCCGACATTACCGCTCTTCGCCCCATGGTACAAGCCAATGGCGAGGAATTTTCTTCCCTTTGCCGGGTTGCCGGAGCGTTGGCGGCCTCCGGCAATGCCACAGAAGTCAAGTGAACGGAAACCATAACCCAAAATCGTAGCGGAGGTGGATAAAATGCCAAGAGGAGACGGAACAGGTCCCGCCGGCGGCGGCGGACCGGGTACAGGAAGAGGAATGGGCCGCGGCGGCGGTCGCGGAGGAATGGGCGGCTTCGCAATGGGGCCGGGAGGAAATTGCGTCTGCCCCCAGTGTGGAAAAAGCATTCCTCACGCAGTTGGCCAGGCGTGTTACCAAGTGAAGTGCCCTTCATGTGGGGCGGCGATGACGCGTCAGAGATGAGTCTCGTGCGGAGAGACCCGCAAGCGGTGAACAACCTTGCCGCTGTGAGAATGCGATAGCGGCGGGAAACGGAAAGGAACAGAGTAATGCCTTGCCTTCGACATCGCGGTGCCGCGCGGCATGGCGGTAGCTTTAGGCTAAGCAATCGGCGAAAGAGAGGATTTCAGCGGGGAGGGTTCGCCCCTCTGCACGACACGCCGTTGGGGGCAAGGCCTCCTTACTTCTCCGCTTCCCGGGTCGTAGCCCCCTTGCCGCCTTTCGCCCCGAAGGCGCAACCCCAACGGGCAACACCGGTCCGCGCCAGTTCTGCCCAACAGACCGCGCCAACCAGCCCGCGCCTCCCGAAAGTGGACGCAAGCAGGTGCATCAGATGTGGGCTCTGTGCCAGCGTGTGTCCCGTTGGGGCAGTATCAATTGGTCTGGCAGCGCAGATCGATCCGGCGAAATGCATCGGGTGCGGGCTTTGCGTCGGTTCCTGCCCAGTAGGAGCTCTTTCACTGAGTTCGTGACGGTTAGGTTAGGCAAAGCTGCTGCCGGTCAGATGGCTGATGCTCAACACGGTGCCGCCAGACACCACGCCTGCGGGCGCTGCTGCCGGGAAGCGGGAGCCTCGTGGTGCACTCGGGGCTAGCTTCTCCGAAAGGGTACATGCTTAACGTGGTGAGAATTATTTGCAAGCGCAGGAGATCAATAGAAGAAGTCAGGAAAAAATAGGAACTGTTGTCTTAACTCCAGGATTTGATATGATAGGATTAATTCTGATAGGATCAATAGCTGGCTTGGTTATGGGCACGGTCGGTGTCGGCGGCGGTGCAATTATTATTTTCGGTCTTTCAGTTGTTGCGGATTTCCCCCAGAAATTAGCACAGGGAACGACATTGTTTATAGTAGCTGCACCAATTAGTCTTTTAGCGGCAATCGCTTATTATAAGAAAGGTTATGTCGACATTAAAGCGGGCATTGTGGTTATGGTTGTTTTCCTGCTCTTTAGTTTTATTGGGGCACAGATGGCCGCCCGATTACCAAATTCTCTCTTAAAAACTCTATTAGGAATCGTGCTCCTATTAATGGGAGTGAAATTGATGTTTTTGAGCTAAGTAACAACAAGCTAACAATACGCAGCGCTTGACGGCTGTTCCGCTGATGTCCGTAGCGCAAGGTGAGCGTGAAGGTTCGGTTAAGGAGTAGGGGTTGAATGATAAAACATTTTAACAAAGAGAAGTTTGTTGCAGAAAACACGTCGGCATAACTTGCAACATTAGAAAATAGTTCCAAGGAAAATGGCTAAGTTAACAAACTTCAGATTTAAGCAGATTGGTGTAATAAAAACACCATATATTGATAATGCACCCTATCAGCCTGTGAATGAAAGCAAGGGAGATTTTCGGATTGTGCTCAATTCGGAATATAAGGAGGGCCTTCTGAAACTCAAGAGTTTCCGATATATGTATGTTATATATTATGTCCATCGCGTGAAGCGTAAGAGCTCTATGGTCGTAACTGCTCCCTGGGCCGCTGGTGCAAAGATAGGCCTATTTGCAAGTAGGTCTCCTGTTCGTCCAAATCCTATAGGTTTAAGCATTGTTCGTATAAGAAAGATAATTAATAATGAAATTATCACCTCAGGATTAGATGCATTTGATGGAACTCCGGTCTTAGATATCAAACCTTACGTCAAAGATTTGGATTCTAAAACAGATGCAAACTACGGCTGGCTTAATGGCTTAGGGGGAGATAAAGAACATCTGTTTCTCCATATTAAAGGCGTTCCGCATGAATACTGATCATAATTTTAAGAATGGAGGATGATAAATGGAAGTTGATAAATGGACTAAGCAAATTCAAACTGAACGCCAACAGAAGGATGACTTGTTTAAGATGGGATATCAATCTCCTATCTCCTTTGAGGAGAGAGAAGATTTTAAGGGTTTAGATTATTATCCGCCAGATATTAGATATAGATTTGAGTTGGAATTAGTACAACATTCTAAGATGGATATTTTAGAGATAGAAGATACAAAGGGTAATGTGCGAAACCTTGTAAGATATGGAGAGTTTAGATTTAATATAGCTGGAGTTGAATACAGACTCCAGGGATATAAATCAAATAGAAAAGATGAAAGACTATTTATTCCTTTTAGGGATTTAACCAGCGGCAAAGATACTTACGGAGCAGGACGCTACTTAGATTTGGAGCCAGGGAGGGATCAGATGCCCGGTGGAGAATGGGTATTAGACCTTAATAAGGCTTATAATCCGTGGTGTGCTTATAGTGAGAACTATGCGTGTCCATTCACGCCGCCAGAAAACTGGCTTAAAGTAGAAATACGTGCTGGAGAGAAAAATTATACTTCTAAAAGTGAATATGCATAAATCTATGCGGCGCAGCCGGCCGGTTGCGGCGCCCGGTGGCGTCTGAGAGCGCTCCGGCGAACCTTTCAGTCAATCTTTTCAACCAGCGGAGGAGATGATGAAAACTCAAGAAGCGGGCTGCAAGGCTGAGCGGGGCAATACTGTTGCCTCGCCAATAAGACTTTCAACAAACGTTGAGGGTCATGTCGAGAAATTCCCATTCCGACAGAACGTCCAGATGGAAAGCAGGCGCCGATTCTTGCTGCGTGCAGGGGGGGGCGTTGCTCTCGGATTGGCCAGCCTCCTTGTGGGGAGAGTCGAAGCGGCGGACATATTCGATGTCATAAAGTCCGGAGAGCGCCTCGATATTCACGGCAACGGCAAGAAAATAATAGAAGAGGCCTACCGAATCGGCTACGAGCATGAAAAAAGACATGGCGGTTGCGCACAGTGCACCATAGCGGCGCTGCAAGATTCGATTGAGTTTATTCCGGTGAACAAAGATGTGTTCCGAGCAGGGAGTTGCTTGGATGGCGGCGCAACCCCAACTGGCATACAGAACTGCGGGGCATTTACCGGCGCGGGGATAATCATCGGCTATCTATGTGGAAGGAAGAGAGACGGATTCAAAGGCCACGCGGACGTATCTCATAAGCTGATGCGCAAGGTCTATGAAAAATTCAAGGAAGATTACGGCAGCGTTCTATGTAAAGATGTTAGAAAGGCAATGGAACAGTATTCCGACAAATGCCCCAGGGTCGTGGGAAAAGCAACAGCCTGGGCCGCAGAAGCGATATTAAGCGAGTTCACGAACTATAAGTAAAAAAAGGGTATGGCGTCCAGGTGCGAATGACTTGCGAAATCTGCGTTTAATTGGCTTGACCTCCGAGACGCAATCGCCCCGCCACCGGAGATTGAGGTGTTTGCTATGAGCGGAAACAAAGAAAGAGACCTGCGGACTTCATCAGTGTATCCCGGGTCGCAGCCATTGCAGTTGAGAATTCGCCCGGACCCTGTGCTGCGAGTGAAAGCAAAACCTGTCGAGGAATTCGATAAGCAGCTTCATGATCTCATGGAGGAGATGCTGAAGTTCATGCGCCTCCATAATGGCATCGGTCTGGCTGCCCCTCAAGTTGGGATGTCGCGGCGTATCATCGTTGCCGATATAGGCACCGGGCCCCTCGCGCTGGCGAATCCTGAGATTCTGGATGAGACAGGAAAAGCAGAGATGGTCGAGGGATGCCTGAGTCTTCCCGGGGTCGAGGTCAACGTCCAGCGGAAGAAGCGAATTGAAGTCACGGGGGTGAGCAGCGGAGGCAAGGAAGTTCGCACGGCTGTGAGCGATTTGATGGCGCGAGTTATCCAGCATGAGATTGACCATCTCAACGGGATACTGATTTGCGATTACGATCTCGCTGCCCGAGACGGTGGGAAGTCATAGAACTCCGGCTTCGCGACGGGAAGGTCACGCCGCGGCCGACAAACAGCTTGCATGCTGGCAGAATTGGTGAAATACTCTCGCTTTCCTCGGCCATATAGTGAAAGGTGCGTTCACCTTCAGGTCAATTTCGCCGAACGGATTCAGGGGAAGCGTGCATCATTTTTGATAACTCGGGAAAAGGGTAAGAATGTTCGGATACGTAGCGAAAGAATTGAGGAATCATGCGCCCTTCACTATTTTTGGAGCAATTACTGGCATCGCCATTATGCTTGTTTCCTACAGGATGCCTTTTGAGACCTCCTACAGCATCTTTTACGTCCTGCATCCGATTCATGTCGTACTAAGCGCCCTTGTCACGGCATCCATGTACGAACTTCATTGCGCCCGCCGGTCCAGAGCCTGGCTTGTGATTCCGATCGGTTACGTGGGCTCAATTGGGATAGCGACAGTGAGCGATTCAATAATACCCTACGTGGGAGAAGTTTTGCTTGGCCTCCCAAATAGAGGAATCCATTTGGGCTTCATTGAGAAATACTGGTTAGTAAATCCTTTGGCTTTCTTGGGAATTGCGATCGCGTACTTCAGACCGAGAACTAAGTTTCCGCACGCCGGACACGTCTTACTGAGCACCTGGGCATCCCTGTTTCATGTCATTATGGCTCTGGGGAGGACGATAAATCCGATTTTCATTATTTCAATGTTCCCGTTCATATTCATCGCGGTCTGGTTGCCTTGCTGCCTGAGCGACATTGTATTTCCGCTCCTGTTTGTCAAAGAAAAAGCTCAGGCTCAGAAATATCATTAACGGGCGCTCGTGTCCGCCTGTCAACCGGGTCTTTCAGATGGCGACGTCAAGGAGAGAGCTAAAAGTTGATTCCCGTAATCGTCGGCGTGGCTGTTTTTGCGGTGGCCGTGGCGATGAGCATGGTGGGCCGCGGGGGTGGTAATTTTTACGTTCCCATCCTGGTCGCTTCCGGCATTGCCATGCGAGTGGCCGCGACTACGGGTCAGTTGATTTTGGTTTCGACGGCCGTCGCGGCGAGCGTCGTCTTTCAGAAGCACAAAGTGGTGGACTGGAAACTGGCGGCTGTGATTGATCCGCCGACGGATGTGATGGCTTTTGTGGGCGGCTTATTTGCCCATCGCTTAGGCGGGTTCGGATTGAAAATGGTTTTTATGGTCTTGCTTGTTCTCGCGGGACTTGTGATGCTGCGGCCGATGAAGGAGCCAAGCGGAGGAAAGGGCAGGAGCTTCGGCTTCTGGCGCCGATCGTTCAGGGGGTACGAGTACACCGTGAACCTCTGGTTGGCAATCCCCATGACAGCGGCGACCGGCCTGGTGGCAGGAATGGTCGGTATCTCCGGAGGCTCTTTCAAGATTCCGCTGATGGTGCTCTTGTGCGGCGTGCCGATGAGAGTAGCGGTAGGAACTTCATCGGTGATGATTGCTGTTACAGCCTTGATGGGTTTCTCCGGGCACGCCGTCGCGGGAGATTTCAGTCCCGGCGTGGCTTTGCCCCTGGCAGCGGCAGCCGTCCTGGGAGGGCTCCTTGGCGGGATGGTATCTGTTCGCGTCAATCAAGCAAAGCTGAAGAAAGTGTTCGCTTATACAACGCTCGCGGCGGCGGGTTTCATGGGGCTGAACGCTGTGATGTCGGGTCGGTGAGACCGGTTTTCCATAGCTCAGGAGAAGAAGACTTGAAGATAGCAATCGCCAGCGGAAAAGGAGGCACAGGAAAGACGACCGTCGCCACTAACCTGGCGCTGTTCCTGTCCGGTATGGGGAGGAACGTCTGGTACGCCGATTGCGACGTCGAGGCGCCGAACGGGCATATCTTTCTCAAGCCGCACATTTCCCAAAGCAGACCCGTCAGCATCCCGGTTCCGAAAGTGGACGAGACGCGATGCACGGGATGTGGCGAGTGCGGGAAGATTTGTCGGTACAGCGCTATCGTATGCATCAAGAAAAAGGTGCTGACCTTTCACGAGCTGTGCCACGGCTGCGGCGGGTGCATGCTGGCTTGCCCGGTCGAAGCTATCACGGAGGTGCCGAGGCAAATCGGCGCCGTCGAGGAGGGAACGGCGGATGGTTTGGGTTTTGTTCATGGAAAGCTGAAAATTGGCGAGCCGATGGCGCCGCCGCTCATCCGCATAGTCAAGAAATCCGTACCCGCTGAATCCGAGACCATCGTTGATGCTCCGCCGGGAACGTCCTGCCCGGTGATAGAATCGGTGAAAGGGGCTGATTACGTCGTGCTGGTCACGGAACCGACTCCTTTCGGTCTGAACGACCTGAAACTTGCGGTGCAAATGACGCAGGAATTGCGACTCCCCTTCGGCATCGTCATCAATCGCTCGGACATAGGAGACGGAAGGGTCAGAGAATATGCCGATGGCGAAGGCGTCCCAGTTCTTCTGGAGATACCGGAGGACAGAACGATCGCCGAAGCCTACTCGCGGGGGGAGATGGCTCTGAGCCTCGGAGAGAAATACAGGGAGATGTTTTCGCGGCTTTTCGACCGCATTGTCAAGGAAGCCGACACAAGGAAAGAGAAAAGACACAGCGTTTGATTGACGCGCCGAGCGGAATCCGTGGGAAAGGAAGAAAACAGGTTTTGTGTTTTGGTCACCGCTTGCCATAGAATGGCGAAGCGGAAATGAGAAAAAGGAGGTGCGAAATGCCACTGTTTGATTACCAATGCAAAAAGTGCAGACACGTCACCGAGTTTCTGGAGAGCTCCGGGAACAAAGAGGCGCACCGATGCGAGAAGTGCGGCAGCATGCGGATGGATAAAATCCTCTCCGCTTTCAGCGTCAGTTCCGCGGGAGGCTCCAGCAGCGGTGGCAGCCCATCGTGCCCGACGGGGACGTGCTCTCTCTCGTGAGGAGACGGAAAAAAGGGCTCCAGGCCGGTGTGCGACGGTCGGCGAGGGCCGGCCGGAAGCAAGCAATGGATCAGCGTGATGGATGAGTCCCCGTCTGAGAACTTTTACGAAGAGCTGAAGCCGCAGCTCCACAGGCGCATTGCCAGGACGCTTCGCGGGTCAAAGAAGGTCGTTGATCTCGGCTGTGGAAGCTGCGATCTGGCTCAGTTTCTGGCGAAGTCGAACCGCCAGGAAGTTATCGGGATTGACATCTCGGACGCGAGCTTCCCGCCGGAGGCGCAGATGAGCAGCGCCCAGGGCGAAAAGGTGCGGTGCGTCAAGAAGGATGCCGGGGCCCTCTCCTTCTTGGTCGCCGACAGCATGGATGCCGTGGTGACTATGTGGGCTCTCCACGAGATGTCCTCTCCGATTCGCGTCCTTCGGGAAGCGAGGAGAATTTTGCGGCCGGACGGCCTGATGCTGATACTGGATTTCCCCAGAGGTTCGCTCGCTCAGCGGCTCTGGAACGAGAACTACTATTCTCGGCACGAGGTTGCCGACATGTTGAAGAAAACCGGATTCGTCTCGGTTCGCTCCCGAGTGATTGCCCGCGGCCAGATCATTTGGGCTCAAGCACAGGTTCAGCCCGACGCGGCTCCGGAACGGCGTGCGAAAGTTAAGAGATTGACATGAAGGAATTGGTTGTAATCAGCGGCAAGGGAGGGACGGGCAAGACAAGCCTTGTGGCATCCTTCGCGGCGCTTGCAAGGGACAAGGTTCTGGCGGACTGCGATGTGGACGCGGCGGACCTCCATCTCATTCTCTCGCCGACGGTGAGGAGAGAGGAGGTCTTTCATGGGATGGAAAAAGTCGTCGTCAATCAGGAAAAGTGCGTCCGGTGCGGAAAGTGCCTGCCGCTTTGCCGGTTTGATGCCATCTTAGAAACACGCAGCGAAGAGGGCGATATTGAGAGGGTGGACATTGACCCGATCTCCTGCGAGGGATGTGGCGTGTGCGCTTACTTCTGTCCGGTCGAGGCGATAGAATACACGCCCAGCGAGTCGGGGCGGTGGTTCATTTCCGATACGCGACATGGACCGATGGTGCACGCCCGCTTGGGTGTCGCGGAAGAAAATTCGGGGAAGCTGGTCACCCTGGTGCGAATGCAGGCGAAGCGTCTTGCCGAAGAAAAAGGACTGGACTTAATTATTGCTGATGGTTCTCCGGGGATCGGCTGCCCGGTGATCGCCTCGATCACCGGGGCGAATCTCGTCCTTGTTGTGACGGAGCCGACGATGTCAGGTCGGCACGACCTGGAACGGGCGGCGAGCCTTGCTGCGCATTTCAGAATTCGGACGGTTGTGTGCATTAACAAATGCGACCTCAACCGCGAAATCACAACGGAGATCCGCCAGTGGTGCCGCCGGAACGGAATCGCCGTCGTGGGAGAAATCCCCTACGATTCCGTTTTTACGAAGGCGCAAATGAGGGAGGAGAGTGTTGTGGAGTATTCGAGAGGTCCGGCGGCGAAGGCGGTGGAGGGAGTGTGGCAGCGGGTCCTGGGCATCCTGAAGAACGATGGCAATGTTTAGAGCTGATGGCGCAGTGGGAGGATTACCAGCGGGCGCCGTCTTGTTTTCGGACAGCACACGCTCGAAGAGAAGCTCGTTGGTTTCGCGCAGTGCCGGAAGCGTTTACGATTTTGACTCGGTTGCCGAATCGTATGACAATTGGTATTTTCAGCCGGTGGGGCAAATGTATGACCGGCTGGAAAAGGAAGCCATAGCCAGGCTGCTTCCGAGTCCGGCAACCGGCGACCGCCTGTTGGAAGTAGGATGCGGAACTGGGCACTGGAGTGCTTTCTTCGCGGAAAGAGGCTTCCGGGTCACGGGGCTGGACATCTCCGGTCGTATGCTGGAGATGGCGAGAAAGAAGCGTATCCCGCGAGCCGCGTTTTATCAATCGGATGCGGGCGCAATCCCGTTTGCGGATGACACATTTGACCTCGCCGCGGCGATAACAGTCCTGGAGTTCTCGCCTCAGCCACGGAGAGTGGTGGAAGAAATGGTTCGTTGCGCGCGGCCTGGCGGTCGGCTAATCGTTGGGGCGTTGAATCGGTGGTCGTACCTGGGCCTTTCTCGGAAGATGGTGCTGAAACCCGTGTTTCAGGATGCAAGGTTCTTTTCGCTGGGAGAGTTGAGAGAACTTCTGTCGAGCTATGGCGAGGTGAACGTCCGCTCGACGGCGTGCTTCCTCCCCTGGCGGCAGGCGCTTCCGATCGCCCCTGTTTTGGACCGGGCGGCCTCTGGCGTCAGGCTACCGTTCGGGGATTTTCTGGTAGGAGAGGTGCGTTTATGAAGGTGCAGGCGGAAATAAGCCTTTATCCTCTCGGCGAGGAAGACCTTCTGCCTTCGATCGAGGAATTTCTTGAGGTTGTGAGAGAGGAGGGGCTTGAGCCACGGATGGGAACGATGAGCACCACCCTCGACGGAGAGAGCAGCGTCCTGTTTCAGGCGATTGCAAGGGCTTTCGAGAAGGTCGCCGCGCATCATCGTTGCGTCCTGATTGTGAAGTATTCGAACGCGTGTCCGCCAGCGGTGGGCGATGGGAAAACAGCAAACCCATGATTTCATGGAAGTGCGTTGGCCCTGACAGCCAAATGAAGTCGCATGCTCACGGCAGGCTATGTGGGCCTCGACTAAAGATGCTGTTTGAAAGGAAGGAAAGGAGTAATCGTGAGCGAAAATGAAGTTCGAGAACGTGGGCAGGATGGTTCCAAGGGCTCACCCGGTGCAAAGGGCCGCGACCCGCAATTCGAGGCTTATCTGGAAAAGGAGGCTATGGGTCGCCGGATGTCTCAGGTGAAGCACAGGATTCTTGTTCTATCAGGGAAGGGGGGCGTAGGGAAAAGCACCGTGGCATGCTACATGGCTGTTTCGCTCGCCCGGACGGGAAAGCGAGTGGGGCTGCTGGATGTGGACATCCACGGCCCAAGCATTCCCAAGATGCTGGGGTTGGAAGGACGCTCAATTGACGCGGTGGACAACGCGATGTTGCCAATATCCTTCGGCGACAATCTGAAAGTGATGTCCATGGGCTTTTTGCTTACACATCAGGAGGATGCGGTCATCTGGCGGGGACCTCTCAAGATGAGCGCCATTAAACAGTTTCTCAAGGATGTGGAATGGGGCCCCCTCGATTACCTCATTATTGATTCTCCGCCGGGAACGGGAGACGAGCCGCTCTCTGTATGCCAGCTCATTCCGGCTCGCCAGGAGGACTCGGTTTTCCTCGACGGAGCGGTCGTTGTGACAACACCCCAGGAGCTCGCGCTTTTGGACGTGAAGAAATCAATCACCTTCTGCCGAAAGCTCCAGATGCCAGTCCTGGGGGTGATTGAGAACATGAGCGGTTTTGTCTGCCCAAAGTGTGGAGAGGTAACAGAGATATTCAAATCGGGCGGAGGGGAAAGAATGGCCGCGGAGATGGGTGTGCCGTTCATGGGTCGCATCCCCATAGACCCGAGGATTGTTGAGGCGGGCGATGTCGGTGAATCGTTCCAGCAGGCTTACGGGAATTCGCCAACGGCAGCAGCGTTCAATAAGGCCGTTCAGCCCATCCTCGACATGGAAAAGGAAACGCCAGCGGCAGAAAAGAAGGCTTAACAAGGAGAATTGTCAAATGCGTATCGCAGTTCCTGTAGCGGGAGGCCTGATTAGCCCCCACTTCGCCCGCGGCGAAGAGTTTGTGTTTTTTGACGTGGAAGAAGGGGATGTCAAAAACAGCATCTCTGTTATCCCTCCGCCTCACGGTCCCGGCGTGCTTCCGCAGTGGCTCAGGGAGCAGGGAGCGAGTGTCATCATCGCCGGAGGCATGGGGACGCGAGCCCAGGCCCTGTTCAGTGAGCAGGGAATAGAAGTGGTGCTCGGGGCGCTTTCAGGTTCCGCCGATGAGATCGTTGCAAGTTATCTCAGCCAAACTCTTGAGAAAGGGGAGAATCTCTGCGACCATTGAGCTTGGCGATTCGGTCCGGGCTTTCGCTCGATTGAAAATGAGAAGTAAAGAGCGAAACTTGAATGGGAGGATTGTCAGATGAAACACAACTTATGGTTCATGCCGACAACGGCTATGGCATACGCGGTTGCATCGTCCCTCGCCGCCGCGTCAACGCAGGCAATTTCCGGGAAGAAACAGCCGACCATTACCATCAGCGTCGTCTATGACAACTACCTGTCACGTTCCGACCTGCGGACGGCCTGGGGATTCTCGTGCTTTATTGAGGGGCTTGAGAAGAACATCCTCTTCGACACAGGTGGCGATGGCGGCATTCTTCTGTCGAACATGGAGAAGGTCGGCATCTCTCCGAAAAAGGTGGACATCATTTTCCTGTCGCATGTGCACGGCGACCACACTGGAGGTCTCGACGCGGTGCTGGAGAAGAATCACGATGTTACGGTGTTCTTGCCCGCTTCGTTCCCAGAGAAAATGAAAGCCGGTATCAAGGCGAAAAAGGCGAAGGTCGTGGAGGTGAAAAAGCCACAGGAGGTCTGCGGCGATGCGTTTTCCACCGGAGAAATGGGAACGTTCATCAAAGAAGAGTCGTTGTACATGCGGGTGAAGGAAGGAATAGCCGTCATCACCGGATGCGCTCACCCGGGAATCGTCAAAATCGTCTCGAAGGCCCGAGAGCTCAGCAAGGCAAGTCCTCGCCTGGTGCTGGGCGGATTTCATATGGCAGGGGCCTCGGACAGGAAAATCAAGTCTGTCATCACCGACCTGAAGAAGCTCGGCGTGTCCGGAGCGGCGCCATGCCACTGTTCCGGCGACCACACGAGGGAAATGTTCTCGCAGTCTTTCGGCAGCCAGTTCATCAAGGTGGGGGTTGGGTCGGTCATCAAGCTCGAATCGGCGAGCTGAGAAGGAATCGCACTATGGCATCGTTCATTTACGGGCCTGTCCCGTCTCGGAGATTGGGTCGTTCCTTGGGCGTGGATATCATACCGTTCAAAATATGCACTTACGACTGCATCTATTGTCAGCTTGGACGAACCACGCAAAAAACCGTCCGCAGAGCTTCCTTCGTGCCCGTCGAGGACGTAATCAGGGAGCTGGGCAATACGCTCGAGCGAATTCCCAGGCCGGATTACGTGACCATCTCCGGTTCCGGGGAGCCGACGCTTCACTCAGGCCTGGGCGAGCTCGTCGTTAGGGCCAAAGAGATTACGGATGTGCCCGTCGTGATTCTCACCAACGGCTCGCTCCTTTTCAAACCGGAAGTCCGGGAGGCGTGCCGGGGAGCGGACGTGGTTATTCCCTCTCTGGACGCCGGG
Organism: uncultured Verrucomicrobiota bacterium; assembly: GCA_964640185.1. Classification (GTDB taxonomy): domain Bacteria; phylum Auribacterota; class JABMQX01; order JABMQX01; family JABMQX01; genus CAZXGF01. The sequence goes on along the minus strand of CAZXGF010000006.1, from coordinate 73,251 downwards.
GATGATTCCATGTTCCGCTACGTCAATCGCCCTCATGAATCGCTATCTTTTGACCGGGTGGTGCAGGGGATGACGGATTTTCGGAAAGTGTACGATAAGGAGATTTGGCTGGAAGTTTTCCTCCTCGGCGGCGTCACCGCTACGACGGCCGAGGTCTCGAAGATTAAAGAATGCGCCGACCGGATTCGGCCCGACAAAATCCAGTTGAATACTGTTGTCCGCCCCTCAGCCGAAGAGTTTGCTTTTCCCGCGGCGCCGGAGGACTTGGCAGAGTTCTGCAAACAGTTCGGCCGAAATGCGGAGGTGATTGCCTCTTTCTCCCCCCACCGGCAGACGGAGGAGTTCAAAGCGCGTCGTGACGATATTATGGCGCTGGTCGCCCGGCGGCCGTGCTCTATCGAGGACATCGCCAACGGATTGATGTTGAACAGAAACCATGTCCTGAAGTACGTGGCCGAGCTCGCCTCGGAGCGGTTGATCAAGTACACCTACCGCAACGGGCACGTCTATTACATGAAAGAAAGCTAATCTATGACCGACAGCTTCGACAGGTTCGCCGAGGAGCTCCAGAAAACAATCATACGCGATGCCAGGGCCTATTACACGGACAAGGTTGTTGACTTGTGGCTCAACCCGGTGAACATGGGCATTCTCGGTCGCCCCAATGGCCACGCCAAAATCACCGGCCCCTGCGGCGATACCATAGAAATCTTCCTCGACATCGAGGGGGACAGGATCGCGCGAGCAACCTTTACTACGGACGGTTGCGGGCCCAGCGTAGCCTGCGGCAGCATGGCGACGCAACTTGCCGTCGGGAAGACTCTTCAGGAAGCGGGGGCAATTACGAAGCAGACGGTTCTCGAAGCCCTCGGCGGCTTGCCGGATGAAAGCAAGCACTGCGCTCTCCTCGCCGCCGAGACCCTCGCCGCGGCCCTCGGCAGCTATCAGTCGGAAGGAACGCCGCACACCTCAGCGTGAAGCGCCGTCAAAAACGGCGTCCCACTGGACCCGCAACCCGCCCGACGCTGGTTTTTGAGGACGAGACCATTCGCGGCCACGTTTTGTGTAGTTTCCTCGCGCTCGTGCTGTTGAAGGAACTACAGCCGAAGATGGAAGCTCGACGTTGGCGTGTGCACTGGGACCGTCTCAGGAATGAGCTGCACGAACTCCAGGAGATTACTGTCCGAAACTGCGGCAAGACCTTTGTGACCCGAAAGCGCACCCTGGGCGATGCCGGCAAAGCTATTCAGGCGGTTGGTGTGGCTCTCGGGCCAATCGTTCGGCCCTGCGAAGCAAAAATCCCCTGAGCATCGCAAAACCGCACAGAAAACGAAACGTAGTGCCAAGAGCAAAATCGAAAAACACAACTGCCCTTTGCGCAAGAAGTTACAAAACCGCGGTGTAGAAGAGCAGTCACAGTGAACTGTTTTCCGTCTCTGTCGGCCTCGCCTGACGGCGCCGCCCTTCACGGCGGGCGACCCGGCGATTCTTTTCTGCTCGTATGCTGCGTCCGCTGACGATGGAATCCTTGCCGAACCGCTCCCTGATGCCGCCCACGATTCTGGCGACAGCCTCGCTTTTCTTCCTCTCCTCGGAAAAAAGGTCCATCTGGGCGGCTTCCTTGCGGAGATTCGAGATTCGCACCCCCACCAGACGCACTTTTTCGCGGCGGAGCTTTCCGCTTGCCTCTCTTCCGCAGAAGCCGCACGCGTCGGCCAGAAGCGCCGATGCCAGCTCATAGACCTCGCCCGCGTCATCGAGCAAAGCTGTGACGGACTTGCTCCGGGTCACACTGGTGAAATCTGCGAACCTGACCTTGACAGTGATGGTTTTCGCCTTGAGGGAGAGCGAGCGCAGCCGCGCTGCCACACTCCGGCACAACTTTTCCAGGACGCGGTTAAGGGTCGAAATGTCCGCGACGTCAACATCGAAAGTGGTCTCGCGGCTGATTGATTTTCTCTCGCGGTGTGTGATGACTTCTCTATCGTCCTCCCCGCGCGCGAGGCGATATAGGCGGTCGCCGAAATTGCCGAACGTCTCCTCCAGCTTCTTTCGAGGCACAGCGAGAAGCTCCGCTATGGTGCGGATGCCCATATCATTGAGTTTCTTCTCGACCACCTTCCCCACGCCCCATATCCGCGACACCGGGAGAGGGTTGAGTATCTGCCGGCTTTCTTCCGGTCGGATGACAATCAGCCCATCCGGCTTGTCCAGGTCCGAAGCCACCTTTGCGAGAAACTTGTTGTTCGCCACCCCCACCGAAGCCGTCAAGCCTGTCGCCTTCCTGATACCTTTTTTTATCCGTTGAGCGAGGGCTGCCGCGGAATCGAACGAATCCACTCGCTCTGTAACATCCAGAAAAGCCTCATCCACAGAAACCTGCTCCATAACTGGCGAGATGTCTTGCAAAATCTCCATGAGCTCTGCGGAAACGCGCTTGTACTTCCGCATGTTCACCGGAAGGAAGATGGCGTGCGGGCAGAGCCGGCGGGCTGTTCGGCAGGGCATCGCAGACCTGACCCCGTACGCCCTGGCTTCGTAAGAACACGTTGACACGACGCCCCTCTTCTTCGCGTCGCCACCGACGACAACGGGTTTCCCCCTAAGCTCCGCATTGTCCCGCTGCTCCACCGCCGCGAAGAACGCGTCCATATCAACGTGGATGATATATCTTTCCGAAGGTTGAGACATTTCGCGGATAATCCGACCTTGGACAAAAGCGGCGTCCGGGCGACCTCTCTTCTCTCCTCTTTACCTTACATCGCGCCATGCCCCAGGTCAACACCGTTTGCGGGTGTGGCCGCGTCTCCGTGGCGTGCCCTCACGCCTCGTTTTGAACCTCTCCCGTCGCACGTTGACGCCGTGGGTCTGTGCCCTCTGTCCCTCTATCATAGAACGGAAAGGGCCACCGCCTCCTTTTCGCCCGCCCTCGGCGGGCGCCCCAGTTAGCCACCGGCTTTAGTCGGTGGTATCGGATACGAGATTCTTCTCGTGACAGCCGGCTTCAGCCCCGCCGAGGCGGGGCTTCTCGACCAAAGGATTCATCCGAAGTATGCCACGCAAATACGCCCGCACCCCCGTTTGCTCCGGTTGAGTAATCTCTCACTCTCGGGCGGCAAAGGCTCCGCCGCTGAGATCGCGGAATGGATACATGCCGTTTCGCGACAGCCTTCCACCCATGCCAGTGCATCCGGGGCAGTTCAGTTTTTGGCGTTTGTGTAACGCCTCGGCAGCGGGGGCAGGGGAGCTCCCCTATATAGCTCGCACGATGCCAGCGGTACGTAGCCCCCTCTCCGCCCTCTGCGCTCTGCGGTTTCACGACACACCGCCGCTGGAGACCACCCCGCTTTCATGATGACAGTTACGGGTGTGATAGGGGGCGCTTCGCGGCAGGAGCAGTGCGAAAGCATCAACACCGCGATCTTTCGGGTCGGCTCCGGCTGTGTGCCCTTCAGGGCGAAAAGAACAGCCGCCCAATGCGTGGAAGGAAAGGTCCCGTGCTGCTGGCTCGCCGTTGTCTCATCCCCGGATTTCGGCAGGCCCATGATGGTAACGTTTGGGGTGGAAATGAATGGAGACCGCCTCCGTGGCCAGGGCTGTTTCATGGGGGAAGCACAATCTCCGGTTTCGGTGACGCTCAGAAAGCAGACGGACCAGAGAGATATGCCGCCGCCTTCCTTCATATTATTACGTTGGTCAGAAAGCGGTAGAATCGTTTTTGAGGGGCGGGGGGCTCACGCTGGCCGCCGGCTATTGGTTTACTGGTGAGACCAGATATTTCGATAGGTCCTCAAACTGCTCTTTCCTTTTCCTCATTCTGGGAAGCAATCTTTGATAGTCCCTTATTTTCTTTACGTCTTTCACCTCAGTTGTTTGGATGTCTTTAGAAAGTTTAGGGGCTATATGGTGATACGCTCCTAAGAAGAGGATACCCGTTTCACTATGATTTAAGGTGTCGTCTATTCTCTTAGCTATGTAATTATCTCTTTTCTTTAGTAGCGTGTCCTTAGTTAATCTGTATTTCAAATAGGCCATTACCTTTTCCGCGAGAGTCGTGGCGTTCATAAGCTTGACAATACGGTCCCTTTCTTTCTTGACAAGCGCAAAGTCCTCCGTCCGAACTAAAATTGCACCCCTTTTCACTAAGTCCGCGATGAGCTCGTAGTTTTTGCTCCCAGCCTTAGCCCCTTCCTCTATTATCCTTTGACCTACATCGCCACCAACAACTAAGGCATCCTGATATATCTTGACATTCCTTACCTGTAAATTAGAAAAATACTTAGTTACCGAATCCCAGAATCCGGTGATTACTTCCCTATGTTTCCTCCAGAACTGTTCCCCGAAATCTGCCACGCCTCTTTTATCCACATGCTTAGCGATGGTGCCCAAATCAGCACTCATGTGTATCACGGGCGCGTATATAAGTCTTCTCATAACACATCTTCTCCTCGGTAACTAAGCTTTGTTCAGCCCGTCTCAGGTCAGCTCCTACAATGGGTATCATATCTTCGGCTGGGTTAGGCTCCTTGGATGCCATCTCCCCTGAAGGACCGCCCCTTTTTCCACACGGCGCCAGCACTGCTCAAGTTTCTTAACGCCAGACGCCGCCCTCAGATCTCGCTATCCCCCCGCGCCTCCTGAAGCGGACTACCACAGGCACGTGAAAGGGCGTCGTTTATAATGGACCTCACATAATCAACATTGAACGGCTTTGTGATGTACTCGTAAGCCCCTAATCTCATTGCCGTCTTGGCGGTTCTTATTGCCCCGTATCCGGTAATCATAATGACTTCTATGTTTTCATCGATTCTTTTGATTTGACGAAGAACTTCAATGCCACTGATGTCCCGCAGCTTCAAATCCAGAATTACCAAATCCGGCCTTTTCCTCTCTGCCAGCAACAATCCATCTTTCCCATTATTAGCTGTAAGGGCCGTATGTTCCTCTTTCTTCAATATCTTAGCAAACAATTCAAGCACCAGTTCCTCGTCATCTATTATTAAGACAGTCAGCTTTCTTTTCACTCTGCACGTCCTTCCCTGTAAAAGGAATTCAACAGCCTCTTTTTTTCATTCCACGTTTTTCCCTATGCTCCGTCTTGGGAAGGGTTATCTCTAAAATCCCACTCTTAAAGTGCTCCACTGTCTTCTCAATATCTACATCCGGAGGCAGCTCTATCTCCTCTCTGAACTCCTGTTCTCCGTGCTTGGCAACGATAATATACTTATCGGGTTTGATATTGATATCCACTTCGCCCCTTGAAACACTACCTAAGTCTATTATAATCTTGACCTCTTTGGCTTCCTTAAAAACATCTACCAATGGTTCCTTTATTTTCTTAAAGAATGGCTTGGTCTCATAAATCCACGTCCGGGGCCTCCTCCGAACCTTCTGTTTGGCCTTTTGGCCTTCTTGCCGAGTGGCAGAATGCGTAGTCCTTCTATGCACGTCCAAAGTTGTTATCGGTGGTATACTCCTAACCATACCTCTCCGCGCGAATCGCCCTCCAGCGTCTGCGAGAAGCTCCCCAATTGCTTACCCGGGGCCCATACCGTTCTACCGTTGCTGTGGTCCGCAATGGTGTGGCCGTCTTTCTCACAGGGCCGCATCACCTCTACATGTTGCTTGAGATAAGTGGGCCTTCGGCCGTTGCCGCACCGTCCATTTGCCTTATCTCTCCTGGACTCAGTCTCTTAGTTGGGCAGTCTCGTTCTAAGAATATCGGACACGTTGATTATTCTCAGGTGCGGCCATCTTTCAAGGCCGCCATCGAAGCTTTCTTCAATCTTATCTCGACGACATTGTTGTTGACCCGGCTGCTCACGTCGCCGTTCTCAACGTCGGCGGGCAGATCAATCTCTTGATGAAATGTTTTACATACAGAAGAGGCTGACACCCTTAATTTCCTCTTGTCTAATTCCAAGAGCATGTCCTCCGGCTTAACGCCGGGCAACTCCATTACTATAGTCAGATACACACCCTCGTCAAAAATGTCAAAGCACGCTGGACTCTCCTCGCTCCTTTCCCTTCGGCCCAGAATCCACCAGTTGAATAAAACCTTGCGGCCGGTCTCCCGGTCGAGTCTTGCCTTCTCAAAAGACAATATGGCATTGCCTATCACTCGTACAGCAGTCGCGTTTATATCCTCTCTTATTCTAAGGAGCACGTCCATATGAGTCGGAGCCTGTATCAGCTCGGCTAACTCTTCAATCCGGGCATGCTTGTTTTGCCACAGATAAACAAGTATTGCGCGACTGTCAGGGTCTAATTCGTCAGCTATTCTATCTATGACGTCATCGTTAATCCTCAGTAGGGACCTTTCATATACCTTCCTCTTCCAATTATCAACTGCGTTTATTGCGAGCCAGGCCTTTAACAATCCATTCCGATTATCCCTGCTGGCCGCCTTCGGACGGCGTTTTCTATAAGCTATAGATAACACGTTTTTACTTCTTAAAATCACCGCTCTTTTCTCAAGAGATAAACCAACAATATCATCGAGAGGGACCTGAAACGTGACCCTGGGAGGCTGAAATGACAGAAGACGTCTCGTGGTGAGGTAACAACCGCCTGGCTTCCAGCCAGACCGTAGATTTTCTTTTAGAAGTCCGTGATCGGATAAAATAACGTCCTCGCCTTTATCGAGAAAAGGTATGTTATCAATTTGATTCATTTAGAAGGGCACCTCTGAAATCCTTGCTCGGGGGATCAGTTCTGTGTATGAATCAGGGCCCATTATCCCTGCTTCGTTTCTCGGTTCTGACACCGTCCTTTCCTTTGAGACTTCTTTTGCTTTCCCTGAAAGCCATCTCTCATACTTGTGTTCTGGGGATTCCGGTGTAGAGTTTTCCTGAGCAGTGGCGACACTTCCGCATGGAGAGGGAGGCGTTTTGCCTAATGCCATCCAGCCTTTCTCTGCAATGCCAGTTTTTCCGTCCGCGGATACATCTCTCAAGTCCTGCGTGCCCATGCACCCCAATATGCTTCTCCTATCGCGACGGTTATCTCGACGAAGTCGGGGACCTCTTTTGGGATTGTACTTAGCACCTGCTCATGTGAGAGACCGCTTGTCCTGGCCTCGATGACATCCACATCAATGCTTTCTTTTCTCAACGTCGCCGCTATATATAAAACTCCGAGCGGCGGGTACGCTTCATGTATTTCCGTGGCACTTTGTTCGTCCTCTTTACGGCACGGGGTAAACTTCTGGGCCAATTTTTCAGCACGCAGGGGATTATCATCAGGCGGGTCAACCAGAAGGCATTTTACCTCTTTCTTACAGTTGGTCATCTAACTTCCTTATGCTTGCAGCCCAATCTTCGTCTCTGGAGAGTGCATCGAGTGCGCCGCGCCCACATGTTCTCTTCTGCTCTCCTTGATTGCCCTATCGAGAGAACCAATACGTTTTTCTAACTGACCAGTCCTTGTTCTAATCTCATCGGTCCTGCTACTTGCCAAAGCAGTTTTTAGCTCTAAGATCCCCTTTTCCACCTCCTCGATGAGGTAGAAATCTACGGCTTCCCCCGCATCTCGAACAATCTGCTCACCAGCCCGAATCATATTACATGCCTTTATTCCTACTTCTATCTCTTCTCGCTCTTCTTGGTCTCGCACGGCGTATGCTTTGCCGTCCTCGATCATACGATTCAATTCCTCTCTCGGCAGACCATAAAAACGGGGGCTAATCCTTAACGTCTTCGAATCGTTTGTCTGTAAGTTCTTGGCAGACACATGGAGAATGCCATCGGCGTTAATGTCGAAGCTCACCTCTACCCATGCCTCTCCACGGGGTAATGGGGGAATCTCAGTCATCTCGAATCTATCAAGCGTCATATTATACTTCGCCAACGGACGTTCGCCCTGAAGAACATGGATTTCCATGGATGTCTGGTTATCTGCGGCATTGGTGAAAAGGTGACTTTCCGATGTCGGGATAGTTGTATTCCTGTCAATAATTTTCGTAAAGATTCCACCCTGTGTCTCAATGCCTAAGGATATGGGAGTAACATCTATCAATACCTTTCCTTCTATTTGGCCTGTTAAGATCCCGGCCTGAACAGCGGCTCCCATAGCCACTACCTCATCGGGATGTATTTCCATATATGGTTCCTTGCCCATAAGGTTTTTGAAAAGCCTGCGCACAGCAGGCATTCTGGTTGAGCCCCCTACGAGGATTATCCGGTCAATGTCGTCCGCTTCAAGATTAGCGTCTTTCAGCGCCTGCTTTGTAGGCTCAATCATCTTTTCAAGTAAATCCTCTGTTAGCTCCTCAAATTTGCTCCTGGTCAAAATTGTCTCCCAGCGTTCACAACCAGACTCGCCTACATCAAGAAAACCTATCTTAATACGCGTAACCTCGGCATCCGTCAGGTCAATCTTGGCTCTTTCTGCCGCCTCCTTGAGCCTTATCATCGCGACCTTATTGTTCCGGAGGTCAATGCCATGCTCATTCTCAAACTCACAGGCCAGATGTTCCGCTATTCGATAGTCATAGTCGTCCCCGCCGAGCCAGGTATTGCCGTTGACCGCTTTGACCTCAAATACGCCTCGGCCTAACTCCAGGACAGACACATCAAACGTTCCACCGCCCAAGTCCCAGACAAGGATGGTGTGAATATGCTCCATATCCAAACCATAGGCGAGGGCCGCCGCGGTCGGTTCATCAATAATTCGCAGTGCCTCGATTCCGCCAATGTTAGCAGCATCTATGGTTGCCTGACGCTGGCTTATGTTGAAGTAAGCGGGGACGCTAATAACCGCACTTTCTATTCTTTCACCGAGATAGTCCTCTGCATCCCCCTTTATCTTCTGTAAGATCATGGCTGAAATCTCTTCCGGAGCATACTCCTTGTCATGGAGCTTGACCCAATGATCGGAACCCATGTGTCTCTTAATCTGCCGGATGATCTCCTTATCATCGCTGATACTATCGAGATCAATATAAGACCTGTGTCCCATGCGTCTTTTTACGGAAAAAACCGTTCCATCGGGATTCCCGATGGCCTGCAACTTGGCGAGCTCGCCCACCAGCCGCTTCCCGTCTTTCAGAATCGCCACAACCGATGGCAGCACACGCTCCCCTTCTGCGTTGGGTATAATCCTGGGGCGACCAGCTTCTAAATAGGCTGCCACCGAAAATGTCGTTCCTAAGTCTATACCGATTACTGCGGGCATCGCTCAATCGCCTCTTTCCACTCTTCTGGTTTCCTCGACCATACATAGAACTTTCTTTTCCTATCTCCCGAGTTCTTGATGATGCAAAGCTGCTTCACTAATCTTCCGGGGATCCAGTCCCTTTCAAGTACCCTCACACCATATATGCAGTCTAAAGGGATGTCAAACAACCTGTTGTTCCCCTGAAAGAACACAAGTTTCTTCTCGGTAAGATATAGCGAACCCATCTTCCATGTTGAGTGCGCGGCGTTCCCTCCCCCGAAAGCCGCCTGGCTGCGTTTTACGACGCCTTCTCCGTCTATCACAGAAGGTGCATTTCGATCCCTTAGCTGATCTACGGCACTCATAACCCTACTGTCTTCTGCAAAATTGAAACGTCCCTGGTTCATCTCATCTCGCTAACGGCTGCTGGGCCATTACCGCGAGCTGGGGTTCCGCTGAATCCCGTTCTGTTTCTTTTTCATACAAGATGTTAGCGAAATCCACCAATCTCCTCACACCTCTGATCTCATGAGGGAAAAGAGGCGCCTCGACCACTTTAAACGATGGAAATCTCTTATACATTTCAGCTATGTATCTTCGCTGTTCACTTCTTTTTGACCTGCAAAACGGACAGTTGCTTGAAGGCAGCAGCTTATTGGTTACAATATACCGCGAAGTAACCTGTAACTGCTCCAAGTCCCGCACGAGCCTTTCGGTCTCGTATATGCCCATGAACTCAGCGATGTTCACCACTACGAACTCCGTTTGACTATCGTCGGTAAACACCTTATGCGTTCTCATGATTTCTCTTCTGGCGTTGAGAAGTTCCATTGTGACATCAGAAGTAGTGCTCATCATCCCGCTGTATGTTCTCAGCCCCTCGATGATCTTTGTAAACCACCTCAATACCATGTCCGGCCTCTGCAACAACTTGACCAGATGACCCGTCGGAGCAGTGTCAATTATGACGACGTCATAGGCGGACGAATTGTGCACGACGACATCGGAAAGCGCCATAATCTCGTCTAATCCCAGGGGAGCCATTGTTGCAAGATTAAGAACGGTTACCTCGTCATAGGGATGCGAGGCTCCGGATTGAGAACCGGTTAATCCCACCCCGCCTCCGCCTCCCACTTTGGAAGCGAATGCGTCCTTGACTTTCTTCCTATATTGAAGCTTAAAATCATCCAATCTCTTCTCCGGGTCAATCTGAAGTCCGTACAGGTTCTCAAAACCTCTGACGAGTGATATTTTGTCGGTTATGGGCAAGTCAAAAGAGTCGGCTAAAGAGTGAGCGGGGTCGGTTGAAAAAACCAAGACCTTCTTATCAGGGTTATCTAATGCAATATGGACCGCTGTCGCCGCAGCGCAAGTGGTCTTTCCGACGCCCCCCTTACCCCCAAACAACAAGAAATATCTATCCTCCCGATTTAGAAGACTATCCATCTTAATACTCGGCACACCACCGCTATCGCAACGATGATCGCTCATTTCTCTCAGCGAAACAGACAATGTCTCTATCTCAAACGGGGCTTTCCCCTGCAGGAACTCAGCATATTCGCTCAGCTTTTCTCCCCTTATCTCATAAGGAAATAGCGGCATCCTGATAATGTTGTGTCCCGGGAATTCCCGGGCGATCTCTGTGAGATAGCCCTCCTCCTCTTTCTTTCTTGAGGCACAGAGAGTGCACAACGTAGATTGGCTGAGACCGTTGACGATAATGTTCCTATTAGGAATTTGATATTCTCTTTTCCTTAACGCCCCAAGCAGCCTTTTGGTCTCCCATATCGCCATCTCTTCTGCTATGGTCACCGCGACAAATTCTGTCCGATTTCCAGTTAGTACACCTCGAAGTCTCGCAACCTCGTCCTTCAGCATATCCAGGAATTTGTCCACTCTATCCTTCTTATAGCGACCATAGTATTTGGTCAGCACATATCTGTGCTTCGCTTGAGACCTTTCCATGACATTAAACTGTTCTGTAATTCCCGATAAAAGTTCGAGAAGGATCAGGGTATGGCCGGTTGGCGCCGTATCTATTACTATCAGGCTATATTCCTTTGACTTGCTGAGCTCTATCAATTTCAGCATCACCATGAATTCAAAGGAGGTAGGATAGCTCAGCGTAGCCGAAGCGTTCGACATATGCTTTATGCCAAAATAGGAGGACCTCTCGGCTAACTCGATGAGTTCAAATTCATACTCTCTTACAAAGGCCTCATAAGTCTTTTCAAAACTCATTTCCATGGAGAAGAGATTGCGGAAACCCTTTATGGGTGTGGGCACATCATTTATGGGCTGGGCAAAAGAATCCGCTAAAGAATGTGCGGGATCGGTAGAGAAGACCAGAATGTTCTTCTCCGGGCGGGTCCGGGCAAGATGTATCGCCGTGGCTGTGGAGGAAGTGGTTTTTCCTACGCCACCCTTTCCGCCAAAAAGGATGAACTTCAGGTTTTCCTTGGTTAGAAAACTTGGCAGCCCCGTGCTTTCTATGTCTTGGACAACATGTTGCTCCATTCTGGTCCTCATCTAAAATAGCCAATAATAGGTGGAATTATCGTGGTCCTCCTTGGAGCTTCATGCTCCCTCAGGGCCCTGATATAGCCCCTCTTCGCCAGTTGTCTGCGCAAAATGCGCCTCACCGCAGCTCTTACGTAGCCTCTTTTTTGCAACTCTCGAGCCATACTCTCTGTCGCTTCCTGGCTCAACGTGTACTTATCCAGATTGGTCTTGGACAAGAAAGCTTCATCACGAAGGGCATGCAACAGCTCGCTCGCATACTCGGGTGAAACCAATATCTTGCGCCTTATAGCACTTACGCCTTCATCTTCATCCACACCCAACTTCCCGGCCAGCCCGAGCGACTTCCTCGAAACCCTCTTACGCCTGTAATATGCTATCTCTCGGTCCTCGACATCCTTGATTATATCCAGAACGCCTTTATTGAGGCCGCTCAGCTTTTTCGACCTGGCCTTGCCCATCAGCGCCTACTCCATCCCGGGTTGTCGAGAGACCAGAATTTGGATTGTTCCGTTTTCTATACTTTGTGTTCTGCTTTCTTTCTACCGTGCCTTTAACACAGGAGCCATCCTTTTTTGCAACCGGGGGCTAACCCAACCGCATTTCGCGCATCCCTTTTGCAGCAATTCCTTCGCTAAAGCCCGGCTTCCACATTGGGGGCACGTCTCTTTTTCTCGATCCTCTGGAGCTTGGCCTTGGCTCGCTACAAGTTCGTTAAGGGCCTTCTTCCAGTCTTCAGCGCTCTTGCCGGAGAAGCTGGCTATCATCTTGCTTCCGTTACAACCATAAATCAGGTCCAACACCTCTTGGCCCCTTAACACCGGACTTATATTCTTTATCTCCACGGTAGAACCACTAATCTTATCCACGGGAACCTGAAACACTATTCTTTTATCAAAATCATTCCACCAGCATAATCTCGTGTTGGTAAGATAGAGGCGACCCGGTCTCCAGGTCTCAACCATGATCCCGCTCTTCGGCATGAGGTACCACATCTTTCCCTGGCAGGAAACTTGTTCTCCTTCCATTAAGAAAGAGCTTGTTGTCTCATCGAGTCCCTCCGCGGACAGAGCGCGGTCTAACGTCACCCCGGCTTCCTCAACTAAACGTTCAAGGTTACGCCTGAGCTCCTCAGTCTCCAGCACGTTTAAGCGAGCTATCTTCTTTCCCTCAAGATACAGATACACAATATCTTTATCTTTTCCGGTGAAGGAGCTTTCTTTTCTAACTGCTATGCCCGTTATGTTAGTTAGTGGGGCTTCAAAAACTATCTCAGCAATATCCTGCTGATAGAGCATGAGTCGCAGATTGGTCAAATAAAGGCGCCCTGATTTCCAGGCGTTGTAGATTCCTTTCATATAGTAATAAGACCCGAAGGTATTGAGGATAACTTCCTCTCCTTCCAGCAAAGGCGCCTCTTTCTTCCTCCTGTGCTCCGCCTCCCACATACGGGTCTTCATATCCATATCCTGCATCATTCCGTACTCGAGCATTGTCTCCATTCCCGCGAGGGCCGCCCTCAAATTAACACCAAGCAGAGGAATGCCTGCTACGGAAATAATAAGGTCAAGATGGATCACCACCCCTTTATCAAATACCCTATCCAGCAAATCAACTAAAGTAGCTCTGCCTTTCCAATCTCGAACTGGTTCCATTGTTGGCTCTTACACAAAACTGTATGGTGGCCAGGGACCGGTGAAGCGCACGAAAAAACCCGTCATATTGCTAATCCTCTCCAGTTCCCCGCCCAATGTATGTATTTCTTTTGGGTCTCCCAGGCAGGATAGATTCATGAGCATCTGCCTCGGCTGTTCCTCTTTTTTCAACTTTTCAACCTTCATTTCATCAACGCAAGACCCAATCTTATCATAGAAGTCGTGGAAACGCCTGTTTGCTTCTTGTTCGAGCTTGGCCCCCAATAACTTCTCTAATGTCTGCCTGTACATATAGGCTGCGCCTTTTGACTTCGCCTTGATCTGCTGGTGCAGGTCTTTTAGTTCCTGGTCGCTCCCTATCAGTTCTTTTGCGATAGTTTTAGTATCCCAGGAGACCTGTACAACGTATTCGCGCTTCCCTTTTACTCTATCGAGTGTGTCTTTTAATTTCTCGTAATGCTCCTTTAGCCAATCCCTAACCTTTTGCTCTACATTTCCTTGGTCATTCCCCTGAATTATCGTATCAAACCCCAATGGCAAAACTGCCCCTAATTCCTCTTGAACTGTCTCAATAACCCTTTCATGTGCCACAACCCATTTGTCAACGACTTCCTTATCCTGAGACTCGTAAGGTGTGGGGGCGCAAGCGTGAACGACTGCTGTAATATCCTGATAAGGGATGGCGTAAACCTGATTGTCCTCTATACCGATGTTGCCTAAACGAGCTGCTTTCGAATCTGCGGCAACACAATATACATACCTTCCCTCAGCCATTTTTATTTTCCTCTTCCTTCATCTCCCTTGCCCATCGCTCCGGATTTACCATCTGGTCCAAAACGTCATCCACGATATCGTCCAGACCGTCTCGCACCGAGTTGACCGTCTCGCTAAGTCCCTGCTCTTCTTTGATATGGTCAATCGCGATATCAATTTCTTCAAGGGCGCTTCCTAACCTTTCGACCTCCTCGTCGGTTAAACTGCCGCCTTCCATGCGCCTTAGGGCTTGGTGCTTAAGGGCATCCCTGATTATCTCGACTAAGGCTATTACTAAGCCTAAAAGTCCGTGTTTCAAGTTGTCTTCGTGAATGTCTATAGGCATCTGCCAAACCTCTCCTTCAGGTTGGCCTACAGCGGGGCGGATTTACAATTTACAGTTGCGTTCACCCCCAACCCGTAAACTTTTAAGCTTTCTGTATTATGACCTCCAATATTCCGTTCTTATAGGTTTTTGTGAGCTCGCCTTTTGGGACACAAGGTAACAAGACCTGTTTCTTATACTTACGCTCAGGGACATGACAGAATATGGTTAACTTATCCCTTTCTAAACCAAGTGTTACATCTTCTTCCTTAACCCCGGGTATCTCAGCTATTATCTTCACATGATCTGTTTCGTCGAAGACATCTACTTCTCTCTCTTTTTGGGGCGGCCGTCTTTTCTTGGCTGGGTGCCTGCCCGGCGCCAATGGCTTTACTTGGAAGTTCCTATCTAAACGCCCCCCCTTTCCCGAAACTCTTTTCAACGGGTCCTCTCTCATCTTGCGCTCGATTTCATCATCAATCTTCGGAAGTCTTTCCTTGAAAGCTGAAGACTTCTCCAAGCCCTGAATCAAGCCGCCGAGTCCCAGGTTTTTGCCTATTCCCTTGAGCAGTCCACCAGCAACGCTTTCTTGTGCTTCTTTCGCTTCTTCGGACTTAGCTGTTTCCAATTTCCTTATCTTTTCCTTGAGCCTTTTTATTTCCTCAAGTTTCTCATCTTTCTTCCTTTTCTCCTCAGCCACTTACTTCACCTCCGCCTCTGGTTTGTATCCGCACACGAAGCAGCCTTTCTTTATCAGTTCCTCCGAGATTACGAGCGTTCCGCATTGGGGGCACTTTCTTCGATATGCAACGGCCGCTTTTGTTCTCGGCTGGGCCTGCGGAATATCCCCTTCCTTCCAGCCACACAAATAACACCCCTTCTTTTGCAGTTGCGTTTTAACTACACGCCCTCCGCAGGAGGGGCATCTCACCCAATACCCAAACTGTCTGTCCTTCTTATCCTGCTCTCCGGCATACTTTTCTATCTCTGTCCAGAGCGCTTGGGAAACAGGGTCAATAGGCATCTTACTCCAGTTCTAACGCATCAAACCTTTTGACTAACAATGTATTGCCTTCTGTCCAAATCCCAACTCCCGATATCCTCAATATCACCATCTAATGAACGGTTTTCTCGCTCTCACCGCCGGGCTGGTAAGCTCCTCGCCTTTGAGCGTGAACCGAAACGTTCCATTTGGTTTTTCTTCAAGATATCCATCTCCAGCCAGAATAGAACAAATCTGCGCTGCATATTTTGTCGAGATTCCCAACTTGAAACTTAGTGTTTCTTTATCAGCTTCCTCCACTTCCCTAATTATCTTTAGGACCTGTTTTTCAATACCTTTCATTCTGCCTTCCTGCTTTCCTCCAATCAGCGGCTTAGGTTTTAGCGTTTACCGCCGCCGAGCGTCCGCCAAAGGTGTTGTGCGTTAGACCATAGAGGTTCATTCAGCCGTTATCTGTTTTGCTTTCGCGGATATCCAGCCGCACCAGGGGCAGCCGGAACTTATAAGTTCTTCGACGGGCACGCGCTTTCCGCATTGAGGACAGTCCTCTTCGGGGACCATGGCCTCTTTCCAGGCGGCAGTCTCTATATTAGTTCCTGATGGAAATTCCAAGCCATATTTAGCGGCAGTCTCAAAGGAGGCCAACGCAGCCCTTATTTTGATTCCCAGCAACTCAACACCAGCAACCGACACTGTAATATCTGCATTGATTATCAGCCCTTTGTCCAGGATCCTATCAATTACATCTACGAGGCCTCCACCGGGGTATTCCGTTTGTGCCTCTACAGGCATCCTGCCCTCCTTACTGGCTTCGCGCACGTTCCGCAGTGGCTAATTGGGTGCTTAACGATTCGCCTCTCGGTTTCAACTGCCATCAACTCAGAAAACTTCTTTCTAACCGGGTGAGCCGGCTTCTGTTCCTTTCGCCCGGGTTTCCCATTCGCGGACATTCTAACCTCCTGTTTTACTTTACTTTCCGAACAAAGCCGTGGATAGTTCCGCCAGGTCGTCCATACCCTTAATCTTGTGCGGAAGTTGGGGCACTTCGCTCATGCAATAGTCAGAAAACCTATTTGCCTTGACCTCGCGAACATACTTTTGCTGCTCTTTCATTCTTAAATCGCAAAATGCACACTTTGTAGGGGGCACTATCATATTGATGACCACATCTCGGCAGAGAATCTTAAGGTCTTTGAGGCTTCTTAGTAGCCTATCTGTCTCCACCAAGGCCATTTCCTCCGGAATCGTTACAGCCACAAATTGTGTTGTCTTGGAATCCGTGAGTAGGCCTTGGATCATCCTCACTTTTCTTGAGGACTGCACCATCTCCTCTGCCGTTTTCGTCAGTTTGATTGCGCCTTTATATTTTAACAACAGTCTAAATATTGCTTTTTGCCATTCTCTTAGAAGATGGGGAAGCTCGAGGAAACGAATAAGGTGACCCGTGGCGGCTGAATCTAAGACATATAGGTCGAACTTCTCCTCCCTCAAAAAGTCCGTAATCTCTCCTAATGCCATAATCTCGTCAAGCCCCGGAGGACTAATAGAGACCAACTCGGTCATTATCTCTCGGTCAAACTTTATGTCCAGTCCTGAGCCAAGAAACTTCTGAAAGACTGCTTCTATATTCTCTTTATTGCTGTCCTGCCAATCATGGAGCCGCTTAACAGCATTTATCTCGAAACCGAACAGGTTACCTATCCCCTCAATGGGCGTTATCCTATCTCCTATATCCAGGCCAAAGCAATCAGATAAGGCATGTGCAGGGTCGGTTGAGAACACCAGTATCCTCTTCTTTGAGTGCACTTTCGCCATTCTCAGCGCCGTGGCAGAAGCTATCGAAGTCTTGCCTACGCCGCCTTTCCCGCCCAAGATTATAAGCTTCGAATCCCTTTTCAGGAGTTCGGATAGGCGAGAACGTGTCTTCGAGAACTTCCCCGCAATGCGGAATCTCCCCGGCGCAGCGCTGTACCCGTAATCCCTGCCAAACAAAACATCCCCATACTCCTTCAGTCTTTTTATGCCTCTGATTTCATAAGGGAAAAGCGGCACCTTGTATAACTTATACTTGGAAAAGCTCCTTTCAATCTCATCCAATTTGTCCTTCTGATCCATGGCGCGCGAGGCACAGAAACCACATCCGTTCTGTTCCTGCGCAATACGGTTAACGATAATACTGTTTGAGGTAATGTTAAGCTGCCTCAGGCGAGCCAGCAGCCTGTTTGTCTCATCAATAGACATAGGCTCAGGAATCGTAACAGGAATAAATTCTGTTGTCCGGTCATCGGACAAAAGCATTTTGACTCTTCCTACATCCGCACGCATCATCTTTATAAATTGATCCGCGTCGTCGCTCCGATATCTACCTGTAAATCGTTTTGTCATGAATCTATGCTTGGACTGCATGATGTCCATAAGCCGTATCCACTTCTCCATCTCTTTAGGTAACGAAAGGAGCCGGATGGTGTGACCCGTAGGTGCTGTATCAAGGATAATTAAATCGTACTTCTCTTCTTTCAGAATATTGGCGATTCTTATGATAGCCATCACCTCATCGAGGCCCGGCAGAGTCAGAGAGAAGAAGTTTTCGATATCTTCCTTGTCGAAATATGTGCCCCTGTCCGCTATCAGTTTCATTACTGCGTTATATTTCTCACTGAAGTCCCTATTGACCTCCTCCGCGTCTATCTCCAGGGCCCAAAGATTATCTACACCTTCCACTGGGGTTATGCTGTTACCAATTTCACATTCAAAACTGTCCCCAACCGAATGCGCCGGGTCAGTAGAGACGATCAATATCCTCTTCTTGCTGTCAAGCTCTGCTAAATGTATCGCCGTGGCACAGGCTGACGTGGTCTTTCCACTTCCTCCTTTTCCACCAACTAGAACTAAGCGGAGGGTTTCATTCTCCAAGAAGGAAGGCAATCCCGTGCTCCTTCATAGGTCCGACTCAACATCCATTGTATCGTGGTGTCAACAATTCTCGCCTAATCGTACATCCAGAGAGCTTCGCTAAGATTCCTTTGTTAACTCTTTTGCCGAGCAGGGTCAATTGGCCGCGGAACTCCCCGCCGAAGGACACGGCTCAACCGGGTTACCTCATTTCCTGGGACGATCACTCATTCAATCTCCTCGCCTTCCGTATCCACTCGCTTGCGAAGCTTCCTGCGATTGAACTCGAGCAGTTTCCCATCATCGTCCAATATCACATCATACTTTGCCAGGATGTCCATCTGATCGGGGATGGAGTGTTTCTCGATCATCTCCATAGATATGCGCCAACCTCTTTCGTCCTTGGAGGCTCCCAGGGTAGTTGAAAGTTCAAGACCGGTAACTCTACTGAGTTCTTCCCTGGCACTCTCTATCAATTGGTGTAGGTCCTTCGCCATTTTCTAATGCCTCCTTTTCCTTCTTATTTGAGTACTCCCTTTCCTACAGCCTGCCCCGTCTTTGCCCCGCAGGAAGGGCAATATGGATACTCATACATGTATCGCCATGTTGCCCCGCACGACGGGCATTCCACATAAAGCTTTTGCCCGCATTTCTGGCAATAGTTGAGGTCTCCCCACGTTGGTGAGCCGCACCGTGGACATCTAAACGGACCCTTTGAATCTTCTCTTCCCATTTTCCTTCAAGTCCTTTCCTCTTTGTACTTCCTGATAGCCTCTAAGTTTTGCATTAGCTTCCCCTCGCGTCTGTCGTATTCCTCTTCAGTCATTTCATCCATCTCGAATCGCATCTGAAGGTCCAAGAGCCGCTCCTGTATCTTGCTCTCGTCCGTTAGTTCTTCTTCAGCGGCCCTTTTGAGCGTTGCCCCAATCCAGACCATCCCTTTCACGGGAATCAAGAAAGGAAACAATATATCCCCTAACCCGACCTGCAATCCCTGGCCATCTGTTTTCTTATCTTCCATTACCTCAGTTTTCCCAGCGTATGACGACCTCTACGAAATTAGACGGTGGAACCGGGCCTACATATTTGAACTTTATCCCTTCTCCAAATCTTTCGCTCAATTCATTTACCCGCGCGTCGAACTCGGCGATTCGGGTTTCTTCAACCAGAAACGCCGAATTTACTATCATACTATCTCCGAAGGTCTTATTAGATCGAGAATCGCAGGAACAGGTTCCCAACACGTTCATGATCTCCCCCGCCAGCTTTGCCTTCTTCGCATCCAAAGCCTTCTTAACCATTTCTCCGAGGCGGACCACGTCGCTCTGAATTGCGACTGGAGATTTAGAATTGATTTTCCCTCTTAGCTTTGCAATACGCCCGTTCTCACGCACTATATCTCGGAACACCGGATTCATATCGCGACAGATAGCCTTTACACCTAATTCCACTTTATTCCTCATCTTCAGGAAGAGCTCATGGAACTCCCGCCACCTTTCCTCCAACCCTTTCTGTTTTATTCTCTCTTCCGGGCTAAGACCATCTTTGCCTTCGGCTATCGTGCTAAATCTGACCGGCAGCACTGTATTGGATTTCATTGCTTCTTCCAACACTGTCTGGTGCGAGATCACATGCCTTCTGGTTATTGGATACTTCATTATGGGAGACTTGCTAACGACTGCCGCAATGCCTTTATGACAGAGCGTGTACACTTCATCACCATCTCCGCCGATGCCCACACAATCGAAATGCCTCGGCGTATCCGCGTCTATAATGCAATATATGTAGATTCCGGGCTTTTTCGCCTCTTCTGTCATGAGCCGGTTTCCTCAACGTTCTTCGGGCCGACTGTTCTCACGTCTCCTGCCGACGAGACTAAACCTTCACGAAATCAACCAAGACAAAGTTCGTTTTTTCCGCTGCTCGAAGTATGCAACCGGCGCCTGCCCCCGTATGCTGGCAATAATCGCTCAACAATTTGTATGCCTTGCTCATATTTTCAAAGCGCTTCTCACAGTCAGGATCATCCGGATTATTGTCAGGGTGGAATTTCAGAGCCAGCTCTCGATAGCATTCCTTAATCTCAGCCATCGTCACGGCATCCCCCAGCCCGAGCACTTGTTTGGCTGCGTCAATCTCTTCGTAGCCAACCTTCTTGACCTCAACCGTACTAAAACTATAAGGCGGTAAGGGCCCTACGCACTTAAAGTCTATTTCTTCCTTGTACTTCTTGTTCAACTCGTCCAAGGCGCGGTCGAACTCCGTTTCTCTGTCCTTGGGCAGCAAAAAGGCGCAATTTAAGACCATCTTATCATCCATCAACTCGTGTTCTTGGCAGTCAGCTACGGTCTCGCTTAAGACCTCGAACATTTCAGCACGAAGCCTCGTCTTTTGCTCATCCAACGCATCCTTTATCATACAGCCTATCTTTATCCTATCCTGCAACGTTTCCTGAGGCGGCTTTTTCGCAACCTCATCTCTAAAGCTTCTGATCTTATCATTCTCCTCGCCTATTCTTCTTATGACGCCATTCATGTGATTCCATAATGCAGCAACGTCCAGCTCTATAGTTCTATCCATCGCCCCAAGCTTCGCCTTGAAGGACGTATATCCTCCCTGCAAGATGCTGGTAACCTCGTCCCGCCCCTCAGCTATAGTACCGAACTTAAACGGTATGATTGTGTAGTTCTGCATGACTCGCTCAATGACCATTTGGTGCTCTACTAAGTGGCGGCCAAGGACCTCCTTCGGCAAGGAACTAAATGAATCCATATCAGTATCCCTGACCACACAGGCTATATCTTGATACGGAATTGTATAGACCTCGCCCGTTCGGCTGGCTTCTCCAATTGGGTTAGATACCTGCCCGTGCAGCCCCGGTGTGCGGCCAAACTGCTTCACCTCGTTGCTCGCTATAATACCGTAAATATAGACCCTGTCATCCATAGCCCTTCGCCCTGAAAATCTATTTCTTGATTGCCTTCAGCGCCTCCTCGAAGTTCTTTTTCTTTATGGTAAACGCCTTCAGCTTCTCGACTGCAAGTCTCCCTTTTTCTCTTTCCAAGAACTCCCTGATCGCCAATATGGAAGCCCGCCGTGCCACAGATTCTATATCCGCACCTGTAAATGTCTCGGTTTTGCCTACGAGTTCCTTAAGCTGAACGTCCTTATCGAGGGGCTTGTCTTTAGTATGTATCTGAATAATCCGCAGCCTCGCCTTATCGTCAGGAATGGGCAATTCCAGGAGGAAATCAAATCTCCCCGGCCTAAGCACTGCCGGGTCAACGATATCCAACCTATTGGTGGCTCCCAGGACTACGACTCCTTTCAACTCCTCGATGCCATCCATCTCCGTCAGGAATTGACTGATAACGCGCTCGGTAACGTGAGTGCTATCACCCCCACCTCTTATGGGAACTATCGAATCTAACTCATCAAAGAAAAGTATGCACGGAGACGCTTGCTTGGCCTTTCGGAATACTTCGCGGATACCCCTTTCAGATTCGCCGACGAACTTGCTGACTAACTGCGGCCCTTTAACAGAGATAAAGTTCACCTCCCCCTCATTGGCCACCGCCTTAGCTACTAAAGTCTTTCCGGTGCCCGGTGGACCATATAACAATATACCTTTAGGCGGGTCGGTATTGGCTTTCTTGAAGAGTTCCGGATACTTGAGAGGCCACTCTACAGCCTCTGACAGTCTTTTCTTTACGTCTTCAAGCCCGCCTACATCCTCCCATCTAACATCGGGAACCTCGACAAAAACCTCTCGTATGGCCGAGGGCTCTATCTCTTTCAACGCCTCGGTGAAGTTGTCCATCGTAACTTCTAATTCCAAAAGGAGCTCATAAGGTATATCCGCCAATTCAAAGTCCACTTTGGGGAGAATATTGCGCAAGCACACCATAGCCGCTTCTCTGGCCAATGCCTCCAGGTCGGCGCCTACAAATCCATGTGTAATGGAGGCAATCCTCTCAAGATCAACGTCGTCCGCCAGAGGCATCCCTCTGGTGTGAATGTGAACTATCTCCAATCTTCCGTTCTTGTCCGGGATTGGTACCTCAAGCTCTCTGTCAAACCGCCCGGGACGCCTCAAGGCTGGGTCAACAGTATTGGGAATATTGGTTGCACCGATGACAACGACCTGCCCTCGAGACTGCAATCCATCCATCAGGGCCAATAGCTGCGCTACCACCCTTCGCTCAACCTGCTTTTCCGCCCCCATCTCTTCCCTTTTCGGGGCAATAGATTCGATCTCATCCAAGAATATTATCGCAGGGGCGTTTGCCTGAGCGCCTTCAAATATCGAGCGAAGGCGGGCTTCCGACTCCCCGTAAAACTTCCCCATAATCTCCGGGCCGCTTATACTGCTAAAGTACGCGTCCGTTTCATTTGCAACAGCCCGCGCTATTAGAGTTTTCCCACAACCCGGGGGACCGTGGAGGAAAATTCCCTTCGGGGCCTCAATGCCCAATCTTTCAAACACCTCCGGATATTTCAAAGGCAACTCTATTAACTCCCTTATCCTCTGTACCTGTCTATTCAATCCCCCGATGTCTTCATAGGAAACCTTCAGGCCTCTTCGCTTCTCAGGTATCCCCTCTGCTTTTATCCGTATGAGTGTCGTCGGCTGAATTAAGACCGCACCCTTAGGGTGCGTATCCAGAACCTTGAAATCGCAGGAACGTGTGCCAAACAAATTCGCTCGAACCCGGTCTCCTGCAACTAATGGAAGACCCTCAAGCAGCCTTCCTATATACCTGGTATCTCTATCCCCGCGCAGTGTGCTGACCGTTAAAGGGGCTAACGTTATCTTCGTGGCGCTTCTCGCCTCGACTTTTTGGACCGTAGCCTTTTCGTCAAGACCTATCTCCGCATTCTCTCGGACAATGCCGTCTATCTGGATAATCTTCTTACCGCGCTCTTCCATATATGCCGGCATAACCTTGGCCACGGTTTTCTTCTTGCCTTCGAGGTGAACAATGTCTCCTACCGACGCCCCTATTCGTTTCATATCTTTAGGGTCCAGCCTTGCTATGCCCCTTCCCACGTCGCGACTTCTTGCTTCAGCCACTTTTAGACTTATTGTCTCAGCCATCGCGCAATAACCCTCATCCGAAAATTGCTTTCCTTACCAGTGAAGCTAAAATGATGATCGCTCTTTCTTCGCCTTTCTGGTACTTGTTCAGTAACGATCGGTGCCTCTTCTGTCTCTCAAGAACGTCTTCGGCAACACCCACGTGTTTACTAATGAATAAGTGCAATAATTCGTGTACAATGGTTTCTTCCAAATCGTTATTTATCCTTCTTTGGTTAAAGATTACAGTCGCGCTCCTTCTGGGATGGTCATAGCTTATCTCGGCATATTCCGAGCCATCATTGTCCCCTATATAACTCTTTATTCTATACGAGGCTAACTTCAGACACCGTTGAACCTTCTTCACCATGCGTTCTATTCGCTGTAATTCCGTGTCCATAGGCATCGCCTTCCTTATCCTCGGCCGTCGTCTCCCGCTCCTGAGAACCTCTTGGGCCTGACAGCCTATACGGTATGGTCTGGGGGATGGTACGTCTCACAACAGAAAAGGGGAAGTCAGGGCAGCATAAGAAATTATCAATGATCCTCCCTCGCCTACCTTCCCCTACTTCCCTTCTTTTTCTGCGGCAGATGTGGAACCGCTTTCTCCGGTAATCTTCCTCATCCGAATCTCTAATATCCCATTCTTGTACGTAGAGCTGAAGCTCTTCTCATCAACCTTGGATGGAAGCAGCACCTCCTTGCTGTACTTCTTCTCTCCTCTCTCAGCGGACACCGTAAGAATATCTCCTTTTACCTCGGTGTTGATGTCTGATTCCTCAACGCCCGGTAACTCAGCGACCACCAACAGTTGGTCTTTCTCGTCAAAGACATCAACAATCGGCTCTCTGAGTTCTTCGACCACAGGACCTTTTGGGGTCCTTCTGATATTCCCAAAAGGCTCTACTTTAGCTTCGCCACCCGCGAGGGTCCTTATGGTAAAACCATACACACCTTTGGCTTTGTCACCCAGACCTTTTATGTCGCCGGTCTTGGAGATTATGCCTCCGGATTCACGTGCCATTTTGCTGACAGAATCTACCAGCTTGCCGATCCCCTCAAAAAGACCTCCCAATCCTCCTAAGGAGAGTTTTCCTAAACCGAGATCTATCTCCGCCTTCTTGCCCTCTTGTTCCGGGTTATCGTTCTTTCTTTCCTCCGACATTTGACATACTCCCCTTTCCTGTTGTAAATCAGGCTTCTTTTCCTCTATGAGGTGCTCCGACCAGCCGGACATTGTATTCTTAAGGAGATGGTACCAATTCCACGGATTCTGGAAAAAACAGGACAGTGGAAAAAGGAGAGTAGATACACTCTTTCGACTGCCCGTCTCGACCCTTTCCTTGTTGGTTTGGCTTACACAGTAACGGAACTGTGTCCGAACGATACCTCCTTCACAACACTTGCGTAACCTATCCTATTCCACACCTCCCTTCATGGTGTGCCAGGCTGATCGCGGATATTCTTCTTTGTTTTCAGGTCGTCCCTTTCCTTCTGTGTCATCCTATACCGTCCGGAGGCCAATAGATCGAGGTAATCCTTCTTAGCAAGGGACGTCAACATCAACCGAGCATAATTCGGATCTGTCCTTAACTTGCGGCCCACCGCATGAGCGGTAACCTCTGCCCTTGATTCCTCGACTATTCTGAGTGCCTCTAACTCAGTGCCGCTCACCCCCATTGTTGCCTCCCTCGACGCAGGAATGAAGAATTACAAGTTGCAAAAAGCCTCCGATTCTCAGTCACCTTTATGTCATTCCACCCTTCAGAACGGGAATCATACCTTTTACCTTAACCGGGCTGACCAATTCCTCTCCGTCAGAAGTAAGCTTGTAACCTTTTTGTGTTTTCAGAATGTAGCCGTCCAACATAAGGCCCTCGCAGATTTCTGCTACATACTTCTTTGAAACAGCCATCTTCCGGCTTATTGCCTCCTCGCCCGCCCGCCTCAATTCCTTTACGATCCTAAGTACCTGCTTCTCCGCTCCAAACATGCTCTCCTCCTGGTTTGGCCTATACGCTGGCCTTGCTGGCTGTGAGCTCTTCTATTCTCTTCTCCACGTTTTTTTGCTGTCGCGCCGTTCTGTTCATCCTTGTCTGCAACTGCCCCTGAAAGTGATAAAGTACAGCTAAGAGTTCGTCTATTCCCTTTTCAGTTATGTAAAAGCTCCCTGAATCCTTCTGTAAGAAACCGCGATCAACCAGGACCCGGAGAAGAAGCCCAGAATAATCATGAGACATGCCCATCGCCTCTGCCACAGCTCTTCTTGTGGCGCTGCCCCGCTCCTTGACTATCCTTAATATTCTTATCTCATTGGGAGTGGACATCCCATTCTCCTTCGTTCTCTCGATGCCAAAAACTGGCCTGGGCGAAAGATCCTCGTCGTCGCCGCCCGGACAAAAGGAGTTGTCCTGCCCAGTGGCTTCTGGCATACGGTCTCCTCGATCTGTGTATGTCAAGTGGTTCCTAATTCCAGGCTTTATGCTCAAGCCGTAACGCCATTAGAATCTTTGCTCCTATCAATATGGCCAATCAACTGTTTTTCTATTGGGCGGTGGAGTCGCCGGCTCTTTCTCTTGTCTATTGCTATGGCCATCGCCTTTTTCGGTAGGCTTGTCGGGCTTCGCACCCCTCCTCTCTATCTCTGCAGTTATGACTCTCCAACCATCGGCCGCTTTTTCCTGAGACTTGGCCAGACTCTCCCCATATTTCTCCCACCTGTCCCTTTCCTTAGTCCTTAAGTACATGTCGAGATATTCGTGACCTCGGGCTTTTGGTCGGGAACGAATTCTTGTCGTTAAGCTGGTTTTCGGTGGAATACCGTGTCCCGTTTTTGCCCGCTTTCTCCCTTTCTCATCTTCCCAGGGGAAGAGTGTTTTCGCCTTCTCTTTCCAGCCCATCATTGCCCCCAATGTGCGTGTCTGATTTCCGTAAACGAACAATTTTTGCGACTAACTGCTGTCCTTCCACTATTGAGAAGGATGTTATCTTGCCGGTCTTCGCGGTTTGATTACTAAGTACTGAGCCGTGTTGGGCCCCTGTACTTTAATCTCGACCAGCCGGCCCGGCTCGAGTCTCGTCTGCCTGGACATGTTCTTAGGGATAAGAACACGCCCTTCGTTATCAACCTTCGAGAATGCTCTCATCAACGACATCTCTACCGCCCCTCCATCTGTGGGTCAAACTTGTGCAGCTCAACAATAGCCAAGAACGTGCCTACTGTGTTTTCTCAACTCTCGCGTTTATGGAACAAGCGTGTCTATCATCTGACTGATGATCTTAACAATCCTCTTTTTCTCCTCGCCGCTTCCGGTCCTTGAGGTGTTTGTTGACAAGATATCTATCGCGGTTTCCCTGAAAACATTATCGTTTCTTGCTACGTCCCCGCGTCTTATCCTCAAGGTCCTGGCTATCATTATACATGCGCGGATCGTCGGCTTATATTCACACTTACCCGATTCCCTCAATGCCCTGACAATATCAACTATCTTTTCTACCTGGTCTTCCGACTGTCCTGTCTTGGCGCAGGTTATCTCGATTTCCGTCTCTCTGTCGAAGTAGTCCAGATCAATTGTTACCATCCTATCGCGGAGAGCATCCTGACTCCTATACACACCGGCGTACTCCTCCGGGTTGGAGGTGAATATAGCTGTGAAACTTGGGTCCACCCTGAGATAAGTTTGTCCACTCTGTCTTGCGGCAGGAAGGTCCAGCATCTTCTCCTGCAAAACGGACAAAAGGGTATTGTTTGCTTCCGGCCGGGACCTTGTGAACTCGTCGTAGATAAGCGTGAACCCATACTTGCAGGCCACCGTCAGCCGGTTATCCACCCACCTTCTCTGCATATCCTCTTCTGTCTTCAACACAGAATGGATGAAGTTATCTACAACTTTTCTGAACCTGTACCCATATCCTCCACCGATGAGGTCCGAGGTCGAGAACTCTTCGTCACCATGAATCATAATCACCGGCCGGCCTATCTTTGACGCAACGTGCATGGCCAACGTGGTCTTTCCCGAGCCCGAGATTCCCCTCAAATGGACCGGGAAGCCTCCTTCGATATAGGCGAGAGCTCTCTCGGTTAGAGTTCCTATTTGCGGTGTCTCCACAAAATCCGGTAATGGCCGCGGCTCCAAGACCGTGGTCACCTCATCAACACTTGGTGCTATCATGGTTCCCCCATTTCCTTAATGCTCTTTTCAATAGACATCCTTTGCCTGACTTGTTCATCTCTCTGATGATACAGTGTAGCACTACGATCCTTCTCACCCACGCCTACGGCGGGCCAGAACGCTATTTGACATCAACACCCGAACAGGCTAAGGCTTGAGATCTATCCCTCGATTACGCCCTTGCCTTTACACCTAACGCACGGAAGGCCCGGCGTGCTTGTGCTTTCACCGCTCCCCTCACAATCGGGGCAAGTGTCCGGATTCTGCACGGCTTTCACAACGCCTTTTCCCATGCAAGCTGTGCAGGTGAGTCTTCTGTCGGGGAAAACGCCGGTGCTGCCGCAGAAGGCGCACTTTATGGTCGGCTTCTCGACCAATACCTTGCCCTTTCTACCGCACACCTGGCACGTGGACAGTTCAGAGGGGATTCCGAAGGGGTCTATGCCATCTCCCCGGCAGTAGGCGCAGGTGACGGCGCCTGTCCGACCTTTTGCCGCTGTCTTCTTCTGGGGCATTTTTCCTTAATATCCCTTCCCTGCTCTGGCTACTACTTTCTTTCCCGGATTTCCCGGTCTTTCCTTCAGCCTCCTGGCGCTCAGGGTCTCAGCCGAACGTTAACCTTTCTTTTTTGCCGTCGCCTTCCTTGGCTTTGGCTTGGGTGCTGCCTTCACTTCTTTTGGCTTGGGTGGTGCTTTCACTTCCGCTTCAACCGGGGCTTCCATGGGTCCTGGTGCTGCCTTGGCAACTGGCTCGGCGACCTTTGCCGGCTTTCCCTCCATTGCCGCCTGAACGGTCCTCAGAAA
Source organism: uncultured Verrucomicrobiota bacterium (assembly GCA_964640185.1). Lineage (GTDB taxonomy): Bacteria > Auribacterota > JABMQX01 > JABMQX01 > JABMQX01 > CAZXGF01. The sequence continues at coordinate 44,895 of CAZXGF010000006.1, read as the reverse complement.
GTCTTTCCAAGCCGCCGCTCTTTCAGCCGATTCCTTTCTGATACCGCTTATAAGTTCCCTTAGTTCTGCGGCCTTCGCGTTAGACCAGGCTTGGCGCTGTGACTCAGAATCAGCCAAGAGCTTAGCCAGTTCACGCGCTCTCTCCTTGTCTTGGTCGGCAAAATCCTTTAACAGTTGAGCGACTTCACCAGCCCTTTCCACACCCTCTTTAGCTCTCTCGGCGTCTTCCCTGGCGAAGTCAGATATCAATCTCCTGGATTCCGCGACGATATTAGAAACCTCCTTCCTTCTCTGCGCGTCTTCGTTGGAAAAGTCAGCAATCAACCCCCTGGATTCCGACAGGATATTGGAAACTTCCTTCGCTCTCTCCACACCTTCGTCGGCAAAGGCGGCAATCAATTGGCTGACTTCAGCTCTACCATCCTCAACTTCAGCTCTCCTTGCGTCGTCTTCTTTTTCGAAGTCAGCGAGCAAATCTGACGACTCTGCCCGCAGATTCGACCGTTCTGTCGCCAGAGTCGAAAGCAGCGCCATCCGCTCGTCACGCATGCTAATGACATCTTCCGCTAAACTTCTGTAACCGTCCATTTTCTCCTCCTCTCATACTAAACATAACCTGCGAGAACTTTTTCCCAGCGCAACTTCACCTCATCCTGAACTTTTCCCAGGGCGTTCAACAGTTGCCCGACCTCACCTCCTCTCTCCAGCCGCCGGAGCTTTAGACTTTCTATCACTGCCTTGAAGTCCTTGGTCCTCACCCGGTCGCCTTTTTCAACAAGTTTCCTTAAACTCGCGGCAACTTCTTCTTGCTCTATGTGAAAGCTCCTTAACAGGTCGCTGATTTCTTTTTCTCTTCTATCGAGGCGCTCCAGGATTTCTTTGCTTAATGCCCGAAAATCGCTCAAGTTGACCTTCTCGTTACCCGTGAGGATGTTTCGAAACCTGGCTATAATGTCCCCTTGCTCTTTCTGAAAGCTTTCCAGGACTTCGTTTACCTCTTTCTCTTTATCCAGGCTCCGAAGCACTGTGTCCTTCAGGAGGGAATCAAAATCTCTTTTCCTTAAAGATTCTTTCTTCGCCAAAACGTCGCGCAGGTGTGACGCCATCTCTGCCTGCTCTTCGCTCAGGCGTCTTAAGAGCGCCGTAGTTTTCTGCATGACTTCGCCGACCACCTTCACTCTCGTCTCGTATGAATTGAGGATGTGGTCAACTATGTATTTGTATCCGTTACCCTGGATTGTCTTCTCTTCCTTCACTTCTTCTCTCATTTCCACGGCAAAAGAGTTTCAAGATATGCCCGAGGACAAGTTTTACATAGAGGGGTGCTTGTATAGAATCAGGGACGCCACGCCTCTATACCTTGAGGATATCCTGAGAAACTCTTACCAGTCTTGGCCTGTAAAAACCTTAAGCAGCCTGCGCGGTCAGGCCCACAGCCTCGGCATACTTCAGGAAGGTCTCAACAGACGCGACCACGACTCTGGCCTCGATCGCCAAGAGCTCGATGCCGACGAGCGAAAGTCTCGCCCAGGCATCAATGACGACACCCTTGTCCAGAATCCGGTCAACCACTTCCACCAAGCTGGAAGAAGCATTCGTCTTCTCTACTGCCATTTCTTTCACCTCCTTTCGTTGTTTGGATTCCGCTTTTCTTGAAATGTGAGGAGCGGTCAACCTCAAAATCTATATTCTATATTCCGTCGCGCCTAAAAACTTCTCAGGGAGCGTGTCCGGGAAATCCTTGCGTAGAGAAGTCGTGCCAGATTGGGCAGCGAGCTCTTTTTCCTCCCACTAAAGGGTATCCCCCAGGCACGCTCTTATTAAAACCCATGCGCTCCAACCATGCCGCCCGGGCGAAGCAATCGTCTCAATGACCGAATAAGAAAAGGGCGCCTCCATACAGTGTAGAAAACTGGAGGGCGCCCCGTGCTTAGCTGTTTGGGAAACTCGATCGTGCGGACGGTTTTATTCGGTTGGAGGGAGTTAAAAAATAATTGCAAGAGAACACCTACACCGCAAACAAACCGAGTATTCCCCCCGCGCTTGTTTTAGCCCCCCGGATTCTGCTCTTGCCCCTTCATCCGCGGGGGCATGACAGGCTGTATCTAACTTCGGAGTAGAAGGCCAGCAACAACTGTGCCGCAAACCGGCTGAATCATACAATAATACCGCAAGTCACCCATTGTTCTCAGTGGCAAAACGTTAAGAGGTAAGAATTGCGGCTGGAATTCCCCACACCTCTTCTTCCTCAAGAAAGAACCTTCAGGGTGGTGGGTCAGATTCGGGACATGGGACAGAACTGTTACAACCCCACGCTCCTCATTTTACGATAGAGCGTCTTCCTATTCAGATGGAGGATTTCCGCCGCCTTTGTCTTACTTCCGCCAGCCTGCTCAAGGGCCTTCTCAATCAACTCTCTCTGGACCCTCTTCGTCCCCTCCTCAAACGACAATCCTTTTGTTAGACCCACGTTCACGCCAATTTCATCTCGTGCCCCGGTTATATCGGTGGACACGGCGTGGGGCGTGATATGCCCGGACTCCGTCAATAATACCGCTCTTCTAACCACGTTCCTTAGCTCTCTCACATTCCCCGGCCAATGGTAGCCAAGGAAATATTTCATTGCCTCCGTCGAAAACCCTTCTATCTTTTTGTTAAGTTCCTGATTTGCCTCACGCAAGAAGTAATCGGCTAAAGTAGGAATATCATCCCGCCTCTCTCTAAGTGGGGGCAGGTCAATGTGAAACTCATTTAACCTATGAAAAAGGTCATGTCTGAATCTCCCTGCCTCCACAGCTTTCAGAAGGCCGATGTTTGTTGCAACGAGGATTCTGACATCCACTCTGATTTCCTTCTTGCCCCCCAAATGCTGCAATCTTCTCTCTTGGACGACGCGCAGTAGCTTTGCCTGTGCCGCCGCGGGCAGGTTCGTAATCTCATCCAGAAATAATGTGCCCCCGTGGGCCCGTTCGAACTGACCTTGCTTCGCGCCATCTGCGCCCGTGAAAGCCCCCTTCTCATAACCGAATAGCTCGCTTTCGACTAACGCGGCAGGAATGGCCCCGCAGTCTATAGCGACAAGAGCCCTATTCTTTCGCATGCTCTCCTGGTGGATCATCCGAGCAATCAGTTCTTTTCCTGCCCCACTTTCGCCCTGAATTATCACCGTCATGTTGGTTGGCGCGATTATTCTCACCTGGCTTATGATCTGCTTTATCTGAGGGCTCTGCCCCATTGCGTCTTCTATGGCGGTCTTTTCACCCAATCTCTTCCGCAGCTCATCCACTTCTTTGCTCAAGAATTGGTCTTCGAGGGCCCTTCTTATTTTGAGAACGAGCTCCTCATTGTCGAAAGGTTTCGTGATGTAGTCGAAAGCCCCTAATTTCATCGCTCTGACCGCCCCTCTGACATCACCATAGCCGGTAATCATTATGATGACCAAATCTTTGTCAATTCCCTTCATCTCCTCGAGCAGCTTCATCCCATCCATTCTGGGAAGCCTATTATCCAATAGAACCAAGCTGGGAGACCGCCTTATAAGTTCCCTGAGTGCTCGCCTCCCGGACCCCGCAGCTATCGGCACATAGCCTTCATTTCTCAAAAGATCGCAAAGGAGCGCCTGCACATCTTTATCATCATCAACTATAAGGATTGTTTCCATACCGAGGACCCTTGTCTTGCCTTACCCTCCACCTAAAATACCTCAACCTCTGTCCCTGAGCGCCCCAGCTCCGTATAATTGGCCGACCTTCCGGTTCGCAGAAAGCAGGTGGTTCATGCCCTTGGCGTATGAACTCGCGCAACTAATCAACTCCTCATCATCATCAGCCGTGTCACTATCACCAGTTTTGCAAGGACAAAACGCTTACCAAACTCCTTCGGAACCTTGCGACAAAAAAAGGCGGGCAGCTCAGAGGCAATTTTCGCTTCCTTTTCACGTTTTGCCCCCGATGCCCACCGGGCCATCGTCTTCATTACTTATCAAATCGCTCATGCGAAGTCAAGTGCCTTTTGCCTGTCAGCGTAATGCCTCAGTTAGCGGCGGCTGCTGGCGTTGACAGTCGGTTGATCCCGTGGTATATTTAAGTGGATATAGGCGGAGGATATTTTGGTTTTCTCTGCACCGTGTCAGCCATGCGACTCGAGACGTGTTGTCTGCAAGGGTTTCCATGAAGACGTCCCGCAACCGTAACTTTGCCCCATTCGCATGGCATAACTTCTTCTTTCCGGGCGCCATCCTCGGCTTTGTTTTTTTCCTTTCGTCTGGCGTTATCGGCGCCGAGAATGCTCATGGTGGGAGCCCTTCCATTCGCCTCAAGACCCGGCGGGTCAAGACCCTCTCTGTTCCGTCCGGAAAAACTGCGAAATGTCTCCCCACCGTCGGGCCGGCGCGCTACTACATCGTTCAGAGGTCGGGGCGCATTGACAAGAAATGGCGTGAGGAGCTCGGCGCCCTTTCGCGGCGGGTGGTTGGCTACCTGCCGGACGATTGCCTCCTGGTCAAGGTGTCGCCCCAACAGCTATCGCGCATCTCGGGGCTGAAAAGAGCGCGGTGGGTCGGGCGCTACCTCCCTGAATACAAGATTTCCCCCTCCCTCGGAACTCTAACGGAGCTCAGGCACGCTGGAGTCTTTTCGGAGGGGGAAGTCTGCTCGTTGCTGGTGAGCGTGTTTCCGGGTTGCGACGTGAGCAGGCTCATCTCACAAATCGAGTCGTTTGGCTGCCGGGTTGAGTCTTCTTTGGCGGGACGGCTGCGTAGCCATCTCAGGATAAGCGCCGAGAAAAGCCGGATTCCCGCCATTGCCCAACTTGACGATGTGGAATGGATTGAGCCGTTTCGTCCGTTCGTTCTCGCCGGCGGCAAGGGGCGAGAAGCTCTGCTCGCCCAACCCGATATTCAGGTTCGGATACTGAACGCACCTGCGGTTTGGGAACAAGGCCTGACAGGGGCGGGTCAGGTTTTGGCGATTTGCGACACGGGGCTTGACGTGGGCGTGAACGGGACGCCGATCCACGACGATTTCGAGGGCCGCATTGAGGCTGCGTACGCCCTGGGACGCCCCGACCTTTGGAACGACCCGGACGGACACGGAACTCACGTCGCCGGAACCGCCGTCGGCAACGGAACTCTCTCCGGCGGCGAGTTCAGGGCGCCGGCGTACGAATCTCGGCTTGTATTTCAATCGGGATACCTGTCGGACGAGGACCCCCTTGGAGGAGTGCCGGTGAATCTGTACGACCTCTTCGAGCAGGTCTATCTGGAGACTCCGGCCAGAATCCACAGCAACAGTTGGGGCTCGCCCGACAGAAGCGCTTATAGCTTGTTCTCGACGCAGACCGACGAATTCGTCTGGGAGCACAAGGATTTCCTGCTCATCTTCGCGGCGGGCAATGACGGCGTGGACGCCGAGGGGAACGGCGTCATAGACCCCGGCTCCCTCTACTCCCCGGCAACCGCGAAGAACTGCATCGCTGTGGGGGCTTCGGAAAACGTTCGCGCCACGGGCGGCTTATCGGAATACACCTGGGGCCTTTTGGGCGCCCTGTACGGGACATGGTCGGCGTATCCTCTTGCGGACGATCTCGTGTCCGATAATGAAAATGGAATGGCGGCTTTCAGCAGCCGAGGACCTTGCCTCGACGGGAGAATCAAGCCGGACCTCGTCGCCCCCGGCACGGACATCATCTCTTGCCGCAGCCAGGACCCTCTGGGGAAACAGGCGACCGAGCTGCTGTCGTGGGGCGTGTACAACGATTATTACGTTTACATGGGTGGGACGAGCATGGCGGCGCCGGCGGTGGCGAGCTGTGCGGCTGTTGTTCGCCAGTTCTATGCGGATGTCAAAGGAGTAAGCAATCCGAGCGCGGCCCTTTTGAAAGCGACGTTGATAAACGGAGCCGCGGACATCGCCCCCGGCCAGTACGGCGCCGGCCCGCAGCAGGAGGTCCCCCCTGCCCCGAATAATGCGGAAGGTTGGGGGAGAGTTGACCTCAAACAATCGCTCTATCCCGATGAGCCGGCGGAGCTTCTATTCATTGATGACACGGAAGGACTGGAGACGGGCGAGTCCGAAGAGCACAACTACGTTGTGGGAACTTTCCAGGTTCCATTCCGAGCGACAATGGTCTATTCAGATTACCCCGCGTCGCCGGCGGCGGCTGTCGCTCTTGTCAACGACCTTGATATGACGGTGACAACGCCCGACGGCGAAGTCGCCTATCCGAATGGAAAAGATGAGCCTGACGACCTGAATAACGTCGAGGCCATAAACATCCCCTCGCCACAACCGGGAATTTACCACGTTACCATCTCCGGAACGAACGTGCCCGAGGGGCCTCAACCCTACGCGCTGGTTGTCAATTGCGGCGGGGCGACAAGCCGCGCTGCCCTCTCTCTCGACAAGGAGATTTACGGGCAAGAGGATGCAGCCGTGGCGGTCACGCTGATAGACGCCGACCTCCAGGCCTCCTCCTCCGCTTCCGTTATCATAACGTCAGATTCCGAGCCGAGCGGCGTAACGGTCGCCCTTTCACCGTCGGAAATATCGCCAAACGTCTTTCAAGGCTCGACCGAGTTGAGTTCTTCCTCCTCAGGGGGACCGGCCCTTCGCGTTTCCGACGGAGACATCGTGTCAGTGAAATATGACGACCCGGATTACGGCGGTGCGGGAAGCAAGCAAGTTGTGGATACGGCAACCGTTGACCTTGTTGCGCCGCTGATTTTCGACGTATCGGTAAGCGAGATAACGAATGATTCCGCAACCATCGCCTGGTCGTGCTCGGAGGCGACCACCGGTTCTGTGAGCTACGGCGGGACCTCTCTGCTGGGTTCTTCGGCGCTTGACCGAACCGCCGGGGAATCTCACTCCATCGCCCTGAACGCCCTTTCCGAGAACCAGACTTACTATCTCGCCGTCCATGCTCGAGATGCGGCGGGGAATACGACCAGCGACGACAACGGCGGGCAACTTTACGTCTTTCACACTCGCTATACCGTTGTTCGTTTTCGCGACGACATGGAGACTGGTGAGGGAGGCTGGAGCCACTACGGCGACGCTGACCAATGGGAATACGGCTCGCCCGATTATGAAAACGGTCCTCAATTCGCGCATTCGGGCGATTTCTGCTGGGGCACGCGCCTCGGCGGCTATCTCGAGCACGATGACTTCATTTTCGGAGACATCAGGAACGAATGCCTCGTCTCGCCGGAGATAAGCGTGGATTCATCTGCGAAGCTTACCTTCTGGCATTGGTACGACCTTCTCGCGGACCCGGTCTTCGACATTCACGACTATGCTTACGTTGAGGTCTCGAGCGAAGGCGGGGACTGGCAAAACGTCACCCCGGAGCCGACCGGCGACTACACCGGCTCTTCGGCGGGTTGGGTTGAAACGAACATTGATCTCTCGCCCTTCGCGGGAGAAAACGTGCGGGTCAGGTTCCGTCTGCGAGCTGACTCGTGGTTCGACTATCTCGGGCAGGACTACCAGTATGCCGGATGGTACATTGACGATGTCGTTGTCTCCTCCTCGAAACCGTATGGCGAAGCCACTTTGACCCTCAACAAGCTCTATTGCACCACCGCCGTTCCTCTCGAGGTGACGTTAATTGACGCCAACTTAAATATGGACCCGGAAACGGCCGAGATTGTTGAAGTGAGCGGGCACAGCACGACCGACAGCAGCCCCGAAACCCTCTTGCTGACCGAGACCGGTCCCAATACGGGCGTGTTTAACGGAAAGGTCTTTCTGGATGCTGCTTCGCCAGTGTCGGGTGACGGTGCCGTTCAGGTCAGGGAAGGCGATACCGTCGTCATCTCCTACGAGGACGTTCAGGGAGGGGCATTGTCCCCCGGCAACGTGATTCAGGCGAGCGCCATTGTTGACCTGACGGCGACATCCATTGCGGACTTGTCCGTCACCGCGCTATCCACTGACCGCGCCAAAGTCAGCTTTACCACCGAGCCTACCGCCGTCGCCGAAATCGCCTATTCAGGTCCGGACGGTCAGGAGCAATCACAGATGTCCTCCCGTCAATCCGCTCACCGGGAGTTCCTCCTTCCGGGACTCATGGGAAACTCATTGTATCGTTTCCAGATAACCGTGACCGACGAGGCAGGCAACTCTGCGACCTATTCTTCGCCCGCCGGCGATTTCTCTTTCGGCACGAAAGCTGAAGTGATCGTCGCCGCGAGCGCTTTTGACGCGAAGCCGTCGGACTGGGGCTTTTCCGCGGAGGAGGTCTGGGAGCTCGGTTCCCCGAGTTTCGGCCCCCCTGCCGCTCATTCTCCCCCTAATTGTTGGGCGACGGACCTCGATGGCTTCTATCCCATAAATTGCGATGTGAGCTTGACCAGCAATTGGGTGACGTTTCCGCAGAATCCGCAACTGCACTTCTGGCATTGGTACAGCATAGACGAACTCGGATGGGAGGGAGCTTTCGGGAGCGTGGAGGTGTCGGAGGACGGCGAAACGTGGCTCAGCGCCTCCGACGAATCGCGGTACGCCGGGGCAACCGACGACTGGACTCCGCAGGCCATTGACCTCTCGGCGTGGGCGGGCGAGCGGGTCAAAATAAGATTTCGCCTGCATTCGGAGGAGGCGGACATCGTTATCTACTATTACGCGGGATGGTACATTGACGACATCTCGATTTCCGACGTGGTTCCTTATGGACAGGGCACACTCGTCCTCGACCGCCCGAGTTATAGCTTGAATGTTCCCGTAGTGCTCACCCTGATAGACGGCCATCTGAATACTGACCCTCAATCAGGGGAAACGTACCTGATGACCGTTTCCAGCTCGCTCGATTCTGTGGTCGTTGAGCTGGTCGAAACAGACCTCTCCTCTGGGCGCTTTACGGGACAGGTTTATCTCAAACAAGGCCCGCCGGTCATCGGCGATGAATATCTCCAGGTCGAGCCAGGAGATTCCATAGTGGCGGAGTATCACGACGAGGATAATGGCGCCGGCGTGCCCGCTGACGTTGTGGCGACCGCTCCGTTGGACACCACACCTCCTCTCATCAGCGAGGTCAATGTTTCTCAGGTGACGGATGTGTCGGCTCTAATATCGTGGACCACCGATGTGGATGCTATCGGCTCGGTGAGCTACGGGGAATCCGCTTCCGGTCCCTTTGACCGCACTCTGACCGAAAGTTCGTATTCCGCCCAGCATTCTGCTCAGATAACCGGTCTTTCTGAGAATGTCGCCTACTATGTGAAACTCTCGTCCGCCGACCCGGCAGGAAATGTAGCTGTGGATGACAACGGCGGAGGCTGCTATCGCCTCGAGACGATGGTTCGGTGGGAGTTCTTCCGCGACGGCTTTGACCACGCTCCGCGTGGCTGGACGCACCAGGGGTTGAGCGACGTTTGGCAGTGGGGCCGGCCGCAGTACGGCGTCATGGCGGCGCACTCTCCTTCGGACTGTTGGGCTACCAACCTCAGCGGCACTTACCCGGGACAAATTGACGCAAGCCTCATCAGCCCGCCCCTTGAGCTGAAGGAGGGGGCACAGCTCGGCTTTTGGCATTGGTACAGCATCAATGAGTACTTTCTCGACGAAGGTGCGGGAATCGTTGAGATAAAGCCCCCGGAAGGGGAGTGGCAACCTCTCCCTGACGGCTTCTTCAGCGGCGCTACCAAGTCCTGGGAGCAAAGGCAGTTCGACCTTTTGCCCTACGGCGAGCAGACCGTCACGCTGAGGTTTCGATTGCAGGCCGAACAGTGGATTGATTTCTTCTACCCCGGCTGGTACATAGACGACGTGACGCTTTATTGCCTGCGTCCGTTCGGGTTTGGCGTCCTCCAGCTCGACCGGCAGATGCACACTGTTCCCGGACCCGTAGTCATCACTCTCAAGGACGGCGATCTCAACCTCGATACCGCCGCCATGGAAAGAACCTTAGTTTCGGCGTGGACCACCTCCAGTCTGCCGCTGGCGCGTCCCCTTGTGCTGGAAGAGACCGGTGAAAACACAGGTGTGCTCGTGGGGGAGGTTCGCCTAACCCTCGCGGAGGACTGGGACGGGATAGGACTCCCCGTCCGGTACGGAGACACGATTACTGTCTCCTATACGGACGCTGACAATGCCCTCGGTGAGACAAATGTCGAAACGCTCGCCACCGCGGAGGTCTGGAGCCCGCCGGAATCGCCCGTCGTTACCACCGTGTCCTACCACCCTGCGCCCGAACCGGGAAGTGCCACGCTGACCTGGCCTTACGAAGAGGGGAGAGCGTATCGCGTCTATTATTGCGATGACCTCCTTGCCGAGCCGCCCACATGGCGGAGAGTTTCCGGAACGCCCGAAGCGCTCGGACCATCCTCCCTGACCTACTCGGAGTCGCTTTCTCCGCTCGCGAAAAAGCGCTTCTACCGGATCGAGGTCTGGTAGCGGTCTGCGCGCTCGGAGATGTGGCTGGGGGGATTTTGTTATCATTCTGCGCCACCCTCGACGACACGAAGCCCGAGCCGTATTGACAGGCCGTTCTTTGTGTGCTTTGCACTCCCGCCAGCGACGAGAACAAGTGGTTGGAAAACATGCGGAGTTTACCGTTGGATGGCACCTCTTCGTCAGAAAATTGCCCCACTCTTTGAGCAAAAGAGGGCCCTCGTGCGCCGGGGACTGTCAGCGCCGTTCGGTGCGCAACGCCTTTGATTCGCCGCGGTACGGGTCGTAAGCTCGCTTTCCTAATTCGTCATCCGTTAGAAATAGGAAGGTAGCGATGTGACCCGTGTATGTCCGGGCCTCTTTGCCGAGGCCTCCGATGGTGAACAGGCGAGACAGAGCACGTGCCAGCCTCTCAACATGGGCTACGAAGTGGGGCATCAGCGTTTTGTAGGCCCGGTCAAGCTTTGAGGGATCGCAAAGGCCTTCATCGAGTCCCAGCTGTGTCAGGGCTTTTAGCTCGTGCCTTTCCCAAACTTCTTTGGGGTCAGCGGCCGGGTTGAGTTTGCCCGTAACCACGTCCAGGTTATGGTATCGTGCGGACTTCGCGAAGTCGGAGAGTATCTTGACGAGTTGGCGGAGGTCCGGGTCGCTTCGAAGGTAATTTACATCGGCCGCGGCGGCTGGGACGCCCCGGACATATTCCTGTGTGAAGTATTCACCTATTATCGTCTCGAGGAGCGCCTCCAGGTCATGGTCCAGCCGTTTGAGGCATGTTTGGCGTGGATACTCCCCTTTCTTCTGAAGGGCACCGAGGCATATCAAAGTTTTCATAAAGCGCTCGAAGCCGGAGGCCAGGGTGAGCATGGGTAGATGATAAAAGTCATTGGCCCCGGTTATGCCCTGCAAGAGGCCCAGCCCTGATTGGATAAGCCTGACCGCCGTGAGGAGTTCGTTGTCGAGGGCTGCATGTTGTTGGATTGTGGGCATAGGCTGTCTCTCTGCTTGTTCGCATTTGAGCTTCACTATATCGTACATTGATTTGGCTGGCCTATGCGAATCTTTGGGAATCGCAGGGGCCTGGACCGCAGGCGTTGGTCGCGAGGTGCCGATTGACAGCGGTGGTCGCATCGTGCAGAATAGGCTGTGAGCAGGAAAGGGGCTTGGCAGGCATCGGGAGTTATGGGGGATGAGCCGTCGGGGCTTAGAGATCACGGGTCACGGGTTGGTGACGAAAGCAAGGTATCACGATCATCTGGGAAGCGAGTGGAGCGCGGTGCACGCAGAGAGGTCGAGGAGAGATGGCTGGAGCGGAGTTGACGGTCAAGTTGATGGGCGATGACGCCGAATGCGGTGGATGTGGTGTATTCGGCGTGCAGGCAGTGTTATTCCCGGGCGTTTGCCGGGCATGAGTTTCGACCGGGCGAGGGCGCGAGAGACTCCTGCGTTTTCTCCTCCTCGTCGAGGGGGGCGTGAGGACGGGCTCGAGATTCCCGCACGGGCTGAGTCCGGGGCAAACGCCGCCACTGAAATACGGCCGCACACGACGCCGTCATAAGCTCACGGAAGTCTGACAGTAATGGTAGCCAACGGCGTGCACATTCAAAGGCGAAATCACGGAAATCTTGGGGAAACTTTGCAGCGAATTGCCCCGGAGCTGGCGTAACCGAAGGGAAAAGAGTGGATTCAGAGCAGGTTCTCCTGCACGTCAATCGCAGGCATTCGTCAAAGCTTTCTGAAACGCGGCAGCCATGCGTAACTTTTTCGGGGAAACTCCTGAGTAACCCCTCACTTACGGGCGGCCCGGGGTGGAACCGCAGAGTGCGCAGAGCAGGCAGAGGGGTTTACGTATCGCCTGCATCCTGTCCTGCCGAAGGCGAGACGCCCTCGGGACTGCCCCGCCACGGCGGGGCGGCGTTACCTTAGTACAAGTGTTCGTAAATACGGCCACGTATTGTGGATGCAAAATCTTATGTGTTTCATGGCCTTTTCGTCTTTGCAGAACCCGAATACGTGACGGAACTTACAAACCAGAACGCTTAGCAGACCGGCAGGCCAGATAATAAGATACCACAATGTGATAAACCTTTCGCGGAAAAGCATGGCACAAAGCAATAGAGGAGGGTTGATATTCGTCGGGAAACGTAGCCCTATTTATAGTCTAAAACGCCAGGATACCCGCCTCTCGATTCCCTCATGGCGCCCTTGTTAGGCACCGGCTGCAGCCCTTGCAAAAGCCCATGATATGGGCCTCTTGATTCTGCCGGCGCCCCTGTTAGGCACGGGCTTCAGCCCGTGCTTGGCGTGCGGCCCCCGCCTTCTTAAGCCGGCTTCAGCCGGGCTTCTCGGCCGGGGGCTTTAGCCATTTTCAGCGGACCCTGGCGCTTTTTCGTGCTTCCGGCCGGAAAGGTCATCTCTGGCCGCCCTTTCCAGCCGCTTGTGGTTCTTCGTCTGCCGACGATGCGAAGGCAGATGTCGTGAAAAACACGTTGCGGCACGGATGAATCCTTTTAATCGAGAAGCCCGGCTAAAGCCGGCTCCGACAGGAATATGTATCGCATCCGAGACCACCGGCTGAAGCCGGTGGCTAAAGACCGATGCCTCGGATTGTGCTCACTCAGGCTGGTCCATCACCCACTCGCGGCGTGTGTGTCATTATGGGGATTGATTCCCGATGCGCGTGACCACCGGCTGAAGCCGGTGGCTAAACGGTGCTCGCGACTACAACCACATATTTCTTCGTGCAAAATCTGGTCACTCGGGGGAGTTTCTGCTTTTTTGAAAAATGGAGTACGTGACGGCACTTACCAACCAGAGCACTTAGGGAACCTGGCCCACCGGAATACAGCCATTCCCGCCGGTAACTGAGGCATTACACTCCTGGTTGAAAACCGATTGGCGCCAGCAAGAAATTAGTGATAGAATTGTGCATTCGCGCGGATCGCGGAGTGGAAAATGCGACCAAGAGGATGCGACGCACGCTGCAAAAAATGGGTGAACAAGGGCGAACAAACTTGACGAAAGGGTCGCTGGGACGCCTGTCATATACCGTCCTCTCAACGGAGACTCCAAAACGCCCCGCGCCAAGCCGCCAAAGAGAAAAGTGATGCCCGAAGGCATGCGTTGACACGCCACAATCTCTCAAACCCGGAGGACTTATCGCCATGAGAACAAAACTCTCGCCCGTTCTCGCCGCGTTTTGCCTTTTCACGCTCTTGGGCACTGCGCCAGGCGCCACTACGAAAAAAGAATTCTCTCTTTGGAACCTCGCCCTGAAGAACAAGGACAGCTTCCGTTTCTCGACCCTCTTCACCGCGCAGAACGCCCGCCAATACCTGTCCTCTGACGAAGGTGTCGAAAAAGCCATTCGCTGGTGCAAAGAGACCGCCATCACCAAAGTCTTCATCGAGTCCTTTCGCGGCGGCTACCGCGCCGAGCGCAAGACGCTCGAAAACGCCAGAGACCGCTTCCGAAAAGAGGGGATAGAAGCCTGCGGCTGCATCACGACCACAAAGCTCGGCAAGAAATCGGTCAAAGGCTGGGACAGTATTTGCTGTTACACCGACGTCCCCACGCAGGAGCGGCTCCAGAGCGAGTTCGAGTACGCCGCCAGCATGTTCGACGAAATCATGATAGACGACTTCCTATTCACCGACTGCCAGTGCGACCAATGCCGGAAAGCGAGAGGGTCTCAAACGTGGGCGAAATTCCGCTGCGACCTCATGCTCGACGTCTCGAGGAGGAGAATCCTCGCAGCCGCGAAAAAGGTGAACCCGAGGGCGAGAATCATCATCAAGTATCCCCAATGGTACGACAACTTTCACGAGAGGGGCTACGACGTCGTCCGCGAGACAAGAGACTTCGACCTCATCTGGGTCGGAACGGAGTGCCGTGACCCCGACAGCAGCCGCTGGGGACGAAAAGCACAGTATGAGTCTTATTTCATCATGCAGTGGTTGGGAAACATCGGGAAAGAAAAGACGGGCGGCGGCTGGTTCGACCCTTACGGCACAAGCCCGCCAACGTACGTCGAGCAAGCCCGTCAGACGATTCTCGGACAGGCGAGAAACGCCCTCCTTTTCTGCTACGGCTCGCTCCAGAGCGGACAGGGAGCCGCCGATGTCGCCCGCCTCCGAAAAGAAATCCCCGCTCTGTTCCGCCTCGCCAAACTCGTCCACGGCAAAACCATCGTTGGCATTCACGCGCCCAAACCGCCAAACAGCCCCCCGAGGAAAGAACCTTACATCTTCGACTTCGTGGGAATGCTCGGTCTCCCGCTCGTCCCGTCGGCTGAGATTGACTCGCAAGCCAAAGCGGCTTTTTTCTCTCAGCACGCTCTCGCCGACCCCACCTTCACCGGAAAGCTCGACCAAATGCTGCGCGCTGGAAAGCCCGTGCTGATGACCAGCCATCTGGCAGATGACCTCAAGGGTAAAACCCTCACCGATGCAAAAACCCTAAAGATTCTCAAGGTAGGAAACGAGCCCCGCGACCTCTACAAGATGACCCGGGAACAGCTCGACTCCATTCGCAAGCCCCTCCTTGCGCCGTTCGGCGTCGGATTCTCCGCGCCGTCCCGCGTCGCACTCTACCTTTACAGCGGGAACCTCCTCGTAATCGAGAACTTCAACGATAATCGTGTCAACGTCTCCTTTACGAAAAAAGGAGCGGGAGCCTTCTCCCCCATTTCCCTGACACCCGTGGATGAAGGAGTTACGTGCCGCGCCAATGGCGACACCCTGCAAGCTGCGCTCCCCCCGCGCTCCCTCCTGGCGGTGACCGCCGGACCGAAAGGACATGAATAGGCCGAACACGGCGCCGGCAATGGCTCCGTGGGCAGGAGAACGCTCAAGCTCAGGGCGCCGATTCATAGGGTTAGGGATGTATTCTCTTTTCGACGCGATAAAAGGGTGGATAGGATTGTGCGTCTTTGCATCTCTGCGAGAGGCTTCCCCTTTTTCAATTCTCTCTCGCCAAGACGCCAAGGCTTTGGACTTTTCGCTGTGCCCGGGCGTTTCGTTGACCCCGCCGAAGGCGGGGCGTGATTCACTGGCTGCCTTTGGTTGAGCGGCGTGCTGAGCTGAAGCGCCCGAGCCGGTGTCCAAAGCGAGGTTTTCCGGCATGAGACTCGAAAAGGACTACTCCTTCCGTGCCCCGGAAAGAGACGTCGGCAAAGTTCTCGAGGTAAAAGATGGTGGGCTCAGTAATGTGGAGGTTGTTCAGGAAGGGCTCGGTGTATCGTATAGGGCCGTATTTTTTTCTTCGCACGTGATGCTGGTTTCCGACCTTGTTGTCCCAGTCCACGCCCTCGGTCAAAAACCCGGTTCGCCGGTGACGGTATCGGGCTATGGCGCGAAGGATTGTCAAAGCCTTGTCGAGATGAACCCTTCGACGAGTATCTTCATAGGCCTCGAGGTACGCTTGGGCAACTTCGGCATTCTCCCACATGTAGGCGGTGTTCCACGACTTCTCCATGGACAGGAGACCCCTGGTAGGAACACCGTTGCGGTCGTCCGCGATTTCAAACTTTCTGATTCCAGAAAGGGCGCTGCGGTAAGCAAAATTCATAATCTTGTCGGAGCGGAGAAGCTTAGCGGCCATGCGCAGGACACGGAAAGCCACGGCACGGGCGACGTTCTCGTCATCGTCGTAGGTGTCGTGGTTGATGCTGCCGTAGAAGCCGCCGCTTCGCACGAAAAGGTTGACTTTCTCGGCAATCACATCCGTGTAGTCCGCCAACTCCCTCTCCGTCAGGCCAATCATCAACTGGATTGTGTAGAGCCCGTCGGCGCTGTGGCCGCGGTGGGGGTCAAGGATAGTGCGGTTATCGTGCCGGAAAGGGTAGTTTTTTCCATCCGCTGAGCACCTTCGTGGATACCATCCGTTGGGCATGTGTTCGAGGTGCTCCTGTATCCACCTGGCGTGCCGAATAGCGATGTCCTTCATCTTCCGTTCCACGGTCTCTTTCGTTATAAGGTCGCTGAACTGGAGGAACTGGTAGGCGACCTTCGCCGCGGAACCCGGGCAGAGCCACTCGTTCTGTTCGTCGGAGTGGAGGTAATTCAGGTAAAGTTTGCCGTTGTCGGTGTCTCTGTAAGGGGTGATGAAACCAGTCTCATAGTTGACAAAACCGCTGTCGAGACAGTGCCGCAGGACAGACAGGGCGACATTCTTGACTCTCTCATCCCTACTGAACTCGCCGTATTTGTACAGCTCCCACGCTCCGCCGACAGCGTTCGCCCCCCAACCGACCCCTTCAACGCCCCCAAAGGGATGCCAGAGCTGCGGGCGACCCAGGTAGTCCACGAACGTTGATTTGCAACGGAGGTTTCCCTCGTACTCCTCAAGGGTGTAATTGATAATGAAACGAATAGCGTCTCGCATACTCGCGAAGATCACATAGGCTGGGTCTTCGGGAACATAGAATTGATGTCTGGGCGGAATGGGGATAGATGTCATTCTTGTCCGCACATCCTCTCTTTTTGAGGGCGAAGTGTTGCAAAACCGACACTGACTTGCCCATACACAAAAACCGCGCCAACTGCAAAAGCGGCGTATGTTACACAAACGCGCGACCCGCCTGCAAGATAAATTTTTGCTGAGGTGTAATCGCTAAATTATCGGCCGCTGAGGGTGTAACCGCAGAGTGCGCAGAGACCGCAGAGAGGCTTACGTATCGCCTGCATCCTGTCCCGCCCCGCGTTCCGCGGGGGATGTCGAGGGGCTCCCTTGCGCTCAACGGGCTCGGGCTGCACCCTTCACGGCAAAAAAAGCCGTGCCACATGGGGCATCCCCCGCCTCTGGCGGGGGACCCGTGGGGATCATGGGCAAGATGCCCCTGCCACGGCAGGCAACGACGCAGTCCTTATCATTCTCCTCTCTGCGACTCTGCGCCTTTGCGTTACCCTTCTCTTCCCTTTTTCTCTCCACCGCCAAGACGGGGTATCCGCCCGAGACTGAGGCCATACTTCATAAAACGTATTGCTATTGACACTGGCAGGAAACTGGTCTAACCTTTTGGCTTACTTGTCCCTGCACTGAAGTAACGACAAACTTACATCGGGCTTTCATGGGAGGTTTCATGATGGGTACTCGACACGGGATGCTCGCGCACTACTGGGCGGTGGGTTCCATTGTTCTGGGCACGACTGCGGCTCTTGGACAAATGCCGATTCTGGAGCAGCCGCAACAACTTCCAATCGAGACCTCGGCGTGCGGCGACATAGCGCAAGCGGTCCCCTTCGCGGCGGATTGGGACAACGACGGAAAAAAGGACCTTCTTGTGGGCGAGATGAAAGCCGCCAAGGTTCGCCTCTTCTTGAATACAGGGACGGACACCGAACCTCTTTTCCTCGAGTATGAATACCTTCAGGCTGGAGGAAGTACGCTCAGGGCTGGCTTCGCGTGCGCCCACCGGTCATACCCACAGGTTCTGGATTGGAATAACGACGGAGAGAAGGACCTGATATCGGGGACTACCACCGGCTACGTTATTTTGTTCCTCAACACCAGCGACGTTTCACAACCAGCCCTGCAAAAGGCCACGCGGGTGAAATACGGGGTAGCCGATATTAACGTAGGCTGGGAGGCGGCGCCGTGCCTAACAGACTGGAACGGCGACGGCAAAAAGGACCTGCTTGTCGGATGCGAAGCGGGAACCATTTCCCTGTTTCTGAATGTCAACTCCGACGAGCAACCGGACTTTGGCCCTCCCTCCTACGTGCAAGCCGGGGGCAAGACACTTGTGGCGGAAGGTGGCCTGTCAAGCCCCAAACATGTGGATTGGGACGGCGATGGAGTCCGCGACCTTCTCGTAGGTTGCAGCGCGGGAAAGGTCTTCTTCTACAAGAATCAAGGGACGGACACGAACCCTAACCTCGCCGCTGGTGAGCCCTTAACAACCGGGGAAGAAGTTGTGGATATTGGAGAGGATTCGTGCATAGATGTCGTTGATTGGAATAACAATGGCGCGTTTGACCTTTTGGTCGGAGGCAGGTCAGGGTGGATGTACGTGGTCAAACGCAGCCCCCCCGTTGACGCGGATGAGGATGGCTTGCCAGACGAGTTCGAGGAGACCATAGTCGCCTTCGATCCAGCGGACGCCATTGACGCCATTACAGATGTATTTGCCAATGATGACCTGGACGGCGATGGCCAGACCAACCGCGACGAATATATTGCAGGGACAGACCCCACCGACCCGCACGACCTATCGCGCGTCACGGCGAACATCATCCCCGATACAGGAGAGTTTCTCTTGTCATGGCCGACGAGGAGCGGAAGAACCTATCAAGTGCTGTGGTACAACGAAGAGCTGAACGCGTGGCAGCCCGTTCAATGGCCGGTCATCCAGAGAGCGTTCGGAGGAAGGCTCTCCTTCAGGGACCACGGCATAAATACCATCGGAGATGGGGACGATTCTCCCGGCGCCCCGGGCGTCGCCAGGCGCTTCTACATGATTAGGACGTGGTAGAACGTCTTGAGCCGACTGCTCGCCGGCCGCAGCTCCGTTTTCGTATGGGGCGATGTTGTTCCGAGTCTCGGTGATGCGTTCAAGCGCCCGCCTGTCGCCGCCTCTGGGTGACTGGCAAAGGACGAGGGAGTTGCTCCGCACATGTCCCTCAAGAATATCTTCTATTACGCCAAACAGCTCTCCACCAGCCTTAATGCGGGCCTTCCCATCAATCGGGTTCTTGACGTGCTTGCCCGAACGGCCCCCACCAGACGATTGAGGGCCGTCTCCGGAGAGGTCAAGAGAAGCATCGGTTCCGGCTCGACTCTTTCCCAAGCCTTTGAAAAGCACAGGCGTATTTTCCCGGATTTCTTTACGAAGATGATAACCGCGGGGGAAAGAACCGGGAGGTTGGAGGAGGTCACAAAAAGCCTTTCGTCCTACTACGAGCAGCGGTATGACATCTCCCGGACGGTGAAAAAAGAGCTTTATCCCATTCTGGTTTATTTTGGCGTTTTGATGGCGCTGGTTCTCTTTATCGAGTGGGTCACGGGGGGCGCCGCCGCACTGCAAAGACGTCTTGATGCGATGGCATGGGTTGTTCTCGGAGCGCTGATTGTAGGGAGCGCTTACTATTTCTCGGCGGGTTTCCGCAACGCCCTCGCGAAAGTATTGTTCCATCTGCCGTTCGTCGGGCGCTTGGTCAAGAAACTCTGTCTGTCGCGGTTCTGCGAGGGGATGCGGCTCGCTTCGGAAACCGGTCTCGATATTGGCTCGGCCATCAGGCTGTCTTCCGACAGCAGCGGGAATGTCGCTTTCCGGAAGCGCGCGCTGCGCGCGTCTGAATATATCGAGAAGGGAAGCTCGATTTCGGAGGCGCTCGAGAAAACGAGGGTCTTTTCCTTCGAGGCCATTCAGATGTTCATCGTCGGCGAGGAGACCGGAAAGCTCCATGAGGCCATGGGGCACGTCTCCAAGCATGCCCGGGAGCAGGCGCTGGCGACTCTGCACATTTCAATAGTAATCGGTGTGAGGGCGTTTTACATCCTCGGAGTCCTTTATTTTGCTTACAAGATTCTCTCGTTCTGGAGTTCTTACTACAGCGGCATCGGATTGTAACCATTCGCCGCCGCTGGCGGCAGGAGGGCGGAATTGAAAGCCGAACTTATCACGATTGGCGACGAGATTCTTCTCGGAAAAGTCCTCAACACCAACACGGCGTACATCGGCGAGAGACTTGCGCGAATCGGCGTCAGACTCGCCATGCAGATAACGGTTCCGGACGAGAGGGAGGTTCTCGCGAAGGTTCTCGCCGCGTCGCTGGAAAGGAGCGATGTGGTCATCACAACCGGCGGCCTCGGCCCCACGAAAGACGACACAACGAAATCGGCCCTCGCGGAGCTTTTCCGAACTAAGCTGGTAAGGGACGAGGCGCTGCTGGACCACCTTCGGGAGAGATACGGGCGGGATGTCCCGTCTATTGTTCTCACACAGGCTGATGTTCCGGAATCCGCTTTCGTAATTCCGAATTCGGTGGGGACGGCGCCGGGCTTCATTTTCGAGCAGGGGGAGAAGCGGCTCGTGGCGCTGCCCGGGCCGCCGAACGAGCTCAAGCCCATGTTTGAAGCCGTGGTGGTCCCGGAACTGGAGGCGGCAAGAACCGGTGAGGTGTTCCTGCAAAAGACCTTCCGTACAATAGCGATTCGGGAATCGCAAATCGAACAGAGAATAGCGAAGCTTTTGCAGAAGATTCCGCGGCTATCGTACGGGCTGGTCGCACACCCGTACCAGGTGGATGTCCGGCTGTCCTGCACGTGCGCGACGAGGGAACAAGGCGAACGAACCATCCGCGAAGGGGAGAAGGTACTCGACGAACAGTTCGGCAAAGCGATTTTCGCCAAAGACGACAAGTCCCTCGAGGCGGTCGTCGGCGAAATGCTGCGAGAGGCAAAAAAGACTGTCGCTTTTGCGGAGTCGTGCACCGGCGGACTTATCTCTAAACGCATCACGGACATCTCGGGCAGCTCCAATTATTTTGAAGGCGCGTTCGTCTCTTACAGCAACCGATGGAAGGAAAACCTGCTGGGCGTTTCGGAGAAAACGCTCACGGCGCACGGTGCTGTCAGCGAAGAGACGGCGAGGGAGATGGCCGAAAACGTCCGGAAAAAGGCTGGGACGGACATCGGGCTCTCCACGACGGGAATCGCTGGCCCAACCGGCGGGACAAAGGAGAAACCGGTGGGGCTCGTTTACATGGCAATTTCGGACGGACACACAACGCAAGCCAGGAAATTCTATTTCCGCGGAGAGAGAGAATGGGTTAGATACCGTGCGTCTCAGGCAGCTCTCAATATGATTAGAGAGTACCTGTTGCAAGTCCGCGGGGGCGATAACCGTCCCGCGGGCGCTGCGTAACCCGAGCAGTGACGGCACGGATGCGAAAGAAACTCTCGCCACGTCCGGGGCTAAGGACGAAAGATTGACTTAGTGCTCTGGTTCATAAATTCGGTCACGTATTTTTCTTGACGGGATAACAGGATGGACGGGATTCTTGGAATCCTGTTTATCTCTGCGAAAGGTTCTTGACCTTTCGCTTTACCTCCATTTTCCGTCCTCCGAAATTCAAGACAAGGCCTACCCCGCGTTTTGCGGGGCGGCGACGAGATAATTGACGAGCTATATCTCATGACCACTGACCGGGGCCTGACGGACCTCAGTTCCACAACGACGGTATCTCCTTCGCCCCCCGGGCGGGGGAGTGCGAACTCTGCGACAACTTATCAGCCAATTGCTTGTTCTTCCTGGTTTTTCAGAGTGCCCCACGCGGGTTCCGATTTACTGGACACCTCACATTCCTTGAACGATGCCCCGCCGGAGGCGGGGTTATCCTGTCGAAGGATTGCCTTCACCCCGCACTATACGTTACGGTAGTTGCGAACGGGTGCACTTAGAACGTAACGACCGTCCAGGTGGGCAAAATGGAAACGATTCGAGCGTTCATCGCCGTGCAGATTCCGGGTCAGATCAAGCAGAGATTCGGCGAGATTCAGCGCACCCTCGAGCGCTCGCGGGCTGACGTGCGCTGGGTAAAGCCCGGCAACACACACGTCACCCTTCAGTTTCTCGGGGACACGCCCGTGGACAGAATAGACGAGATCGAATCGGCCCTGAGCCGGGTAGGCGATTCGCATCGCGGTTTCGACATCTCCATTGGCGGACTGGGCGTTTTTCCGAACGAACGAAGGCCGAGGGTGGTTTGGATAGGCGTCTTGCAAGGGGCAGATTCGCTGGCTGCGCTGCAATCCTCGGTCTCCAGAGAGATGAAAAAGCTCGGCTTCAAGCCGGAAAAGAGGGGGTATTCGCCGCACATCACCCTCGGGCGTGTGAAAAGCCCGAACAATGTCGAGAAGCTGATGCACCTTCTCCACGCCCAAAGCGAGTTCCAGGCGGGGACGTTCCGCGCGACGGAAATTCACCTCATCCGCAGCGTCCTCTCGTCCGAGGGGCCGACGTATTCGACCCTTTTCTCCGCCGAGCTGTACAAGGGTCCACTCTGACTCGAATGCGGCATCCGTTCGGAAACTCTCCGACGTAACGCCTCAGTTACGGGCGGCTGAGGGTGGAACCGCAGAGTGCGCAGAGCGCGCAGAGGGGCTTACGTATCGCTGGCGTCCTGTCCCGCCGTTGGGGGGATATCGAGGGGCTCCCTTGCCCACGACGGGGTCGGGCTGTGCCCTTCACGGCAAAAAAAGGCGTTCCCCACGTGGCATCCCCCGCGTGGCATCCTCCGCCTCTGGCGGGGTACCCGTCGAGGGATCATGGGCAAGATGCCCATGCCACGGCAGGCGACTACGGAGTCCTTCTGATGCTCCTCTCTGCGACTCTGCGCCTTTGCGTTACTCTCCTCTTCCCCTTCTCCCTCCCCCGCCTTGGCCGGGTATCCGCCGGAGACTGGGGTCATACATCGTGCTGCCCACCGACGGCGACATCATCCCCAAGATCCGTAAAGCTTCCACGCCCGAATCAGACACAAGAAGCCATCGCGGCTGACTGGCTAACACCTCTCTACGGTCAGTGCCATGTCTCTCTGTCCACAATTATTCCAAATAGATATATTCTGCTGCCGATATTCAGCCGATCCCGACTTCCCGAAGTCCTGGCTCAACAATTGCTTGTTGACGCATTTCACGTCAATGGAAGAAGTTGCGCCGCGAGGAGAAGGTCGCCGTTTTAGCTCAGAAACTTGGTACATGAATTGTTACTGTGCCTCCATAGCAATCCACGGCAACATCACTCGTCCGGCACAAGCGGACGGTAACGTGCAAAAGGAAAACAGTAAAGGAGACCAGCAATGCGTATCCTAATAGCCGCGATCGTTATTCTCTTTGTTGCGAGCTTGTTTTGTGCCTCGGCCTTCCCCGAGAACCCCTACATCTATCGGCTGAACCACGCAAGCGATGCACGCGCGATGCCCGCACGCAGTGGATACCGTTACCCCGTTGAGCTTGAACCTTCGTGTGGATGGTGGGGGCACTGTAATGGGTGGGCGTCTCTTGTCCCGATGGACTCGCCGCTTGATATGGCGATGGCGACCATTCGCCTCCGCCTGAATCTATGGGTCGGCGTTTATTATATGAGGGGCAGCGCTTATTCCTTCGCCTGGTAGAATCCCAGGAAGTCCCGGTATGCGATCGCCCCAAGGAAACGCACACATGCGGGGACGGGCGACACTTGCTCTTGCTCGCCACTCGGCGGCAAAACTCTGCGTCATAACCTCGCTTGAGTCCCTAACCCGGCCCCTTGGAATGGATGTAGCACTGTCACTGCCCGGGTCCTCCGGAATGCCAACAGGCCGCCTCTCGCCCGTTTACTTCCGCTCATTCCCACAAGTCCTGCCCGGTAAACCTGGTCAATTGACAGACCGACTTGGCCATACAGGAAGTCGCAAGTCTCGGGACTGCCCGAAAAGCGCGCCGGTCACCCGGCCCAGGAGGGCTCTTCAAGTTTCTGCTTCACCTCGTTAAGGAACCTCGCCGCCGTCGCTCCGTCAATGATGCGGTGGTCGGAGCTGAGAGTTATCCTCATGATTTTTCTGGCAGTCGGCGCCCCGTTACGAACAACCAGAGAGTCCGTAATCCCGCCCACCGCCAGAACAGCCCCTTGCCCCGGCGGAATTATCGCTGTGAAACTCTCCACCCCGAGCATCCCCATGTTCGAGACGGTGAACGTCGCGCCCTCGAGCTCATCCGGCAGCACCTTTTTGCTCTTCACCTTCTCGACGAGGTGTGCGCTCTCCGAGGCTATCCGCTCGAGGGGCTTGCGACCCACGTTCCTGAGCACCGGAACAATCAGACCTTCCTCCGTGTCAATCGCGACGCCGATGTTGACCTCTTCGTTCATCTTATATGTGTCCCCGAGACAGGCGCCGTTGACGATGGGGAAAGAGCTCAGCGCAAAGCCGCACGCTTTGACAATGAAGTCGTTGTACGAAATCCTCTCCGTCCTCTCCTCGTTAAGCCTCTCTCTGACCGCAGCCGCCTCCGTCATGTCCACCGCCACCGTCACCAGGAAATAAGGGATTTCCCTCGCGCTTTTGACCATCTTCGAGGCGATGATCTTCCGTGTCATGCTCAGGGGACGAGGCTTCTCTCTCTCGGCTTTGAGAACGTCCTCTTTGACGATTTTCCCTCCGGGACCTGTGCCCTTCATATCCAAAATATCTGTCTTCAGCTCGGCAGCGAGCCGCTTCGCCGTCGGCGAGATGGCGAGGCCGTCATAGCCTTTCCGCTCAAGATACGCCAGGACGTCTCGCTCGATAACTCTCCCATTCGGCCCCGTTCCGACGATTTTCGTCGGGTCAATAACTCGCTCTCTTGCCAGCTTTCTGGCCCGCGGAGATATGCTAAACCTCGTCTCAGAAGGTGCGGGAGAGGCCTGTGGAGGGACCGGAGCTTCTACTGCGGCGGCGGGTCTTTCCAGCGGTGCTTGAGGCCGCCGGGAGATGGCGGGGCGAGGCTTTCTTTCAGATGGAGCAGCCGCTTTGGCTGGCGGTGGCTTCGGCACTTCCGGCAACTTCTCGCCCGGCTCGCCGATGAAGCCTATCACCTGAAGGACCGGGATTGTCTCGCCCGGCTGAGCCAGAGTTTTCAGGAGCGTGCCGGAGGCGAAGCTCTCGACCTCCAGCACGGCTTTATCCGTCTGAATCTCGAGAAGCGCGTCCCCCCGGCTGACAACATCGCCCTCGTTTTTCAGCCAGCGGACGATTGTTGCCTCTTCCATCGTCTGACCAAGTTGGGGAACTATAACGGGAGTTGCCATGACAAATCCTAAGTGCTGTGGTTGATAAATTCGGTCACATATTTTTTTGACCGGATAACAGGATAGACAGGATTCTGGGAATACTGTTTACCCGTGATGGCAAAGTGTTGAACAATCCCGTCCATCCTGTTATCCTGTCGAAGGATTCCCTTCCCCACAGCACCACACCGTACCGTACTTGCGAACGCCTGTACTAACCCAAGAGTTCTTTCGCCGCTTCCGCAACGTCCTCCGCCGACGGCACCGCGGCGGCTTCCAGCACCGGGCTCATCGGAATCGGCACATCAGCCGCACAGACCCTTTTCACCGGCGAGTCCAAGTAGTCGAAAGCCTCCTCCTGAATGACGGAGACCACCTCGCTGGCGACGCCGTTCGTCCTGCATCCCTCGGAGACGCAAATGACTTTTCCCGTCTTGCGAACAGACCTGACTATCGTATCCACATCCAAAGGTTTGATCGAACGAAGGTCAACGACCTCCGCGTCAATCCCTTCCTCCGCAAGCTGCTCGGCGGCTGCGAGCGATTCCAGAACCATTTTCGAATAGGCGATGACCGTCACGTCCTTCCCCGCGCGCTTGACGTCCGCCAGACCCAGAGGAATGAGATATTCCTCCTCGGGCACTTCCCCCTTCGTCTTGTAAAGCATTTTGTGCTCGATGAAAACGATCGGATTATCGTCGCGAATGCACGTCTTCAGCAGACCCTTCGCGTCGTAAGGCGTCGCGGGCATAACAAGGTACAGCCCCGGAACATGATTAAACCACGCTTCCGTGCTTTGAGAGTGCTGCGCGGCGATTCCACGACCGGCGCCTCCTTCCGTCCGAAGGACCATGGGCACTTTCGTACGCCCCCCGAACATGTAGCGATTCTTCGCGGCGGTGTTTACCAGTTGATCCATCGCCAGCGTCAGGAAGTCCGCGTACATGATTTCCGCGACCGGCCGCATTCCCAGCATAGCGGCGCCCGTCGCCGCTCCGGCGATGGCCGCCTCCGAAATCGCCGTGTCCCGCACACGCTCCTCACCGAACTCTTCGTACAACCCTCGGGTCGCGCCATACGCTCCGCCATAGATAGCGACATCCTCTCCCATGACAAAAACGTTGGGGTCGCGGATCATTTCTTCTCTAAGCGCGTCTCTGACTGCTTCCCAGAAAAACTTCTCGCTCATGCTCCTCTTCCTTGAAGCTCCCACAAGCGACGGGCCAATTGACTGCCTAAAGCAAACTCGACGATTCGATTGCCTTGTTACTTAGAAAATAAACGCGTCACTGTGGGGAACCTTCCAGAGTGCAACCTCTTTATCTCGATATTTCTTTTTAGCCTGTGCGTGGGCCACTTCCGGATCTTCATCCGCCGATACCACTTCTTTGTCCACGATAGAGATGTAGTTATCTTCGTATGCCGCTTTCCTACTTTGCGCCTGTGCGGCTTTGCGAGAGGTTTCCTGCGTCCCTTTTCTCTCGCCAAGACACCAAGAGCGCAAAGGGCATGTGGAGTTTTTCCTTAGCGAGCTTTGCGGCTTTGCGAGAGGTCTCCTGCGTCCCTTTTCCCTCGCCAAGACGAGAAGCATCTTCGACTCCTTCTACTCGACATAAAGGAAATCGTACAGCTCGCTGACATCGGGATAGGGGCTGTCGAGGGCGAACTTCGTAGCGTCCTCTATCGCCTCGTGAACCGATTTCTCCAGGGCGTCAATTTCCTCCTTTGTCGCTATTTTTTGCTTCAGCAATTTCCCTATGAACAGATTTATCGGGTCTCGCTGCTCCTTGTAGAATTTCTCCTCTTCCTTAGTGCGATATTTTCTGGGGTCGCTTCGTGAGTGCCCGAAATAACGATAGGTTTTCGCCTCGATGAGGGTGGGGCCGAGTCCCGCTCTTGCCCGCTCGACCGCTTTGCCGACAGTTTCCTTAACCGCCAGAACGTTCTGCCCGTCAACAATCGCTCCCGGCATATCGTACGACGACGCCCTGGAAGCGATGTCCTCAACTGCGCACGCCCTCTTCGTGGAAACGCTCATCCCGTAAAGATTGTTTTCGCAGATATAGATAACAGGGAGTTTCCAGACGCCCGCCATGTTGAGCGACTCGTGAAATGTCGCGTTGTTCGCGGCGCCGTCCCCGAAGAAACAAAGCACAACCTTCTTCTCACCACGCAGCTTTAGGGCCAGCGCCGCCCCGGTCGCCACGGGGACGTTCCCGCCGACGATTCCGGTGGCGCCGAGGTTGCCCTTGGCGACGTCGGCAATGTGCATCGAACCGCCGCGGCCTCTGCTATAGCCGGTTTTTTTGCCGCAGAGCTCTGCCATCATCTTGGGCAATTGCCCCCCCTTGGCGATGCAGTGCCCGTGCCCCCGATGAGTTGACGTGATGTAATCCGTCGGCTCAATCGCCGCACAGGCCCCCACCGCGGTCGCCTCCTCTCCCGCGTAAAGATGAGAAGCCCCCTTGATGATGTTCTGCGAGAGCAGCTCCATCACCTTTTCTTCAAAGAACCGAATTTCGAACATCTGCCGGAGATATTTAAGCAACGTCTTCTTATCTTCCCTAATCACTTCCGCCATTCGCTATTCCTCCTCACAAGGCGCCGAAGCCGAGATGCTATTGTAAGCAAATGAGGCGCAGACGCAAGCTTTTTCAGGCGAGGGGTGTGGCTGCGTTTCTTCAACGGAAACACACCGACGCCCCTTTTTTCTGCGTGTCTTGAAATCCCGAATCCGAATGGCTATGCTACGTTAAAAGTTGCAGAAGAAATCTAATCATAACAAAAGGGGTGAGGAACATGGACAGGTCCATCCGTACACGTCGCGATTTTCTAAAAACCATCGGTTTGGCGGCGGCATCTCTGGCCGTGCCGGCGGGGCGGACGAATGCGAAAGCCGGAGAAACGACGGCCAGGGCGAGGAAACCCAACGTGCTGTTCCTTTTCACGGACGATCAGCGGGAGGATACCATCGCTGCCCTGGGCAACCCGCACATCCGGACGCCGAACCTCGACAAGCTGGCGAAGTCCGGCGTCGTGTTCACCAACGCCTACTGCATGGGCGGTTTCAGCGGGGCAGTCTGCCTGCCGAGCCGAATGATGCTGCTGCGAGGCCGTTCGTGGTTTTCCGTAAGGAATCTGCCAAAGGACGCGCCGAACTTCCCCAAGTCAATAAACGAAGCAGGTTACGTCTCCTACCACCACGGCAAGCGAGGCAATACAGCAAGAAGCGTTCATCCGTTTTTCACATACAGCCACTACCTGGGCGATGGCGCCGTTCGGCTCTCCGGACATCCTGGCGAAGTGGTCGCAAACGATGCGACCAGGTTCCTGCGCGAGCGTAAGAAGGGAAAGCCGTTTTTCATGTACCTTGCCTTCGCGTCTCCACACGACCCACGGGTCGCGCCCGAGGAGTACCTGGCCAAGTACGACATCGAGAGGATTCCCGTCCCACCGAACTTCAAGCCGTTCCATCCGTTCAACAACGGTGAGCTGCTCATTCGCGACGAACAGCTCGCCCCCTGGCCGCGAACAAAAGCGGTCATCCGAAAACATCTGCGGGACTACTACGCCGACATCACCTACCTCGACGAGCAGATAGGCAGGATCATCCGGACTCTGAAGGACCTCGGCGAATACGAGAACACCATCATCATCTTTTCCTCCGACCAGGGCATCGCCATCGGCAGCCACGGCCTGATGGGCAAGCAGAACCTTTACGAGGACAGCATGGGTGTGCCGCTGATCTTCTGCGGCCCGGGCATCCCGAAGGGCAAATCGTCGGATGCGCTCGCATACCTGTTCGACGTTTACCCGACGGTGTGCGAGCTGGTCGGTGCAAAGGTCCCTGCCTCGCTCGAGGGCAAAAGTCTTGCACCGGTGATACAGGGCAAGACGAACAAGGTTCGCGATACAGTTTTCCTTGCCTACAAGAACTTGCAGCGAGCGGTGCGTCGCGGCCGCTGGAAGCTCCTTCGCTATCCCCAAATCAACAGGACGCAGTTGTTCGACCTTCGGAAAGACCCCGATGAGACGAAGGACCTCGCGGACGACCCCGCCTACGCCGGCAAGGTCAAGGAGCTGCTGGCCGTGATGACCGAGCAGCAGAAGCTCTTCGGCGACTCCCAGCCGTTGACCTCGGACAACCCCCAGCCCGCCAAGGTCAATCTCGAGTTCTTCAAGAAACCGTCAGCCGCCAAGAAAAGAAAGGGCAAGCAGAACAAAACGCAGAAGAAGAACATATAATTTCGAACTCATCCGTCACGTTCCGAAAAAATCGCAGATGAGTGCAGAAACCGGCTGCCGGGATCTTCTCAAACGAAAGTCCCGTCGGCTTGAGCGCGTTATCTTGCTGGAGGAGCGTTCGGCCGCGTTTCTCTCGATCAAAACGTCATGGTCGTTTCGAGCGCCTCGTCACAGTCCACGACCGCCTCCCGCGCCAGCGTGATGGTGAGGCATCGGCCATCTTGTTTCGCCTGGGCGTCCGCCTCCTTGCCGGCGACGATGACGGCGGTTTTCCTCAGGTTCACGAACTCAGGCAGCTCGAAAATGAGCGTCCTGACCCGCAGTTTGCCCCACTTCACGTCAATCCGGTCGGTTTGACGGTCCCGGTTGCGGGTTTGGGTGAACAGTCCCCATCCCTCGGCAGCGGTGAAGAACGTCGCGTGATTGTCCTGCCGCCATAGGGGTTTGAAACCGATCTCGCCCGCGGGGCCGTCGTAGATGAAGCCCTGGCACGCCAGCAGCATGGACCAGATGCTCATCGCCCGGGCGTAGAACTTGCCGCACTCATCGTCCCCGAACGGGTTGCCGCTGTAGCCCCACGATGCCGTTCTACTGGCAGTCAAGCCGGTGCGAAGGCGGCCGTCATAGCGGTCGGCTGCCGCGAGCGCCACCGTGACCCCCTCCTTCAGGAGTCCTGCCTGCACCATGGCCACGAGGGCAGCCGCTTCGTAACCGCTCTGCACCTCATTCGCGTACAATATACATTGCTGTGGCGCGGGACGGCCTCCATGCGGCCAGGTCATGTCGAGCAAACCGGCATCCTCCTCATCAACGAACTTCCGCGGTGACTGCTTGAACCCGTGAAAATCAACCCTGAAGTTATATTTGAACAGAGATTGCAGCGAACTTTTCACTCGCTCTGGCGGATACAACCAGCCCAGGTCGAGCTGATTGGCCCACCACTGGCCGAGCATCATGTCCACGTCGCAGCCGGTGAGGAAATCCCGCGTGGCGCGGGACTGGGCATCGGGAATCTGAATGTAATACTCGCCGTTCCACAGCGTCTCATTCTGCTTCTTTGAGCCTGAGTTACGTATCTGCCGATAGCGTTGAGCTACTTTCGGTTCACCTTCAAGGAGGGCCATTTTCTCCGAAGCAGCGAGGGCCGCCAGATACATGGACCCCAACCAGGTCGTGCTGCCGCCGAGATTCGCGTCGAGCGTGTTATGTTGGGGGCCGGACAATACGCCGTCCTCATCCTTGTCCCAGCGCGCAATGGTGTATTCCATCGCCTTTTTCACCTTCGGCCAGTTCTCCTTGAGCCAGACGCCATTGGTGCTGCACAAGTGTTCGCGGTACGCTTCGAGGATTTCGCCGCACTGGCCGTCGGTGGCGACGGCGCCGGCGGGCTGACGGAACGGAATCCCTCCGTCCTCCTGCTGATGCTCAAGCGCCTCCTCCCGCATTCGGCGGGCGATGAAAGGAAACAGCCGGGCGTGCGCCTGGGCATAATGCCACACGTGGGCGCAATTGCCGTTACAGCAGCCCGACCCGGGACAGCAGCCCTCCCAGCCGCCGAAGTAACCGCCCTCGGTCCAGAAACATGTCTTGCTCCGCAACACCGCCACCTGCGATGTCATCCGGTCCAGGAGCCAATGCGGGAGGTTCGAGGCGTAAAACGTATCGTGGTACAGGCGCGTGAGACGGGTCAGTTCGTCGAATCGGTTGTGGACATCGCTTGCCACGCTTACCGCGCCGTCCCACCAGTTAGCGTACATGTTTCCCTTTCCGCCCCATCTTCCGGCGCCGTGCCTGCCATTGGGGAAGTACCAGCTCAGTACCAATGTGACCGTGCGGCTGCGACCGGGCTCGAGAGTGAAAGGTGCAGCCAGAGCTCCGTCGAGGGTCTGACCTGTTGGTGATAGCCCAGCTATCTCCCTACCGCTGAGCTGACCGTCCCGCGATATGTCCTTCAGGAGCGCATCGAGGGTGTCCCAGGACGCTGTTGCCGTGGCCTCATCGTCAAACGCAGCGAGAGCCATGTCCCCGTATCCCGCCGAATCTTTCTTCCGCTCAATGGTCATGTGAAGAATTGTCTCGCCCGCTGCTTTGACGACCCGGTTGCGATTCCCGCCGTATCCGGCGAACCGCCGGCCCTCGATCTTTCCCTCGCCCGCGAAGCCCACGGCGTTCTGCTGGGTCGCGAGGAAACTGACGTGCACCTTTTTCTCGGAGGTATTTCGTGCCGTGAGGTTGAAGATAGCGCACGGGATCGCCGAGTCTCTGGCATTGAATGGTATCAGCGGGCTGAACGTTTCCATGCTCACGGCGACTGGCATCTCCGGCTCCTCGAAATCGTACCAGCCGAAGGGGTATTCTCCTCGAAAAGTCAGGCTCTTCATCGCCTCGAACGGTCCGACAGGGCTCGTTTGCAAGGCGCGCACGACCGGCTCGCCGTCGGCCGCCTTCGCCCTAACCGCGAAAAAACTGTGCGGCACAAACACCCCTTTGAAGTTGTTGAAAATCTGCCAGATTGCCCGCTCAGCCTTGCCGTTGATCTGGATACACCCAGCCCCGATGCCGCCCAGCGGCAGGCTGATGGCCGTAAGGTGTTGGTCCCTATACACTCGCGTCTCACCGCGAGCCAGAAGGCGGGGATCGTTCGTGCGTTTCGCGAGCCGCTCTTCCCGACGGCGTTTCATTTGCTCTTCGCGAGCGAGCCTCTGTCGAAGGAACTCTTTCTTCTTGTCCGCCCAGCCGAGTGCTTCGAGGTGGCGGTCAATCTCTTTCTCCGAGAGCACACGGGAATAGACAGCTACCTCATCTATGTCGCACTCGCACTGCTCACCGCCTTCGGGGCTCGACGCCCCAAGCTGAAGGGGAAGGTTCATGGCTGAAAAGTTGAACGAGCCACCGCTCTGCAAGTCACATCGCAGCCCGTCCAGGTAAATGCTGAGACCTTTAGCATCGGCAGCAACCGCCAGGTGATACCATTGGCCGACGCGAAGCGCCTCCGCCGGGACCGGGGCTGAGATGACCCGGCTGCCGTTCCAAACATCCAGCCACTCGAGATTCCGCTGCACGTGGACGCTGAACCGCGTGTTCTCGCTTGTTCGCCGTTTGGCGATGAGGCAAGGGTTGTACCCCTGAGACGGCTTCGCGGTCAGCTTGAAGAGCAGCTCGACCGTAGTTTCAGGCAAATCCAGGTGGGACGTTTTCCCTATGGTGACGAATTGCCCCTTGCCCAATGCCAGGGCTTTGCCTCCGCCCGGTCCCTTTACGAAGCGAGCCCTTCCCCCGCGAAGCACACCCGAGGCGTCGCCCTTCGCGTCCGTCAGATTGCCTTCCATTCGCCAATACGCCGCGAGCCCCTTTTCCGACAGGAGCATTCGGGCGTAGCCCTCACTGGCCTCCCCCGCCGGCAACGCGGCGACCGCAACGAGGCAGCCCGCCGTACCGAAAACCATCAATCCGAGTGAGATTTTGAACCAGTTGTTCATGTCAGCCCTCCTGTTCGCCACAGGGTGGAAGAATTCCGAAATGAATTAGCGAAGAACAGTATCTTTGCCCGCCCAGCTCAAGCGCTCGTTCACGGTGGGCAACTTGGGGAATGGGGCATGCGGCTCCGTCTGATACCAGTACGCTACGCTGTAGTAGTAGTTGCCGCTTTTGAATGGGGGCGTTCCCCTTCCGTGCTCGATGAGGAAACGGATTGATTTCGCGAAGGGCACGGCGTCGGGGACGTGCCAGCGATAGGCCGTCGTGAAGGCCCCTTGGCATATCGTCACGCCGTAGTAGGGGAAGCAGCCCTGTCTAAGGCCGTACGATTCGCAGAAATAATCCTCGGAGCCCGTGCCCTGGATGACATGCTTGCCGTCAATGTACAAGATTTCATCCCCCTCGCCCCACCAGCCGCCGTCGTTGTTCTTGACGCTGAGGACACACCCGACGAGATGTCCCCGGCCTTTCGCTTCCAGAATCAGGTAGGGGCCGGCGGGCGGCGGTGTCCCCTGGCGATACTGGGCGTGGAAGTAGCCGACGTTTTCGCGCGGTGTCTTGTAGGCTTTGTAGTTGATTTCGTACCAGTGCCTGCTCGGCTTCTTCCCCTCATTGGTGATGGTGATGCGGGCCGCCCTGGCAAACGGCATCGGGATGTAGCAGTTGCGGGCGGCGCCAAAAGCGGACGGATCGGTCGCCTCCTTGCCACGGCGAGCGTCAATGTTCATCAATGCCGAGCTGTACTTCTCCGTGAAGCCGAAGCCGACGCCGAAGAAATCGCCAATGGGCGCCTCGACGCTCGGGTTTTTCTCGTCGTCCCAGTACATTCGCAAGACGTGCATCTGGAGGTGGTGCGGCTCACCGCTGGTGACGTTGTCCCGGAAGTGGACGATGCAGCCCGGCCCCGTGATGTCGGCGAGGACGAGGGTGTCGCCGGGCGCGAGAGACCGCCAATCCCTGTTGCCGCCGGTCGTGTCGTGCGATGTGATTCGCCGCATCTCGTAGCTACGCAAGGCCGGCAGCGAGTCGAGAAACGGCTCGCCAGCGTGAGCTGCCAGGGCAATGCTCCAAACAACCAGGCACGTCGTAAGTCCTTTCATAATCGGTCCCTCCATGCAAGCGACAGGCGAACGGGCGCCTCCTCTTTTTTCGATTCTTTCACAATACGTCTATCCGGTCAAGGAAACCGCCGGGGAGGGTGCGGCTGCGTCTCCGGGGGTAAGGTTGTTTAGGGTAACGCCGCCGTCCCGGCGGCAGTCGCGAGGGCGTCTCGCCTTCGACACCGGGGGCAAGATGCCCCCCATACTGCCGGCAACATGCCGGCGATACAACCCAATCGGAAAACAGCACGACTTCCTTTTCACCAGCCCTCAGCGGGCACCGGACTTAGCCTCGCTTCCGCACTTCATAGTTAGGAATAGAGGAGAAATCCCATGTTCCAGTCACTACGCTTGTTTTGCTCTCTCCGGTTTACCTGTACTTCCCTATCGGGAGCAAACCTGTTAGAATAATAGCAGACGATCCTGTGGCGCGTGTTCGTTGTGCTTCGGAGCGTTTGCCACATTCAACCACGTAAGGTAGAGGAGGTTTGCTATGTTGTTTCTTTTGATGGTCATGTTGTTACTGATTCCGGGAGAGGCTTTGGCGGCATCCTCGCAGTCAAAGCCGGTCCGTGTTCTCATCGTTACGGGGGCTGAGCATCCGGCGCACCGCTGGCACGCGAACAGTCAGGCGATGCGAGATACGCTCGCATCCTCAGGCCGTTTCGACGTGCGGGTCTCGGAGGACCCGGAGATTCTCGGCACGTCAATCGCCCAACGATACGATGTCGTTGTGCTGAACTATTGCGACTGGCAAGTGCCCTCGCCGAGCAAAGCAGCTCTCGAAGGGCTGACAAGCTTCGTCAGCGGCGGCAAGGGGCTTGTGGTCATCCACTTCTCCTCGGGGGCCTTTCCGGACTGGCCGGAATACGTCAAACTCATCGGGCGTGTCTGGGACAAGGTGCGAACCCACGACCCCTACGGGCCTTTTCGCGTGAAGGTTGTTGACAGGAAACATCCCCTCACCCGCAAGCTCGCCGATTTCGAGACGACCGACGAGCTTTACTTCTGCCTCACCGGCAAGACGCCGATTAAGGTTCTCCTCACCGCTCGCTCGAAGGTGACCGGAAAGGATGAACCGATGGGCTTCGTTCTTCCGTACGGCGCCGGCAGGGTCTTTCACACACCTCTTGGCCACGACGTGAAAAGCCTCACCTCCCCGGGCTTCATCCAGCTCCTCCGCCGCGCCTGCGAATGGGCCGCGACCGGAAATGTGAGAGAATGAGGCGAGGTTTTCATCCCTTGCCCGCAAATGCCCGTGAAGCTTGTCCGTCGCGGGGGGGGGCAGGGTTTAGGGTTTAGGGTTTGGGGGTTAGGGTTTGGGGTTTAGGGATTGGGGGTTGAGCGATGGTCTGGGTGCTGACGGGCGAGGGTTGTTCCGGCTGCCCGGTGGCTCGGTCCTGTCAATGCCCGCGTGGTTTGTTCTCCGGTTTGATTTGCGTTGTTTCAATTGGGGTTTGTTGCACATTCATGCTCAAATTGTTCTCCTATTTTCGATGTAACCGGCTCAAAATGAGCGAGTTGCAATATTCCCTTTAACCCCGAAAAGGGGCTAAAATTCCAGTATTCTCCAGTATTCTCTCGACGAGAACGCGTACTGGAATGCCTGCTTTGTTGGAGCGGTTTGTCCAGGGCCCGTTTGGGTGTGGGCTTTTCTTCGATTTTGGTGATATTATAGAGTATTTGGTGTCAGTTGTCAAGAGCAGACTGCGGGCAAAATGCGTCCGCGGATGGTTTGGCTGGCTCACCAAAGGGTGGCTGATGAACGGGGAGACTGCTTCGGGGACGGAATATTCGGTCTTCTCGTCGGTCGCAGTCGGTGGCGGCAAGCCTTACAGCTTGGCAAGGATAAGGAGCGCTTGCTGCGCCAACGGCATATCTATTTTGATCCTGCGAGAGAGTCGCGGGAACGAGTCGCGGTAGTCGGCTTTGATCCGAGCAGTGTGTAGTCGGTTGAGATATTGGCCAACGGTTTGACGCTTTGGGTCAGGGCTCTCCTTGAATTCGTTCTGAACATGCCTGTGGTCCCGGCCGTCTCCGTACAGCGTACGCCCTTCGTCCAAGAGTCTATTCCTTGCCAGGCAGAAAATGGCATAGTAAGCACGGCTCAGGGCGCAACGGTATGTCGCCTCCTGCCCCGGAGGGGTGACATCTAACCCCGCGAGCTGTTGGGCCAAAGTTAAGTACTCCGACCAGTCAAAGCTCATTGCTACTCCACATGGATACACAGCTTTCCGCGGCTCGCGCGCGACGCTTCGAACCACCATTGCTTATCAAAGAGATGGAGAGCTGCGAGGGCTTCGTCGGGAGCGAGGTCCGTTCCGATGAAAAGGACTAACTGACGGTCATCAATGGCTTCAGGGTCGGTCAAGACTTCAAGAGAGAGTTGGCGGTGTGCCGGGAAATGGGTTTCGATCTCGCGCTGCGCCTCTTGCAAGAGCGCAACGAGAAAGGGGTGTTCCGAAAGAAACTGCACCACCTCCTGCCATCTTCTGAAGGCGTAAAGGCGCTCGAGCGAATCAATCTGTTTTCGGGTGACAATACTGGTGGCCTCGCCGGGCTGTCGCCAGGTCCGAATCAGTTCTTCTGGCTCCGTAAGGGCCGTCAAAAAAGAGGGGGCTTCCGTCCGATGCAATTGCGCCATGTCATACATCGCGTACAAGCGAGTCTCCCCTGACAAAGAGAAGCCCGTGAGGCCAAAAGGCGACGTTTCGGTTTGCTGTTTTGTGACAAGGTGTGGCATTTAGCCTGTGACCTCCTTGAACGTTTCCCTGAGGCGTTCTGTGATGCAGGCTTCGAATACCTCTTCGGTGTGGCCGTGGGCCACTTCCAGCCACTCGAAAACCGTCTCCAACGATGCCTGCGTTGGTTGGGCGAGGAAGTAGTCAAGGTCCAGCATGATTGCGACAGTATCGGGGGGCTGGGCAGCGGCCGTGGTAGCTTGCAGCCTTAACGTATCCCGTGAGTTCTGATACGGAACTTGGATTCCCACGATAAATGACGCAAAATCCTTGGGGACATCAGGACCGAGGCGAGGGGTGAAACAAAAATAATCCCCTAATTCGATTCGAGGCCCGGGAATTTCGATGCGATTGATATAACGTAGGCCAATACGTCGGACGCTGCTGGGCTCAGCGACCTGGCGATAAGCGTCAAAGGCCTCCCGGATCAAGGGGAGAAAGTGTTGCCATGTTGGATATGGCTTGAGGTGATTGACGACGAGCAGGTCCCGATCCACCTGGACCAGCGCCTTTTCATCTTCGCGGAAGAACTGCATTCGCCCGGTGGATTGAGATTCGGCTTGAGCGGGTTCCTGGCCGGGGCCGAAGCTGACCCGAAATTGGTTCGCCTGGCGCCTTAGGGGAAAGCGCTGGCGAATTTTCTCGTACAGGAGGCCCGGAATGGTAAGGTCCCAGGGCTGGCCTGGCTCGAAGCGGAACTCACACAGTGCTTCGATGATTGGCGAGTTTTTGTATTTTCTGCCCATTGGAGAAGGCCTCCCTTGTACCTCTAAGACGCTCTCGTGTCGTCCAAGGAAAAACATAAGGTCACCGTGCACCACCAACTCTCAAAATATACAGAAATACCAAGATGAAGTCGAGCGGTATTTGCTGAGAGGGAAGCCGCTGGTTTCTTGGATGACGCGTTCGTGGATCACGACAAGCTCCTGAAGAGCGATGCTGTTCACCAGGCGAGCCCTTCTAATGTGTTACGGTGTTCGTTGATGGAACGGTTGGCCAGGTCCGCGATTCGCTTCAACTGCTCGCGATCCGGGGGCGCAGGAATGAGGAGGATGTCACCTCCGACGTGAATTGCTTGGCAGTCAGCATCCCGGAGGGGGTTCTGCGGAAAAAGAACAGCCCCGCCTTTCGACGGGGCTGCTTTTCTCCGCGTTTACTGCGGGGTCATTCGGCTCGGACGCGGATGTATCCCGTAAGGTCTGGGAGCGGAGTGCTCCAGGTAGTCCCGGTGAACGGGCCGGCGATCACCTGCCAGTCGCCAACCATCAGGTCAGACCGGTACTCGATGTAGTAGCTCGTGACGTTGGACTCTCTCCAGGTCAGCGTTAGCTCGTCGCCGATCCTCTCGATATCCGTGATCTTCGTCGGAGGCGACTCCCAGTTGCACCCGATTCCGATCTTGTCGAAGTTCGGCGGTTGTCCCTCCTCCACCTTCACCCTCAGCGTATGGAGTCCGGGTGTGGTCTGGAACGCTTCCAGAACAACATACGTAAACCCGTGCCAGCTTCCGGTGTTGTAACTGCCGGTCCCGATGGGTGTCTCATCCCAGTAGGCGCCTATGGTTCCATCGGCCGGAGCCGCGATCCTGAAGGCAAGCTTCAGCCAGCCGCCGGGAGGGTCCTCAGCTTCCGGCGCCGGAACGTCGAAGGTGTACCGCCACCAATCGCCCACGGTGGTCCATCCGATGTTGGTGTGGTACACGTCCGTTGTGCCGTCATCAAGGGCGGTCTCAATGCCTACCTCGTCGAGGGGGCGATAGTCGTGCGGGCCGTCAGCGCTCGCATGATAGTAGTCGTACTCAGCCGGTATGCCGAGTGTATCGGAGTCCGGCGCCTCAATGGCAGCGATGTCAATGGCGGCGTCAGTCCACGGCCACAGGCCGCCGCCGTAGTTGAAGTCCTCCACCTGCCTGGTCTCCATGATGACCATGGCCTCGTCCGTGGGGGGCCACGCGAGACCTTCAGATCCACCCACGCTGACCGCCGAGACCTTATAGCTGTAAGTGCTGCCCTCGACCGCCGAGTCGTCTAAGTAAGAGGCGCCGGTGACATAGGCGATCTCCGTCCAGGCCTCACCGTTGACGCTGCTGTACAGCCGATAGCCGTCGACACCTTCCTCCGGGCTGGCACTCCAACTGACGTGTCCGGCAAGGAGCATCTCCGCAGCCACATTCGTCGGGGCAGAGGGGGCAAAGGGGCTGGCCTCGTCCGTGGGGGCCGACTCGGGACCTTCCAATCCAGCCACGCTGTTGACCGCCGAGACCTTATAGCTGTAAGTGCTGCCCTCGACAACCGAGTCGTCTAAGTAAGAGGCGCCGGTGACATAGGCGATCTCCGTCCAGGCCTCACCGTTGACGCTGCTGAAGACGCGATAGCCGTCCACACCTTCTTCCGGGCTGGCACTCCAGTTGACGCGTCCGACAACGAGCATCTCCACAGCCACATTCGTCGGGGCAGAGGGGATCGTATAGAGCAGGT
Organism: uncultured Verrucomicrobiota bacterium; assembly: GCA_964640185.1. Lineage (GTDB taxonomy): Bacteria > Auribacterota > JABMQX01 > JABMQX01 > JABMQX01 > CAZXGF01. The sequence continues at coordinate 5,718 of CAZXGF010000006.1, read as the reverse complement.
TATCTCCAAGGATGCCCTGAGCGGGGGGAGCGCCATCGTAGTTTACAGTACCCTCAAACTGCAGGGCGGCGGTGGCGCCTGCTGGCACGTCCAACGAGTAGTTGATGGTGTGAATGCCCACCTGTGCTCCGGTCAGATTCCAGTTGATGGTTCCACCGATGACCTCACCGCCTCCGGCGTCGGCTACCGTTAGAGCCCCCGGAATCGGCTCAGTGACATTGATGCTGCTGGGGGGGTTGTCGGGGTCTGCCCTCACAGCCACTTCGACGTCCAGCGTCACCCCCACCTCGTAGGAAGTGGGCAGAGCTCTTACCGCGTAAGCTGTGGGGATAGGAACCGGAAGAGACGGGGCAAAGGCGAGATCGGTGTACGGAATGTCGTTGCGGTCAGCGAACCTGAAGGCGAGGCGGTCTCCGCCGCCCCCCTCGTGGAGCTTGAAGGTCATGGAGTTGAGGCCCTCGTCCAGAGTGAAGTCGCCGGGCTGCTCGACACCTCCGTCCCATCCACCTCGCTCGAAGGCGACCGCTCCATTGTTCCAGCACCGCACCTCATCATCGTGCCAGAACCGGCATCTGGCCTCGCGCTCGTCCGGCGAGAGGATATAGACGTGGAGGTAGCCGGTGTAGTCATCAGCGATGTCGTGGAACCAATATCCATCGTCGCTGTGCTGAGGCGTCCAAACGAGGGGATCTTCGCTCTGGTTATAGCTGGTGGAAACAGTGTCACCGGCCATCGGGGTCTGGTTCGCCTCGCCGCCAACCTCGTGGAGATAGTCGTAATTCCAGTCCGTCTCATAGAATCTCGAGGTGTAATTCTCCCCGAGAAGCAGGACGTCCTGAAGATAGTCGTCGCCCACAGGCTTCACATCCAACAGCCCGTTGAGGACGTTGACGTTCACCTCATCGGTGCTCGTGGGGCCGACGTCATCATCCACCTCGAGTTGGAAGGTCAGTTGATTAGTGAAGTTCCAGATTTCCGGAGTTGTCAATGTTATGACGGCGGCTTTGCCGTCCGCGGGATCAATGGCCACTGCCGGGCCCGTCAACTGAGTCCACTGGTAGGTCAGCGTGCCGGAAGTGGACAGGGAATCCGATCCATCGAGGGTCACCACGACTTCCTCGCCAACCTGCTGGCCAGGGCCGGCAACGGCGGTTGTCACGAGGTTCTTGATGGTGATGACTACATCTTCGTCGCTGGCGGTGTCAGTCTCATCGGTTGCCGTGTACTTGAACACGCATGGCGTGTCCGCATCCACGCCGGGAGTATCGAAGGAGGCGACGGCAGTGCCGGCGTTCTGGATGGCGACAGTTGGGCCGCTCACCTGCTCCCAGAGGTGCCCGGAAAGCGGTCCTCTCTCCGAGAAGGAATGGCTGCCATCGAGAGTGGCGGTGCTCCTTTCCGGAAACTCCGCATCCGCACCCTGAACCCTAAAAGGTCCCTGGGTCTGGTCGCCGTAAACCTCGAGCTCGGCAACTGACGTGAACGTGGCCATTCCACCGGGCGTCCCGTAGAGCCTTATTCCCACGCCTCTGACGGTCATGAAAGTGATGAGGTGGCGAGTGAACGCACCTCGGTCGTAGGGAGGGTCTATCTGCACGTCGGGAATTTCGACCCAGGTGGCGCCGTCCTGGGTGTACTCGACGGTGAGCGAAGTCCACCAGCCGCCATCCCAGTAAATGTTGCCGGTGAAATAGGCGATCTCGTCGAAGTAAAGTGGCTCTGTCCACGTATAGCCCCACCAGTCCTCGGTCTCGGCCGCGGTGCCCCAGCTATCGCTGCTATCATCCTGGGCGCCATTGTTGATGCCGGAAACGGCGTTTCCATCGTAGTCGAAAGTCGTGTCCGGCGGCGAGGGGCCTCCGTTGTCTGCGGTTAAAGCCAGGTTCCGCATGGGCATAAAGCGTAACACCTCGCTCACGGCGCCATCTCCATGCTTGTTCTTGGACACAAGCCTGATGCCAATTTCCGTTCCAAGGGTGATATCGTCGGACTGGTACTGCTCACCGGGAGTATTCGGGTCAGCGGTGAGCGTGGCCCAGGCGATCCAGACGCCCGGCGCCAGTTCTAACTCTAAGCCGTATTGGTCGGCGTCAAAGGCGTCGTCCCAGAACAAGATGAAGGCGTAGTCTATGCGCTCGAGGCGCAGGTTACTCGCAGCAACTTGCGGAGGACCGGTGGACCGGACAAAGAACTGCACTTCGGAGGTGTCCTCCCCGCTCGCGCCGGTGACCGTCAGGCGGAAGGTCAGCGTCACCCCCACCTCGAGAGGAGAGGGAGCGTCAAAGGTGGTAATGCCGTCGGCGGCATCAGGGTCGGCTATGGTCACGGTCGGTTCGGTGCCCACAATGACCTGCTCCCAGTGGTAGGTATCGGTGTTGTACGACCCGCTGCCGTCGAGGGTGACAGTATCCCCGCCGTAGATCCATTGGTCTTGTCCCGCTCTTGCCACGGTGGGGTAGGAGATGGCGAAGTTGCTGAAGGTCATGGTGGTCGCGACTTCCTGCTCGTGGCTGACCAGGGCAAATCCGACGTGGACGGGGTCTTCGAAGGCTGCGTTGGTATGGGTGTAGCCTTGTTGCCAGGTCTCGCCGTCGGTGGAGAAGTAACCTGTGAAATCATCGCCGACGCGATCCAGCCTCAAATAGTGTGGATAGCCAAGCGCGCCGTGCGCGGCGCCGAGGGCGTCGGACCAGTCGCAGCCACCATTATCCGCGTCCCTCCACTGAAAACAGGCGTCTCCCCCGTCGCTGCGAGTGGTGGCGTAGAAAGCGAATTTCGATTCGGGAGTGGGGTCGTCGGTAACCATGACGCCCCCTTTTGACCAAGCGTTGCTGGCAGGGCCGGTGAAGTCGTGGTCCACGGAAACCTGGGCGCTCCAACAGGCCTCCGGGACCTCCATGTAGATGAAGGCGCAGCCGGACTGGTTATCCCAGACGTCGTGGCCTGCGGCCGTGACCTCGTAGGTCTCCGCAACCTCGTCGTAAATGAGAGAAGGGTCGGGCATAAGAGTGTCATTCTCGCCGGCAAGCTTTATGAAGGTCAGGCCCTGGGTGTCGCCGATCTCGACGGGCGTGCCATCACTTGTGATTTGCGATGTTGCAGGTGATGTGAGTAAAAGGAATGCGATGAATACGGCTGCTGAGAGAAAAACGTTTTTCCGCGCCATGGTAACTCTCCTTTCGGCTGATAGTTAAAGAGGACGCTGGTTCGTTTCCGTTTTTTGAGCGAAAGCGATGAGAAAGAGCAAAAGGTGCTGACCTGCGGGAGAATGGAGGATGAAATCGAGACGTACGACCACCCCCCCACGAGGTTGTAAAACCGCAGCCCTTTTTCCTATGTTGTAAACTGGCAAAAGTTTTTTTGCGTGTCAAGTTTTTTTTTCTTTTGAAATTCTGCCATAAGGGCTGGAGTTCCTGGGGAAATCGGCGGGTGCGGGACAAAAAAGTGTGATTTTATGGCCGATCCAGAGCCAGGCAGCGCGCCTGGGCGGGGCACCGGGGGCAAGATGCCCTCCCGCGGAACGCGGGACAAGATGCCGGCGGTACAACCCAATGGGCCACAAAGGAGGCTGCGGCGACCATCAACCCGTTCAAGTTGCCCATGATTCCCACGGGCGGGACGCCCGTGCCGCGTGGGGGACGGGTGTTCTTTTGGCTCTGAAGGGCACAGCGCGACCCGGTGTCGAAAAATGCCGGCATCAATGCTTTCGCATTCCTCTTGCCCGGAAGCCCCTCTGTTGCGCCCGTGACTGAGGTGCTACGGCGAACGGCAGGGGGGGGTTGTATTTGCGTGGCATACTTTGGATGAATCCCCTGATAGAGAAGCCCCGCCTCGGCGGGGCTGAAGCCGGCTGTCACGAGAAGAATCTCGTGTCCGATACCACCGACTAAAGCCGGTGGCTAACTGGGGCGCCCGCCGAGGGCGGGCGAAAAGGAGGCGGTGGCCCTTTCCGTTCTATGATAGAGGGACAGAGGGCACAGACCCACGGCGTCAACGTGCGACGGGAGAGGTTCAAAACGAGGCGTGAGGGCACGCCACGGAGACGCGGCAGCGCGCCCGGGGGGCAGAGCGACTTGACAGAGCGACCTGGTATGTGATTAGGTGTGAAATCAAGCTTACTCTTATTGGTGTTCATTACTGGCTGTTGCCGGGGGGATTCGCTATGTACCATGTGACGTGCAAATGCCTTGTTGTGGTTGGGGTTGTGATAGGAATTGCGGTTGCTGGGGCAGATAACCCTGTGACCGATTACGCGGTGGTTGTCTCTGAGGCCACGCATAACGATCCCAACTGGTCGCGGGTGGTAGAAAAGCTGATTGACAAGTACAACGGCAGAAAGTTGATTTACAGGAAAAAGCCGGTCGAGCTGCTCGACATGCTTAAGCAACTTCACCCGCGTTACACCTGTTTCGTGGCCAAACCCACCGAGGCCACGCGCCTGTTTGTCTCACAGGTTCATAAGCTGACTCGCAGGTACGACGACGACCCGTACACGGATACGATATGGGGGATCCTGACAGGGCTCGACGCGAGCAACGCACTGCGGATTGCCACGGACGACAAGCCGCTGAGCGTGCGGAAAGTCGCTTCGAGTACGGAGGTGGCGCTGGAGATGTGCGAGGAAGGTATATGGTACTCCGAACTGGTCAAAAACAAGATGGTTCAAAAGAGGCGGGGCAGCGGGCCCAAGCAGGGGAAAGCTCCCAGCGACACGACCGAAGCCTTGGTCAAAACGCTGAATGAGCACGAGGCGGATCTCTTTGTCACGTCTGGCCATGCGACAGAACGAGACTGGAATATCGGATATCGGTACAGAAACGGGCAGTTCCGTTCTAAGGCGGGGCAACTCTACGGTGTGGATACTGCGGGCCGAAAGTTCGAGATCAATTCGACGAACCCCAAGGTTTACCTACCGGTTGGCAACTGCTTGATGGGACACATTGACGGCCCGGATGCTATGGCGCTGGCGTGGATGAATGACGCAGGGGTGCGTCAGATGATCGGTTACACCGTGTCCACATGGTACGGCTACGCGGGCTGGGGATGTTTGGACTATTTTCTTGAGCAGCCCGGACGCTTCACCTTTGCGGAAGCGTTCCATGCCAACCAGCGTGCGCTTATGTATCGGCTGTTGACCAACTTCCCGGAGGTCGCCACGGCCGAGAGCCAACCGGGCGGGAGAACGCGCCTCCCCGTGGCGCTGTCCGACAAGGCGAAGGCCGCGGGCCTGAGTGCGAATGACGGAATGGGATTGCTTTTCGACCGCGATGTTGTTGCGTTCTACGGCGACCCGAAATGGTCGGCGAGAATGGCCGACCACGGGAGAGCATGGGACCAGACGCTTAGCGAAGCCAATGGCGTTTTCACCTTCACGGTCACACCCAACCGGGGCGCGCAGACCTTCAAGCCGGTTAACACCAATGGCTCTCAACGGGGCTGGCGACCGATCGTGCAGTTTTTCAAGTCACGGTTGAAAGGAATCGAGCTACTGCAAGGCGCCGACCTGAAACCAGTCATCGCCGACGATTTTCTTCTAATTCCGAGTCCCCGTATCTGTGACCCCAACCGCGCATATCGCGTCAGGTTCCGGGCGTCAAAGGTGCAATAGAGGTAATGCCTCAGTTGCGGGCGGCTGAGGGTGGAACCGCAGAGTGCCCAGAGCACGCAGAGAGGCTTACGTATCGCCGGCGTCCTGTCCCGCCCCGCGTTCCGCGGGGG
>CAZXGF010000005.1:0-156270 GCA_964640185.1 uncultured Verrucomicrobiota bacterium | reverse complement strand
CCCTGCTACCAGTAGGTTACAACGTCACCCTCGCCGTTTTTGGGGAAACTCCTGCTTTTCTACGGATCGAAGGGTCGAAGGCGAACTATTCTTGTTGACCCTGGGTTCGGCTGTTTCGTATTCTGGATGTTGCGAGAACGCCGCAGAAGGAGGTGGCAGATGAAGAAGCAGGCTCTGGGCAAAGGTCTCGACGCGCTGATCCCTGAAGACGTCATCGCCAGGCCTCTCTCACCGACCGGGGTCGTGAACCTCCGAATATCGGAAGTCAAGAGAAGCCCCTTTCAGCCCCGAACAGCGTTTGACCAGGAAAGGCTTTCCGAGCTGGCTCGCTCCATCGCCCAAAAAGGGCTTATCCAGCCGATTGTCGTGCGGGCCGTGGAGGGTGCCTACGAGGTCGTCGCCGGCGAGCGGCGGCTGCGGGCTGCCGAGCTGGCTGGCAGACGTGTGATTGCAGCAATGGTGATCGAGGCCAACGATGAAGAAGTGCTTCAAATAGGCCTGATTGAAAACATCCAGAGGGATGACCTCAATCCCGTGGACCGCGCCGCTGCCCTCAACCGCCTCATGGAAGAGTTTTCCCTCACCCAGCAGGAGGTCGCAACCAGAATTGGCAAGGACAGAGCCAGCGTCGCCAACTACGTCAGGATTCTGTTCCTTCCGGACGAGGTCAAAGAGCTTATCCGCGACGAGAAGTTGAGCTTTGGCCACGCCCGCGCGCTTCTTGCTCTCCAAAAGCCTGCGCAGCAGCGCGCCCTTGCGAGAGAGGTCGTCGCCAAAGGCTTATCCGTCCGGCAGTGCGAAAAGGCTGTTGCGAGAAAGAAATCGCCGCCAGCCCCCCGGGCAGCCGCCCCAAAGGCAGCCGGCGATGAGGACACCAGAGCCCTCGAGGAGCAAATGCAAAAAGCCCTCGGCACAAAAGTGAAAATCGTCCGGGGCAGGAAAACCGGCAGGATAGAGATCGAATTCTACTCCGACCGCGACCTCAACAGAATTCTCGACCTCCTCAACCTCCATATCGTCAGTTAGGCGTCTTCTCATCAAGCGGCGACCGGTGCGGAGTACCGAGGTAGTGAGTTCATGAGGGCATGGCGGCAAGCGAAGTTTTGACGCAGAATCCCTCGGCGGCCGGACGTGCTTACGGGATACCCGCAGAGAAATCCTTTCACACTTTTCTCGCGCCTGTGGTACAATTCTGCCTTCCGGCGCGGCTGAATAAGGCTGCGTCGGCGTTTATCAAGGGAATGCGCCTGGGCAGGCGAGGGGCATGCTGATTGCTCTTCCCGAAAGGAACAGAGGGTGGTTAAAGAAGCGTTGGAGAGAATTCAGCGGGCGGAGGAAGAGGCTCGCAATCTCGCACAGAAGGCGAGAGAAGCGGTTTCGGCAGACCTCCTTCAGGCCGGCAAAGAAGCCGAGGAAATGCTCAAGAAAGCCGAAACCGAAACTCGGCAGCGGGGCAGGGCTCTCCTCGCGGAGGCGCAGAAGGAAAACGAGGAGATTGTCGCGGAAGTAAAGAAGAAGAGCAACAAAGAGAGAGAAGAACTTCGGTCAAGCGCCGAACAGCACAGGAAACAAGCCGTACGCTTCATCAAGGAGAAGTTTGCCTCGCAATGGCAATAGCGACGCTGAAGAAAATTGACATCATCGGACACAGCTCCGAGCGAGACCGCGTCCTCGAGTTCCTCCAGGGGGAGGGAAACGTCGAGGTCATTGACCTCACCGACAAAAGCAACGAATACAAGGATTTCTCGTTCGAGCAGCACAGCGTCCGTTACGAGGACGTGAGCGAGGCTGTCGAGAAGCTTTCCTGGGTCATGTCGTTTCTTGAGGGCTTGGGCGAAAAAAAGAGGTCGCCTCTCGCCGCGAAGTCCGTCCTCCGGCGTGGGGAGCTTCGCGGTCTGCTGAAGGATTTCGACTACCGCGCCCTTTACAAGCGCTGCCGGGAAATCGAATCATCTCTCAAGAAGATCGAAAAGAAGAGGATCGAGCTTCAGAGCCGAAGTAAGGAGCTTCTTCCCTGGCTTACCCTCGACGTGCCGCTCGATGCCCTCGAAGGAACAGAGCTTACTGCGAGCGCTCTCGGCTCGGTTCGAAAAAAGAGCTTTCCGCCGCTGAGAAAATCGCTCGAATCCTTGCCGTATGTCCACCTTGAGATGGTGTGCGAGGACCGGGCAAACGTTTACCTCTTCGTTGCGTACCTCAGGTCTGTCGAGGAGGAAGTTGCGGAGCTTTTGAGGCAGCACGAGTTCGCGTTTCATCATTTGCCCCGAGGAGACCGTAGGCGAGCGCAGGAAACCCTCCAAGAGATAGCTGTCGAGGAAGAACGGTTGGAGTCCGAGCGTCTCGCTCATCTCGAGCAGGCGAAGAATCTGTTCTCCGAAGAGACGAAAGTTGCGGCTCTTCTCGACTACTTCTCGAACCTGGAGACAAAAGAAGGCGCCAAGGAGCGGCTTCTTTACAGCAGCGAGACCTTCTTCCTTCAGGGGTGGATAAAAGCGGGGGACGCCACCGCCGCCGAGACGAAACTGCAAACACGATTCGACACCGTTGGGGTTTATCTCTCTGACCCCTCGCCGGATGACGTGATGCCCATTGTCTTGGAAAACAAGGAGGTTGTGCAGCCGTTTGAGTTTTTGACCGGCATCTACGGCCACCCCGCCTACCGTGACGTTGATCCGACCCCGTTCCTCGCGCCGTTTTTCTTCCTGTTTTTCGGCTATTGTCTGGGCGATGCCGTTTACGGTTTGATTCTGGTTTTGGCGGCGGTCTTCGCCCTGAAGAAATTCGAAATGGGCCCCCAGGGAACGCGGTTTTTCCGTCTTCTGTTCTACTGCGGAGTGTCAACCATTATCATCGGAGCGCTGACCGGTGGATGGTTGGGCGATCTCCTCGGAATTCCTCACATTTTGGTCAATCCTCAGGAGAAACCAACCGCGGTGCTCAACGTCGCTCTCATCCTCGGTATTATCAATGTGTGGACCGGCTATGCCGTGGCGGCTTACGGCAACATTCGACGCAGGCAATACATCGCCGCTTTTCTGGATCAGGCGCCGGTCTTCTTGCTTCTTGCGGGTCTGACGGGCATCGGCCTCATCTTTCTGAAGACGCTATCTCCGGAGCATACAAAGCTTTGTCTCGGCCTGGTTGGAGTGGGCGCAGTTATTATGCTCGCATCTCATGGAAGGCACGAGCCTTCTCTGGGCGGGAAGCTTGGTTTCGGCGTCCTGGCTGTTTACACAACGACCACCGGATACTTGAGCGACATTCTGTCGTATTCCCGCCTCTGGGCGTTGGGGCTGGTCACGGCAGCCATGGCCTCTACCGTCAACCTCATAGCCGCCACTATGGGGAAGCTTATCCCGGTGGTGGGAATTGTTTTCGCCGTGTTCATCATAATCGGAGGGCATCTGCTGACCCTTATGGTGAACACGTTGGGGGCGTTTGTCCATCCCATCAGGTTAGTTTTCGTCGAGTTCTTCTCCAAGTTTTTCAGGGGCACGGGGAGGCCTTTTCAACCTTTAGCAATCGAAAATAGATTCACAGTTATTGAAGAATGAGAAGGTTTTTGGTTCTTTTTCTAAAAGAACGTTGAGGACCGCGGAGCGTGAACGAGAAGGACAGCGCGCCTGCGGCGGCAGACAGGAATCTTCTTTTACGAAAAGAAGCAAAAAGGAGGTGAAATATGGAACTGGGCTTGATTTTGGCGATGGCAGGGGCCATCCTGGCGATGACCATCTCGGGGATCGGTTCGGCCATCGGCGTCGGCCTCGCAGGACAGGCAGCAGGCGGCGTAATCAGCGAGGACCCGGAGAAGTTCGGAAAACTGATTCCTATCGTCAGCCTGCCCGGAACACAGGGCTTTTACGGGTTCGTCATCGGGTTTTTGGTTATAAATAAGCTCAAGCTCCTCGGCGCACGCGCGATTCCGACACCCCATCAGGGGTGGGAGATTCTCGCGATCTGTCTGGTGGTGAGCTTCGTCGAGTGCATCTCTGCGATTCACCAGGGAAAAGTCTCGGTGGCTTCCGTGGGGATTCTGGCCAAGAGAGCGGAGGCAATGGGGAAAGCTATCGTTCTGCCGGTGTTCGTGGAGATTTACGCCATCCTCGGTCTGGGAGCTTTTTTCCTGCTCCTTCAGGGGATTGGCGGTGTTACCGTGGACAGCATCAGCCCCGATTCAATGCCGGCATCCGGGACTGCAAGACAAATCGCCATCGTCGGCAGCGGCTTCGTCTCGGGAGCGGAAGTCCTTTTCGAAAAGGGCGAAGGCCCGGCGCCGAGGGCTTCGAAGGTTGTTGTAACAGACCCCAGCAGCATCACAGCGACCGTAACTGCGGGGATGGCGGGCACGACGTGGAACGTACGCGTGAAGAACCCTGACGGGTCATCCGCGGCGCTTGCAAATGGCTTTCGCTTGAAGAAGTAGCAATTGGGGTAATGATCTGAAAATGGCGATTGAAGGCATTCTCGAAAGAATCAATAGCAACGGCGAGGAAAAGGCGAGCGCTATCAAGGAAGAAGGTCGCCTCAAGCGCCAGGAAATCATATCCGGAGCCGAGTCGCAGGCGAAAGAAATCAGCGACCGTATCATCCGCGAAGCGAAAGAAAAGGCGGAGCTGGAGAAGCTGCGAGCCTCGGTCTCGGCCAAGCTGGGGCATCGCAAGGAAGTCCTCAAGGAGAAACAGAACCTCATCCAGGATTGCTTCCGGGCAGCCCTCGACGAGCTTGTGAACCTGCCCACGGAGGAGTACGGGGCTGTCATTCGTAAGATGCTTTTGAGCCTCGTGTCGAGTGGCGACGAGCATGTGTTGGTCTCGCCCGAGGATGAAAAAAGGCTTGATAGCGAGCTCATCGCCCGCATCAACAATGAACTGAGCGCTGCGGGAAAGAAGGGCAACCTCGAGCTGGAGGGCGCCTCCCCCACCATCCACGGCGGCTTCATATTGAGGACGGCGGAGGTGGAGGTGGACTGTTCGTTCTCGACGCTTCTCGCCCAACTGAGGGAAGAGCTGCAATCCGATGTGGCGGGAATCCTCTTCGGAGAGAAGAAATGACGGAGAGAAAAGAGGCGACAAGACCCGGTTCCGACACCCGCTACACTTATGCCGTCGGGCGAATCAAAGCCCTCGAAGCCAGATTGATTCCCCCCCCGGACATGGAGCGATTGCTGGAGGAGGAAACGCAGCCGGAGGTCCTTCGCGCTCTCGGTGAGTTCTCCGATTACGCCGAGCTTCTCGCCGCAGGCGAGCGGCAGCCGGAAGCGATTCTGGAGGCGCAACTGAAGCGGGCCTACGACATTGTGGGCGAGCTTTCCCTCGGAAGCAAGGTTATCAAGACCCTGCGGCTGAAATACGATTTTCACAACCTCAAAGTGCTTTTGAAGGCAAGGCTGCTCCAAGCCAAGCCGGAAGGTTTTTCAGAGGTCGGCTTTCTCTCGCCGAAACAACTCACCCGCCTTCTCGAAGAGAAAATGGTTCAGGGCGACGTTGACCCCTTCGCGGGTGAGACGCTCCTTGCAGCCCTATCCACGGTGGATGAGAGCGAGAGCCTCGACGGAATAGAGACGATACTGGACGGCTTCTACTACGAACTGTTCCTGAAGAACCTCCGCGTCAATCCCTTCCTTGAGGAATACGCCCGCAGGACAATTGACCTCATCAACCTGCGAGCCTTCTGGCGGGTTCAGCTCATGGGTTGGCCGGAGGAGAAGCTTGCGGCGAGCCTTCTTTCCGGAGGAACCATCGAAAAGGCATTTTTCATGACGAACCTTGAGACGCCGGTTTTAGACCTCGTCACCAGAGTGCCGGACGACGCCTATCGAACGATTCTCAGGGAGGCGACCAACGCCTACCAGTCCAAAAAGGACCTTTCCGTTCTGGATAGGCTCGCGGATGATTTTCTCGTCCAGTACCTGCGAAAGGCGAAGCACTACTGCTTCGGGCTTGAACCGTTGGTGGGATACATCGCCGCGAAGGAGAATGAGGTCGTGCGATTGCGAGTTATCCTCCACGGGAGGGAAAAATCGTTGCCGGCGGATTCGCTGCGACCGCTTTTGAGGGAAAGTTATGCCTGAGGAGAAAGAAATCACCAGAACTTCTTCCGTCGCCTTTCTCGGTTCAAGAGATGCCGCGCTGGCTTTTCGGGCGATGGGATTCGACACCTTCGGCGTCAGCGACGCAGCCGCCGCCAAAGAGCTCTGGGATAGGATTGTCAGGGCAGGATATTCCGCAATTTTCGTTTCCGAAACGCTCGGTGCTCAGTTGAAAAGCTCCATCGAGCCTTATTACCTGAAACCTTTGCCTGCGGTGATTCTTTTGCCGGAGAGACAGCCCGGCATCGGGCTTGCCGCGGAAAGAATCAGGCGAGCGACAATCAAAGCCGTAGGCGCCGAAATTTGACACTGTGTACCATTGGTTCCAGAAAGAGGTGGAAATCCATGAAACCGAAATTCGTTTCCTCGCTAATCACTTTGGGAGGAATCGTGCTGGGCATCGCGGGCGTCTGTTTTTTTGTCAAAGCCGGCGCTGCTTACACGCAACAAGATGCACGGTGGCCACTCATGGTATCGGGAATCATCTGCCTTGCCTTCGGAGCGGGGCTCGCGATAGCAGGTTATGTCTTTGCGTCGCGAAGCCAGGATTGAAGGCGTAGCAGTGCTGAAGGTGGCGGTTTTTCACGCTCGGAGCGGGTCGCGGAGCAGGCTGCTCACGTTCAGGTTGTGAAAATTCCCTGGTGCTCTGATCAACCGCCCAGCAGTAAATTGGACATGTGCGAATCTGATCGTTCGGGAGGAAAGAGTGATAGAAGGCAAAATCTCGCGAGTCTCAGGACCCCTGGTCGTCGCCAAAGAGATGCGCGGCGCCAAAATGTACGACGTTGTTCGGGTCGGCGAAAACGGACTCATCGGCGAAATCATTGGGTTGAAAGGTGAGCAGGCTTTCATCCAGGTTTACGAGGAGACCGCGGGTATCGGCCCGCCGGAACCGGTCGTGTCCACCGGTGAGCCCCTCTCCGCGGAGCTCGGTCCCGGGCTCATGGGCGGAATATTCGATGGCATCCAGAGGCCCCTGGAGGTCATTCGAGGGCAGGTCGGCGACTATATCGAGAAAGGAGTCGAGCTGCCAGCCCTCGACAGAAAGAAAAAATGGGCTTTCAAGCCCGTCTTGAAAAAGGGAGATTCCGTCAGCCCGGGCGACATTATAGGGGAAGTGCAGGAAACGCCGGTCGTGGTTCATAAGATCATGGTCCCCGTCGGCGTCGAGGGGACAATTGAGGAGATTCGCGAAGGAGAATTCACTGTCACGGACGAGGTCTGTCGCGTCAAAACCCGCAACGGCGCGGTCCCCATCTGCATGATGCAGAAGTGCCCGGTCAGAAGCAGTCGCCCCGTTGAGAAGCGGATGGCGCCGAACGAGCCGCTCGTCACCGGACAGAGAGTCATTGACACCCTCTTTCCCGTCGCTAAGGGGGGAACAGCCTGCGTGCCCGGCCCCTTCGGAAGCGGCAAGACCGTCATTCAGCATCAGCTCGCCAAATGGGCAAACGCCGACATCATCGTCTATATCGGCTGCGGTGAGCGGGGCAATGAGATGACCGACGTATTGGAATCTTTCCCGGAGCTTATAGACCCTCGCACCAAACAACCTCTCATGCGCCGCACCATCCTCGTCGCCAACACTTCCAACATGCCCGTCGCCGCGAGGGAAGCGAGCGTTTACACGGGCGTAACGATGGCGGAGTACTACCGCGACATGGGCTACGACGTCGCCGTCATGGCCGATTCAACCTCCCGCTGGGCGGAAGCCCTCCGCGAGATTTCGGGAAGATTGGAGGAGATGCCCGGAGAGGAAGGTTATCCGGCATACCTCGGATACCGCATCGCGGATTTCTACGAGAGAGCCGGCAGAGTAAAATGCCTCGGCAGGCCCGAGCGAGAGGCGACGCTCAGCATCGTGGGCGCGGTTTCCCCCCCAGGGGGCGACCTGTCGGACCCTGTTGTCCAGGCGACACTCCGTGTGGTTAAAGTCTTCTGGAGCCTCGAGGACCGGTTGGCATACATGCGCCATTTCCCCGCCATCAATTGGCTTTCGAGCTACTCCCTTTATCTCGAGCACCTTGCAGAGTACTTTGTCGAGAACGTCCATGAGGACTTCAGCAAGACAAGGACCGAGGCGATGCGCCTCCTGGAGCTTGAAGACGAGCTTGCCGAGATAGCGCGTCTGGTGGGCGTGGAATCCCTTTCCCCTCAGGACAGGCTTGTCCTTGAAGTCGCCAGATCGATCCGTGAAGACTTCCTCCATCAGAACGCTTTCGATGACAGCGACACATACACCTCCGTCGAGAAACAGTATCGTCTTCTCAAGAACATCGTCGAGTTCTATCGCCACTCCACAAATCTCCTCGAAAGGGAAATCGAACTGAAGGACATCACTTCTCTCCCCGTTCGGCAGGAAATCAGCCGCGCGAAGTTTGTCGAGGAGGAAAAACTGGAAGAAATCGAGGGCATCGCGGCGAAAATCAAAGAAGAAATGGAGAGATTGAAGGAATCGAAAGGAGAGGAGGGTGCTTAAGGAATATCGCACCGTAACGCAAATCAGCGGTCCCTTGCTCATCGTCGAAAAGATCAAGGACGTCAAATACGATGAACTGTGCGAGATTCAGCTCGGCGACGGAAGCCTCCGGCGGGGACAGGTGCTGGAAATCTCCGAGACCATGGCGCTGGTGCAGGTTTACGAAGGGACAAGCGGCATTGACATCAGCGGTACGAAAGTCAAGTTCCTCGGGCGCGGGCTTGAGCTGGGCGTCTCCCCGGATATTCTCGGGCGGGTTTTCGACGGCGCCGGGCGACCCAAGGACGGCGCCCCACCCATCATTCCCGAAAAGAAGCTCGACGTCAACGCCAGCCCTCTCAATCCCACCGCAAGGGATTATCCGGTGGAGTTCATCGAGACGGGCATCTCCGCCATAGATGGCATGAACACTATCGTTCGCGGGCAGAAGCTCCCCATCTTTTCCGGCTCGGGGCTTCCCCACGCCAAGATTGCCGCCCAGGTCGCTCGTCAGGCAAGACTCCTCGGCGAGAAAGAGAACTTCGCCGTTTGCTTCGGCGCCATGGGCATCACTTTCGAGGAGGCGAATTTCTTCATCACCGATTTCGAGAGGACCGGCGCCATCGAGCGGGCGGTCGTTTTCGTGAACCTCTCCAACGACCCCGCCGTGGAGAGGCTGGCTACCCCACGAATGGCTTTGACCGCCGCGGAATATCTCGCCTACGACCTTGACATGCACGTTCTTGTGATTCTGATGGATATGACGGTCTATTGCGAGGCTCTGCGAGAGGTCTCCGCCTCGCGGAAAGAAATCCCCGGTCGGCGGGGCTATCCTGGGTATTTGTACACAGACCTGGCGACTGTTTACGAGCGAGCCGGAAGAATCAAGGGGAAATCCGGCTCCATCACCATGATGCCCATTCTTTCCATGCCGGAGGATGACAAAACGCATCCCGTGCCCGACCTCACCGGATACATCACGGAAGGGCAGGTCATGCTCAGCCGCGAGCTTCATCGCAAAGGCATCTATCCCCCCATTGACGTGCTGCCCTCCCTCTCGCGGTTGAAAGACAAGGGAATCGGCGAGGGCAAGACTCGCGAGGACCACGCCGACGTCCTCAATCAGCTCTTCGCCTGTTACGCCAGAGGGAGGGAAGCGAAGGAGCTGGCGGTGATTCTCGGCGAAGCCGCTCTCTCCGAAATTGACCGCCTGTACATCAAGTTCGCCGACGGCTTCGAGAACGAATTCGTCCGGCAGTCGGAGACTACCCGCCGCACCATCCACGAGACGCTCGACATCGGATGGAAGTTGATGAGCATGCTTCCCACGGAAGAGCTCAAAAGAGTCCACGACAAATATCTGGAAAAGTACTACCAAAAAGGCGCGCGATAACATCGCGGATCGCGGATTGCGGGTTGCAAATCCAAAATCCGAAATCCGAAATTGGAACAATGAGGCTTGCCGTCAATCCCAACCGGATGGAACTGCTGAAGTTGAAGAAGAGGCTCGCCCTCGCTCAACGCGGGCATAAGCTGCTTCAAGATAAGCAGGAGCAGTTGATGAGATACTTCCTCCGGTATGTGCACCGCGCCAGGGAATTGAGAAAACAGGTGCAAGATATGACGGACGAGGCTTTGAGGAGATTTGACCTCTGCCGCCTCCTGACGCCGGAAAACTCCCTCGCGGCGGCTCTGTCCTATCCCGCCGGCGAGTTGAAGCTCAAAGTGGAAGTCACTCGCCTCCTCAACGTGCGTATCCCTCGCCTCGAGCTTGAGAGCCAGCCCGATCCCTTCACTTACGGTCTCGCGCACACCTCCTCCGACCTCGACCAGTCCCTCAGAGTTCTCTCCGAGGCTGTTCCCTTGATGATGGAGCTCGTGAACGTCGAGAAGACGATTTTTATCCTTTCCGAGGAGATTGAGAAGACTCGTCGGCGGGTGAACGCACTCGAATTCGTCTTCATCCCGAACATCACCGAGACCATCAAGTACATCGAAATGAAGCTCGCGGAATTGGAGCGCTCGAACATCAACCGGCTCATGCGGCTCAAAGAGCTCGTCTTCGAGGGCGGGACGGAGTAAGCCGCGGCAGGCACGATGCCTCAATCGCGAACGTGTGGAAACGCGGCCAGCCAACAAGGTGAAGGAAGGCGGGGGGGATAATGCCAGTTCCTCGGGCTGCGCCCGGCTGCAATTTGTTTTCGTCAGGTTTCTTCTCGGCTCGTTATGGACCGCCCTCGTCCTTGCTCCACATGTCCTGTTCCGGGAAAGAGCGGAGATGGCGAAGGCATTCCGCCGCAAAAAGGGACAACCATGATGTCGAAAGAACCCGTCCTATTCGTTGTCGGCACGCCGATAGGAAACCTGGAGGACATCTCGCTCCGGGCAGTCAGAATCCTCAGGGAGGTTGACCTCGTCGCCTGCGAGGACACCCGAAAAACCCGCGTCCTCCTCAAAAGGCACGGGATAGCATCTGCTCGCTTGGTCAGCTATCACAAGTTCAATGAAGCTAAACGAACCGCCGAACTGGTCGAGCTTTTCCGCAGGGGGAAATCGGTCGCTCTCGTCTGCAACGCGGGCACGCCCGCAATCTCCGATCCGGGGGAGAGGCTCGTCCGAGCCGCTGTCGAAAACGGAATCAGGGTCGAGGTCATCCCCGGCCCCTGCGCAGTAATTGCCTCGCTTTCCGTCTCCTGCCTGCCGAAAGAGGAATTCGTTTTCTGCGGCTTTATCCCCTCCCGCGCCACCGCAAGAAGGAAGAAGTTCGCTACCATGAGGGAC
Source organism: uncultured Verrucomicrobiota bacterium (assembly GCA_964640185.1). Lineage (GTDB taxonomy): Bacteria > Auribacterota > JABMQX01 > JABMQX01 > JABMQX01 > CAZXGF01. The sequence continues at coordinate 144,943 of CAZXGF010000005.1, read as the reverse complement.
GAGCCGCGAACGATGGTCTTTTTCGAGACAGCCAACCGCCTATCCAAATCCCTCGCGGATATGTTCGCCGCCTTCGGCGAGCGGAGAATCGAAATCGCCAGGGAGCTGACCAAGATTCATGAGGAGGTTATTAGAGCTTCCCTTTCCGAGACCGCCGCCGTCTTTCAGGAGAAAGCGGTCAAGGGCGAGATCGTCCTGATTGTCGAGGGCGCTAAGAAAAAAACCGCTTCTTTGCCGACCGACCTCAAAGAAAAGGTCCGAGTCCTCACAGAACAATTGGGCATCTCCAGGTCAGAGGCCGTCAAGCTGGTGGCTTCTGCGGCGGGAGTCAAAAAGCAGTCTCTGTACCGCGAGGTCGCCAGAGAAAAAAAGCCAGAATCCTGACGCGGAACTTGCCCCGCCCTCCTCCAAACAACACGCGCCGAAACCGGCGCCTCCCCGCCATCGAAGCCGCTCGCCGCCACCGCGCCAAGCATTTTCCCTGTCTGATTCTCAGCCATCTTTGCGTCCTCGCGCCTTTGCGAGACTCCTTCTCTCCCCCATTTCTCTCGCGAAGACGCTAAGTACATGGATTCGCAAATACGCTGACGTATAATGGTGTCGTGAGAGCAACTATTTTGACCGGATAACAGGATACACTGGATTGTTCCGGAGACGTGAAGCATCCAGTAAATCACAAGCCCGCGGGCGCCCGGGTCGAACAGCTTGGCGCCCTTGGCGTCTTGGCGAGAGAAAATGGAAAAACGCGAGGCCTCTCGCAAAGACGCAAAGTCGCAAGGAAGCAATTGCCGGAGAAGTTGTTCGAGACGTTCCAGCCCGGTCATGGCGGCGTGGAAAGAGATACCGTCATCGTCGAGCCCCGCGTGCCGCGGCGTCGAGCGGGTTGTTGTGGCGGCTAAGGAGATACAACGCGCTAACAATGTCGTCGCCACTGGCAAGCCAGTATGTCAGCGGGAAGTTGAGGTAAAGCGGAAGCTCAAGAACCCTTCGCGAGAATAAACCCCGCGGAACGCGGGGTTATCCTGTCAGAGGAAGAATACGTCGCCGAATTTATGGATGGGAGCACTAAGACGCCAAGGGTTCTCTCTCTCAGACTGCTGTCACGCAGAAGATGTGTTGGCCGGGCGCTTACCGACATTGCCCTTTTTCCACGGAACTTATGAGCAATTCATTGGTCAGAAGAACTGATGAATACCGTTACGATGCTTTGGCAGCCGATGGCCGCAAGAGGCCGAATCCTATCGAGGGGGGAACTGCATGTCTCGCCTGTCGGGGTGCACGCCGCGCAAAAATTGCAGCCTGCGGATGGCGAAATACGTGCAACTATTGCACATCATGTTGCCATAAGTTATTGAAGATAAGCCTGTTAGAGTTTTGGCTCGGAGGTTGCTTCATTGTCTCCAAGGGCCAATCAACTCGCGCCCGGAAACTTTAAGCAAAAAGGTACGAATTGCGCGAAGAGAAGCGGAACCGAAAGCATATAGAAAGGTAAAAGGCACGCAATGGGCGCCAATAGACAGGAGAAGGCGAGACGAACAAAAGAGAAAGGAGTCAGGATGTTGTTCCCGGAAAGGAGACCAGAGAAGTGGAGAGAACAGATGAACGTTAAACGCTGGATGCAAGATTGGCAGGCGAGGTTCGCGCCGTTCGGCGTCCAGGTCATTGTCGCAGACGTCGGCCAGTCTTCCATTGTTGTTGATGTCGCCGAGAGAACGCTCATACTCGCACCCTCTCTCAAGGTGTCAGCCGCTGACAGTGTGCTCCAGAGGGTTTACGGGTGGTGGCAGCGTCAACCCCGCATGGTGGAGGACCAATTGTGTTCTATGGTAGCTTGCTGAGACGAGACGGCCCCGGTGGCCGCGGAGTGTCTTCTGAAAAGAGGGGCATCCGGCGTGTCGCTCGCCACCGGTCACGCTCACGCGTCCTTCATTGTCTGAAGAGATTGCTCGCTGGCGATTCGCAGACTTGGGCTACCGTTTCAGACGATGAAGGCGAGAAGATGGCTTTCCGCGAACGGGACCGGAGGGCGATTGAGATGCGCGTTCTCGTGAAATTCGGGATTCTCATCTACCGCACGTTTCACAGCTTCGTCAGGTATTTCTCAAAGTCCTTGACCTTCGGCGGCTTTTTGCCTTTCCCCGTCTCGATTGCATGTCCCTCTTCTCTTAAACGGGCAGATTGCCCCTCCACGCCGCCCGGAAACTTTTCGTTCAGACTCCCGTTGTCCCTGACCACTCGCCAATAGGGTGTTACTCGTTTCTTTCCCATCCCCAAATCCTCTTCCGCCGCTTCAGCGACAATTCGCAGGTGAATTCCCGTCGTCAAAGGGCAGGTCGCTTCCGCATAGAAATCCCTCGCCAAACGCTCCCGAATCCGCCCCACGGTCACCAGCTTCCCTTTTCTCACCTTCCGAATCAACGCGTCAACGAGAAGCGGCGTCGGCACGAGCACCCTCCTCCCTCCAAACCTCTTCTCCCACTTCGGCGGCCCCTCAACAACCTTCGGCAGTCCCTTCGGCGGATTCTCCAACTTCTCCCGCCAGCTCTTCCGCGATTTCCATTTTGTGCTCATGTCTCCTCCGTCTCAGTTGAACCCAATTTCAACAGCATCGAATCCCGCGTCCTGGGGTGTCAGGACAACCCGTGACACTGCCTTCAGCAATAGGTAAATGGGTTCTTCCAGATCGGCGTCAGGGTCAGTGCGCGTGGGATCAGGGCGAGGAAGCGGTTCGCCTCGCATCAGGTTGGTGTCCGCCATGTCCACCAGGGCGCTGCCGAGCAGCCGACGCGCCTCCTCCAGGTCGGCGCCGCAAGTGATAACCCCTGGGAAGTCAAGTACTTCGGCGTGGACGCCTTCATCCAGATATTTGTACATAGCCTTGTAGGTCAGCATGATCTTTGCCTCGCTTTCTCGCGCAAGCGCCGTCCTCCGTCCAAAGCTGTTCTCTCAGCTCGGCGGCACATCCACCACCTTCGGCAGCCCCTTCGGCGGATTCTCCAGCTTCTGCCGCCAGCTTTTCCGTGATTTTCATTTGTCGCTCATACCCCGTGCCTCGTTTCTCAATTCTCAACTGATGCTGAGCCGCTCGTCAGTCTCAGGTGAAGTCCACAACGGCTACTGGACGCTTTGCGGAGAAACTTTCGCGATGGAGTTTGATGCGTTCAATCTCGTGGAGAGTCTCTGCCGTGAGATAGCTCTCTCCACAATGAGGGCAGCGAACCACGGGCACATTCTGAACGACCAGCAAATTCTCACCCTTGCCGTAGCTCCGAGTGACACGGCGTCTGCGTGCGCCTTCTTTGCCGCAAACATCGCATATCATCGCCCCTCTCCTTATCATCCTATTCGCCATAGACGGTGATCAAAACCAGCTTGCCTGTCAGCGCTTCAGCCTCTGCTCCAGATGTCGGATAGCGTCCGCGAACCCCTTCTTGACGTAGGAGTACCTCTCGGCCGCGGCCGGCCCGAGAAGGTTGCCGAATTTCTCCCCAACGCGTTCTGCGGGGTCCAGCACCCAGAACTTGTCGATGACCGCTGGCCCCGCTGCTCCCATGGCCAGAAGATACCTAAAGAATGAGTCTGTCGGCGGCAGAGAGTAACCGATGACTATTATCTCCTCCGCCTCCGCGAGCTCGCGCGCGGCGGCCGACCATACCGGGGCGAGCTGGGAGGAGTGCATAGTCTTGTTCCATGTCGGTGGCACGATAAAGGGATCGGGCTCGAAGGCATGCCCGCAGGAATGGGTGCGGGAAGCGATTTTGGAGGCGACGTTTAGGCTGCCCTCGCGGACGGACGACCGGCGCCCGATGGAGTCTGCAAGAAGACCTTTGTCGAGGCGACACGGGGACACCTCCTCACACTCCGCACAGACACCCCAGTTGAGGGAGCCGTGCAGTTTCATTAGGCGGAACCCACCGACCGCGGTCTCCTTGCGCAGGCAGTAATCGATCGGTATCTGCTGCACATGGAGGGCATAGTCGAGGCAAAGATCATAGTTGAGAGTGATCACCGAGGAGCGTTGCCGCGGCCCGCCCCCGTTGAGGCGCCGCATGAGGTTGACGAAGTCGCCGTACGGCACCGGGGCATAGAGCCTCGCCTCCCCCTTGGCCTTGGGGAAGACGATTGTCAGCTCGAGCGTCCGAAATATCAGCCGGTTCATGGCCGCCGGTAGGAGCTCCACACGATCGGGGTCCATTGCTCCGAGCCTCCCGGCGACGCCCGCCATTTCGAAGGCCGCGAAAGCGGCCTCAATATTGCGGAACTTCAGCGAGAACTTTGACTCAACGTACTGCAGGTGCGACAGGCCCTCCAAAACCAACTCGAAATCGCGCGCATGCGGTCCCACCCGTCGGGAGCGGTGCAGTTCCCTGGCGACCTCCAAGAACTCCGACATCAACGGCGCCCCCGCTTGTCTAGACGCCCCCGCGCCCAGTATGAATACTGTCCTGCTCACGTCATTACCTTCTCAATACACGATCCGTTGGAAAGCCATATCTCCATGGGGACTGAGGGCCTACCCCGAGCATGTTCGCGTGGCGGCTCGTGATGGAACCCATTATCAAACCCCAATCAGAGGCGACGCGAACGGTAATGGCAACTCTACAGCGAGAACCCGCTTTACGAGGAAGGCCTCTTTGCCGAACTGCTTGTATGCCTCTAGCAAGGCGTCCCCCTGCGACTCGAAAAAGCCGATGACCTTCTGCCTCTTCATCAAAACAAACTTACCCTCTGCCTGGGCAACAAGTTCGCTCTTCTTAGTGTTGAACCTGTCAATCTCTTTTTGCAGCACCGTCCCCATGTGACTCGTCCTTTGTCTTTTCTCGTAGTATAGCACAGGTGGTTGCGCGGTGGGTAGAGGAAAAGCCATCAGGCAGCAAAGGGGGCAAAAATCGCGGAGGCGAGGGCCGATGGCCCTCACCTCTCGCTTCAGCGGACGCTGGAGGAATCGGACTGCTGCGTCACGCTTTTTTTACGAGTCTGGCAGGTTCTCGTTCCTGAAAGACCAACACGAGTTCAATCGGCTGGCCGGCCCACGGCGATTTTCCTTCTTACCGACGGCCTGAGCGTTTTCAACTCCCAGATCATCACCGTTCCGCGTAGGTCTTTCCTCGTCCTCCCGCCGCATACGGCCAGTAGGGAGACATCAGGCGAGAACTGCACATCCATGGGGGTGCCGTCAAACTGGAGGGCCTCTTTCACCTTCCAGGTTTTGCTATCCACCAACCTGACAATATCGTCGCCCCAGGCCGAGGCGAGCGTCTTGCCATCAGGCGAGAAGGCGACACGGACGGCGCCTCCCCCGAGCTTTGTCATGTCATGAAGAGGCTCTCCGCTCCTCGCGTCCCAAAGGATTACGGAGCTAATGTGCGAGAGGTTCTCGTGGTGGCGATAGAGCACGGTGCCGCTGGCCAATGTCTTGCCGTCGGGGGAGAAGGCGAGCGACCACGTCGCCGCCTTGTGGTCATTGAGGTACAGCACTTGTTTGCCTGTTTCCAGGTCCCAAAGGCGGATCGTCTTGTCCTGGCTTCCGCTCGCCAGCGTTTTGCCGTCCGGGGAGAAGGCCACCGCATTAACTTCGTGCCAGTGCCCGACCAGTCTCCGTTTCAGTTCACCTGTCTTCGCGTCCCACACGATTAACGCATCGGGAAGCGGATGGTCGGGACTGAGAAGCCCGTGAGCGGTCGTACCGCTGCCTGTCGCCAGCGTGGCGCCGTCCGGCGAAAAAGCCAGGCACATCACCCTGCTGTAATGGGGGTGTTCAATCGTCCGCAGAAGTCCTCCGCTTTCAATATCCCACAACCGGATGCAACGGCCGCCCCCGACAGCGACGGTCTTGGAGTCGGGTGAAATGCCGATGCCAAACACCGCCATGAAACCGCAGGATCCTTCCTTCTGCTGCCGTTCCTTGAGCGCAAAGCGTCGCTTGAGTTCGCCGGTTTTGGCGTTCCACATCGCCACGCGGGAGTGGACTGTGCCGCTGGCGAGGACATCTCCCTTCGGAGAAAAGCATAACGACAGCACCTGTCTCTCGTGTGCGAGGATTCGGGCCGGTGGAAGGGGGATCAGCTCCGATGGTCCACTTCCGCCGACTGCCTTCCACGATATGCCCCAGAACACGCAAACTGCCAGTGCCAGGGCAGTGCCACTGAGGGTCACTCCAGAAATTCTTTTCATTCTTCCTCCTCCTCTCTCGCAGTGCGTGTCTGTTTCTCCGGCGTCATCTCAGGCAGACCTTCCTCCATCCGCCGTCTTAGTCTCTCCCCTACCTCACAGACGGGAGGCGAGGGCGGCGCGGCGCCCTCGCCTCTCGCTTCAGCGGACGCTGGAGGAATCGGACTGCTGCGTCACGCTTTTTTCAGAAGTTTCTCAAGCTCCTCGACGCTGACGGGGTCTTTCACATCCTCGGCGATGAAAATGGCTCTGCCGTCAACGGTGACGATGAGCCTGTCACCGAGAGTGAGGATGTCTTTCAGCTCCGGCTTCAGCTCGAGGAGCTTGAAGTAGGCGTCGGAGGCGAACTTGACGTTGACGCTGGGCAGCTTCTCGTCGAATTCGCTGTCCACCCAGACGCCCTTTATCCGGTAGAAGTTTCGCTTGTTGACGTTCTTGAGCGCGAACGCCTTTTTCCCACGTTCGTCGAGCGTGGCTTCCTTCATCCCTCGGACGGCTTTGCTCATGAGGACGCCCATGTCGCCGTCAATGCTCTTGAAGTCCTCCGCCAGGGCGGCGCCGTTGAATTCGTAGGAAAGCTGGAGATTCAACTTTGTGGACTCCTCCTTATTTGCGATTCTGGAGGCGAATTCTGTGAGGGTCCCAAGTCTATCTGCGGGCTCGCCCGCCGTTTCCGGTTTGCCTGTCGCGGGACCGAAGACGGGGATGGCTGCGTGTTCTTCTGCTCTTTCAGCGGAGGCTGGCGCGGAAGCATCAGGGGAAAGGGCTATTGCTTTTCCCGCGGAAACCGCTCCGGTGCTGGTGGTCGGTCCAGCCATCCGCCGGGCAAGGTCTTTTCTCCTTTCGGCGTCTGCGACCCCTGAGCCACGGCCATAATAGAGGCTGGTAACTCGGCCGCTGGTGCCGGCACGATCGCGGGCGCGGCTCTCGGCCTCGCCGCGGCTCCGGGTCAGGCCCTCGCCGAAATATTCCGCTACCCTCACGCTGGGGGGAGTTGGCCAGCGGGCAACGCGCGCTTTATCCTCGACGATGAGGTAGGAGGTGTAGGGGGTGACGATGCCGTACTCCTTGCTGAGGCGCATGACCTCTTCTTTCAACTCCTTTTCCTCGCCGTGAAGGCGAATCTGCTCCAGGAGATACCCGACCTTCCTCGTCGCCCACAGCCTCTCGACAAAGTCATTTTTCTTTTCCCTCTCGGGGAAGGTCGTCTCGTAAACAAAGCTCCTCTTCTCGACGTTGACTTTTCCCGAAAGGGTCACCGCCACGTCACCCTGTCCCGAATATTTTCCGAGTACCAGAACCTGGCTGCCCTTGAAGAGGTCGGGAAGGTCTTTCGGATAGATTTCGAACGTGTTCACTTTTTCGCCGAAGGAGAGCTGCGGATCGGCGAGGACCGGATTGCTCGCCTTGGCGTAGAAGCGTGAGACCTTGATTTCGATATCCTCCTTTGGCTCGACGTACTCGGCGACGCCTCTGTTCTCCGAGGCGAGAGTGTCGAGGAGGCGAGTGTTCACGTCGTAACCGGCGCCGAAGACGAACAAGCGGACGCCCCCTTTGTTTTTCTCGCCAACGGTCTTGATAATCTGGTTCACGTTCGTCATGCCGACGGTCGGCTTGCCATCAGTCAGAAAGATGATGAGATACGGTCGCCCCTCTTTCGTCTCCACCGCCAGCGCCTTTTGAAGCGCAGAGGCGATGTCCGTACCGCCGCCCGCCTTCATCTTCTCCACAAATTCCTTTGCCTGCTCGACCGTTTTGTCGTTGACCTCGACCAGACTTTCCCTGAAAGGATTGACATCCGTCGCGAAGCGGATGATGTTGAAACGGTCGCCCTTGTTGAGATTGTTGACGCAGAACTGCAGCGCCGCTTTTGTCTGCTTGATTTTCTCCCCCGACATGCTACCGGAGGTGTCCATCACGAAGCAGACATCCTTTTTGACGACCTGACCCTCGCCAACGACATTCTTGGGAGCAATCATCAGCATGAAATATCCGTCGCCTGCGGTGCGATGCGCCATCAGGCTCAGCCCGAACTCCTTTTCCGACAACGAATAGTAGAGGGAGAAGTCGCGATCGAGCGACACCCTTTCTTCCTCAAATCCGACCACCGCCTCATTGTCTCCTTTGCGGCTGATGCTGATGATGTGGGAAGGAGAGTAGATGTTCTTTATCGGAATCCTGGAATTGATATGGGCAGCCACGGAAAAGTCTTTGAGCGTCCGCGAGAACTTCTCGCCCACGCGAAGCGGAAAGAGGTATCGCCGCAGCCCGGAATCGAACTCAATCGCCTGCGAGTAATCCAGCTCGATCTTCTGGAGGCCCCTCGCCGGGACAGGATAGACGTTCACACGGAATATCTGCCCGCCGAGGTACTCGAGGAGCGCCGGGTCCTTCATCCGCCGGACAATGTCCTGATAGACCTTTTTCGCCTTTCCCGCGTCGAGAAGCTCTGCGGTCATTCTTTTGCCGCCGATATACATGGCGAACTCCTTGATGGCGGCGCCCTTCGGCATGGGGAAGACGTAATTGGCTTCGAGGTCCCTCCCCGTGGTGTTCCTGAAGGCTTGCTCGACATGCGTTTCCGCGGCGCCTTCCGTGATTTTCGCGTTGACTCGCAGGTATTCGATGCCAAGCGGCGGCAGCGATTTGTCCTTCGGAATCAGCATTCCTGCCGATAAAGCGATGGTCGGCAGTAGCAAAATTCCTGCCGCTACAAACAGCGAAAGCAACCATTTCCTTTTCATTTTCCGTCCTCCCTTGGAGTTTTCCTCCCTCTTGCCCTAATTGCTGACTCAGAACTTAGTGCTCCGATTCATAAGTTCGGTGACGTATCCTTTTTTTTGACGGGATAACAGGATGGACCAGATTCTTAGAATCCTGTTTATCCTTGCGAAAGGTTCTTGACCTTTCGCTTTACCGCAACTTTCCGTTCTCCAAAGTCTAAAACAAGGCCTACCACCCACGCGTCTCGCGGGGCGGCGACCAGATAATTGACGAGCTGTATTTCATGAACAACGACGAGGCGCCTCACGGACTTCAGCTCGCCGATGACCGTATCTTCGACCACAATGTCGGCCACGAACCACCCCGTTCATCCTGTTATCCTGTCGAAGAATGTCGTTTCACAAAGGACTATGCGTCATCGCGTTTGCGAATAGGCCTACTGAGCGGCGGTGTCCAGGCGTCCGCTCAAGCAATTGGTTGCACTTATTGACTTGCTTCAGCTAATCCCTGTGAAGATTTCCTCTTCGATGTTGTACTTATCTGGAATATCACTTCGTCCACCGGTTTATTCTCATCAACATCTAACATGACAACTTCTCCAGCGCAGACTAATTGCCACTTAGAAGTGGGACCGGGGGGCGTGGGCGGCGGACTTGCATAAAAGCGAAACGTGCCTGTGTGGTCCACCATTGTGCTATTCTTGAACCAGAGTCCTCTCGAATTTGGAAGTCGCAGAACGACATGGATGCCTGAGAACTCGGGGCGAGCCTTCCCCATGATTTCGATTTTCCCCGTGACAAGCACACCTTTTTTCATTTTGACGCGTAGCTCCGGAGAATCCGTACCCGTCCGGCCAGCCGATCTTCCCCGTGACAGGAGCGTGAGCGGAGAATATGGCGAGATCTGAAAAAGGAATGCTGGTCCATATCCCCATTTGTCAAATTGGAGATCGTATCTGACCTTATTATAGAACGTTACTTCAAACCGCCCGTTTTCATCTGTGGTGTGTTTGCGGGTGCCGCCAGTGCGAAGGACGTTCTCCCATCTTCCGTCACGCCACTCCTCAAACGCGCTGACCCACCAACTAACCCCTGATAAAGGTTCCCCTGATTCGTCCGTGACGATTCCCGAAACAGTTGCGGGCTGTTCTGCCGCACCGGCAACGGCCGCAAGTGCAAGGATGGTAATAACGATTCCCGCATACGTTAGCTTGCTGAACATGTTACGTCTCCCTTCCACATTTCGCGTTCTGTCAGGTGCTTGCCGAATCTATCTCGATGCTTCCAGCGGATTGACCAATCGCCCCACGAACAGAATGTTTCCGGACCGGTTATCCCGAATCAGCAAGATGAATGGATGATCTGCCCGAAAAACGGGTCCCGGCGGCCCCCCTCGTTTCATCACGACGGCCGTTGCCGCAGCAGCCTCCGTACCCTCTTCGTTCACATCCACAAAGGCCTTATGGATCACCGCCGAGATAGAAAGGGCCTTCCTGCCGGTCATTCCTGAGAAATCCACTCGGCCCGAGAACGCGTCCGTCATGCCCATGGACTGGAGCACCTTGTCTAACCTGAATTCCGAAGTCATTTTGAACCTCGGGAGGTAAACCCTGACCTCTTGTTCTCGGACACTTCCCAGCCATTTGTTCAGATTCTCCGTCGTAAGCAAACGCTCCAACTCGCCGAGGCCGTCCACGCTCCTCGGCAGCAGAATCACCATGGACAATTCGTTGTCCACATACGGTAGCTCGAGGGCCTTGAAGACATCCCCTTCCATGTATCGGAACTTGCGCATTTGATACATCATGGGCACCCTGACCTTCTCGTCCGGTGCGATGCTGAAGGGGGAATCCTTCGTGTATCTCTCGTTGAATCGGCTGGCCCAGTTGCCCTTGAAGTAGATGGCGTTGGTTAAGACGAGGCACGTGTCAAAATCGAGGATTCCTCGCTTGATGAGGTCCTTGATCTTGCCCTCGGTCTTCCTTACGACCCAGTCGTTGATCGTCCTGCGTGCGGCCCCCGTGGCGCCTACAAAGTCAACCTCCCTTAGCCCTGCCCCGTAACTGGCCTTGGTCAGGTCCAGAAACTCTTTGAGGAATCCGTAGCCCTTCTGCCCCCACAAAGCGTTGGCGACACTGAGCTGGTAGCTGTTTCCCTTGCCCTGGGCGTTCATCCGCTCGATGAGTTGCCGGAAAGCCGGATGCAGCCGTCCCTGAGGCAGATCGAAATGGAGGACGTCCGCCATCTGCTTTTCCGTGTTGCCTCTGGCGCCGGCATAGGTCATCGCCAAGGCAGTCGAGATGCTGTACGGGGAGAGAAAGAGGTTACCCTCCTGATCCCTTAGCTTCGCGTAGAGGTCCAGGGCAAAGGCATTATTTCCCTCCACCACCGCCTTCCTCTCGGCGTCGCTCACATCAGCGACAGGCATGGTGTCGCAACAGGACGCCAGCACAGCGAAGACGAAAGCAGCAGCGAACAACGGATGAGTCTTACTCATCTCAATTCTCCCTTCTCGATCACAATTTTCCTATCGCACGGGCTCTCCGGCCGGCGGACCGTTGTGCAAACGACCCGCTGTGAAGGCTCAGAATCTCACTTCCGGCCGAGGCGTGAGGTGCACGTGGACGACCTCTCGCCGGAAAATCAGGCCCTCGCCGTCTATCCCGCGGCCGGCGATTTCTACGATCCTCCCTGCGTCTCGCGCACTCCTTTCTCGAAAAGATGCCCGAAAAACCCGCTCCAGAAACCTCCTGACCTCCTCCTCGGAGGGCGGCGCCGGCCAGCGGCGTAACCGCTTGTTCCTCGGTATCGCATCCACGACATAGCTGTCGAGGAGCTTTCGCCACAATTTTCCAAAAAGTCCGGGCGAGCTGAAAATATCGGTGGCGACGATGCGACCGCCGATGACCGCAACGCAGCCGACGGTTTCCGGCAGCGGAATGCGAATCTCCCGCCGATAACGGCCCATTTCTTCGCTGACAGAATCATTTTTGAACACGGCGGCGAGGTCCTCATTCTCCGAGCGGGAGCCAGTCTCCCGCAGAAGGCCGCTGACAGAATCCCAGACAGCCCTCTGGCTCGCGCCCTCCCTGGCCATTCTTCGGATGGAGCTCGGCGCCGCGAAACCGCCGGAGCCCAGCTCACGTTTCCCGGGTGTCCATCGTCCCCTCTCGATGCAATAGACGGGGACGCGCACCGGCCTTCCATGAGGGGCGAGCAGCACGTCCTCTGCGACGAGACGGTTCTGCTTTCCGCCTGCGAGCGATTCGCCAGCCATCAGGAAAACGTGATAGCGGGAATTGTTCCGGACGAGAACGCCCCGCACCTCCGGATGTTTTTCCTCAAGAATCTCGATATAACCTCTGGACAGGCTCTCATCGAGTGTTTTATAATCAGAATGCGCCAAGGGTGGCGAGAGTCGCAGCGGAAAAATGGTAACGTTTCTGAACGTCAGGGGTCTCCCGACGCGGATTCTGGAGACGAGCCGGCATATCTCGTTGCGAGGCGGTGGCGGCGGAGGGATGATTCGCTCCGGGGCAGGCTGCGGTTGCTTTTGGTTATCTTGCTCGAGGTAGGCGCATTCGGCAGTGGTAATCGCCGCGAGAAAGATGCCCACGGCAAGGGTCGTGCCTATACCTTTTCGTCGTGTCGTCATCTTTAGCCTCCTGAACCGGGTTTGCTATGGGCGAAAAAACCCTGTTTTTCTCCGTGGGATTAAGCGCGCAACAGGCGCGAATACTTCATATATCTTTTTAGACAGCGTGGCGGAGCAAATGTTCCGGCAATGTTCGCAAAAAACGGCACCGTTTTTGCTAACCGATTTGCTGGGTCTTTCTATTTCTCCGTCAGCGCGGACAGCGCGGACCGAAAATATGAAGGTTTAGAGGACATGCGAGCTTTTCGTATTCAACGGGAGGTAAAGGAGATGATTAAGAGAGTGTCGCTCCTGACTGCTTTATGCGTACTGTTTTTCACCCCTGTCGCTTTGTGCGAAAGCGCAGCCAGCCTCTTTGCCCAGGCGAAGGAGGCGCAAGCTGATGGGAAAAAAGATATGGCATTTCTCCTCTACAGGCAGATCCTGAGGCAGTACCCGAGTTCGCAGTACACCGAGGAATCGCACTTCCTTATCGGGCAGTATTATTACGACTCTCGCAACTACTTCGATGCGAACCAGAGCTTGCGAAGTTATCTCCGGGAGTTTCCTCGGTCTCGGTTTAGCCAAACCGCGAATGAGTATCTGTCGAGAATACGCTTGGTATCGTTAAAGGAGCGGGCGGACAGGCTCTTTGAAGAAGCCAACCTCGGCCCGGCGAGCGTCCTCTACCAACAGTATCTCGAGATAGACCGTGATAACGCGGAGGTCAAAGCCCAACTTGAGCTGATAAAGAGAACCCAGCAGCAAGTCCATTTCGGTTTCGAGCAGCTTAATCGCGACCGCAGAAAGTTCCAGCAGGAGAAGGACGCTCTGGACAGGCAGGTCGCCGCGCTCGAACAGGACAAAAAGCAGGTGACCGCCTTGCAGAAACAGGCTCTCGAGCTCAACAAGGTCACCACCGAGAACTACGAGAAGAAAATTGCCGCGATTTCCGCTCGCATGGAAGAGCTGAACAAGCACATCGGCGGGCTGGAAAAGGAACTTCAAGGATGGCGGGAACGAGCCATCATTGCGGAGGCGGCGAGACTTTCCCGGCCCTTCCCGAAGGGGCTAAAGCCCCTTCCGCAAGCCCCACAGCTCCCTCGCATCGCGTTCCACGGAAAAAAGGCGGACCCTTCCCCGGAGGAAGGCGAAACGGAAGTTGCCGACATCGTTCGGGAAGGTTTTCCTGCGGTGGTCATAACCCAGGCCAAGCTCGATGACAAGAAGAACCTCCACCACGTCGAGGCGGTAGTGAGCGTTGACTTGACCTCTCTCTGGCCGGAGGGAGCGAAGCTCAAGTTCCGCGTTGATTTCGTCGGGAAGCAAGGCCAACCTCCACCCAAGCCGCAACTCCTGGTCACATACTTCGATGCCTCCGATATGGACGAGATGGAAGAAATCACCCACAGCTATCGCAAAAGGGTCGCCTTCAACGCCCAGGAGAAGTTGACCGAGCGATACGACGTCAGCGTCTTCTTTGTCAAAAGCAAGTAAACCCTCGAGTCGCGCCGCGAAGGGGGACCCGCGAGCAAATGCTTATTCCGATCAAGGATAGGAATCCCACCCGAACTTTTCCCTACGTCACCATCGCGCTGATCGTCCTCAACATCTACGTTTTCTTCCTTCAGTCCCCCTTCGGGAACGAAAGAGCTACGGTCAACGTGCTCTATCGTTTTGGGTTCATTCCCGGCTTGTTCGTGAATCAGTTCGATAAGGCCGAGTACACTAAATCGTGGGAGAGGCTGAAACATGGTTTTATGCACATGCCCCCGGAAAGCCGAGGCTTTTTTGAGAGGTTCAGGGAATTTCAGAGACGGCGGGTTCTCCTCAAAAACATTGAGAACATCGAGCGGTCGCATCTTCGCATCGAGCCTCTGACGCTTTTGACCTGCCTCTTTCTCCACGGGAGCCTCTGGCACGTACTGGCGAACATGCTCTTCCTGTGGGTCTTCGGCAACAACATTGAGGATGCCGCCGGCCACGCTAAGTTCTTGCTCTTCTACCTATTATGCGGAGCTCTCTCTTCCTTCGCCCACATGGTTGCCAGCGCCTCTTCCACAATCCCCACCATAGGCGCCAGCGGCGCCATATCCGGGGTCATGGGGGCGTACCTGGTCCTCTACCCCCGCACCAGGGTTCTGACAATCATCCCCTTTTTCTACTTTCTGTGGTATCCGATTGAGCTCCCCGCCTACCTCTACCTCGGCTACTGGATCGTTCTACAGATTATTTTAGGACTCCCGAGCCTCAACATGCCCGGCGCCGGAGGCGTCGCCTGGTTCGCCCACATCGGCGGTTTCTTCGCCGGACTCCTCCTCATTTTCCTCTTCAAGAAAAGGCGCATACCCACAGCATCGCCAATCTTCAAGGAATAAACCGCAGGACCTTATCCTGCGAGCCGAATTCTTCGCGCTCCGCTTGAGGAACCTTTCCAGCCGCGACACCCTTACCTCGCCCTTCCGGGGCTTATGATTCTCCAGCCCGGGGCAACGCCCTGGGAACAACTCCGGACGCCCGTGGGAATCATGGGCAAGATGCCATGCCGCGACAGGCGAGGACGGAGTCTTTCCCTTCCCGCTCTCTGCGCCTCTGTGTCTCTGCGCTCCCTTTCCCTTCTCTTCTTCCCCGCGCGGCTCCGTACCCACCCGAGACGCGGGCGTTACTTCTTTTTGTAATCCCTCACTTACGGGCGGCTATGGGTGAAACCGCAGAGCACGCAGAGAGGCACACGTATCGCCTGCATCCTGCCGGCCGTGTCGAGGGGCTCCCTGCCCCCGCCGAGGGCGAGACGCCCTCGGGACTGCCACCCCGCCATGGCGGGGCAGCGTTACATAAACGGCAACACTGAGCTGCACCCTTCACGGCAAAAAAAGCCGTGCCCCACGTGGCACGGGCGTCCCGCCCGTGAACACCCATGGGCAAGATGCCATGCCACGACAGCCCCGCGAGACGCGGGGTGTCCTTCTCACCTTATTCTCTGCGCCTTTGCGTTAATCTGCTGTTCCCTTCTTGCCTCCTCCGCCTCGGCCGGTTATCCACCCGAGACGCGGGCGTTACTTCTTTTTCCCCTTTCTTGTAAGACCTGAAGGACAATTATGATACAGTCATTATTGCTCGGTTCCAGCGCTAAGAGTGCAGACGCCGCAAAGCCTCCCCGGGGCAGTGTGTTCGTGGGCGCCTGCCGGCAAGCTTCACATTTATCAATTTCATCAATTTCATGATATTGGGGTTTCCTAATCGGGACGGTCGCCAAGCACGCTGTTGTTTCTATCCGTTTTTCACGGAGGATATGCACTATTCCGGGGAAGGCAGAGCGTTCTCCGAGCGAGGGAGGCCAGGTTTTCAGCGGAGGTTGTCACAGTTGCCGGGACATCGGTCGCGGCTAAGTACATGGATTCCCCAATACGCTAACGTATAATGGTGTCGTGAAAGGAGCTATTTTGAGGGGATAACAGGATAGACGGGATAGTTCCAGGCAGGTCAGCCATCCAGTAAATCACAGGCCGGCGGGCCGCTGGGTGGAAGACCACGAAGCGCAAGGAATTGGCGGAGAAGACGTGGCATGGGGCTCCCCTGCCCATGACGTTCCACGGGCGAGACGCCCGTGCCACATTGCTCCAGACCTTCCTGCCCAGTCATGGCGGGGTCGAAAGACATACGGTCATCCTCGAGCCCCGCGTGGCGCGGGGTCGAGGGCGTTGTTGTGGCCGCTCAGGAGATACAGCTTATCCATTGCGAAGTGCAGATTGCGGAATCCGGAATCCGCAATCCGCAATCCGCAATCCGAAATCGGAGGGATCCTGTTATCCTGTCAGAGCAAATACGTCACCGAGCTTATGAATCGGAACACTAAAGAGAGGCGTTCGTCAGGAGCGGGAAGATTGAGCCTTGCCATCGAAACTCTTGATATTACGAAGCGATTCCCGAAAACGAAGTCCTATCGCGAGACGCTCCTCAGGCCTTTTGCAAGGCAGGAAATGACAGCTCTGCGAAGCATTTCTTTGAAAGTGAGGCTCGGCGAGACCTTCGCTCTGGTGGGGCCCAATGGGGCCGGAAAGACGACGCTTATCAAGATACTTTCGACGCTTGTCCTGCCGAGCGATGGGCATGCGTTCGTAGCCGGATACGATGTTGAGCGGCAGGCGGGCCGGATCAAGAGGCGAATCGGCTGTGTCGTCGCTGAAGAAAGGAGCTTTTACTGGCGCTTGACAGGCAGACAGAACCTCGACTTCTTTGCCGTGCTGAACAACATCCCGAGAGCCGCCGCGACGGAAAGAGTCAACGAGATTATCGCTGTCGTGGGCTTAGAGAAGGATGCGGACAAAATGTTCAAGGATTTCTCCACGGGAATGCGACACCGACTGGCGATGGCCCGGGCGTTGCTTACCGACCCGGAGATTCTGTTCTTTGACGAGCCGACAAGAAGCCTGGACCCCTCCGCCGCGGAAGCCGTGAGACGCTTGATTGCCGCGCTCGGTGACCGCGAGCCCAAGAGGACAGTCTTTTTCGCGACGCACGACTTGCAGGAAGCGGAAAAACTCGCTGGGCGCATCGCGCTCCTCGATAACGGAACGATAAGGGCTTGTGGCACACTCTCTCAGCTCAGGGGAATCGCTCGCGCAAAAAGACAATACGCCCTGAAACTTCGTCATCCGAACGAGCGCGCGATCAAGCTGCTGCGAGGGCTATCCCCGTCCGTCGGCTCGACGGGGGATGTCGCCGCTGAGGAAGCATCTTTTCTCATTGAGGTCGCGGCTCGGGAAGAAGTGGCGTCTGTTGTCCGGCAACTGGTTCTGGCGGGCGGCGAAATCGTCGAATGCGTCGCAGTCGAGCCTTCGCTTGCCGAGATATTTCACCTTTTGATTGACGGTAACACGTGATGTTTGCTCTCAGAAAGGCGTCCGCATTCGTCAGAAAAGACTTTATCGAGGAATCCAGTTACAAGCTGGCGTTTCTGCTTCGAGTTGGCGGCATTTTTTTTCAGTCCTTCGCCTTCTTTTTTCTATCGAAGTTAGTCGGAAAAGGAACTGTCCCCTCCTTGGAGCCGTACGGCGGTGACTACTTTTCGTTTGTATTGATCGGCATTGCCTTCTCCGGTTACCACCAGGCGGCTCTCAGCGGATTTTCGAAGACTATCCGCGAAGCCCAGATGAAAGGGACGCTCGAAGCGGTCTTGCTGACCCAAACGGGAGTTCCCGCCATAATCCTATGTTCCTCGTTCTACCGGTTCATCTGGAGCTCCTTAACCGTTGTGCTTTATCTTCTCGTCGGAATACTCGTCCTCGGGGTGAGAATGGGTGGTGCTAATCTGCTCGGGGCGCTTGTCGTGCTGCTGCTGACAATTACGTCTTTTTCCGGCATCGGGATTATTTCCGCAAGCTTCGTGATGGTTTTCAAGAAAGGAGACCCGTTGGCTTTCGCATTTTCGGGCGCATCGTTTCTCTTGGGCGGAGTTTACTATCCCATAGCCGTGTTGCCGTCGTGGCTGCAAAAGATCTCGTACCTTCTGCCGATACGGCATTCGCTGGAGGGCATGAGGTTATGTTTGCTCAAGCAGGCATCGTTTAAGATAATAGCCCCGAGCGTTATCGCGCTGCTCGGCTTTACCCTTGTACTGCTTCCCCTGGGGCTTTTCTGCTTCCGGCAGGCTGTAAGAAAGGCCAAAATAGATGGAAGTCTCACGCACTACTGATGTTCGACTTGGAAAATCGGCGAGCCTGAGCCGGGTGACGGAGCGGGCTTGTGCGACGAGGGGCGAGAATCAACTGGATGAAGAATAGTTAAGGGATGTGAAGAATGGCGATTTTGGGGCGGATCGGTCTGCTCATTTTGGTCATCATGGCGCAGACGAGAAGCCTATCCCTTGCAGACGCGGTTGCGGCAGAGGTCCCGTTCATCGAGGACTTCGAGTCGTTGCCCGAAGGGTCCGTGGATGGACTGGACGGGTGGTCCGTGGCAGGAGGAGAAGCTGCCGTGGCGGCTGATTCCGCACGCTTTGGCGTGAAAGCCCTGAGGACTGGCCAGGGCAGCGAAGTTGCTCTCGCCATTGCGGGGGCGGAGAATGTCGTCTGGGTGGACTTCTGGATCGTGACATCGGGAGGGCCTTTTGTGCCTGCGATCTCGCCTCTGCCGAAGAGGTCTGCGGTGCTCATTTTTGACTGCCTCGAGGGCATTCAGGCTCTTGACGGTGATGGAACGGGTGGCGGCGCCATCGTGAAATCTGGCGTTGCCCTGGACGGCGGCGGATGGCATCGGATAACCGCGAAGCTCGATTTCAATGCCAAAAAGTGGGACCTTTACGTGGATGGATTGCGAAGGTTGACGGACCTGGGTTTCCATTCCAGCGATGTTACAGGGCTATCGGGAATGGTGCGGACAACCTGCGCTCAAAGTCGCCTCGACGCTCTGAGTTTCACGAGCATGGGTTTGATGGACGACACGGATCAGGACGGCCTCGGCGACCTCGACGAAATGAAGGTCTATCGCACGAATCCCTCGTCACCGGACACGGACGGTGATGGAATGCGAGACGGCGACGAGGTCTTGGCAGGGACGCAGCCGACTGACGAGGGCTCTTTCTTCTATCTCGACATCTCTGGTCAGGACGGTGCGAGCATAATGCAGCTTTGCGCTCTCACTGTTGAAGGAAAACCTTACGAGCTTCAGGCAACCGGGGACATCGGCCTGCCCGACTCGTGGCATCCCGTCGCGAACTTCATGGGGGACGGGCTTTCATGGGTCTGGGTGCTGGGCGCCGACCCGCACGCGGCGAGGTGTTTCTATCGCCTCGTTGTTCTTCCGGAATAATCGGTTACTCCACCGGAAACGAGGAGAGCGGGCCAAGACCGTGCGTCACCGCTGCGGCGTGTGAGACCCTTTGCGCCCCTGCGCTTTTGCGTTGAGAAAGATAAGAGCATAAAACGCGGACGCGCAAAGCCGCGAAGCTAAGACGAGCCATGCGACGGGCTTGCGCGGCTTTCCTTCTTTCCCCTTCGGAATACGGCGAGCGAGAATCGCGCTCAGGAGTCCGACGAGGCGCGATACGCGGGCTATCCATATCCCGGAAAGACGCGGCAGGCGACGCGGAACGAGCTTCCCATCGGCGCTGACTCCCAGTACCCATCGCACTATCCCGACGATCTGTCTCGCGTCGCAGGGGGGATCAGGCCGGAGAGCATTATCGCCCTTCGTTACGACCGTGAGACCTGCGGAGCGGCGAGACCTGCGCCTGCCGACAACCCTATGAATTATTGGCGTGGAACCCTGAATGCGAACGACAACGTCCCCAACACGCGGAGGAGTGGACAGAGCCTCCACTTTCACGGCGGTTCCGGGCGGAATGAAAGGCAGCATGCTGCCTCCTTCGATGCGAAGCAAAAAGGGGCTTGAAAAACGCACCCCGCCAAGAATCCGAGCGGTCGCGTCGGATAGAGAATTGAATTCATCAGAACTCATGGAGGCGCCTCCAACAGCGTCGTTCTCGAGGACGCTTGCGATGAAGACCTCGCAAATCTCCGCGCGGCTGCGGCATGGCGATGAATCGAAACTCGGAAACCATCAGTATAACCATAGGAGGTCGCGCGTCGGCGGAACGAATTGCGGGGATGTCGCGGGGTCGCCAATCAGGACGAACCCTCTGAGAAAAGACTCACTTAGCCCGCGTGAGTAACAACTGAGTTTTGCCTCCGCTAAACACTGCCCGAGCGTCGCCCCGGCAAAAAACCACCTCGCGAATCCCTGTGCGAGAATCAGGTGTTCCGAGGGATAATTCGCCGCGGTAGGCGCAACGCAAGCCGAAACGCCGCCGTTGGCGGTCCTGACAAGCTCTTCAGCAAGGCACTCCTTCCAGGGAACTGCGAAGTATCCGCTCAGACAGGTGAGCATGCACATCACCGGAAGCCTCTCGCCGTTTGACAGTGAGGGCACGTCCGAGACGTGAAAAAAACTTTCCGACCAGCGTTCCACATTGCCGTGGCCGAAATAGAAGAAAAGCAGGCTCCCCGCGTCCAGAGTCTCAAGGATACCCTCCTTCAGGCCGGCAGCATCGGCAAAGTCGTCTCGGAACAGATAAAGCCTTTGGAAGTTCGGCGGGACAGCCCCGGCGGCGGACTGGCACATCGCCCGGAACACGCTGCCGGCGCCGGCGCAGAAAGTTACCCTCTTATGCCATTGCTGGGGAACGGCGGAGGAGTCGTAAGTTATCATCTTGTCCACAACCGCCTCCGCCTCGGCTGCGGACCGCACGGGAAGACGCCCTACGTAAACCTCTGCAAGCGGGTCATCTCCCTCGACACACCCGAACCAATCATCGTCCGGCGCCCACCCTAAAGGAGGAACCCAGGAGTAATGCGGCAGAATGAAGCTCGGTTGGTGCGTCCCATACCAATCCATGTAATCGCCGTGGCCGTCTCCGAACAGGAGAAGATACCTCGGAGCTGGCGGTCTCCAATTCTCGTAAGCAAATCGCACCAGCTCGCGGACCGCCTCCGGGGAGACGATGCCGTAATTGAGCTCATCGTAGGCGTCCTGAACGTCCACCACAGCCGTTTTCAAGCCCTGCGATTCTCGATGCGATGCCAGCCTTCTTGCGGCATCGAGAAAGTCGGAATGCGTGACAACGATCCAGTCGGCGCGGTTCTCCTCTATTGACCACGTCGAGTCGCTTCTCCGTCGGATGGAGCTTGGGCGATTCAACGTGCTATCGGAGAGAATGACGTACCTCCTTTCGCAGTCGGACATTGTGCCAAATTCCACCTGGTAGCCTCCATTCGCCTGAGTCGTCTTGAAGCCCTCCACGAGACAAGGCGTCCGTTCCTGGGTCACATCGAAGACCAGAACATCCTGCTCCTGAAACCCTGCCGCTATGACCCCGGGCACGCCTACGGGAACTGTGAACGTGAGCTGACCCTGCTCAGCCACCAGCCTGGAGTCGTATCGCACTCTTATCCAGTCGAGGTAAACGATGTCCGGATTATCCCCCTCCGTGGCCTCCTCGATGGTGACAGTGTTTGTGCCCTCCTGCAAGAGGCTTTGAGGGAACTCCGCCCGAAGGACTTTCGGTACAAGCCCTTCCCACTCTTCTTCCACCTGCAGGTCGCCATTGATGGAGACGCGAGTTGCGTGAGTGGAGGTGGCGCCCTGTAGCCCGAGTGTCAGTTCGACTTGGAAGTTGGGCGAATCCGCCGGATTCGGGAGTTCTATCTCGACGTCCACCGTCTGTGGCGCGGTCAACCTCTCCCAGAACCAGTGGTCGTTGCCCGTTCCGGGCGGCTGAGCTTCGTACCTCCCGACGTTGCGCTCGAACCGAACTTCCCGAGTGAGGTAGGTTACCGCTCCCCCGGTCGGTGGAGGCCTATTCAACAGCGGCATGGCTACCGCTTGGCCTCCTTTCGCCAGCCAGTAGGCATTGTGCCGCGTGAAGATATTATCCCCGCCAACTCCGTAGAAAAGAAGCGACTCGCCAGCCTCCAGCAGTTCGTCCCCATCTCCGCGAGCATCATAGGCGATGTCTTGTCCCCTGCATTTAAGACTCAGGTCGTTGAGAACAAGGGGGTCCGAGCCCCACCAGGCAAATATCTCCTCGGCGGAAACAGAGTAAATCCCTTCCGAGGGAACGTTGAAGATGAGCGGCCTCGCAGTTTCACTTTTCGTCTCCGGCGGATTTTTGGGGAGCATCGCCCAACTCTCCTTCGCCGGCGCCTCGTGCAGTGGTACTATCCGGAACACAATTACGTCCGCGAATGTGAGTGATGCGCCTTTTGCGTCGCCAGCGAAGGGATGTACCTTCAGCCGGGCTATGACCTTCTTTCCTGAGGCAACTGGCGTCTCCACGGCCACGTGCGAGGTGGGAAATGAGGACTCAGGAAACGCCAGGATGGGGATGAGGCGATTGGTCCGAGGAGATAGCAGCACCTCCGTCTTGCTGTCGGGCTGCGGCCCCCTTGCGGCTTTTGCGAGCGCGCCGCCGATTTTCCGGCGATGCGCCTCGACAATCTGTACCGACACTCTTCTCGACGGCGACTCAATCGCAATACACCGCACCGGGAAGTAGGGGAGACCGCCGTATTTCTCTAAGGAGAAGTGGTGCTCTGCGAGCAACTCCAGGTCCCAGGGAGGGTCCGCCAACTCCTCCGGCGGCACAAACCTGACCGTAACGCTGCCGTCGGAGCCTAATGTCGTCTGCAAACACTGCTCGCCCTGCGATGCCCCAGGGAAGGGGAACATTGTCTGCATCGCGACGGAAAGGAAAATGCAAGCCAGCCTTGAAGTGGGATTAACGCGAGCCACTGTTCTTCTCCCGCAAGCGTTCCGCGAGGTTCCGCAAGAGTTCGCAAGTGAGCTCCGCTCGCCCCGGCCGCAGCATCCAGCAGGGCATCCTGTTTGCGAGACGGGCGAGCTCGGCGTACAGCCGCGTGATGCCCGACGTTCCGTTGGCGAGCGTCCGGCCGTTCTCAAAAACCAGCCATAAGGGGTCCAGACATTCGCCGGCCGAACATTCCCGCAAGACCGGCCTGTCTCCAAAGACGGCCCTGGGGTGAGACGCCGCGTCCCGCTCGAGCACAATGCCACCCAGAGAAGCGCAGATGTCCCCAATCAATGCAGCCCGGTCGCTTTTGATGCGAAAGAAATCGCCATCTTTTCGCACGCTCATACGTTGCCAGAGCCCCTTATTCCTCGCGGCCAATTCCATGTCGCTGTTCCACAGGGTCACGAGGATTTCCCGCTCGCGGCGGTTGCGTTCACGCTTGCTACCTTCGAGGCATATCATCGCGGCGGGGAGAAGAGGTTGCGGCGGTTTGCCGAACAGCGAGAAAGGGAGTATCCTCTTAGCCCCGCCCCTCAGGAGCGGCAACAAATGAGCCGACGATTCCTCCGAGGGAATTATCTCCCGAACAACAGCGTTGCTCGCATGAAAGGTTATCGCTCTCGGGAAAGCAGAAACAAGAAAGCGTCTTCGTGAGATTGCGATGACCTCATCCGAGAACAACGTCCATCCTCTTTTTGCCAGACCGACAGCGAGAGAGCTCTTGCCCGAGCCGGTCTCGCCGGGGAAAAGCAGCAGGATTTCTTTCCATGCTGCTGCGGCGCCGTGGAAAAGCCAAAAGTCCTTCGTCCGGCGATACACAGTCTCCATGATCTTCATGGAGATCAGAGCCGAAATACCCTCTCTTGATAGCCCCCGATATACATTCCTGTCCACGACCAATCGGGTTGGGCTTACGCGACCATCCCACACGATTTTCGATGCTCGCCGAGCTCCGTCCGTCTCAAAAGCCGCATAGACGCGTCTGACGGGAGCGAGGTCCCCTTCCGGCCTGCCCGTTAGCTCTATCGGTGTTCCAAGGATGGAGAAATTTGCCCGCACGGCAGGGGAAGCGTCATCATTGACGGAGTGGCTTGCATCATTTGGAGTTCCGAGACTCATCGTTTTTCTCGCCGAGAAACAAATCCTCATAGACCCGCTTGCGCGCATCGCAGAAACAATCCCTCGCCAAAAACGTCCCATGCAGGCGGTATGCCAGGGCGGGGCAGCCTGCCCGGCAGAAATGCTTCCACGGACAGACCGAACATTCCTCTATCTCGTCGGCTCTTTGCAAGAACTTTTGTCTCAAATCGTGGATGGCTTCCGAAGAGACTGCGTCCTCGAGGCTCATTATCGGAAACTCCCTTTGCAGCTCGGGACATTCTGCGAAACCCAGGCACGGGAAGACGCTGCCGTCCGGAGCAATGCAGGGCGAGCTGCCGGGCACGCACCACGCCTCTCCCGACACGGCGTCTCGACCGAAACCATACAGGGCAAGACTCACGTGTACCGGTCCCCGATAAGAGTTGATCTGCCGCTTCACTCTCGAAATGCAATCCGCATCCGCGAGGGAAAAGACGGACGCATCGTCCTGTGGGGGAACGGCTGGCCGAAGGGTTAGCTCCGGAACTTCTTCTCGCTCAGCAAGCGCGAGAAGGTTTCCCACATCCTCGGCATTTGATCTTCCGACCGTCGCGCTTATGGAGAGCCTCGGTACGCCGCAATCTCGCAACATCCGGAATCCGCGAAGCGCTGCCTCGAACGATCCTTCGCCTCGGAGTGAATCGTTGACCTCCTTGCTTGCTCCGTCGAGAGAGACTTGAATCGCGACCTCAAGGCGAGCTAACTCCCGCGCGTGGGCCGGGGTTATCAGCGTGCCATTTGTGAGAATCTGGGCAGGCAAAACGCCGCTGATGGAACGAAGGAGCGATAAGAGGTCATCCCTTACAAACGGTTCGCCTCCGCTGATCACAATGTATTGTGCGCCAAGGGAGGCGGACTCGCGTACCAGATTAAGGAACAAGTCCGCGGGCATATCTCCATCGGCAAAGCATCCGCGAACGGCACAATATGGGCAGGATAGGTTGCACCTTGTGGTCAGGTAGAATTGTGGGACTAACAGCTTGGAGAACGCGGTCGTAGTTGCATCTGTCCTTACCGGAGCCAACAATTGGCTTGCCAGGACATCTCGTGCAAAGGAAAGGACATCCTTTTGCACTTCTCGTGATTCAACCCCGTGCCTCCTATGTAGGACGTTCGCGATCTCCCCAACAGATCGCTGTCCATCGCACAACTCCAGGACCTCCGCGCCCAGTTGATTAACCACTAACCATGATGGCGAGTCCCCGCGGGCGAAGAAGTGCCGGACATCCCTCTCCGCCGCCAACAGGTCCCCGCAATTCGGAAGCCGCGTATTTCTGTCACAGGCCATCAGGGATTGAGATCTTGCTTATCCCAGCCCATCGCCGGTAAGTTCCCGCTGCAAGCCTTCGCCGAGCCTATTTGGTCCAGGAGTTCTTCGGCGGAGGAAGTGATGACCTCTGGTTTGACATACTTCTTCCTCTGCCGGGCGCCGCTCGTAAGCTCCCCTGTTTGACCCGGCGTTGTGCCTTTCACGTTCCTTTGCCTCATTTCTGCCCTCCTCCTACATCATCTATCAAAAAAACTTGCTCCGGCTCGCCTTCACGAACAAAGAGGCAAGGCGGGCTGCGTTCCTTTCCTCAACCGCGACTACTCAGAATGCCCAGGCCGGTCATCTCCAATAACGCCGCGAGAACGTCGGCTTCGATTTCCTTTAGTGAGGCGCCGCGAAATTCCCGTGCGAGACTCGCCGCGATGTCGCTCAGACCCCTTTCTCCGTCGCAGAGCTTCCAGATCGCTGCTGAGGTCTTATTCAACCGATGCACTCGCTCGCCGTTCTCCCCGCACAGCAGCAGCTCGTCTCCAAGCTCCACCGCGTCGAGCTGTTTTCTTTTGTATCTCATTCGGGGGTATTTTTTCCGACAGGATAACAGGATAAACAGGATTTTTTTCAGTCATGTCTATCCTCTATCCTGTGCATCCTGTTATCCCGTCTATGTTGTATCTGACAAGGCACCTTTTTTCTCGCACCGGCCTCTACCGGGGCGGCGAAATGATGAGGCGGTAGAACCGGGTACGTTTCTCTGCTCCGGGGTCGTTGTCGAACCTCATGGCGCCGTCTGAACCTGCCGACCTCGTGGAGAGGACCGTCGTGGAACCGCCCAGCAGCTCCGCCAGGGAATCGGCAGTGACCAGTCTGTATCTCCTTCCGGCTCGTCCCCGCCAGCTCAGCACGGGGACATCTCCCCCGTCCGCCCACTCAATCCGGAGCCGAGGGCAATCTCCTGCGTCAACCGGCGAGGTACCGGCAAGATACTCCTGAAGGTTTGTGGCGCCGTCTCCATCGGCATCGGCGCTCGCGTCCGCTCCGCTGCCCGTATCAATCGCCAGACGCTGTTCCCAGACGTCCGGCATGTCGTCGCCATCCGCGTCGGTCAACCCTTCATCCCAGACGAACTGAGCCGGATACCGCTGCGTGCTCCCTCCGGTCTCCACCTCCTCGACGCAATACCAGTAAGGCGTTCCCGCCTCCCTGCTGTCATCTGAGAAATCGTAGGAAGCTCCATCCCAGGAGCTTCCCTGAGATGGAATCAGTTCCTGATTCAACTTAACCCACGGCCCGTAAGCGGACTCAGCCCGCAGGACGTTGAATCCCGCCGTATCAACCTCCGCCTCCGTCTCCCACTCTAAAACAACCCCGGAATCGAGTCCTCGCGCCCTGAAATAAGAAATGGAGGCCAGAGTTGCCTCCGGGACGGTCAGCCCTTTAATGCACACGTTCATGGTCGCCGAGTAGGTCGTAATATCGGTGAAATCTGTCCCGTTTAAGCTGTAGTAACTTTCTCCCGCGTTGGCGCTTGCTCCGGACGAGTAGAGCGCGACTACGTCTTCCGTCGGTAGGGGATAGAGATACCCAGGGGTCGTGAACTTGACTTGGATGCCGAAACTATCGCCGTTGGTCAGGCTTATTGTTGAGGGCAGCGTAATGGTGTGGTAGCCCTCATTGGTCACGCTACTGGAGATGGTCGTACCCAACTGAGTGGAGAACTCGCCGGTGCCGGCGTTGAAATCGTCCCAGACCTTAATCTCGTAGGAGGTGTTGTTGGCGGCTGCGTAAAAACCTACCGCCCCCAGGTAGCCGTCCGCGGAGGGTGTGAAGATGTTGGCGCCCCAAAGGGTCGTGGAGCCCACTCCAAGACCCTGCGTCAGCCCCAGCGGATCGTATTGATAGTTCGTGACGTAGGTCGTGGTGGAACTGGGGACTGCGTTGCAGAAAGCCCTGGCGCTTTTTCCTCCGAGGGTGTCGTAGTACGAGAGGTAGAAATAGCCCGCTTCTCCCCAGCCGGTCCCCCAACTGTTCTTGCATATCCAGGCGCCAGGGCTGGGCGCTGCGGTCACCTTGGCATCATCCCACCCTGCGATTGCAACCGCATGTCCCTGGCCAGACGGACAGCTAGTCAAAGCGGAATAATATGTGTGGTCTTCGGAGTTGTAGAGCGCGCCGTACCAGCACATGCTTGTGTAAAGGGCCCCATAAGTCTGGACCGCGTTTTTGATAGCAGTTTGTGTCGAGAACCAGAGCGCTGATTCGAGGTACTTCTGCGGGGAGCAGGCGTTCGCGGGACGACTATCCCCAGCGACATAAGGGTCGCACGTCTCCGTAGCGGGTCCGCACCACCGCACCAGGTAAGCCGTGCTCATGTCGGAGTTCCCCCCGCTGCACGGAAGAGGGTCAAACAGGTGGCCATCTTTGAGGTGATTTTCTGAGAGGTCCCAGGTTTCTGACTGAGTTTTCAGGAGCCAGCTTTCAAGGGAGCCGTACGTTGCGAAGGCCCAGCAACTCCCGCAAGTACTCTGATCCCTAACGCCGGTGACCTCTCCCCGCGTCCTCAGGTCATAACTGGCAGGCTGCCCCTCCAGCGGTGGCCCCTCCGGCGGGAGAAGTGGAAGGTGAGACCACTTAAACGGAGAGGGAATGTACCCAAGCCCGTGGCCCCCTTCCTGCTGCCAGACGACGAACTCCGGATTGAGAGGCGCTTCCTCGAGGGCGACAGTCTGGGCCAAACCCGCTTGAACAAACAGGGCTAAACAGAAACCGCAGAAAATCACGCGCAGAGCGAACGTCGAGAAATTGCTTTGAATGAGTCTTATCATTTGCCCCCTCCTTTCACGATAAGAAACGGTTCTCTGCCACAGCAATGATGCACACGAAGAATAGTGCCCCCCGGCGAGGTGAGAGCATAGCTCTCACCTACATCGGCTTGGACTTCAACTTGCCCCAAAGCCTCAGGAATGTCAACAAAAAAACTTGTGAATCGGTAATCCCTCACTTAGCGGCGGCTGAGGGTGGAACCGCAGAGTGCGCACAGCACGCAGAGGCGCCATTGTACCGCCGGCATCCTGTCCCGCGTTCCGCGGGAGGGCATCTTGCCCCCGCCGAGGGCGAGACGCCCTCAGGACTGCCCCGCCATGGCGGGGCGGCGTTACATAGATGACAACACTGAACTCCCGTGAGAATCATGGGCAAGATGCCCATCCCACGGCAGGCGAAGGCGAGGTCCTCCCCATCTTCCTCTCTGCGACTCTGCGCCTTTGCGTTAATCTCCCCTTCCTCTTTTCTATCCCGCAACTCCGTATCCACCCGTAAATGAGGCATTACCTTTTTCGGTCAATTTCTCTTGACAAAGGGCTTGTCGCGTCGTAGGTTATGTAGTGAACTCACTGTTTAGAGAAACAGAGAGTGGGCGAGTGCCCGCTCTTTTCTGTTTAGTGTTTTGCTAATGCACCGGAGTTGACGCCGATGAACAGAGAGCTGTTGACGGTTCTCGAATACCTCGAACGCGAGAAGGGCATATCCAGAGATACGATTCTGGAGGCGGTTGAATCCTCGCTTCTGAGCGCCTCGAGGAAGACCTTGCCCACCGCCAACGAGCTCTCCGTCGAAATAGACAAAGAGACCGGCGATATCCACGTGTTCGCGGAGGTTCTTGTCATGTCGGAGTCATCCGACGACCTGCCCAATAGCATCTCCCTTGAAGAGGCGCTGGCCATAGACGCCAATGCCACGGTGGGGGAGCATGTGCGCATGGAGGTCACTCCGCACGACTTTGGGAGGATCGCCGCTCAGACCGCCAAACAGGTAATTATCCAAAGGCTGCGAGAAGCCGAGAGGAACCTTGTATTCGAAGAGTTCAAGGGGCGCGTTGGGACCTTGGCCAATGGCGTCGTCCGCCGCCGAGGCTACGGCGCCGTCATTGTTGACCTTGGCCGGGCTGAGTCCATTCTTCCTGCCAGAGAACAGCCCTTCGGCGAAAGATACCCCATAGGCAGCCGAATCGGCGTGTACATCACAGAAGTCAAGGATGGCGTTAAGGGACCGGAAGTCATTGTGTCTCGCACGCATCCGATACTTGTGGAGAGACTCTTCGAACTTGAGATACCCGAGATCAGCGACGGAGTAGTACAGATCAAGGGGATTGCCCGCGAAGCGGGCCACAGGACAAAGATCGCTGTGCACTCCACCGACGAAAAGGTCGATCCCGTGGGAGCGTGCGTTGGGCTTCGGGGCACGAGGGTCAAGAACATCGTTCGAGAACTGAACGGGGAGAAAATTGACATCATCAAGTGGAACGAGGAGGTAGCTACGTACGTTCAGAACGCCCTCAGCCCTGCCAAGCTCAAGAGAGTGGAACTGAACGAAGCCGAAAAAGCTGTGGCCGTCATCGTAAGCGAGGATCAACTCTCTCTCGCCATAGGCAAAAAGGGCCAGAACGCTCGCTTAACAGCGAAGCTGGTGGGCTGGAGAGTGGACATCTTTTCGGAAGAAAAAATGGAAGAGCTGCGGGAAATTCGCAAGCAGAAGCTTTTGTCCCTGCCGGGGATTGGAGAAAAAGCGCTTGAAGTCCTGGAGCAAGCAGGTTACACAAGTGTTGACGCCATTGCAGCCACACCACAGGAAGAGCTGGAAAAGCTGCCCGGTTTTGGCAAGGCAACCGCCCAAAAGCTCTTGAGAGCCGCAAGGGAATCGGTGGAAGGAGAATAGATTGGGCCGAAGAGCAAGCTCACTCGCGAAGGAACTGGGTGTCTCCGGGGACGAGCTGGCGCGGAAGTGCGAGATCATGGGGCTCATTCTCAGGTCGTCGAACTCCACTGTCCCTGACGACATTGCGGAACGGCTTCGTATTGAGTTCACAAGGCCGGTTCGTCTTCCGAGGCCCCCTCGAAAAAAGCGAAAACCGATAGCCAAAAAGGCTGCGGCTCCCCCCAAGCGCGTCGCCAAGCCGCTCGCCAAAAAAGCACCGAAGAAGGCTAAGAAACCGCCCAAGCCCAAAAAGGCCGAGAAGCCTCCCGAACCGAAAGTCCTCCGGTTGACTCGGCTGCTGAGAGTTCGCAGCCTGGCGACCAAGTTAGGCATCAAGCCTGCCGAGTTGACAGGGCTTTGCAAGAAGCTCGGATTGAAAGTCATCCAGACCGACGTCCTCGGCCGCGATACGGTCGAGATCATCGCCCACGAACTGGGGCATGAAATAGAGTTCGCTTTCCCCGTTACGGTGGAGGAAGTGGAGAAAAAGGCCGTGGAGGCCCCCGAGGCTGCGGCGGTCGAGGCCCCGGAACTGAAAGAAGTCGAGGAAGCGGAGAAGCTCAAGGAAATCAAGAAGGAAGAGGTCCTTGTTCCTCGGGCGCCGGTGGTGACTTTCGTCGGGCACGTTGATCACGGCAAGACCTCCCTCCTGGACGTTATTCGCAAGACAAATGTCGTTGCCGGAGAGGTCGGCGGGATTACCCAGCACATCGGCGCCTACAAAGTCTCGGTGGACGACCATTCCATTGTCTTCTTGGATACGCCCGGCCACGAGGCCTTCACCGAAATGAGGCGGCGGGGGGTAAACGTAACAGATACGTGCGTCTTAGTTATCGCTGCCGACGACGGAGTTATGCCTCAGACCATCGAGGCCATCAATCACGCTAAAGAAGCAGGCGTGCCGGTGGTCGTGGCCATCAACAAGATTGACAAGGTCAACGCTTCTCCGGACAGAGTCCGCCAGCAATTGACCGAGAGAGACCTCGCCCCCGAGGAATGGGGTGGCGAAACGATATGCGTGGAGGTTTCGGCGTTGACCGGGCAAGGGATTGATCGTCTCCTCGAGATGATCCTTATCCAGTCCGAAATGCTCGAGCTCAAGGCCAACCCCGACGATAGAGCGAAAGGCGTGGTCATCGAATCGAGCCTTTCGGCTGAGAGGGGCCCCGTGGCCGCGATTATCGTCAAAGATGGCACGCTCCATCTCGGGGACTACATTGTGGTTGGAGAATACCACGGGAAGGTTCGGGCCCTTCTGGACGAACGGGGAAACAGGCTGAAGGAGGCGGGGCCTTCTACCCCCGTTGAAGTCCTCGGCCTGAATGGCGTTCCAGATGTGGGCGCCGAAGTGTCTTCTCCCGAATCGGAACGACAGGTCAAGGAAGCTGCCAGGCAAGCGAAAAAGCCCGCCGCCAGGGCGGACATCGCCGAGCTTAGAAGAATGACCCTGGAGGAGTTTTTCAAGACGGAGCTTGGGCAGGAGAAAATAGAGCTTAAAACCATTATCAAGGGTGATGTCCAGGGCTCCGTTGAGGCCCTCTCGCAATCCCTGGAGAAGCTGGACACCGAAAAAGTTTCCCCAAAAATCATTCACAGTAATGTCGGTGACGTAAACGACTCAGATGTAATGCTGGCCGCAGCTTCAGGGGCAATTATCGTGGCATTCCACAGCAAGGTCAGTGCGTCCGCCGCCGACATGGCTCGCCGCGAAAATGTCGTCGTGGAGAGTTTCGATGTTATCTATGAGGCTATTGATAAAATAAGGCGTGCGATGGAGGGGCTTCTTCCTCCGGAAGAGAGAGAGGTTCCGATAGGGCGCGCCGAAATCCGCCAGGTCTTCGTCTCCTCGGCTGCGGGACGCCTGGCAGGGTGCTATATCAAGGATGGAAAAGTTCAGAGCGGCGCAATCGCAGTCCAGACTCGGGACGGCGAGCAAACCTGGAAAGGCGAGATCGGCAGCCTGCAAAGATTCAAAGACACCGTCAAAGAAATCAAGAGCGGTATGGAGTGCGGCATCAAGCTGAAGGGCCAGGAGGACATCCAGGAGGGAGATACTTTGGAGTTCTTTGTGATCGAGAAAGTTCCCCAAACTCTTTGAATCGAAATCTGAGCCCCCGGCCTTCACCTTCGAGACAGCAGGGCTGAGAAACGTGACAGTTTCCCGGTCATTGGAATGACGATCGGCGTTTTAGAAGTGGAAATGCGAATCCCCGACGCCACCTCCTTGAAAGCAAAGAGGATGGTAGTCAAAAGCATTAAGGACAGAATAAGAAACAAGTTCAACGTTTCCGTATCGGAAATCTCCCACCTTTCCAGCAGGCAGAATTGCTTGTTGGGGATCGCACACCTTAGCACCGCCAGGTCCTTCACAAACCATGTTTTGTCCGGCGTGCTGAATTTCATTCAGTCCTGCCGGCAGGTTGAGCTGATTGATGTTCGGATGACCCTGTTTTGAGCCAGCCGTCGCGGCTGAGGGATTCCATCGGGTCGGTTGCCGCGTGTCCTCAACTCCAAAGCAGAGAGGGGAATGCAATGGCCACCAGGCGAACCTTGAGAGTGGGCGAACTAATCAAGAGAGAAATCGCTGATATTGTTTGCAGGGAAATCAAAAACCCGAAGGTCGGTTTTGTTACAGTCAACAGCGTGGACCTCACCAAAGACCTCAGAATAGCTTTTGTAAGGGTTAGCGTCATGGGAGAGGATGAACATCGGCGGGAGGCAGTGCGCACTCTCAATTCCGCCGCTGGCTTCATCCAGAAGGAGCTTTCCGCACGGGTAAGGCTGAGGTACATGCCAAAGCTTCAGTTCCGGCTGGATACCTCCATTGACCATTTCATGCACATCTCCGAAATTCTCGCTGAGATAGCAGAAAGTGAAGCACAGCAGCATCGTCCGCAAAGCCAAGATGTGTCGGAGGAGGTCCGAGACGACCTCAAGTTTGAATGAACAATCAGCGTCTTGAACCGATAATAAATGAGATAATCGAGGCTATCCGTGGGAGCAAGGAGTTTCTTCTCCTGACGCACGTCAACCCCGACGGCGATGCCCTCGGCAGCGTGGTTGCTCTGGGGCGAGTGCTTTCCTCCCTCGGAAAGTCGCGACATCTGCTCTCACCCGGCGCGATACCGCCGGAGTACTCTTTTCTGACTCTCGCCAACGAAATCAGCGATTCCCTCCCCGCAAGAGACAGATGGCAGGTTGTTTTCCTTCTGGACACTCCCTGTGCGTCTCGCCTTCCTCTGTCGCTTTCGGAAAAAATTCCGCCTTGCGGGAAACTGATTAACATTGACCATCACCCCGGCAACGCCATTGACGGCAGCCTGAACTGGGTTGATGCTCGGGCTTCCTCCGTGGGGGAAATGCTCTATCGCCTTTTCGATGGGGCGGGATACGTTATTTCCCCGGATGTCGCCACGCCTCTCTACACTGCTATACTGACCGACACCGGCTCCTTTCAGTTCCCCAACACGACGCCGTCCACCCTGATGGCGGCGGGCAAACTCGTGGAGCGAGGGGCCGACCCCGCGGATGTCGCGGATCGCGTTTACGGCTCCCACTCCCTGCGGAAATACAAACTTCTCGCGGAGGCCCTTGCCACACTTCAGACAGGCTGTTCCGGCAAGGCCGCGCTCATGTGGGTCACCAACATGATGCTGCGTAAAGTCGGCGGGTCCCTCCTCGACACCGATGGCTTCGAGAATTTCCCGAGGAAGGTTGAACGTGCTGAGGTCGCAATCCTGTTCAAGCAGCAGGATGATGCTGACACGGTCAAGGTAAGTCTGCGGTCAAAAAGACCCGCTGTTGATGTCTCGCGAGTGGCCGCCCGCTTCAAAGGCGGTGGACACCGCACGGCGGCGGGTTGTATCATCACCGGTTCCCCGGAGTCCGTTCAACAACAAGTAATGAGAGCAGTTGCCGAAGAGTTGGCCAGAGCGGCTGCCGCCGCCGGGAGCTCCGCCGCCCCAAAGACCACCGCTAAGTACATGGATTCGCAAATACGGTGACGTATAATGGCGCTGCGAAACGGTCTATTTTGACGGGATAATCACGCCGACGGCGTGAACGGGATAGTTCCAGGCACGTGAGCAATCCAGTAAATCACAAGCCCAGGGCAGTTGGGTGAAAGGTCACGAAGCGCAAGCAATTGACGTAGAAGTTGTTGGAGACCTTGCAGCCCGGTCATGGCGGGCTGGAAAGAGGTACGGTCATCGTCCAGCCCCGCGTGCCGCGGGCTCGAGCGGGTTGTTGTGGCGGCTCAGGAGATACAACTCGTTAACAACATCGTCGCGACCGGCAAGCCAGCATGTCAGCGGGAAGTTCAGGTAAAGCGAAAGCTCAAGAACCCTTCGCAAGGATAAACAGGACTCTAAGAATCATGTCCATCCTGTTATCCTGTCAGAGGAGCAATACGTCCCCGAATTTATGAATCGGAGCGCTAAGGAATGAAATGACAGCACCTCGAGAAACATCACCTCTTCCCCCAAGCGGGTTTCTCATCGTGGATAAGCCCCCGGGTATCACCTCTCACGGCGTCGTGCAGAGGATGAGGCGCGCCTTGCGATTCCGCAAGATAGGGCACCTCGGCACGCTCGACCCCATAGGCACCGGCGTTCTTGTGCTTGCAATAGGAAAAGCAACCAAAGCCGTCAAACATTTCATCACCGATGACAAGGTTTATCTCACAACACTTTTACTCGGTGTGACGACGGACACCCAGGATATAGAAGGAAAAATCCTCTCCCGAGCCCCGTGCCCCGTTCTTTCCCCGGAGGACGTTCAGAAGTGCTTCCGAGAGTTCGAGGGCGAGACTCAACAAATTCCCCCCATGGTTTCCGCGAAAAAGGTCAATGGAAAGAGATTGTATAAACTCCATCGCGAAGGCATCGAAATCCCCAGGGAACCCAAGACCGTTTTCATCAGGAGGATCGAGTTGCTCAACGTGAATTTGCCGGAGGTGACTTTTCTCGTGGAATGCTCCAAGGGAACCTACATCCGCACCCTCTGTGCCGATATAGGAGAGAAGTTGGGAACCAGCGGGTGCATGTTGCGGCTTTGTCGTCTCCGGTCCGGCTTTTTCTGCCTGCGAGATGCCCGAAGTCTCAAGTTTCTCGAAGCGATGCCGCCGGAGCAAATAGTCTCCCTTCTGATGCGGTTAGGGGTGGCGATGGATAAGAAAATGCGTCACCAGAGAAGATGAGCGAACCGAGATGCCAGCGGTTGCCCCGGGGGCCGCGCCGACGGGACGTTCTTCGTTGAGTCGCAGAAAATGAATATGAGAACAATAAAAGGCATTAAAAAAGTGGCTGGGCTTCGTCGCCCTTCGTGCCTTACCCTCGGCACCTTTGACGGCGTCCACCTCGGCCATCGGGCGGTCATCACAACACTCGTTGACAAGGCTTTCCGCTACGGGCTTACGAGCGTGGTGATGACCTTCGACCCTCATCCCCGTATCTCGCTTGGAAAGGGCGCCACTCCTCCCCTTCTCACATGCACAGAGCAAAAGCTTTCCCTCCTCCAGGAGCTCGGCGTCAATGTGTGCCTCCTGGCCGAGCTTGACGGTAACCTCGCGGGCATGTCGCCGAGCGATTTCGTTGCGGAGATACTCTGCCGGAAACTCGGCGTCGCGGGAGTCGTCGCCGGGCCCCGTCTGAGGTTCGGCAAAGGGCAAAAAGGAACGCTCAGCCTCCTGAAAAGGCTCGGCGAAAAGCTCGGTTTTTGGGTTGAGGTCGTGAATGAGGTCGTCGTTGATGGTGTGCCCGTCAGCAGCACAATGGTGCGGCGAAGTGTTCTCGGAGGTGACCTCGCCACGGCACAGGCACTCCTCGGAAGGCCGTTTTCCCTCCTCGGCCGCGTGGTCCGCGGGAAAACTATCGGGAGAAAACTGGGATACCGCACCGCCAACGTCGAGCTCTTCGAGCAGGTTATTCCGTCGGCAGGAGTATATGCCGTGGAGGTCATCGTCAACGGCGAAACACATGCGGGGGCGCTGAACCTCGGCTGGAGACCAACTTTTCCCGCCGGAAGCGTTTCGCCACCGGCGCTTGAGGTTCACATACTCGATTTCGACAGAGACATCTATCGGAAACAGGTTGAAATAGTTTTTCACCGCCGCATCAGGGATGAGCGCCGGTTCGCCGCCTCGGAGGACTTAGCCCGGCAAATCGCGCTGGACATCGAGGAAGTCAAAAGGTATTTTCTTGGGAGGATGGCCGGGGATTCTTTCCGGCGTGCACCCGCTGGAAAAAGCAGCGGTCGCCCCGGCAATGTAATTTGTTGATTGACGGCACTCGTAACATTAGACTATGCTGCAAGAAATCGTAGATCAGGGCTGAAGATTATTCTCAACGTTTTTCCCGAGGAGGCAGGAGAGCAAGAATGGTACTCGCAAAAGAGCGGAAACAAGAGATAACGAAAGAATTCCAGATTCACGAGCAGGACACCGGCTCTTCGGATGTGCAAATCGCTATCCTGACCGAGCGGATCAACGAGATAACCGGGCATCTGAAAAAACATAAGAAGGACCATCACTCTCGACGCGGCCTGTTGAGATTGGTGGGAAGGAGGAGAAAACTTCTCGATTACCTTAACGAAAAGGACCCGAAGAGATACCAGGCAATTTTGAAGAAGTTGAATCTTAGACGATGAGCCCGCCGCTTTGCTCAAAGAGAACAGCTTTGGGGCGGGAGCGCAAAACTAAACCCGTACAACCCGCCGTTGATCTTTTTCCATTGATCATTAGAGACCATCCCACGACTATTTTTCGGGGCTTAAGCACAACCGCCACCCGCAACGGGCGCGGCCGCCTCGCGGGATCGTCTCTGATGACCAAGGAGGAAGAGAGGGTTGTCAGAACCATTATGGAGGAGCGATGATTCATTCAACGTCAATTCCCCTTGGGGAAAGAGACCTCATCATTGAAGCCGGTAAGGTGGCCAAGCAGGCAAGCGGCGCCGTTACCGTGCGCTATGGCGATACGATTGTTCTGTGTGCGGTCGTCGTCGCCGGCAAACCGAGGGAAGGAATAGACTTCTTCCCGCTGACCGTTGACTATAGGGAGAAAACTTCCGCCGCAGGACGGTTCCCCGGTGGTTACATCAAAAGGGAAGGAAGGCCCACCGAGAAGGAAATTCTCACGTGCCGTCTCACTGACCGCCCCCTTCGACCTCTGTTTCCCACGGGGATGCTTGAAGAAGTGCAAATCGTCTTGGAGGTTCTTTCGGCGGACGATGAGAATGACCCGGACATCCTGGCGGGCATTGCCGCTTCCGCGGCTCTGACCATCTCCAATATTCCTTTCGACGGTCCCATCGGCATGGTCAAAGTCGGTCTGGTTGACGGAAATCTCGTCATCAACCCCACCCACCAGCAGATGGAGAGTTCCATTTTAGACATGGTCGTAGCCGGCACCGAAGATGCCGTCACCATGGTCGAAGGCTGGGCGAAGTTCGTCTCCGAAGAGACGTTCCTCGAAGCAGTAGAGCTCGGTCAGGGGGAGGTAAAGAAAATAGCCCGGGGTATCAAAGAGTTTCGGGAAGAGTGCGGCAAGCCGAAGGCGGTGCACCAGTTGTGCTCGGTCCCCGAAGAGCTGACGACAAAAGTCGAAGAGCTGGTCGGTGCGGAGATCCTCGCCGCCGTCACAACTCTGGAAAAGGCAGAGAGAAACGAGGCGACCGCCGCCCTCAAGGAGCGGCTCATGACGGAGCTGGTCGGCGAAGAGGAGAACGCTGCGTACAACGAGGCGCAAATCAAGATGGCCTTTAAGCAGTTACAACAGAAACGCCTGCGAGCGCTTGTTCTCGACGAGGGAAGAAGAGCCGATGGGCGGGGCCTCCTTGACATCAGACCGATAACCTCCGAGGTCGGACTTCTTCCCCGAACTCACGGCTCAGCCCTCTTTACTCGCGGCGAGACGCAGGCCCTGACCACGCTCACTCTCGGCACCGTTTCCGACCAACAGCGCGCCGATACTCTCACCGGCGAGCGCTCGAAGCGATTCATGCTTCATTACAATTTCCCCCCCTATTGCGTCGGCGAGGTCAGGCCCATAAGGGGCCCCCGGCGCAGGGATATTGGCCATGGCGTCCTCGCGGAGAGAGCGCTCCTTTCTGTCCTCCCGAATGACGTTGAATTCCCTTACACCGTCCGAATCACCTCCGACATTCTTGAATCGAACGGGTCGTCGTCAATGGCAAGTGTCTGCGCCGGCTCCCTCGCTCTCATGGACGCAGGGGTGCCCGTGTCTTCCGCTGTCGCGGGAATTGCAATGGGGTTGGTCAAGGAGGGAGACCGCCATGTGATCATCGCGGACATCCTCGGAATCGAGGATGCCCTCGGCGACATGGACTTCAAAGTCGCAGGGACGCGCGAGGGACTCACCGCTTTCCAGATGGACATCAAAACAGCGGGCATAACCAGTGAGATCATGGCCAATGCCCTCCGCGAGGCCAGAAACGCCCGCTTCCACGTCCTCGACCGCATGGATGCCGCCATTGACAAGCCGAGGCCGTCCATTTCGGCCTACGCTCCCAGGATAACCATCATCCAAATAGACCCCGAGAAGATAGGAGCCGTCATCGGCCCCGGCGGCAGCGTCATACGAAAGATTACCAGCGAAAGCGGCGCAGTGATTGACATCGAGGATTCCGGAAAGGTCACCATAGCCACCACCAGTGAGGAATCAGCCGCAAAGGCCCTCAAGGCCGTCCGGGACCTTACCGCCGAGGCGGAAATCGGCAAGATCTATCACGGCACCGTCAAGAACATCCTTGAATTTGGCGCCTTTGTCGAGATTCTTCCTGGCAAGGAGGGACTCGTCCACATCTCCAAGCTCGCCGACTACCGCGTCGGCCGCGTCCAGGACGTTCTCAACATCGGTGACGAGGTCATGGTCAAGGTCACAGATATTGACGACCGTGGCAGGATAAACCTCAGCCGCCGCGATGCCCTTTCCGATTCCGAGAGAGAGAAAGAGAGAAGCCAACATCCGGACTCCGGGCGCGACCGCCGCGAATCCGATTCCGGAGGTAAGGAAAGCCAACATCCGGACTCCGGGCGCAACCGCCGCGAATCGCATTCCGACAGGAGGAAGGATGACCGGAGGAATGATCGTCCAAAGGGTTTCCGTAGGCGTTAATGAAACCAACTGCTACTTGGTCGCCGAGAGGAAGGGTTGTCAAGGAGTAATCGTTGACCCGGGCGATGAGCCGGAAGTTATTCTTGAGCGATCGTCTCTTCTCAACCTATCTATTCGGAAGATACTCATCACCCACGCCCACTGGGACCACATCCTCGCGGTCCGCAAAGTAAAGGAGAGGACCTCCGCCGAAATCTGCTGTCACAAGGACGATCTTCCTCTCTACAACGCTCTCGGGGAGCAACTGGCCTTCGTGGGGATGGAGAGGCAGCCTCCGCCTCCCGTGGACTGCTTTCTGGCCGATAATGAGACCATCGAGGTCGCGGGCCTCCGGGTTACCGTCCTCCATACGCCCGGCCATAGCCCCGGCAGTGTCTCTTTCCTCATTGACAATGTCCTTTTTTGCGGGGATGTTCTGTTTGAGGGCGGCGCCGTCGGAAGGACAGACCTGCCCGGAGGGTCCGCTTCCCAACTGAAAGCATCCATCACCAACCGCATATTCTCTCTCCCGCCGGAAACTGTGATTTACCCCGGCCATGGGCCGCAGACAACCGTAGCCGAGGAAATATTGTTCCAGTCGCCCCTCCTGTGAAGTGAGGGACCAACGTCCGACGTTGGGCGGACGGCGCCCCAGTTCAAAGGCAATGCCTTAGTGCTCCGATTCATAAATTCGGCGACGTATTCCTCCTCTGACAGGATAACAGGATGGACATGATTATTGGAATCCTGTTTATCCTTGCGAAGGGTTCTTGACCTTTCGCTTTACCTCAACTTCTCACGTGCTGGCTTACTGGTCGCGACGAGCTTGGTAACGAGTTGTATCTCCTGAGCCGCCACAACAACCCGCTCGACGCCGCGGCACGTGGCGCTCGACGATGACGGTATCTCTTTCGACCCCGCCATGACCGAGCTGGAAGGTCTCGAACAACCTCTGCGCCAATTCCTTCCTTGCGACTTTGCGTCTTTGCGAGAGGCCTCCCGTTTTTCCATTTTCTCTCGCCAAGACGCCAAGGGCGCCAAGGCGTTCGACCCAGGCGCCCGGGGGCTTGTGATTTACTGGATGGTTCACGTCTCTGGAACAATCCCGTTCACGCCGATGGCGTGATTATCCCGTCAAAATGGCTCTTTTCACGGCACCATTATACGTCACCGCATTTGCGAATCCATGTACTTAGTTACGGAGTGGGTAAAGGAGCGTGCAGCCCGGGTGCGGCTACGTATGAGTGGGTGGATTTGACCAGTGTAACGCCGCCCCGCCAGGGCGGGGCTGTCCCGAGGGCGTCCCGTCCGTCTGGGAATCATGGGCAAGATGCCCATGCCACGGCAGGCGACGACGGAGTCCTTCTCATTCTCCTCTCTGCGACTCTGCCCCGCGTCTCGCGGGGGTACCCTTCTCTTCCCTTTTTCCCTCCCCCGGCTTGGTTGGCGTATCCGCCCGAGACTGAAGCTATACCCTCGATACATACCTTTCCTTTGCGTCTTTGCGTTAAGGTCTCTCTCCTGCTTTCGTTGCCGCCGAAATACAGCCGCAGCCACCTTTGGACAAGGTTCCCCCATGGCACAAATGTATGGTAAAATCAGTCCCTGAGCGTGGTCGTCCAATATAAGCTATGTTCTCCTCCAGAGGAGAGAAACAATCGGCGAAGAAAACGGAGGGAGAATTATGCACACCGTGCGAGAAGGCGGATGCGTGAGGCGGGCTGCGGCGTCCTTCCTGGCTGCTGCTGTGATACTTGGCATCGCTCAAGCGGATACGAACAAGCCGACAGGCGAGGGGCATCGCGCGGAAATCCGCGTGGCTGTCGAAGAGGGTGACATCCGAGGCGCCGACAACCGGGCGCTCCAGTCGGCTGTGGATTATGTCGCGGGTCTCGGCGGCGGGGTTGTGCACATCGGCCCCGGGCGCTACCTGATGCGCAATGCCCTGATGCTGCGCGACAATGTGCGCATCTGTGGGGTGGCGGGCAGGACCGTGCTTGCGGCTTGCGACGGCGCCACCAGCAGCCTGGGGTGCGACGGAGATTGCAACCAGCGCCAGGTCACGCTTGTGGACCCCTCGGCTTTTCGCGTGGGTGACGGCATCGTGGTCAGGGACAGCCGCTTTTCCGGAGGCTTCACGGTCACCACGGCTACTCTGACCGCACAGGTGAATGCCAGAACTTTTCGCATCTCGGCGCCGCTATATCTTGACTACATGGTCTCGCGAGAGGCCTCGGCGTCACTCGCTTTCCCTGTCGTGGGCGGTTGGAGAGTCAAGAATGCCGCGATTGAAGGCATGACAGTCAACGGTAACCGCGCCCGGACCGGGCCGCTGGGCGGCTGCCGCGGAGGCGGCATTTACCTCTTCAAGTGCGACGCGGTCACGATTCGCAACTGCGTTGTCCGCGATTACAACGGCGACGGCATCAGTTTTCAAGTTTCGCCGGATGTGACAGTAGAGGACTGCCTGTGCGAGAACAACGCAGGACACGGCCTCCACCCGGG
This sequence comes from uncultured Verrucomicrobiota bacterium, assembly GCA_964640185.1. Lineage (GTDB taxonomy): Bacteria > Auribacterota > JABMQX01 > JABMQX01 > JABMQX01 > CAZXGF01. The sequence continues at coordinate 103,330 of CAZXGF010000005.1, read as the reverse complement.
CAGCGGCTCTCAGCATCCGGTGCTGCGGAGAAACCGCTCCATTGGGAACGGCCGCGACGGGGTCTTCGTCTGCTGGCGAGTGAAGCACGGCTTGTTCGAGGGCAATGAGGCTCGCGGCAACAAAGGCGTCGGCATCTCCATCGGACACAAGGATACAGATAACCTGTTCCGCAAGAACACCATCGTCGCCAACGGCACATGCGGTGTGGAGTTTCGCCCCGAGTCCGAGGCAATGGGCGCCCACCGCAACGTCTTTGAAAATAACCTCATCTTGGACAATGGTCTGTCCGGAGAGGGGCGCCCCGCAAAAGCGTGCGTCATGATCCGCGGCCACCATCACGACCTTGTTTTCCGCAAAAACACCATCGGAAACTCGAAACCCGCGCCGGCGGTGAGCACGGGCATCTTCTCGGGGAGGCACGTCAAGGGGCTGACAGCCGAAGCTAACCAGTTTCCCAACGTCAAGACGCCGGTGGCGGTGGAAAAGTAGCACGGGGACCGAGGCAAATTTTCGCGGTCTCCGGGCAAAGGAAGTTCGAGATAGACTATGGTCAGCTTTTTGCGAGTTTCAGAAATGACCGGCGAAGATGTGCGGCGAAGATAGATAGTCGTGGCGGTGCGCTGTGCTCCGTCGCCTGTCCGCGCTAAAGAACCTTCAAAAAGATGGGGGTAAACGATGAAGCGAGAGTGCATGTTACTTTTTGCTGCCGCAATGGTTTCGGCGTGTGCGACACGGCTTTCTTCGGGAATTGATGCGGCGGAAAGCGAACCTGTGTGCATAGTTTCTCCGAGGGATGCGTCGGTGTTGGAGACGTTGGCCGCGAGGGAAGTCCGGCGGTATGTGTATCTTCGGACGGGAAAACTGCTGCCGATTGTCCGAGCCGCGGAAACCTTGCCGGAAAGCGCCGTCGCGCTTGTGGTGGCGCAAAAAGAGCGCGCCGTTGTAAGACGGTTGGCGAAGTCTGCTCGTCTCGGACCCTCGCTGGCGGAGCTTGGCGCGCAAGGCTATTTGCTGAAGACGGTCGCGCAGAACGGACATAAGCTTGCACTGATCGTCGGCGACGACGACGTGGGCACGCTTTACGCTGCCTACCGCTTCGCCGAACACCTCGGAGTTCGCTTCTACCTGCACGGCGAGGCGATTCCCGATGGGCGCATCGCCCTGAAGCTACCCGAATTGGACGAGCAAGCAAAGCCGCTGTTCCGACTTCGCGGCATTCAGCCTTTCCACGATTTCCCCGAGGGCCCGGATTGGTGGAACCTCGACGACTATAAGGCAATCATCTCGCAGTTGTCCAAGCTGCGCATGAATTTTATCGCTCTGCATACCTACCCAGAAGGGCATCCCAACGCTGAGCCAACCGTGTGGATAGGGTTGCCCGCCGATGTCGGTTCCCATGGCCGGGTCAAGTTCAGCTACCCGGCGAGCTACCAGAACACGCTTCGCGGAAACTGGGGCTACTCGGCGAAGAAAACGGGCGACTTCATTTTCGGGGCTTCGCAGCTCTTTGAACGCGACGCTTACGGGGCGGACGTTATGCTTGATATGTGCCCGCGGCCCGAGAAGCCCGAGGAGTGCAATGAGGTGTTCCAGCGGACTGGCGCCATGCTGCGAGAGGCGTTTCGCTATGCCCATACCTTTGGCATCAAGACCTGCGTGGGCGCCGAAGCGCCGCTGACCGTTCCGAAGCGAGTGCGGGAGCACCTCAAAGCGAGGGGGAAGGACGCTTCCGACCCTGGAGTAATCCGGGAGCTCTACGAAGGAATCTTTAGCAGGGCGACGAGGACATATCCGCTCGACTACTACTGGTTTTGGACGCCCGAAGGATGGACCTGGCAAGGCGCCTCGAACCCGCAAGTGCAGAAAACAATTGCCGACCTGCGGCTGGCAATCGCCGCCGCGAAGAAAGTCAAAGCCCCATTCCAGCTCGCCACATGCGGATGGGTTCTTGGCCCACAGGGCGACCGGGCGATGTTTGACAGGGTCTTGCCCAAAGACATTTCGCTCAGTTGCATCAATCGTCAGGTCGGCAAGGAGCCGGTGGACGCCGGCTTCGCAGAGGTCAAAGGGCGACCCAAGTGGGCAATCCCCTGGATGGAAGACGACCCCGGTCTGACCTCGCCGCAGTTGTGGGCGGGCCGCATGCGGCGAGATGCCGCCGACGCCCTGCGCTACGGCTGCACCGGTCTGATGGGCATCCACTGGCGAACCCGCATCCTGGGACCGAACGTCCTCGCGCTCGCACGGGCAGCGTGGGACCAGAGCGAATGGAGCAAGACGCAACCCGACCTTTCGGGCCCCGTCGGCGGGCAGGTCTCCGCCTTCCCCAACAATCCCATTTCAGGCACCGCCAATGACCCGCTATATCAGACGGTGCGCTACAATATGTCCGCATATCGGTTTGCCGTGCCGAACGGCAAGTACGCCGTCACGCTGCAATTTTGCGAGCCGCACTACAAGGCGAAAGGCAAGCGTGTTTTCGACGTGAAGCTCGAAGGCGAGAAAGTCATCGAGAATTTGGACATCTTCGCCGAGGTAGGGCAAAACAAGGCGCTCGATTACACCTTCCAAAACGTTGAGGTCGGCGACGGGCGGCTCGACATTGATTTCGTCCATCGGGTGGAATACCCGAGCATCGCGGCGATTTCGATAAGGGGCGCGGGCTTCACCAAAAAGGTCAACTGCGGCGGTCCGGCGTACAGAGATTATGCCGCCGATCCACCATCTCCGCCCAGAGACCTTCCGACGACGGATTTCTATCGCGATTGGGCGCTCCACCAGTTTGGTCGCGAAGTTGCAGGAGAGACCGCAGAACTCTTTGACAGGCTTGATGGCGTGCTGCCTCGATCCTCCGATTGGGTAGGGGGTCCCGGCGGTCTCAGGCCGGACACCCGCCCGTGGAAGGAGGTCAGGAAGGAATACACTTTCGTGGACGAGCTGGCTGCGCTGCGCGCCAGCGTCAAAGGCGCGGGCAACCTGGAGAGGTTCGACTACTGGCTGAACAACTTCCGCTACATGCGGGCGACGTCTCACGTTAAGTGCGCTTGGGCCGCGTATAATGCCGCCATGCAGAAAGTGAAAGCTGAGAAAAATCCGAAGCGCAGAGCGGAGCTCGCAAGGCGAACCGCGCTCCCTCTCAGGAAGCAGTTGGTGAAATTGGTGCGACAGGTTTACTCGCATCTCCTGCAAACTGTCAGCAATACGGGTGAAATGGGAACGGTCGCAAACTGGGACCAGCACATACTCCCCTCCCTTTTGACAGGGCCCGGTCAGGAGCTGTCGCGGATTCTCGGCGAGGATTTGCCTGCCGACTCGCTCCCTTCGAGCGATTACGCGGGCCCCCCGCGCATTATCGTCCCGACCGTGCGCACCAGTCTCATCGCCGGCGAGACGCTGAAACTCAAAGTCATTCTCCTTGCCAGTGACGCCCCGAGAGATGCCGCTGTCTATTCGCGGGCGATGGCATCGGGCAAGTACACAAAGGCGCCGCTCATTCATCTGGCACGAGGAGTTTACTCGGTCGAGTTTCCGCCGGAGGGAGTGAAGGCAGTAGGTATGGAATATTACGTCGAAGTCGTCACCGGCGATGGCGACATTCTTCGTTTCCCCGCTACGGCGCCGGACATCAACCAGACGCTCGTCGTCGTTCCGGCAACAAGATGAGCCGCACCGGAACCTAACCGCCGACGCACGGGAATGACCCGAGGTTCATCGCGGAGCTCGAGGCGAGCCGCGGGCTTCCTATTTCTTCTCCTGCTGCTTTTTGAGAAGAACCTCTTTACTTATCAGCTCCAGCTCGACGCGCATCACTCGGTCGCTTTCGGGGATTTCCTCGCCCTGCATGAGCTTATAGGCCATTTTAACACCCTCCGCAGCCATCCAATCGGCATGCTGGTCAATGGTGCAATGGATCGTCCCTTTAAGAACCTCTTTCTGTACGGCTTTGAGATTGTCGAATCCCGCGACGAGTATCTTGCCGGTCTTACCGGCGGCTTCGATTGCCTTGATAGCTCCGAGCGCCATATTGTCATTCGCGCAGAAAAGGCCCTCTATTTCGGGGTGGGTCTGAAGCATCGCCGCGAACACATTGGAGGCCGGTTCCGTTTCCCAGCTTGCGGTGTCGTGCGCGACCTCCTTCACCTTACCGCTCGTCTCACTAATTGCATTCTGGTAACCCGTTCTGCGTTTTTGGGCATTGTCAGCGGCTCTGATGCCCTCCAGCATGGCAATATTCCCCTTGCCGCCCATTGCTCTTATCAGCTCGCGAGTGGACATCTCGGCTCCCTTGACATTGTCCGTGCCGATGTACGCGACCAGTTTCAGGCCTCGCGCCTTAACCTCATCCGCGTCGAGAGGGTTGTCGAGGTTGATGACCGGAATCCCCGCTTTGTTTGCGGCAAGCAGCGGTTTGACAAGGGCTTTCGAGTCCGATGGCGCGATGAGGATAGCTGTCACCTTGCTGGCCACCATGGCTTCAACGATCTGGGCTTGCTCGTCAAAAGCTGTCTCCCTCGAGGCTGACTTGACATCGAGTTTGACGCCGAGCTTTTCTGCTTCCTCTCTCCCCCCTTTCGCCATTGTCTGAAAGAACTCGTTGGTCAAGGTTTTCAGGACCAAGCCGATTTGGGGCTCCGATTTCGGTTTCAGAACCACTATGAGGACCAACGCAATGACAGCTATTAGGACGATGACTATGGGAATGACATTCTTATTCATACTCGACCTCCGTCTTTCTCGCGTGGGGTGGTGCAAGGCCGTCCGTCCGGGCGACCTCGCCAAAAGCGTTCTTTGCCTGGCAGCGGCCCTTCTGACGCACTGCCGTTACGCTCGCGGAACCGATAACAAATAGGCCCCGCCGAGTCAAGTGGATTTCCGGCGGCATGGTAATGCCTCACCTACCGGCGGCTGAGGTTGGAACCTCACAGTCCGCAGACCACGCCGAGGCGCCATTGTACCGCCGGCATCTTGCCGGCTGTCTCGGGGGCATCCTGCCCCCGCCGAGGGCGAGACGCCCTCAGGACTGCCGCCGAGACGGCGGCGTTACATAGATGACGACACTGAACTCCCGTGGGAATCATGGGCAAGATGCCCATGCCACAGCAGACCAGGACGGGGTTCTTCACATCTTCCTCTCTGCGCCTTTGCGTCTCTGCGTTGTCGTCCTTTTCCCTTCTTTCCCCTCACAACTTCGTACCCGCCCGAGACTGAGGGCTTACGCGGCAGAGAAGATGTCTCGGAAATGTAAGACCGGGTAGTTCTTCAGTCTTAGGCGGAGATGAGCTCACCGCAAAGAGCGAGGAGAGCAGGTCGTGGCTTTTCTTCGCTGCGGGTCTCAGCTCTTCGCGCTTTCCAAACCCGCGGCTCCTCTGGCGAAACGACTTCGCTCCACGTTTCTTACTGAACCCACACGGCCCGAATCCACCCGGTCTTGGGGACATTGGCTGACACCCTGCTCATACCTTGTCTGGAAGCCATTTTGAAAACAGGATGTAGAGCAGACCCGCGAGAGGCCCGAGCAGGACCGCAAGAACAACACGATAGGCGAAGAAGTCAATTCCGAACAATCCGACCTCCAAAGGGACGCGCGCGGGCCCTATGATCGTCTGGCCGGTTATGTAGGAGACCAGAATGGGGTTCTGAACGCCTTTGTTCTTGAGAGCCAGAACCACCGGATAGACGGCATAGACCGGGCCAGGCGTCAGTATCCCAAGAAGCGTCGCGTACACCAGGTATCGAAGTCTATTCCCGCGCAAATGCGCCTCGGCGAAGTCGGGAGGCACCAAGTAATGAATCGCGACCGAAATGAGAACGGCGACGATTGACAGAAGCAATATCTTGACGATCATGCCCAAGTTCTCGCTCAGGGACTGGGCAACTTTCTCAGGCGAGATGATGGCCAAGACGCCCGTCGCCACGAGCAGGAAAATACCGACGCGTACTTCAGAAGGCAGCCTTCTCAAAGTAACCTCCAACCGAAACAGTCAACGAGGAGTTTGGTGAACATCACCGCGAGGAAAACCAGTATGAGGGAAACGAGAAAACGCTTCACAGGGAACCTGTAGCCGAAGAAGCCTGCTTCCATCAGGGAAGTGGACGGCTCAATGAGCACGTGGCTCGAAATGAGCGCAATGATGATACCGGCATCAACCCCAAGCTCTTTCAGCTTCACGAGGATTGGGTAGCTGACGTACCTTGGCCCCGGCGAGATGAAACCGATCAACTCCGCATAGATCACTTGCAGCGGATAGCGAACCTTCGCCTTCAGGGCACTGACGGCATCCGGCCGAATGAAAGCCCCCAATGCCACGGAAAAAAGAGCACCGGCGCCGACGACGAAGAGCGTTCGCCAGAGCGTTCCGCCAAGTGGTTTTCTTGTGTGTCCGGCGCTCACGATAGCTCTCCTGCGTTGTCCCAGTTCCGCCCTTCTGCCGTGCCAGCGGGGACCCGGCGGGCTCCTTTCGCGCGGATCTTGGCCGCGCCGGCGTTGACCTATACAACGTGTATGATCTGCCGGCCGGAAAGCGCGGTGTAGATGGTTCTAACCTCGCGGAAATACCAGTCGTCGAAGTCGCGTTCGCGCTCCGGCACATAGTACCTTATGAAGGACCGGTACAACTCGAATGCGAATGTCATGGCGTTCTGAGTTACGGTCTGGGCGTCCCGGGGCAGCCTGATCTGGTGAATGCCACCCGGAGATATTTTTCCTTGTATGATGTCGGTGCCGTGTGTCAGCCCGGAGAGAATACGGTATACAACCTGGTACACAGCGGTGAGGCCGACCTTGTGAGCAAGTTGCTCTAATTTCTTGGGCCCTCCGAAAAGAGAATACCAGCGAGGTTTGTGAGTGCCGGCGGATCGCAGGCGCTGGTATTCAGCTTCTGCCGCCAAGTAGGCCGGCCTATTGAGCAGCGCCTGAAGGTTGGCGATCCGTTGCTCCAACTTTGGCGGCCTAGGGATCCGCATCTTCCCTGCAACGCGGTCTTTCGTGACCTGCGCCTCAAACTGTTTTCCCTCCTGGGCGGTTGGACAAAGCTTCCGGTACCACCTAAGCTTTTGGTGGCGGTGGCAGACCAGAAAGGACATTGCTCTGCGCTTCGTGTCGGCTTGGAGCATGTACTGGGTATTCAGAAGGATCTCGACGAGTGCGCGCAGCAATACACCGCAAGGGTCGATCGAGGATTGCTCCACAAGAATTGAAATCGAGTCCAGCAGCTCGATAGCATAGCGGAATGACAGCAGGAGAGGGGCTTGCTCCACCCCGGCGGTCGCTTTGTCCGCGCACCACTTCAGTACGTGCGTCCCGAAGCGGACGGTTTCCCCGATCGCGCCGGAGAAGGTTCGAAGAGCATTTGCCAGTTCCGCATCGTCGATGCTTTCCGGAAGTATGTCCGGCACGGGTTTTGTGGGCATGGTCAATCCCTCCGGCTGACATCACGCTCGTAGTGGGCCACGATCTTCATTTGCTCCTTCTGCGGCGGAACCTCGACGAGTTCGGTTTTGGGGTCGAAGTGAGGATACGGTTTGCCGTTGAGGGTGACGCGGGTGATGGGCTTGTCCTCGGGGTGGCGGAAGCGGACGTGGATTTCTTTCGGGGCGTTTCGGGTCGGTGGGTCCAGCGTTAGCTGGATTCGGCCCTGTTTGACGAAGGAGCGCATCTCGAAGCTCATGGGGCCGAAGTATGTGGCGGCGTTCTCGATGGCGATTCTTTGTCCGTCGGCGAGCCAGTAGCGGGGGATGGCTCGTGCGAGGTACAGTTCGTCGCCTTCCTCCTCGATGAACATGAGCCTGAGCCAGAAGGTGGAATTGGATTCGTCGGAGGCTTTGTAATGGTCGCCTCGCCAGTCGCCCATCTTAGGGAGAGGATGTTCGGTGAGCATGACGGTGTCAGGGAAAAAGCAGACGGCGAAGGAGTTGAAGTAGGCGCGGAGGTAGTGTTCTATCTCGTCGCGGAAGAGGTAGGGGAGGGGGGAACAGAGGAGGCAGGGCTGCATGGAGAAGCCGCCTCGGTCGAACCAGTACTTATCGAAATCTGGCACGGTGTAGCCGAACTGGGTGGAGAGGTAGAGGTTGTCCTCGAAGTCTTTCATGATCCATGTCGAGCGTTCGTCCCAGGGTTTGAGAAGGCCGCAGCGGACGAGGTGAATGGCGCCCTCGAGGGTTTCGGTGATCCAGCCGAAGGAGCGTCCCCGGCGGTGGACACGCGAGGGGATGTGAGGGATGTAGGAGCCGTCTCGCAGCTTGACGAGAGGCGAGCGGATCATCGCTTCGTTGAATGCGGCGAGGATGTCCTTGCCGTAGCTTTCGGCTTCGGCGAGGACGCAGTCGGCTTCGGGATGAGCGATGTCCTTGAGGGCGCGGGCGGCGTTGTCGAGTCCCCACCAGCTATAGACGTTGGTGGAGAGCCAGCACCACCAGTCGCCGATGTCCTCGAGGCGGCCGGGAGGCAACAGCCCCTTCTCAATCGCTCGGTGCGGCTGCTCGGATTTTTCCATGTGGAGGCGGCGCTCGCGGGTGATCCAGTCGCATCCCTTGATGATTTTCGGCGCGGCTTGCTGGAGCCACTCTTTGTCGCGGGTGTACCAGTAATGCTCGCCCATACACCACAGCACCCAGCCATGATGCTGGTTGTATCCGCCCATTTCGTATCCACCGGCGCCGTAGAACTCTCCCTCTTTGCTGGAGAATGCGCCGGGGAGACCGACGGTCCCCTGATAATGGAGGAAGGTTTCGAGGGCTTTTTCGGCTTTGTCGTGGTAGCCGCGACGGTCGAGATCGCTGATCATCATGCAGGATTCGTTACTGAAAACGCCGTAATGGAACGTGCCGACTTTTGCCATGTATCGGTCGGCGCCGACCTCTCTTTCGGTGTTGATGAGGAGGTGGCCGGCATCTGCGCGATAGAATGAGTTGAGCATCGGCTCCGGCGTGTGAATTTGCGTCCCGGCGTCTGCCCGCCGACGCCAATACTCAGCAGTTCCACGGAGCTCTTCCTCGATCTTCACCAGCTTGACGGAGAGATGTTCGATCTCATCTTCCTTTGTGAGGTTGATGAAGGGGATTTCGATGGAAAAAGAGCGCTTCTGGTAAGGCCTGATTTTCAGAGAATAGAGGACATCATCCCCGACGGATGTGACGGAGACATCACCGACTGGAACGTCCACCGCCATCCAGATGATGCGCTGACCATCGCGCAGAGTGGAGATCCACCCGCTCCCGGAGGGGCGGCGCAGCGGCTGGCGTTTGCCGGCCCGGACGGAGATGCGAACAGGCGCTACCGCCTCCGTGTCTCCGGTGTTTTGCAAATCCACCTTCATCATCAAAACGATGGTGTCGTCGGCTTCCAACGGCTTGCCGGATAGGATGTCTTTTTCGAGCGGCGTCGTGAAACAGGTCTGGCGATAGAGGAGGTCCCCGTCTTTCCATTCGGTAATGATAATCGGGAGATCACCGTCGAGGAGGTGGCGGCTGACGGGCTTGCTATCCGGGAAGCCGAAGCTGTAGCGGACATCGTTTGCGCCCCAGAGAATTCTGTCGCTATCTTTGCCGTGGATTCGGCGAACCCAGCCCGCGTGCGCGAAGACGTCTCCGTTGGCATCCACGCCGAAATGCTGGCGGCTTCCCTCGCATGTCAGCGGGATGTAATGCTGGCCCCTTTCCGGCATGGCGTTCCACGCCCGCTGGAGGGTTTGCTCCGGCATTTTGAAGACGCGGCTATAAATGTCCGCTCCCTTTTTCTTCTCCCATTCGGCTTTGACGGATTCGTAGGTCGCGGGATCGGACGCTCTTTTGACAAGAACGCCGAAGTCAGGGATGAAAATCCTTTCACCACGAACGATGTCGTCCATTGCGAAGGAAAAGGCACGGGCGGGGGCACGGACGGTCACGATGGTCTTGTCGAAGGAGTTGACGTTGGGGCTTCTCGTGTACGCGATGTGGAAGCCTGCGCTCGTCCATGACTCCTTGGCAGCGACCTGGCGCGGTCCCCCAATGGGAACGCACAGGAAAGACGGCGGCATCGTCTGGCCGTTGAATGCCTCGATTTTCGGGGTGGCGGCTTCGTGCTTTGCCGACTCGGGGTCTCGCTCGATGAGGATGTCTTCCCGCTGCCAGATGGAGTCCGAGAAAACCTGAAAGCTCTCTATAGTTGGGGCCTTTTCGGGGAAAAGGAGCCGGAGCTTGAGTGTTGTGCGATATTTGGCGTCGAAACCGCGTAGGCCGGGGAACTCCTTAGCGTTGATGGGGTGGAACGTGTAGGCGACGGTATCGCCTTCGACGCTCATGTCAACATCAGCGGTTTTCCATTGGCCGTTGTACCAGTCGCCGACATCGAGCCAGCCGGAGCTACCGGCGCCGGATTCTCGGTCTCTTGGAATGCGGCGACGTGGCCACTGCGATTGCCAGTATTGGAGTTTCGCCTGTCTGATTGGGGATTCGGGCATATCCTTTCCATAAGAGACGACGACCTTGAAAATGTCTCTCGGGTCCTCCCAGATGACGCCGTAGCTTTTGCCGTCCTCCGACGGCAGCGGATAGCCGTACGGCGCCACGTCAACGTATTCTCCCTCGCGGGGCATTCTTTTGTCTCCGGACGTGAGCGACGGATCGTTCGCCGCCGCGACGCAATTGATGCCGAGAATCAGGCTCAGCAACAGGAAGCAAATGGCAAATGTTCTCATTTCACCCTCCTCATTTTGGCGTGAGTGTGCAGGTCATTATACTCTCCCGAACGCAGAGAGCAAGGAAAGGAGAGAGAGCTTAGTATGGCCTCAGTCTTGGGCGGATACCCCGCGAAGGCGGCGAAGAGAAGAAGGGAAAACGAGAACAACGCAAAGGCGCAGGGTCGCAGAGAGAAAAATGAGAGGGACCCCGTCCTCACCTGCCGTGACATGCGTATCTTGCCCACCGTCCCCACGGGTCCCGCCTCCAGCGGGATGCCACGTGGGGCACGGCTTTTTTTGCCGTGAAGGGTGCAGCCGGAGCCCGTCGAGGGCAAGGGAGCCCCTCGATATAGCCGTTGGCGAGACGCCCGCGCGACAGCGCCGCCAGGGCGGGGCGGCCCCACAAAAACGGAAGCTCGGCGGCACGGATAAGCCGAGGCCCCCGGACAATTGTATGGGAAAACCGCGGACCTGCTCTCTGCGCTCTCCGCGCTCTCTGCGGTGAGTTCATTTCCCCCTCAGACTGAGGGACTACGAGCCGCACCCAAAAGGGCTTGACAGGGTGGGGGATGTGTGGGAGAATCTCCGAAAAGGCCAATAAGTGCTTGGGAACACAGGATTAGGCGGCAAGGAGGAAGATTCTATGGCAATAAAGGTTGGCATAAACGGTTTCGGCAGGATAGGTCGGATGGTCTTCAGGGAGATGCAGCAGAGGGGCGGTTTCGATGTCATCGCTGTGAACGATCTGACGGATGCTGGAACTCTTGCTCATCTGCTGAAATATGATTCGTCGTTTGGGAAGTATCCCCTCGAGGTGAAGCTCGACGGGGAAAACATCGTCGCGGGCGAGGATAGCTTGAAGGTTCTGAGCGTGAGGGACCCCGCGGAGCTGCCGTGGAGGGAGCTTGGGGTGGAGTACGTTCTGGAGTCCACGGGGGTATTCCGGAAAAGAGATCAGATAGCGAAACATCTCGAGGCGGGCGCGAAGAAGGTTCTTTTGAGTGTACCCGCGAAGGATAAGGTTGACGCGACGTTAGTGATGGGTGTGAATGACGAGACGTATAGCGACGAGCACCAGATTGTATCGAACGCGTCGTGCACGACGAATTGCCTCGCGCCGCTCGCGAAGGTGTTGAACGATAGTTTTGGGATTGTAAAGGGGTTGATGACGACGGTTCACTCCTACACGAACGACCAGAGGCTGCTCGATTTTCCACACAAGGACCTGCGTCGTGCGAGGGCGGCGGCTGTGAACATCATTCCCACGACGACGGGCGCAGCGAAGGCGATAGGGCTGGTTATTCCGGCGCTTGATGGGAAGCTGAACGGCATGGCGCTGAGGGTGCCGACGCCCGTCGGGTCACTGACGGATTTAGTGGTGGTGCTGGAAAAGAACACGACGGAGGAGGAAATCAATGCCGCCTTCAAGGAAGCGGCAGAAGGGAGGATGAAAGGGATTTTGGAGTACTGCGAGGACCCGATTGTGCTGAAGGACATAGTCGGAAATCCCCACTCCTGCATCTTCGACGCCCTTTCGACGATGGTTATCGGTGAGAACCTGGTGAAGGTTTGCGGCTGGTACGACAACGAATGGGCTTATTCGGTGAGGTGCGTGGACCTGATTGAGAAGATGGCGGGATAATGAGAGGCCCGGTTAGCTTCTTGGTGAGGTTCCCACATTGAGGCAACGGCGGAGAGGAGTATGGCCGATAGACTGGACTTGGTTGGCAACCTTAGCTCCATCCTTGGGCTGGGCATTACGGTGTGGACCCTGCTTAAGGTCCGAAAAATCCAGTGGAGGCGACGACGATGAAGTACCAAGACCGAATCACAACGGCAATTACGTCGCTGATTCGAAAGACCCAGCACGGGGTTCTACAGTGGAAGCCATCGTCGCCCACCGGCGATATCACCTGGCCCAGCGAAATTGTTGTGGACACGGTTTACCTGGCAACGATGGCTGATGGGGTCATTCGTCTATATACCTACAGGTCCAAGTATTGCCCGGAAGAGCACCTATGGTACTGGGAAGAGGACGTGGCACTCGAGCTTTCAGACGAGGGCAAGAAATCTTGGTGGAGGTTTCCCAAGCATCCTGCTATTCGGGACCTCCTCGAAGCCGTAAGATTCAAGAGCGTGGGCGTGGGCCAGTTCTTGGACAAGCTTGCGTCGGAATGACGAGGCGGGTTATGATCTGACGCGCGGACGTGCCGGAGGTCACTCGCATCGAGCAACTGGAAGCTACGAAAAAAAGCACAAGAAATTCAATGCCCACCCCAGCAGCAAGGCGGCAATCGGTGATAACGATTCGGATAGGAGGGACGCGTCATGGCTGCAGTAACTAGGATCACAGGGAGAGACATTAGGGATGGAACGATCACTGACACGCAGATAAGCCCGTCGGCTGGGATTGCCTGGTCGAAGATAGACGCTTGGAGCAAACAACCAAAATCCTCACCCTCGCCGGGAGCGGCCGGCGACATAGCCTGCGATTCCAGTTATTTGTACGTTTGCGTGAGCAAAGATACTTGGAAACGTGTGGCGCTCTCTAGCTGGTGACCGATAACAATCTGGCGAAGCTTTGCGGCTGCTACAATAAGGAATGGGCTTACTCGGTGCCGTGCCCTGGTCCTGAAGGTGGCTGCGGTCTGAGGGGCGCGCGCCGGGCGCCATGAGTCTAGAACGCTCGAAAAAGGGAGGACGAACTGATGCAGGCGATAACAGTGAGGTGCGGCAAATGCGGGGAGGACAACGCGCCCGGGCAAGCGCGCTGTCGGGCGTGCCGGGGTAACCTGCGTCCGCTTTTCCTGGCAATTGTAACCTCCGTGGGTCTGTTTTTCGGTTCGGCCGGGTTCCTCGCCTCGCTAGCTATCTTCGGCGGGGGGCCGCCCACCGATTGGGGCCCGGCGGACACGCTGCAATTCCTGCTCCTGCCGGTAAGCCTCGCACTGCTCGCTGGGCTCAGGTACGGCAGGTACTGGGCTTGGGTGGGCGCGCAGGTAGTCGTTTTGCTGAACGTGGCGCTCTCTGCGTTTCCCCTCGCCGCGGGTTACGTAGCGGACCAGCTGGCGGCCGGGGCCGTTGAAGCGGGTGCTTCGGCGGTAGCCGCCGTTTTGTGGTTGCTTTATCTTCGTAAGACGAACGTGCGAGCATTCTGCTCCGTGGGCAGGTCGCACAGCGGCGTCGCGGACGATCGAACGAGGATCGCAGCCATGACAAAACTTTTCATAGAAGACCTTGATGTGAAAGGGAAGCGCGTTCTGACGCGAGTGGATTTCAACGTTCCGCTGGATGAAAACATGAAGGTCAGAGATAATACGCGGATTGTGGCGGCGCTGCCGACGATCCGATACATCACCGAGCATCGCGGGAAGGCCATCCTGATGTCGCACATGGGGCGGCCAAAGGGGAAGGTGAACGAGAAGCTGACGCTCAGACCCGTAGCGGAGGAACTGGAGAGGCTCTGTCGTGGGGAGGTTTTCATGGCGCCGGACTGCATCGGGCCGGAGGTGGAGAACCTTGTGAAGGAGATGGAGGACCGTGAGATTCTAGTGCTGGAGAATCTCCGGTTTCATAAGGAGGAGAGGGCGAATGACCCGGCGTTCTGCGAGTCTCTGGCGAGGCTGGGGGACGTGTACGTCAACGACGCCTTCGGAACCGCGCACCGCGCGCATGCGTCAACAGTAGGTGTAACGAAGCATTTCGACCAGTGCGCCCTCGGTTACCTGATGCGGAAGGAGGTGGAGTTCCTGGGCGAGGCTCTTGCGGAGCCGAAGCGGCCGTTCTTAGCTATTCTCGGCGGGGCGAAGGTCTCGACGAAGATAGGCGTCATGGAGAGTCTGATGGGTAAGGCGGACGACCTCATCATCGGCGGGGCGATGACCTATACGTTCCTGCGGGCAGAGGGAAAGTCCACCGGAACTTCGCTGGTCGAGGAGGACAAGATTGACCTCGCGAAAGAGATTTTGGAGAAGGCAAAGGCGAGGGGCGTAAACCTGGTGTTTCCGACGGACCTTGTCGTCGCCAATGCCTTCGAGGACGATGCAGAGCGAAAAGTTGTGGGTCCTGACCAAATCCCCGATGGCTGGATGGGAATGGATATCGGGCCGAAGAGCGTGGAGGAGTTCGGCGAATATATCAAAAAAGCGGCGACGATTCTCTGGAACGGGCCGGTGGGCGTTTTCGAGAAGCCGAATTTCGCAAAGGGAACGTTTGCCATCGCAAAGATGATTGCGGAATCGGATGCGGTGTCCATGGTTGGGGGAGGCGATTCGGCGAGCGCCATCAAGATGAGCGGCGTCGCCGATAAGATAAGCCATATCTCGACGGGCGGAGGAGCTTCACTCGAGTATATCGAGCTGGGCACGCTGCCGGGCATCGAGGCGCTGACGGAGAAATAGGGACTTACCGCTGAGCGCGCAGAGAGCGCAGAGGCAGTAAACCAGATACGCAACTCCTAAATACATCAATTCGAAAATACGGTGACGTATAATGGTCCTGCGAAAGGAACTATTTTGACGGGATAACAGGATAGACAGGATAGTTCCAGGCACGTGCGCCATCCAGTAAATCACAGGCCGAGGGCCGCTGGGTGAAAGATCACGAAGGCCAAGCAATTGACGCAGAAGTTGTTGGAGACCTTGCGGCCCGGTCATGGCTGAGGCGAAACAGGTTGGCTCATCGTCGAGCCCCGCGGAACGCGGGGTTATCCTGTCAGAGGAAGAATACGTCGCCGAGTTTATGAATGGGAGCACTAAGCGGTCCTTGCCGTGAGAGAGAAGAAAGGGAAAAAAGTGCGACGAGCTTTGATTGCAGGCAATTGGAAGATGAATAAATCGCTGCCGGAGGCGGAGGAGCTGGCTTCCGGGCTGAAGGAGAGGCTGCGGGATTTCGACGAGGCGGACGTGGTTTTGTGCGTGCCGTCTTTGTACGTGGAGAGGGTTGCGAATCTGCTTTCGGACACCCGGATAGGCGTCGGTTCGCAGAACCTCTACTGGGAGGATAAGGGCGCCTTCACGGGCGAGATTTCCGGGCCGATGTTGAAGAGCGTCGGATGCGAGTACGTTATCGTGGGGCACTCGGAGAGGAGACAGTATTTCCGGGAGACGAATGAGAATGTGAACAGAAAGGCGAAGGCTGCTTTGAAAACGGGCCTGACGCCGATACTCTGCGTGGGCGAAACGCTTCAGGAGAGAGATGCCGGCAAAACGGAAGAGGTTGTGACCACGCAGATTGAAGAGAGCCTCGCAGGGATGGATGAGCAACAGATGCTCGCGACGGTCCTCGCGTATGAGCCTATCTGGGCGATAGGGACGGGCATGACGGCGACGCCGGAGCAAGCCAACGAGGTGCAGGCGCTGATTCGCAGGCTGCTGGCGAACGGATACGGCTCGGACGTGGCGGAAAAGGTGAGAATCCTCTACGGCGGCAGCGTCAAGCCGCAGAACGTTTACGGCCTGATGCGGCAGCCGGATATTGACGGCGGTCTGGTCGGCGGGGCAAGTTTGGACGCGGATTCTTTCGAGAGAATAGTTCGGTTTGAGAAGCAGGGCCCGTGAGCGGCGTGCCATCAGCGTGGCATGCAAATTGCAATTGCAGGTTTGGATGGATTACTTCAAGCGAAGAGGTAAGGAGAAAGCTCGATGTTTTGCGGTTTGTTGTTCGGCTCGATTTTTTCAGGTTTGCTGTATGGGATACACATTTTCGCGGCGTTCCTGATGGTGGTGATTATCCTGATGCAGGCGGCGAAGGGAGGCGGGCTGTCCGGGGCTTTTGGGGCGGGCGTCGGTAGCTCCCCGCTGTTCGGCGCGGGCACCTCGACGGTTCTGGTGAGGACAACTGCGGTTCTGGCGGTGATTTTCACGATAACGTGCATCTCGCTGGCAGCGCTCCAGGCGAGAAAGTCCCCCATCCCTAAGGAGAAGAAATACACAGAAGACGTCGGCGAGAAACCGACGGGGAAGGAGGAGCCTGCTGCCACCGCCCAAGAAGGAGCGGGGGAAAAGAAAGAAGAGAGTCCTCTCTCCCCGGTCGAAGGAGGAGCGGAAAAGGTGGCTCCCGCGGAGGAAAAGGCGCTCTCTCCCGTCGAGGCGGGAGGAAAAGTGAAGGAAAAAGGCGCCGCGGGAACTGGAAAGTTGGCGCCCCCCGGCGAAAAGGCGCTTTCTCCCGTCGAGGCAAGCGGTGAAGCTAAGAAGAAAGGCGCCGCGAAGAGCGAGTCGCCGTCTCCGCCCGAGGAAAAGGCACTTTCTCCCGTTGAAGCAGGCGGTGAAGCTCCCAGTTCGTAGGGCCCTGCCGGGTTTCGGTTTGGAAAACGTGTTCCACGTTGGCATGCTCGCTGGAAATCCGGGACGCCAGGTCGGCAAGCGGCATGATACGGGATGATAAAAGAACTGAATAGGAAAAGTCTTACGTATGGAGTGCCGGGAATCGTGATCCAGCTCACCGGCGTCATCAGTGGCGACCGACTGATAGCCCTTATGGGAACAGCCCTGCTAATGGCCGGGCTGGCATATTATGCCAGGGCCAAGGGGCACTCCGCGTGGCTTTGCCTGCTCGCTTTTCTTGGCCTTATAGGGATTATCGTTCTGGGTTTACTAAGGGACCGGCACCCTGCTCCTCCACGGGGGTAGGGGCAACGGGCCTAAGACCGACGGTGTACGGAGAGAATCCTCGCCGCCGGGCGAGGATGAAGGCGCCGGCGAGAACAGATAGAGACGATGCGTGCAGTCTGGCAAAGATATGGAAAAAAACGGCGAGCTGTTACGGATAGTCGAGCTACGGACATATTTCTATATAGACGAAGGAACGGCGAGAGCTGTTGACGGCGTCAGCCTTGAGATACAGAGGGGCAAGACGCTCGGATTGGTCGGCCATGATCGTTCCGTACCAGGGCATGCTGGCTGGGATGGCGCCGTTGGTGCCGAGCCCCGCGCGCGTCGGGCGGTCTGGGAGGCATCGTTATGAACATAATCCCGGTGACTTTGACAGTTGGGGAGCTACTAAATGACCAGAAGGTCTACACGGTTCCGCCGTTTCAGAGAGACTTCTCATGGCGCGAAAAGCAGGAGGTAAGGGATTTTTGGTACGACCTCATGGACCTTTGCAGCGACCCAGAAGGGCACACAGGTTATTTCATGGGTTCGATGGTCGTTATCCCCGCCAGGGAGGGCAACTCGGTAGTTCTTCTCGACGGACAGCAGAGGCTTGCGACGTTTCTTTTGCTTCTTGGCGCTTTGAGGGACGCGCTGAGGTCGAGCACCATGCAGGAGGCCGGAAACTGGGTGGAGGAAATAAGCCGCACCCTGCGCAGCAGAGATATGGAGACTCTGCGGGTGAGCCCCAAGTTGATGCTGAACAGGGAGGACACCAGCTTCTTCAATCAGGTGGTCATCGAGGGCGGCCTGCCTGAGCCGGCGCGCAAGTCCCATAAGTTGATCAGGGCGGCGTCCTCCTTTTTGAGGAAGGAGGTTGAGCAGCGATTGTTGAAGGGGGGCGAGGCGTTCGTGAGGGGTCTTCTTCGTGCGCTCACGAAGAGGTTGGTGCTGATCAGGATTGAGGTCGACTCAGAGGAGAACGCCCACGTTCTCTTCGAGGCGCTCAACGATAGGGGACTGGACCTAAGCGTCACGGATCTCGTGAAAAACTATGTCTTCTCGATCGCCGGCGAGCACTTCCAGCTTATTGAGACCATGTGGCGTGAGGTAGTTGATCAGGTCGGGGACCATCGGGCAACAAAGTTCCTGAGGCACTTTGGGATTTCACGCTACGAGCTCGCCAGAAAGCAGCAGCTGTATGCAAAGCTGAAGGCCAGGGTCAAAGCGCGCGACGTCAAGCGTTTCATGAAGGAGCTGTCCGGGGACGCTTTGGTTTACGCCAATCTGTCCAGTCCAGGTCGGGAGTTCTGGGGAGACACACAACCGAACAGGTTACTGGAGGACCTCCAGGTCCTGGGCGTGGAACAGGCGTACGTACTGCTCATGGCTGGCTACGGGGCGTTCTACAAGGACAGAAGACGGGATTTCGAGGAGTTACTAAGGAGCGTGGTCAACCTTAGCTTTCGGTACAATACTGTTTGCCGCCTCAATCCAAACGAACAGGAAGGCGTCTACAGCAGGCTTTCGATTCGCCTCAGGACGGGGTCAATGTCCCTCCATGAGGTCCTGGCCAAGCTGAGAGCGTTGTCTCCCGCCAGCGAGTCGTTTGTGACTTCCTTTGCAGCTATGGAAGTGAGGGCTTCGGCGCTGGCTAAGTACATCCTGCTGAGAATAAACAACCACCTTCTGGAGCAGAGGGGGGAGAGGGAACTCAAGACCGACACGAACGTGACCCTAGAACACGTGATACCCAAGAGGCCCGACAAGAACTGGACAGCCTTCCTTGCGCAAAGGAACGCGGAACCCCGGGACCTGGTACCCAGGCTGGGAAACATGACCATCCTAGACAAAGGCTATAATAGAAAGCTGTCTAATCGGTTCTACGACGTCAAGAGAGACATGTACGCGAAGTCTGCGCTGCCCCTGAACCGTGCCCTCGCGCTTTACGATGAATTTGGGCCCGCCGAGTTGGACACAAGGCAGCGCCAAATGGCCCAAACCGCCGACGAGATTTGGAGGGTTTAGCCGCGCGACACGGATTGCCCAAGCTTGGGTTTTCGCGCCAGCCGCGACCGGCACTTCGTCACGGCGAAACCGTTCCCGAGAATAGGCAGAGATGGACCGGGTCTGGCAAAGATATGGAAAAAAACGGCGAGCTGTTACGGATAATCGAGCTACGGACATATTTCTATATAGACGAAGGAACGGCGAGAGCTGTTGACGGCGTCAGCCTTGAGATACAGAGGGGCAAGACGCTCGGATTGGTCGGCGAAAGCGGCTGCGGCAAGAGTGTCACAGCCCTTTCCATAATGCGGCTGGTGCCCACCCCTCCGGGAAAGATCGAAAGCGGCAGCGTTTACTTCGGCGAGAGAGACCTCCTGAGGCTTTCGGAGCCGCAGATGCGCAAGGTCCGCGGCAACGACATCTCGATGGTGTTTCAGGAGCCGATGACCTCCCTCAACCCCGTTTTCACGATCGGCAATCAAATCATGGAGGTTCTGCGTCTGCACCAGAAGATGTCAAAAAGGCAAGCGAGGGAGACGACGATAGAGCTTCTTTCGAGGGTGGGGATACCGGTTCCAGAGCAAAGAATCAGCGAATATCCGCACCAGATGTCGGGGGGCATGAAGCAGAGGGTGATGATCGCGATGGCGCTGGCGTGTAATCCGGAGCTGCTGATAGCCGATGAGCCGACGACGGCGCTGGACGTGACCATCCAGGCGCAGTTGCTGGACCTCCTGAAGGAGCTTCAGGCGCAGTTGGGAATGTCCATTTTGCTTATCACGCACAATCTCGGCGTTATCGCGGAAACGGCGGACACGGTCGCGGTGATGTATGCGGGGAAGATTGTCGAATATACCTCGGTTGAAAAGCTCTTCAGCGAGCCGAAGCATCCTTACACGGTGGGATTGTTCAATTCGCTCCCGAAAATCGAGAAGAAGAAGGGGAAACTGGCTGTTATCCCGGGGAATGTGCCGAATCCGCTCTATTTTCCATCGGGGTGCCGATTTCATCCGCGATGTCCGCGTGTGATGGATGTTTGCCGCAAGAAAGAACCCGCATTGAAGGAAATTGAGGATGGGCATAAGGCTGCCTGCCATCTGTACTCCGGCTGAGCTCGGCTTCGGCGGGGGA
This sequence comes from uncultured Verrucomicrobiota bacterium, assembly GCA_964640185.1. GTDB lineage: Bacteria > Auribacterota > JABMQX01 > JABMQX01 > JABMQX01 > CAZXGF01. Next base: position 82,943 of record CAZXGF010000005.1, on the reverse strand, counting down.
GGCGGGGAGGCGATGTTTTTGCGTCATGGGAAATGTTGCTGAGAACAACCGGCTGGTGGAAGTCTCTGGGCTGAAGAAGTACTTTCCGGTCAGGAAAGGGCTTTTTTCGAGGGCTAAGGGATATGTGAGAGCGGTGGATGGTATTTCCTTCACAATCGGCCGGAAGGAGACGCTCGGGCTGGTGGGGGAGAGCGGATGCGGTAAGACGACGGCCGGTCGGACGATTTTGCGGCTGCTCGAGCCGACGGAGGGCGACGTTCGGTTTGAGGGGCAGTCGGTTTTCGAGCTGGGTAGGAAGCAGGTCCGGCGGATGAGGCGAAACATGCAAATAGTCTTCCAGGACCCCTTTGGCTCGCTCAACCCTCGGATGACCGTGGGAAGCATCGTCGGGGAGCCGCTCGCGGTGCACAGAATAGGCACGAGAAAAGAGAGAAAGGAAATGCTAAAGGAGCTGCTGGCGAAAGTGGGGCTTTCGGGGGAGGCTATCAACCGCTATCCCCACGAGTTCAGCGGCGGGCAAAGGCAGAGAATCGGGATAGCGCGTGCGATAGCGCTGAAGCCGAAGTTCGTGGTCTGCGATGAGGCGGTCTCGGCGCTGGACGTTTCGATTCAAGCCCAGATTATCAACTTGTTTGAAGAGCTTCAGGAGGACTTCGGGCTTTCGTACCTGTTCATCGCGCACGACCTGAGCGTCGTGGAGCATGTCAGCGATAGGGTGGCGGTCATGTATCTGGGGAAAATTGTCGAGGTGGGAGACGGCGAAAGCATCTACGAGCATCCCCAGCACCCGTACACGGTGGCATTGCTGTCAGCGGTCCCGGTGCCGGACCCGAAAACAAAAAGAAAGCGGATTATCCTTCCTGGGGACGTTCCTTCGCCGGTGAATCCCCCTTCGGGGTGCCGGTTTCACACTCGCTGTAACTACGTGATGGATATTTGCAAGGCGGAAGAGCCGCTGCTGACGGACCGCGGCGGGGGGCATCTCGCTGCGTGCTTTCTCGAGGGAGGTGTTCCCTGCTGAGCACATGGATTCGGAAACACGGTTACTATGGTGCTCTGAGAAAGGAAGTACTTTGACAGGATAACAGGATAAACAGGATTCTCGAATTATCATGTCCATCCTGTTATGCTGTCGAAAAAAGAATACGTGACCAAACTTATGAATCGCAGCACTGAGTGAAGCGCACTTTTTGTGAGAAAAGCTATCAATTGACGAAAGGCTATGTTGATGAGACCGAAACGGCTGCTTAAGGAAGCCAAAAACTTTTTGGAAAAGAAGTCGAACCGCGTTACTGCGGAGGGCAAAAGGGAGGTGGAAGAGCGGGTCGCGGAACTGGAGCGGGCTATCTCTCGGCGAGCAAAGAAGCAGGTCGAGAAGGCGGCGGCGGCCCTGCGGAAAACTGTCGCGAGGCACATTCCGAGGACGAAAAGGGAGGCTGTTGGGGAATGGGTCTATTCTCTGGGAACGGCAGTGCTGATAGCGTTGGTGATCCGGCATTTTGTCGTTGAGCCTTTCAAGATTCCGTCCGGGTCCATGATTCCCACGCTCCAGATTGGAGACAAGATTCTGGTCAATAAGTTCATCTACGGTCTGAGGGTTCCGTTCACCGGGATGAGATTGGTCGAAATATCGAGGCCCCACCGCTGGGATGTGGCTGTGTTCTCGACCCGGGGCATTACCGACGCCAGCCAGTACCCGAGGAACTTCGTCAAGCGGGTTGTCGGGCTGCCGGGGGAGACCTTAGAGATACAGGACGGCGAAATATACAAGTACGTGCCGGACAGGAGTGGGGGCGAGAAAGCAGAGCTTCTCAACAGGCCGGACCGCGTGCCGAAAATCCATTATCAGAATACCCCGGAAAGACAGCCCGTGCGGCTTGAGGAGTGGGACTACGTCAAAATATTGGGGATAAGGCTGCCCTTGAAGAAGGGCGCCCCCCACCAAAGCGTCAGGGGAAACTGGCCGTACGGGATAAAGGGGCAGAAGTTCACGGTGCCGAAGGGGCACTATTTCGTGCTGGGAGACAAGACGGAGAACAGTTTCGACAGCAGGGGATGGGGGTTCGTGCCTTTCGAGAACCTAAAGGGGAAGGTCATCTGCAAATGGTCTTTTCTGCCTCCGTGGGGACAAGGGGTGGTTCGATGAGGGTGGTGTCGCCATGCTGATCGTGAGCGCGTGCCTGGCGGGTTTGAATTGTCGCTACGACGGGACAAATAGCCTCGACGAGGAGATAGAGAGGATGTCACGCAGCGGCGAGGCATTTCCGATTTGCCCGGAGGCGGTCGGAGGGTTGCCTACGCCGAGGACGCCTTCGGAGATAGAGAGCGGCAGCGGCGAGGACGTTCTGGCAGGTCGAAGCCGCGTCGTGAATGAGAAGGGGGAGGATGTGACGGCGCATTTCGTTCGTGGGGCGTGGCGAGCTCTGGCGGTCGTTCGCGCGATGGGCATCCGAGAAGGGATTTTCAAGGCTCGAAGCCCCTCCTGCGGGGTGACGACAATCAGGCGAGAGGGGCGGCTTGTGAAAGGCTCAGGGGTATGCGCGGCTCTTCTTCTGAAGGAGGGCGTCAGGCTCAGCGAGAGATGAAGGGGCCGAGATGTTTGCGATTTCTACAGCGTGGAACGTTAGAAAAACAAGCGACGCAAAGGAAATGATTGAGGAATCGCGTCGCCTGGGGTTCGAGTGCTTGGAGCTCGGTCATTCGTTGAACATCGCGACGGTGATGGGGATGCTGGAAGCTTACGAAAGGGGAGAAATAAAGGTGAGCAGCCTGCACAACTTCTGCCCGGCAATGCAGTGGCTGCCCTCTTCGATGCCGGGGCCGGACATATATTCGCCCGCTTCTCTGGACCGGCGGGAGAGGATGATGGCCGTGAGGAAGACCAAGGCGACGATTGACACGGCACAGAGATTCGACGCCGGGGCCATGGTGATGCACCTCGGGCGGGTCGAGATGAAACTTCTTACTCCAACTCTCATCCGGCTCTATAGTGCGGGAGAGAAAGGCACTCCGCGATACGAGAAAGTGAAGGGAAAGCTTCTCGCGAAGCGGGAGAAGAGAAGGTTTCGGCATCTGGATGTCCTGTACAAGAGCCTGGATGAGCTGCTGGCTTATTCGGAGCCGAAAGGGATTAAGATAGGGATAGAGAACAGGTATTTCGTGGAGGACATTCCGTCGTTCGACGAAGTTAAGCTGATATTGGACAAGTTTGAAGGGGCAAACGTGTACTACTGGCACGATGTGGGACATGCCCAGTGCGCCGAGGAGCTGGATATCATGCCACAGGAATCGTTCCTGCAGATGTATTCGAGTCGTATGCTCGGAATCCATTTGCACGATGTCATAGGGGTGAGCGACCACAGGGTGCCGCTGACCGGTGACTTCGACTTTACGAAGCTGAAACCCTATCTCGAGAGGGAAACGATCAGGGTTGTGGAGGCGTTTGTTTCAGCCCCCGAGGAAGATGTCATTAGGGGGATGAAGTACATCCGCGAATGTCTTTCATGTGAGCAAGAGCAGGCCTCCCGAACAGGGTGAGCGGCGCCGCCTTTCCCGCCGCGTAGGACCGGAATCCTGCCGGGGCGACCGAGACGGTTCTATGAGCAAAAAACACCTCACGCTTCTGCTGAAGATCGCTGTCAGTGCGGGCCTTATCTATCTCGTCTTTCACCAGGTTGATTGGGGAAAATGCGGCAGCCAGATGGCGGCATCCTTCCGCGAGAGGTATGGCTGGCTGATGGCCGCGGCGGCTCTTGTAGGAGTGGCTTTCGCGCTGACCACCTGGCGATGGAGAAGGCTCCTGAGAGCGCACGATATAGCCATCCCGTTCTTCCGGACGTTTCGTTTCGTCCTGGTGGGATTCTTCTTTTCTCAGTTCATGCCTGGTGGGCTCGCCGCAGGGGACGTCATTCGCTCATATTACGTCGCAAGCTATAATGCCGAGAAGAAGGCGGAAGGCGTGGCGACGGTTGTGCTGGACAGGATTATTGGCCTTTTGGGTCTTGTGACTCTGGTGGTGATCTCCCTGTTGCTTGGTGGACAATACCTCGTTCGCTGCCTGATGGTCATCGGGATAACCGTCGTGGTCGGGATTGGCATTGTCCTGTTCTTTAGCAAGCGGCTGGTGAAAAAGCTGCCGTTTGCGGAATGGGTATATGAGCACCTTCCGTACCGCGAGTATTTCACCCGGGTTTACGAGGCGTTCCGCCACTATCGGAAACATAAATCGCAATTACTCGTTTGCTGGGTGCAGTCGGTTATAATCCAGGGTGTTCTTGTGTTCGTTGCCTATTGCGTGGGGCGCTCCGTCGGCGTCGAGGCGACAGCGTTTCAGTACCTGCTGTGGATTCCGCTGGTGGGGGCAATAGCGGCACTGCCGATTACCTTCGGCAATATCGGAACGGCGGAGGCAGGATACCGTCTTTTCTTTCTCCAGGGAAATCATCCGGAGGGTTACGGGTCGGTGGTGTTGGCCTTTGCGTTGATGATGCGTCTGCTGTGGCTGTTAGTGGGAGCCGTCGGGGGAATCGTCTGGTGGGCGGAGAAGGGGGCGATTTCGCCGAGGTTGCTTCGGGGAGAAGAACATATTTCGGAGGAAATTTTTCAGAGGGGCGGCGATGCGTCTGCCCACAGTCTGGGAGAGGGAGAATGATTGACGAGGAACTGCTGAAAATCATGTGCTGTCCGGCTTGCCGGGGCGAGGTCAATGAGCGCGAAGGGAAGGTCGTGTGTGTGAAGTGCGGGAGAAGATACCCCATCCGCGACGGCATCCCTGTCATGCTCATTGACGAGGCGGAGACTCCCGAAAGGAAAGAATGAGGATATGCGTCGTCACCGGCATTTTCCCGCCGGACATCGGCGGGCCGGCAAGCTATGTAGTCCCGCTGACAGAGGGACTTCGCTCCGCCGGCTGTGAGGTGAAGGTTGTCACGTACTGCTCGGGCGCCTCACGGCGGCAGTATCCGTTCCCGGTTCACAGAATATCCCGAGCCATTCCCCTTCCGTTAAGGCTGGTCGTTACTCTCGCCGAGATAATGGCGGCTGCGGCCAAAAGCGATCTCATCTATTGCAACGGTCTAATGCTTCCTTCGGTTCTCGCCAACATTTTCCTTCAAAAGCCTATGGTCATCAAGATCGAGGGGGATTTCGCCTGGGAAAGGGCGAGCAATCTGCGGCTCACGTCCGATTCCATTGAGAAGTTTCAGACGCGGCGGCAAAACTGGAAGGCGGAGGTTTTGAGAAGTGTCCGCAACTGCTGTCTGAGGCGTTGCGGGACGGTCATCACGACCAGCAAGTTTCTGGCGGGGCTGATAAGGCGGTGGGGATTTTTCGGTCGGCTCGTGGTGATAAGCAACGCTGTGGAGGAGAGCTTTGGAGAGGAAGTAGCGGAGCTCACGCGGGAAGAGTGCCGGGCGAGGATTAGTTTTTCAGGGAGGAAGGTTGTGGTTTCGGCAGGGAGGCTTGTGCCGTGGAAGGGATTCCGTGGAGTGGTCCTGGCGGCGGAAGCCCTCGGGCCGGAGACGGTGGTCCCGATAATCGGGGAGGGGCCGGAGCGGCGAAACCTGGCGGCTTTGGTCGAGGCAAGGGGTCTCACGAGGAAGGTCTTTTTGAGGGGGAAAGTCCCCAGGAGGGAGCTGGCGGTTTATCTGAAAGCGGCAGATTGTTTCGTGCTAAACTCCGGATACGAAAGCTGTTCACATATCGCTCTGGAAGCGATGAAGGTGGGGACGCCGGTCGTTGCCGCCCGGACAACAGGCACGCCGGAGATGATAAAACATCGAGAAAACGGTCTCTTGTTCGAGAAGGACAACCTGAGCCAGATGGTGTCGTGCCTCAACGAATGTTTGTACGGGAACCTGCGAGACCGGCTCACGGCGGAGGCGGTAAAACGGCTTTCGCGATACGCCTGGGCAGGCATTTTCTCCCGGACTCTCGACGTGCTGGAGGAGGCGAGCAGACGCAGATGAAGGTGCTGATGATAAGCCTCGATACAACCTTCCTGGCGGAAGAGGGCACCGCCAGAGGCGATACTCTTTCGCGGCACGTCGAGATAGCCAAGATGTTGTCTCATCTCCACGTTATCGTCTTTTCCGTGGGCAAGGCGAGGCGCCCGATTCTTCATCCCACTGAGAAGCTGACGTTGTATCCCACGCAATCGCTGAATAAGGTGATGCGAGTGTTCGACGCGCTTCGGCTCGCCGTCGAGATTTGCCGGCGGAATCGCATTGACGTTCTGACGACGCAGGACCCGTTCTTCACGGGGATGGTTGGTTTGGCGACGAGGGCGCTTTTTCGCATTCCTCTGAACGTTCAGGTGCACGCCGATTTCTTCGGAAACCGGTACTGGGAAAGGGAGCGGCTGCTGAATCGGCTGCTGAAGGTGACGGGGAAAATGATTCTTAGACGGGCGGATAATGTCCGCGTGGTGAACCAATCGGAAAAAGAGAAAATCGCCCGCCTGGGCATCCCTCAAAACCGCATCTGGCACGTCCTCGGTGGGGGCGGGATCAATGTGGAAAGGTTTTCGGCGGCGGATGGGTCGAGCGCTCGCAGGAGACATTTGCCGGCGGGCTGTGCTCGCATGGTTCTTTTTGCCGGGCGGATGACGAAGCAGAAGAGGGTGCCGGACCTCCTCTATGCTGCAAGGAAAGTGCTGAGGGAGCTGTCGGGAGTCGCTTTCGTGCTCGCTGGAGAGGGAAAGGAGCTACCGGCGGCAAAGGCTCTCTGCTCGAGGCTCGGTCTCGACGACAACGTGGTCTTTACAGGGACGGTGGCTTATGAGGAGATGCCGGCGTATTTCGCGGCGGCGGACGTTTTCGCTCTTCCTTCAGGTTACGAGGCGACTCCACGTGTGCTGATGGAGAGCGTCGCTGCGGGTCTGCCGATAGTCTCAACAAGGGTGAGCGGAGCAGAAGGGCTTGTCGCCGAGGGGGAAAATGGGCACATCGTGCCGGTGGGCGCCTCTCGAGAGATGGCGGAGAAGCTCGTGCGTGTCCTGAAAAACGTCGAGGAATATCGCAAGGGCGCCGTTCGGCGAAAGTCCGTTCTTGAGCTTTACGAGAGAAGAAGAAATCTGCCTCGGCTTATGGAAATATATGAGCAGATCGCAGGAAGGCGCCGGAGAAATGCGGGTTGACGCGGTGATGATAACTCAGGCGGTTGATGGAGAGGACCCGGTGCTCGGGTTCACCCCGGGGTGGGTCAACACGCTGGCCGACAATCTCCGGAGGCTTTCGGTTTTCTGTCTAAGGGCGGGAGAGCGCAGGCTGAGAGATAACGTCTCGCTTCAGGTGCTGGGGGAAGGAAAAATCAGGAGATTGTGGCGGCTCAGGAAGGGATTGGAAAGGGACTTGAAGCAGATGGAGGTGCGAGCCATCTTCGCTCACATGTGCCCCCGGTATGCGGTTGCGGCGAAAAGGATTGTCGGCGAGAACTCGCCAATCATCCTCTGGTACGCCCACTCGGCGAAGAGCTTCTGGCTGACGCGGGCGCACAAGGTTTCTGACCTTATTCTCACACCGACCGCCGAAAGCTGTCCGATCCGCTCGGAAAAAGTCAGGGTTGTCGGACACGGGATAGATACGCAAAAGTTCTCGCCCGTTTTCAAAGAGAGAAGCGGCGGGATTGTCCTGTTATCCGCGGGAAGAATCACACCGGTAAAGAGGTATGATTCCTTGATAGAAGCTTTCGCGGAGGCAGCGACTTCTTTTCCTCCGGGAGAGCTGGCGCTCAGAATCCTGGGCTCGCCGAGTGTAGCGGGCGATGAGCGGTGTTTTCGGCGGCTAAAGGAACAGGTCCGGGAGAGAGGACTTCAACGGGTGGTGCAGTTTCGCGCGGCTGTTCCCTACAGCCGAATGGAGAAGGAGTACGCCGACTGCGACGTGTTCGTCAACACGTCAATTCGGCATTCGATAGACAAGGCAGCTCTGGAAGCGATGTCCTGCGGGAAGGTGTTGGTCACTTCCAACCGCAATTTCCGCCCCGTCCTGGGGAAACATGCGAAGCTGCTGGTCGCGGAGGATGAGCGTCCGTGTGAGCTCGCGAGAAAGATCGTGCACGCGGCGAGGATGCCTCGGTCGCAGCGGCAGGAAATCGGCGTTGCGCTCAGAGAGCTCGTTGTGCGTGAGCACGACCTCAACCGCTTGATGAAAAACGTCGCGGAGACCATTGCCGGGTTGCAGAAGGGATGAAATGTCAACCGCGAGAAGAGCGATCCGAAACATCTTCAGCCTGATGGTCTCAAGGCCTCTCTCGAAGGTTGTGGCTTTCTTCGTGTCGGTGTGGCTGGTTCGCTACCTGGGCACAGAAGAGCTTGGTATGCTGGCGACGGCTTTGGGCTTTGTGGCTCTGTTCGGATACGTTTCCGATTTTGGGACGCAGCACTTTGTCATGAGGGAGGTCAGCCGCGACAGGAGCACCGCAGGGGCGTATTTGAGCAATTTTCTCTCGCTCCAGATGGTGTTCGGCGTGTTTCTGTTCGCGGTGATAGTGCTTGTCGTCAACTCGGTCGGGCATTACTCGCGTCTCGTCAAGGAGGCGATTTACCTGGCCGGGGCGGGGCTGGTCGTGACCTCCATGTCGGCGCCTTTCAAGGCGGCGTTTTACGCTCACGAGGCGATCCACATCTCAGCCCTTTTTTCAGTACTGCTCGCTCTGGCGGGAGCCGTTCTCACCGCGGGCGGCATTCTGCTCGGTCGCGGGATACGCTTTTTTGCAGCGATTTCAATCGTGAGCGGGCTGGTCATCGCCATCGTCAGCTATCGCGTCTGCAAAAAGCGATTGGTGCGGCCTCGCCTCGGGAAAGATTTTCGGCTCTGGTGGCGGATGCTGAAGATGTCTCTTCCGTTCGCGCTGCTGATGGGGGCGACAATCCTTTACAGGAAGATAGACATTCAGATGTTGTACGCCATGAAGGGAAAAATCGCTGTCGGCTATTACTCGGCAGTGACGCGGCTGATTAATCCGCTGATGATGCAGATACAGGCGATAACGGTGGCGATGCTGCCGGTTATGTCTCGCCAGTTCGTCGGAAAGGGAGAAAAGTTCCGTTTTACGGCGGAGAAGACGCTCAAATATGTCGCTGCTCTGGGGATTCCCCTGGCGATAGGGGCATTCCTTCTTTCGGATAAGATCGTGCTGCTGTTGTACGGGAATGAGTTTCGCTCGTCCATCCCCGCGCTTCAGATATTGTCGTGGACGCTGGCGATAAGCGCGCTGACCTCGGTTATCAGTTGCTGTGCTATCGCCTCGGGAAGAGTAGTCATGCTCGCGGCGTTCAATGCTGTGGCAGTGCTCGGCAACGTGGCGGCAAACTTGCTGCTGATTCCGCGTTATTCGTTCCGAGGGGCGGCAGCGGCGACGCTTGGGTGTGAGGTGGTGCTGTTGGCGGTGTTCGTCTCTGCCGTGTGGCGCTCGGAGGTGGCACGATTTCCCTTTCGAGACATCGGCAAAGTACTTGTCGCGGCTCTCACAATGGGCGGATTCGTGTTCCTCTGCCGTTCGGCGAGCTTTTTCATCGTCGTTCCTGCGGGCGCGGCGATTTACTGCGGGGTTCTGCTCCTCCTGCGGTTCGTCGCGAAGGAGGAAAAGGATTTACTGAGGTCTGCTTTGCGGCGGGCGTGAATCACCGACACCCCCATCCGCCGCGTGTCCCCGCCGAGGCGGGGCGCCGCACCGTCCGCAAGCGCTGGTATTGGCGCGCTCCAAAGCGCTACTTGTGCGCGCCTCACCAAACCGAAAATCAACATCAAGCCCTGAAAGGGCGTGCTATTATAGCCCAGGGCGCCGCCCAGGAAACCCAGGCCGCGAAACAAAAAAGCCCTGAAGGGGCGCAATAGCTCACTCCCCATGCGTCGTAGCACATTTGGCAATGAACGATGGTTTTGACGGGATGTTCTCGGCACAAGCGTTCACCCTTTTATTTCGCCCTTTCAGGGCTTATGATTGCCTGACCGGGACTTCTCCCAGGGCGTTGCCCTGGGCTTGATTAAAGCTGCCCCTTCAGGGCGACAAAAATGCACTGGACTTTCCCCACTGAAATGCAGTCACGCCCGTCATCATCGAGCTGAAGTCCGTGAGGCGACTTGTTGTTGCTCGTGAGAGACAACGTATCAGCTATAGCCGGGTCTATCCTGTTATCCTGTCATAATAAAAACGGGAAAAAAGATGAACATCCTTTTTTTCGCTTACGATTTTGAGTGGGGAGGAATCGCACGCCTTTCGCGGGAGGTGGCGGAGGGGCTATCCAGGCTGGGGCACAGGGTCTTCGTCATCTCAGATTTCAGCAAGGGAATTCCGGGACTCACAGGTGAGGAGGGGTTCATACCCGTCAGCTTCCCCAAACGGGATTTACGGTCGCCCTCCTTCTGGCTCGACCTGGTTCCCATTCGCTCTCTGACGAAGAAGCTTTCGATTGAGCTGCTGCTTCTGGCTCATCTGTTTCCCTATGGCCCGATGGTTCTGCTCCTCTCGAAGAGCACCGGTATCCCATTTTCTCTATTCGTGCACGGCGCGGAGCTTTTCCCGAAGAAGCTGAAGACGAGGTTAACCGTCGCCCGGATCTTTGCAAGGGCGAAGAACGTCATCTGCGTCAGCCGGTTCACCCGCGACACGCTTCTCCGCCGTTTTCCGAGATCGCGTATGCCCGTCGTTATACATGCGGGGACCTATCCAGCGGTTTTCTCGCCTGCCACGGATCGGGGAGCTCTTCTGGGTAGATTCGGGCTGAGCGGGAAAAAGGTGCTTCTGAGCGCGTCGCGGCTCGTTCGGAGAAAGGGGCAGGCGCAGGTTATCAGAGCCCTCCCGAGGATTATGGAGCGAGTGCCGGAAGTCATTTATCTCATCGTGGGAAGCGGCCCGACTGAGGAAAAATTGCGAGCGCTTGTGCGCGAAATGAATCTGACCGAATACGTGCGGTTTCTGGGGTACAAGCACGGCCGGGAGCTGGCCAAGCTGTACGCGGTGTGCGATGTTTTCGTCTTGCCTTCGATGCAAACAACCGATACCGAGAGCGGAGCAATGGGGGTGGAGGGCTTCCCTCTTGCCTTTCTCGAAGCGAGCGCCTGCGGCAGACCCATCGTGGCGGGAAAGTCAGGGGGGAGTGGGGAAGCAGTTATTGACGGCGTCACGGGGCTTCTCGTTGACGGTGAAGATGCCGAGGAAGTCGGCGACGCGGTACTGAGGCTTCTGCTCGATGAAGAACTCGCCGAACGACTCGGTAGGAACGGACGACAACGGGTTGAGCGAGAGTTCTCCTGGAATGCCATTGTCCGGGCGATTGAAAGGGAAATCTGCCGTTAGCTCACTTTTGCCGGGGAAATATCTTTCTCCCATGGGGACGGCATATCGCGGGTGTCCCTGTATTTCGATGGCAAGGAAAGGAGAGAGCTTAACACAAAGGCGCAAAATAGAGGCGCACGGCTTGAACACCTGCGCCTCGCAGGATAGTAGGTCATCTGGCCGGGACTTTCGCCCTTTTAATCGCTGTCCTTATGGTACTGGCGCACCCGCAGAGTGTGGCTTTACTTTTAGAAGTATGCCGTTCTGGTGGGCAGGGGAACTTATCCCATTTAACCACCCCTCTCCCGAGCAGACAGACCGGATGACCCAGCAATTTTCAAGTAACATACCACCGCTTATGCTGGCTGTCAAGGGCACTTCTGCGATTTTTTTTGGCGGGGGGCAGGGAAAGGAGGAAACGCCGGGCTATTCGAACTGGCCTCGAGGAATCCTTGCAGTCGGCACGGGGATATGTCGCCCTTTCAGGGCTTATCATTCTTCAACCGGGGCCTTTTCTCAGGGCGTTGCCCTGAGCTTTATTAAGTTTGCCATTACAGGGCGAGCCGAAAGCAACTTCAGCCCTGAAGGGGCGTGATAGGCTATCCCCAATATACAGTTTGCTACAGGCACATGAGAGCCGGTCCCCGTGCCACTGAAATGGAGCCGCATCCTTACACAGGGTACGGCCGTATTTGCGTGGCATATTTCGGATGAATCCTTTGGTCGAGAAGCCCCGCCTCGGCGGGGCTGAAGCCGGCTGTCACGAGAAGAATCTCCTATCCGATACCACCGACTAAAGCCGGTGGCTAACTGCGGCGCCCGCCGAGGGCGAGACGCGGGGTGTCCCTCTCACCTTATTCTCTGCGCCTTTGCGCCTTTGCGTTAATCTGCTTTTCCCTTCTTGCCTCCTCCGCCTCGGCCGGCTATCCGCCCGAGACGGAGGGATTACCCGCATCGTTACACAATGGCAGCTTGTTCTTTTGGGGAGTTTTCTTATACAATGGATAGCAGTTTCGTGTCTTGGAAGGGCGCTAAAGATCTCGTGAGGTCACATTCATTTTAGTGGAGGACAATTGGTGAGACTAAAGCTTGGATTGCCGTCGGGAAGTTTGAAAGGGGCGACTCTGGATATGTTCAGGAGGGCCGGCTACAACATTTCCTCAGGGGAGCGGTCGTACTTTCCGTCAGTTGATGACGAGGAGATAGAAGTCGTTATGTTCAGAGCGCAGGAAATATCCGTTTACGTGGAGCAGGGCGTTGTGGACGCCGGCATAACCGGCAAGGACTGGATCGAAGAGAACGGGTCTAAAGTGATTGAGGCGGCGGAGCTGAGGTATGCCAAGCGGGGGCCCGGGACTGTAAAGTGGGTTCTGGCGGTGCCCAACAATTCCAGGATAAAAACCGTACGGCAGCTCGCGGGGAAGCGAATAGCTACGGAAGTGGTCAGGCTGACGAAGAAGTTTCTTCGCCGGCACAATGTCAAGGCGGAAGTCGAGTTCTCCTGGGGCGCTACGGAGGTGAAGACACCGCGTTGTGTGGATGCTATCGTGGACCTGACGGAGACGGGTTCGTCCCTCCGGGCGAACGATCTTCGAGTCTTGGCGACGGTCATGGAGTCCACAAATCGGCTCATTGCCAACCGTGACGCGTGGAAAAATCGCTGGAAGCGGAATAAGATAGAGAACCTGGCTGTCCTGCTCCAAGGCGCTTTGAACGCGGCGACAATGGTGGGCCTGAAAATGAATGTCACGGAAGCCAACTTGAAAGCTGTTCTGAAAGCTCTGCCAGCGCTGCGAAATCCCACCATCTCTCGCCTCGCGAACGAGGGCTGGGTGGCTGTCGAGACGATTGTTGACGAGCACGTCGTGCGGCGGATTGTCCCGGCGCTGAAAAAGGCGGGCGCGGAGGGGATCGTCGAGTATCCCCTGAGCAAGGTGATTTATTAGCTCATTCCGGGGAAGCGGGAAGAGTATAAAACGCAGGGGCGCAGGGGGAAGGGCGAGCAGGGGACGTGAGTGTCGCCGTTATAAAGAAGCAGCGGGGGTTCCGGCTCGGCGTGAGGTTGGCGGCGATGGCTTGAAGAGCATCGCCACGCCAAACGTCCACAGCGTTCCTATAATCACATTGAATTGCCAATTATATGCCCACTTCGGCGGGGCGAAGAGCACGAACTGGATGAAGAGAAGCACGCCTATGCTGGAGGTCATGGCGATGATGTTGCCGAGGCTGTTTCCTCTTCGAGTGAGGACTCCCGCCAGGAATACGCCGAGCATGGCGCCGTATGTGTAGCCGGTCAATTTGAACGCCAGCCAGAGCACACTTTTCTCGCGCCTGCAAAGATAAGCGATTCCGACCAGCACAACGGCAAAAATCGGCACGCAAATCCGGGAGGCAGCGAGGTAATGCCTCTCGGGCGCGCTTTTTCTTATGTAGGGTTTGTAAATGTCGATAATAGCGCTAGAGCTGAGGGAGGTGAGAGCTGAATCCAGGCTGGACATAGCTGCCGCGAAGATTGCCGCGAGCAAAAGCCCTTTGATGCCGGCGGGCAGAGCCGTGACGATGAAAGTGGGGAAGACGTGGGCGGAGTCTTCTATCCCTTCGGCGAAGCCGTAGTAGGCGTTGTACGCGAAAAGGGCGGCGCCCAGCAGCAGGAACAGGGCGTCAATGGGGAACTTAGCGATGCCTGTGAGCAGGAGCGATCTCTTGCTTCGGCTGACGTCTTTGCATGTGAGCATGCGCTGCGTCATATCTTGGTCGGTGCCGAGGGCGGCGAACGTCTGAAAACAACTGTTAAGGATGGCAACGAAGAAAACGCCCTCTTTTGTGAAGCTGGTGAAATCGAAGACCCTCAGCTTGTGTGCCGGTTGTCCTGCGGCACCAACGGCATCTTTCAGGACAGAGTAGGCGCCGTGGATGCCGCCGGGTATCATCCTCACGATAAGGTACACGGTCAGGCATGCCCCGCCGATGAATACAGCGAATTGGATGACATCGGTCCATATAACCGCTTTTATTCCGCCGAAGCTGGTGTATGCGACGGCCAGGATTCCCACCGCACAGATCGCCTGGAAGTAGGAGAGTCCGGAGACAACTTCCAGAGCTTTCGCGGTGACGCACAGTCGCACTCCGCTGCCGAGAAGACGGGTCACGAAGAAAAAGATGGCGCCGGCGTCTCTGCTCCTGGGGCCAAACCTCTGCTGGAGGTACTGGTAAACGGTGGTAACCTTGCCTCGGTAGAAAGCCGGTAGAAAAAAGAGCGAGATGAGGATTCTTCCGATGAGTGACCCGATGGCGAACTGGAAGTAGATGAAGTTTGCCTTGAACGACTCACCAGGCACGGCGATGAAGGTCAGCGCGCTCATCTCCGTGGCAAGTATCGAGAACATCACGGCGCCCCAGGGCATTTGCCTGCCGCCGAGGAAGAAGTCGTTGGTGTTCTTCTCCTTGCGCCCGAACCAGAAGCCTACCCCGCAAACCAGCAGAAGATAGGAGACAATGACAAAGTAATCGAGCCCGCTAAACATCGTCGCCGAACCTTTGTAGCAGAAACTGCCAGTGAGGGTTTGTCCCACGGTTCGCTCGCACTCGGAAAACGCCGGTTTGCGTCCAGCAGCATGAGTTCAATAGGCTGGTATTCCCGGGCAAATCCATGCCGCGACGATAGCGGCTGGTCTTCTCGGTGTCAAACAAAACCGAGACGCAGCTTCTCTCCGTATAATTCCGCCACTTGGTTTGCGAGGGCCTGCTTTTCTTTCGGAGTGAGAGGAACTTCGCCATTGACAATGGCAAGGGCTTCCTCTCTCGCGAGCTCCATCACCTCTCGGTTCTCGAGGATGTTGCCTATCCCGACCTCCGGCAGGCCGTGCTGGCGAACACCGAAGAACTCTCCGACGCCGCGAAGCTTCAGGTCTTCTCTGGCTATCTCGAAGCCGTCGCTCGTCCGGGCGAAGATTTGCAACCTCTCCTTCGCGTCGTCGGTTTTGGGGTCGGCGACGACAAAGCAATATCCCTGCTTGTTTCCTCGCCCGACCCTTCCTCGCATCTGGTGAAGCTGCGCCAGCCCGAAGCATTCACCGTTTGTGATGAGGATGGCACCCGCGTCGGGCACGTCAATTCCGAGCTCGATGACCGTTGTCGTGACCAGAATATCGAGGAGACCTGACCTGAATTCCCGGATGATTTCCTCCTTGTCCTGTGGGTCCATCAATCCGTGAAGAAGCCCCACCCGCATCTCGGGGAAAACGTCGCTGGCAAGGCCGCGGTGGGTTTCGATGGCGGAGACCCTTTCGGAGTTTTCTCTCTCCTCGATGACGGGGCAAACGACGTAGGCGCGGTTTCCTGAACGAACGATCGCTCGGACACGCTCGTAAACGCTGCGAAGCTGCGAGGAGGGCAAGCATTTCGTCCGGACGGGCAATCTGCCCGCGGGCATCTCGTCTATTACGGAGACATCCATATCGCCGTAAAGGGTCTGGCAGAGGGTTCGGGGGATGGGCGTGGCGCTCAGGACGAGGACATCCGGGAAGTCCCCCTTCTCGAAGAGCTTGAGCCGCTGAAGCACGCCGAACCTGTGCTGTTCGTCAATGACGACGAGTCCAAGGCGCTTGAATCGCACCCTTTCCTGGATGACGGCTTGCGTGCCGACGACGAGGTCTGTTTGGCCGTCGGCTATGTCGCGGTACAGGCTTTCCCTGGAGGCGGCGGAACCCACCAGCAGCAGGATTGTGCAATCTTCGCCCGCGAGGAGACGTGAGATTTCCGCGTAATGCTGTCTGGCGAGAAGCTCTGTCGGCGCCATAAGAGAAGCCTGGCATCCGCCGGCGATGGTGCGGAGAATCGCCCAGAGGGCGACGACGGTTTTGCCGCATCCGACATCTCCGTGAAGAAGGCGATTCATCGGTCGAGGAGAGGAGAGGTCACTGCGTATTTCCTCGATAGACCTGCTCTGTGCGAAGGTCAGAGAGAATGGGAGATGGGAGAGGAATCGGTCGGCTCGGTCGCCGGCTCGTGAAGCGGCGCTCGGTCGCGGCTTTTTTGTCGCATTGATGAATCTCCTTCTGAGGGCGCCGCCCATTTGCAGGAGGAAAAGCTCCTGAAAGACCAGCCTTCTCCTGGCTTGCTCAAGCAAATGCCACGTCTCAGGAAAGTGAATGTTTCGGATGGCTTCGGGAAGGGGGAGAAGGTGAAATCTTGCACGGGTCGCAGAGGGAAGCAACTCCTTCATCCGCTCGGCGAACTTCTCGACGAGGCTGTATATCGTTTTTCTTATCATATGTTGGCTGAGGTCCTCGGTCGCAGGGTAGAGAGGCACGATGCGAAACAGGTGCGGTGAGCGCGATTTCCCTGCCGGCAGGATTTCGACTTCCGGATGGGGCGTCTGGCGCCGGCCGTCCGGGCCGACAAAGACCTTTCCGAAAAGAGCGAGCCGCTGCCCCTTTCTGAAACGATTTCTCAAGTAGGGCTGGTTGAACCATACAGCGGATAGGTCGCCCGTGCCATCCGAGACCTTGACCGTGAGGACCGAATTCCTCCACGAGTATCTTCTCAAGGAAACGGACACGACGCTGGCGACGATAAGAGGCGAGGTTCCGCTCTCGACCTGAGCGGTCTGGGTGACCTGGCGTCTATCGCTATAGGCTCTGGGCAAATGCCGCAGCGCCTCGGCGACGTTGGTGATGCCCAGTCTGGCGAGGAGTTTTCTGCGCGCGGGCCCGATACCCTTGACGACCTCTATGGATATGTTTTGGAGGTCTGCCATGAGAAGCGCGAAATCGAGGTTTGCGTCAGGGACTTCTCTCGGTTACGCGAACCTGCCCTTTCCAGCCAACCCGCAATCAACGGCCCACGACGCGCGCTCACAGGCGAAGCGCACACGGAAAATGCCATTTGCGGCGATAGCCGTCGCGGTCGAAGAAAAGCCGACCCGAACATTCTCGGCAAGAAGCGCGCCGTCCGGTTACTTTTCTATTTCCAGTATCTTCTGTGTCGTCGTGAAGTGGAGTTTGGCGATTTTGGTGAGCTGCTGAATACCTTTAGTCTCGATGAAGCGTTTCCCCACTTCGATGACTCTTTTGGAGGCCCCTTTCGGAAGGTCTGCCTTGAATTGTTCGGAAAGCCGTTGCAGCCTGGCGAGGAACTTGCCTCTGGCGACCACCGATGCCGCCGCGACTACGATGTCTCGCTCCGCTCTCGGCATCTGCTGAAGCTCGATCTTTCTTCCCTTCTTCATCAAGGCGCCGCGGAGGGCCGACTTGTTGGCGAACTGGTCCACGATAACCTTCTTGCAATTGACTTTCGCCAGGAGGTTCTCGACGACCCTCGCGTGGCCCCACGCGAGGATGCGGTTGAGGTTGCTCATCTTGTCGTACAGCATGTTGTATTTTTCGGGCCCGATGATGACGACGGAATTCTTGAATTTCGAGCAAATGATAGGTGTCAACCTGAGCGCTTTTTGGTCCGAGATTCGCTTGCTGTCCCTAACCCTCAGGTCGTAGAGGTCTTTCAGGTTGGTTTTATCTGCGTGAACGCCTGCTATAACTAAAGGCCCGAAGTAGTCCCCTTTTCCACTCTCATCAACGCCGATCCTTTCCTCGCCGGAGACCCCTTCACGCAGAATGTATTCGTAGCCGAACCGTATTTCCCTGAGCAACTTAGGTTCGAGGTAATGGCGGACGAAATCAGCCGTGCCTTTCCCCTGAATGAGGAGGCGCCCGCTCGTGTAACACGTAATGCTAACGCTGTCTCGCGAAGCTCTGAAGTACGCGTACTTCACCTCCCTGAAAACGTAGCCTCTCTCGCGGAGATATTCGCGAAGTTGAGCGACCTTTTCCTTGTCGAGCGTGCAGATATAATTGCTGACCGGCGGCGGTTGGTGAGGTGGACGCTTCTGGCTTACCGGAAGCGTTAGGTCCGACATTTCAGAAATGTGACTTAGGTGACGCATGTTCACACTGAGCGGGGGGTGACGTCCCAGAGCAAAACCCCCGCCTTGAGATGACGTTCAACCACTGTGAGACAAAAACTCCGCTTTTGTGTTTGCCCAATTGCGGTTGGAACCGAACCTTCGTCCCGAGAACGTACCTATAATAGGATTGACCACCAGGTCTGTCAACCAAAAACTCCGCCCCGGGTAACCCCTCAGTTACGGGTGGGAATGGCTGTATTCCCGTGGGCCAGGTTGCCTTAGTGCTCTGCTTGATAAGTTCGGTCGCGTATTCCCTTTTTCAAAAAGGCAGAAACTCCCCCGAGGGGCCGGATTTTGCACGAAGAATATGTAGTCGTATTCGCGAGCACCATTTAGCCGCCGGCTTCAGCCGGTGGTCACGCGCATGGGGAATCAATCCCGATAATGGCACACACACGCGGGGTGTAAGCGATGCAGCAGCCTGACCGCGCACAATCCGAGGCATCGGTCTTTAGCCACCGGCTTCAGCCGGTGGGTCGTCGGATATGCTATATATTCCTGTCGGAGCCGGCTTTAACCGGGCTTCTCGACGAAAGGATTCATCCATGGCGCAACGTGGCTTCGGCGTGGTCAGCTTTGGCCGGAAGAATCTGCCGTTTGTGGCCCAATATATCGCGAAGCAGAAGCAGCACCATGCAAACGGAACCCCGCCTTCAGCGGGGCTGGAAAACGCGGCCGGAGGGACGAAAAACCGCCAGGGTCCGGTGAAAATGGCTAAAGCCCCTGACCCCGCTGAAGCAGGGCTGAAGCCCGTGCCTAACAGGGGCGCCGGCAACGAACCCACAGGCCGGGCCGCACGCCAAGCACTGGCGGGACGCCCGTGCGCCACGATGCCACGGCATTCGCGTCTGCCGGCCGCCGTCTCGGCGGCAGTCCCGAGGGCGTCTCACCCACGATTTTTTCCTACATCCCTCGCGCCTTTGCGAGAGGTCTCCTCACTCCCGTATTCTCTCGCCAAGAGGTCCCGGCCTCGGAGGGGGCTGGGCAGTCCCCTGAGACATAGCCGTCAAGATGCCGGCGTTACGGTCCGTCTCTGCGCCTTTGCGTTACCCTTCTCTTCCCTTTTTCTCTCCACCGAGAAGGCGGGGTATCCGCCCGAGACTGAGGCCATACGGAGGCGGTGGCCTTTTCCGTTGTATGACAGAGGGACAGAGGCACGGCGTAAACGTGCGACGGGAGAGGTTGAAAACGAGGCGTGACAGCGTGCCAGGGAGATGCGGCCACACCCCGCACCCGTTGACTAAGCGACGAAAGTATGCGAGAATATATACGGATCCGGAAGGGATGATATGCGATAAGGGTAGGTGCAATTGAGAGCTCAGCCGAAAGCGAGTGTGCCTGTGATGTTTTTCTCGCTCGCAAGGTTTTTTGTGAAGGTAAAATCAGACTTCCCGTTTTTTGTCGCAAGTTTATTGTTGATGCTTCCTTGTGTGGTCTGGTGTGATGGCGACCGGCCTCTCGCCGGGAGCGAGACGGAGATCACGTCTGTGCTGATGGACCACGGAAGCATTGTCCTGCAATGGGACGTTCGTGCCGGGGAGAAGTACGGCGTTCAGTTTGGGCACAGGTTGCCGCCGGGCGAGTCGTGGACCGAGGTTGATGATGTAAGCCCACCCTGGGAAGATGCCGTGGAGGCCGGCGTGGAGCGGCTGTTCTTCCGTCTTGTTTCCTATCCCGCTCCGCTGAAGCTGGTTATCAACGAGATCATGTACAATCCCCTTGATGATCCGGAGCAAAAAGGCGAATACGTTGAGCTTTACAACTACGGGGATACGCCGATTGACCTGTCTGGCTTCTCCTTCGTCAAAGGCATGCAGTACACTTTCAAGGAGGGGACTGTTTTGCCGGCGGGGCGGTATCTTGTGGTGATTAGAGATTCGAAGTGTATCTCCGGCGACGTCATGGTGTGCGGGCTTTATGAGGGGAAGCTGGACAACGGAGGGGAGCTTCTGGAGCTGGTGGATGGTTCCCCGGAGCAGAAGATCGTGGACAGCGTTGACTACGACGACGATCTCCCGTGGGACACGCGGGCGGACGGGATGGGATCCTCTCTCGAGTTGATAGACCCCACGCGGAATAACAACATCCACGACAATTGGAAAGCCAGTCAGCCCCTCGGCGGTGGGGGAACGCCCGGCGAGCCGAATTCCGTAATGGACTACGAGACCGCGCCCTTCCTCTGTCAGCACTCGCGGGACCCGAACGAACCGACCTCCTCCGAGACAATCAGTATTCGCATGAAGGTCACCGATAACGATTCAATTACGTCGGTGACGCTGACGTACAACGATGGCGGGGGCGAACAGACTGTGCCCATGCTCGATGATGGGGAGCATGGCGACCTCGCGGCAGACGATTCCTTCTACGGGGCAGTTATCGGCCCGTTCCCCGACAAGACGACGGTATCCTACACCCTCGAGGCAACAGATAACCTCGGTCAAGTTTCCACTCACCCAGAGGACGCTCCGGAGGAGGTCAAGCTCCTGTACGTTAACAACAACTATCTCAGGGACCGGTTCGTCAAGATCAATGAGATAATGTATCACCCCCCAAAGGACGCGGCGGGTCTGGAAGATGCGGAGTTTGTGGAGGTTTTCAACACCGCCACTGAGCCGGTGGATATCACCGGATGGAGGCTGTCGAGCGGGGTCAATTTCGCGTTCCCTGAGAAAGTGCTCGCGGGGGGAGAGTACGCGGTGGTGTGCTTGAGCAGGAAGAAAGTCGCCACGGCGTATGGGCTTTCCGAGGAGGTGCTTCTCGGCGACTACGCGGGAAGGCTTGCCAACGGGGGCGAGAAAATCAACCTCAGAAACAAAAACGACGTCGTGATTGAATCGGTGGAATACGACGACCTATTCCCCTGGACGGTAGCTGCCGACGGCTACGGATATTCTCTGGAACGGATAGATATAACCGCCGATGCGAACTCGCCGCGAACGTGGGGAGCGGCGGCGCCCGCCACCCAGGATCCGACGGAGGCGGTCTGGAGGTTTTTCGAGACGGTCGGGACTCCAACCACGAGCCGGCTGTATCTCTACCTCACGGGAAGCGGCCGGTGCCTGATTGATGACGTGGAGCTTGTGCCGGTCAAGGGCAGTGGGAATGTCCTGTCCAATGGCGGGTTCGAGAGCGGTTCAAGCGGCTGGCAGAAAGTGGGCAGCCAGGATTTCGCGATTGAGTCGGAGGCTCGCCCCGGCTCCGCAGGGAGCTCGTGCCTGAAGATTATCTCGTCCGGCGTGGGCAGCGGCAGCGGCAATGCGGTCTATCAGGACGGCATTCCGGTCAGTTACACGAGGAGGTATCGGCTGAGCTTCTGGGCGAAGTGGGTGTCGGGCACGTCTCAGTTTACGACACGATTCTCGGGAGCAACCGGGAAAGTGGATGACCCCTTGCTGGAATCCTTCGACCTCAATCCCAGCTCCTTGACGGACCCGTACAGTTTCGCTTCACCGGGAAGACCCAGCCACGTGGTCGAGTGTCCGCCGCCGCCAATCGTGACGGAGATAACCCACAGCCCCTCGCAGCCGAGGGAAACCGACGACGTGAAAATAGAGGCTGCGCTCACTCCTTGCCCGGAAATCTCGTCGGTCGCTCTGGATGTGATTATCAACGACGAGAGTACCGTTTTGCCAATGTTCGATGATGGGGTGAATGGGGGAGACGCCGTGGCGGCAGACGATACCTACACGGCGACGGTCTCGGGGCAGCCCGCCTATACCATCGTGAGATACAGGATTCTGATTGAAGGGCCGGACGGGGAGCTGGGGCGCTCGCCGAGAGTACAGGCCCCCGGGGAGAGTTACGCGTACTACGTCGAAGGGGAAGTTGACAGCGTCGCCAGCCCGAACCCCATTTACAGCCTCTACGTGAAGCCGAGCGATCTGAGCCTGATAGCAAGTTACGCTCAGTTGCAAGACCCGGCGAACCCCAACTGGAACAAGACTGTTCCGGGGACCTTCATTTGCGAGGGGGAGGTTTACGACGTTCAGGTCAGGCACAGGGGGAGCCGCTGGTGCAGGCCGTGGGGGAACGGAAAGATGAGTTTCAAGGTCAAGTTTCCTCGTTATCGCCAATTCCACGGTTTTCCGAACATAAACCTGAATTCCGCGAATCACTACGGTTTTACGGGATATGAGGAATCGCTCGCGTTTGAGATATTCCGACGAGCGGGCGTGGCAGCTCCCATGACGAACTTCGCCCGCCTGAACATTAACGGAAAGTATCAAGGCTTTTTCTTCCAAATCGAGAGCCCCGGCGAGGAGTTTCTGGAGGCTCATCTCGGAGAGGAAGGCGACCTCTTCAAGTCCATGGGCGACCCGCTGGGGAGGTTTCCGTATGACTGGGGCGATTGGCGGCCGCTGAGCTCGCTCCAGAAATACGAGGACGTTTACCCGCGAAAGTCTCGGATATACGATTCCCACGAATGTCTAAAAGACGTCATCGAGGCTATGAGGGAAGCCTACAACACTTCTCCCTCCGTGCTCCAAGATTTTCTGGAGGATAATTTTGATATGGAGCGGACGCTCAGCTACATAGCCACGGCAGCGTGGATCGGGGTCTGGGATGAGGCATTCCACAACTTCTTCGCGTATCGCGATACCGCGGGGAAATGGAAGGTTTTGCCGTGGGATACCGACGGATGCTTCGGGGCCAACGGGTCTTCCCGCAGCACGAGCTCCATCTTTGTCGGCGAGCACGACAATCGGGACAACAGGTCTGGATGGTCTAACGAGCTAAAACACTACATCTTCAGCGTCCCCGCCCTCCGAAAAGAATATGTACTGAGATTGGAATACCTCAACAAGTTCGTCTTCACGCCGAATAAGCTGAAGTCTTATGTCGAGGACCTCGAGCCGTGGGTGACGGAAGATGCCGCTGATGACCCCTTCGGCTGGTCCAGGAGTCCGGCGGCTGAGTTAGAGGACGTCGAGCTTTTTGTGGAGCAGCGCCACGAGAACATCGAAATGCAGGTGGAGACCGAGAAGCGAAAGTCTTACTTCCAATGACGGTGGTAATGGGCGGGGAGCATCGTCGGGCGGCTTGAGCGTCTGGTGCGTGACAGTTCTTCGTAGCTGCCGGACGCAATGGCAAAAGAGGCCGTGCCGAGAGGAAATCCCGCAAAGGCGTCTGTCCGTCAGCGAATGCGTTGGAGACTTTTCCTCGTGGAAGAGGCTCGGCTGGAGCTGACAGAAGGACGTTCAGAATAAGCGGAACTGAGGAGTTGCCGCAGCCCCCGTTAGGAGAAGGCGTTACGTGGGTTGCAGCTCGAGGCGCTAAAGGCTACCTCTAAAGGTACGCGCCCGAGGGAAAGTCGCGGGAAAATTCTACGGCGAGGGCCCGGGCTGTTTCCCTACGTTCCCTTTTTCTATTGCTTTCCTGCCAATCAGATTCCTTCAGCACAGTGCCAGGGTTGCCGCCGTTGTGCACATGCTGAAGTCGCCTTCCTGATTTCTACCTTTGCCCTCGCCGTAGGAGGAGCTATGGGAGTAGCAGTACACTATTTATAATGGCACCCTATGTCGGCCAGTGCTTCCCTTTTGTGGGTATGACGTCGCCGGGGGGTTCGGGGGGTGTGTTTTTTCGACGTTATGCACTGGCGACATAGGCGAGGCAGCATAGTGCAACCATTGTGCCAACACGAGACGCCGTGGCAGTACGACGGCGGCTTTTCTCACAATCCTTCATCCACAAGAGCATTAGGAAGCGAATTCTCCGCGGGTTTTTTGCTGCCCTCTTGGGAGAGACGGCTAACACGTTCGAAGGCGCGGTTTCTTTTCAACAAAAGCGCAGAAACAAGTTAGCATTTCTCATTCGATAATCATCGCAGAAACCCGACAGCGTTTTTCGGAGGCATCTTCTTTTTTCGGAGGCGCCTTCGCTGCCGGAGAGCAAGGGGTTTCCGGGTGCCGTCTTAAGCGACGGAAAGAGGCGAAGCACACGCGTTCGCAAGTACCGTAACGTATAGTGCGGGGTGAAGGGAATCCTTCGACAGGATAACAGGATAGACCGGATCGTTCGAGGAATGTGAGGTATCCGGGTGTGGCTATATTTCAGTGGCAGCCGGGACCTCTTTCCACCGTTCTTTCTCAGGCACGTGGTTCGGGTTCAACACCGCAGCACAGCCTCATTTCTGCCAGGCTTTAGCTGGCATCCCCGTTAGCCACCCGCTTCAGCGGGTGGTCACAGGGCGCGCCTTTTTCCTCTCTGGAGCCGGCTTCAGCCGGGCTTCTCGACCAGAGGATTCATCCCAACCCCACCACTCAAATACAGTCACACCCAGGTATCCGGTAAATCCGAACGCCCGTGGGGCACTCTGAAAAACCAGGAAGAACAAGCAATTGGCTGACAAGTTGTCGCAGACTTCGCACTCCCCCGCCCTGGCGGGGTCGAAGCAGGTACGGTTATCGTGGGGCTGAGGCTCCCTGAGGGAGGATGTTGTTGCTCGTGAGATACACCCTGCCCATTGCGGAGTGCAGATTGCGGATTGCGGAATCCGAAATCCGCAATCCGAAGTCCGCAATCCCACACATCCTGTTATCCCGTCAAAAAAAATACGTGACCGAATTTATGAACCGGAGCACGAAGCGATAGAGCGTCTGCGCTCACAGCCTCGGGAAAACGCCTGAAGGGTGCGAACAGCGGGCGCTCCGGGGAAAAGCGACCTCCGAGATAAAGGGAAGGGAGAAGCGCCAGGACTGTTGAAAGATTTCAACATGAACGCCGGGGCACGCTCTGCCAGCAGGAGGAGATGTTCGCGGCGAGGCGGAGTTCTCCGGGGAGAGTCAGCGTCACAACTCCATCTTCTTAATCTTGTAGTAAAGGGCTGAACGGTCTATTTTGAGCATTCTGGCAGCCTTGCTCTTGTTTCCGCCCGTTACGCGGAGGGCTTTTGTAATCATACGTCTTTCGGCATCCTGGGCAGCTTTTTTGGCGATGTCTTTCAGCGAGAAGCCGTCCTTGCCGAAGTCACCCTCGGCTTCCGGGCTCTGCGCCAAGGAATCTGCGCCGAGGCTGAGGCTGATGTGTCGGGGAAGAATAAGGCGGTCTGTCAGGAGCACAGCCCTTTTGACCGCGTTTTTCAACTCCCTGACGTTACCTGGCCAGGAATAGCTCATCAACTGCTTCAAGGCCCCACTGGAGGCGCCTTCAACCTTCTTATTGAACTCGAAGTTTGCTTCTTCGATGAACCTCCTGGCGAGCAACATGATGTCCGCCTTCCTCTCTCGGAGGGGAGGGACGCGAATGGGGAACTCATTGAGGCGATAATAGAGGTCTTCTCGGAATGTTCCGTCTTTAACAGCTTCCCATAGATTGATGTTTGTGGCGGCGATTATACGGACGTTGACGCTGATGGTTTTCTTGCCCCCAAGATGCTGGATTTCTCTCTCCTGAAGAACGCGGAGGAGTTTGCGCTGGGCGGAGACGGAGAGGTTGGTGATCTCGTCGAGAAAAAGGGTTCCGCGGTCTGCCAGCTCGAATTGCCCGGGCTTTCTCTCCAGGGCTCCGGTGAAAGCACCCTTCTCGTAACCGAAAAGCTCGCTTTCGATGAGCGTCTCGGGAAGGGTACCACAGTCAACGACGACAAAAGGCTTCTTTTTTCTCTTGCTGAAGTGATGGATTGCTCTGGCGGCCAGCTCCTTGCCGGTTCCGCTTTCTCCCTGGATAATTACTGTGGCGTCCGTTGGCGCGACCACTTTTATCTGGTCGAAGACCTGCTCGATTTCGCCGCTGTTGCCCATGAGGCGTTCGAGATTCATTTCTTTACCGAGCTCACCTTTCAAGTAGGCGACCTGTCGCTTGAGCTTTCGTGCTTCGAGTGCTTTCTGGATTCTCAACGAGAAGCTCTCGCCCTCAATCGGCTTCGAGACGAAATCACACGCCCCAGACCTCATTGCGCGAACGGCAAGGTCTATGTCTCCGTACCCGGTTATGATCAAGACCTCCGTTGCGGCATCAAGGCCTTTAATCTTCGACAAAACCTCGATGCCATCCATGTCAGGGAGCTTGAAGTCGAGGACCACCAGGGCGGGACCCAGCTTTTTGACTTGCTCGAGGGCGGATTTGCCGTCGGGGGCGACAAAGGTGTCATGCCCTCTCTGTCGCAGAATGTCCGCGAAAAGCTCCCTCATTTCCTTTTCGTCATCAACTACAAGGATCTTTGCCATTAGCGACAACCTCCGCTGTCACGTTGCGTGCGCAAAAGCTCCGCTCTTTCGAGCAAGATCGCCGAGATTTTCAATTCGGCGCGCCTTTGCCTCCGAAGAGGCTTAAAATCACTCAGCCCCCGCCTATTTGCATGAGAACGACGTTCTGTCTTGACCCAGAGGCAAGAAAGGGGAACACCGCTCGCGACAAATCAAGCAGTTTCCCCCCGACGTGATTTCGATGCCGAAATACGCCAAAAACGGTCTCGGGCTGTCTCGCGTTCTCCGCTTAGCCGTCGGCTCTACCCCCCCCCCCGGGAGAATACGGCAGTTGACCCTATTGTGCAAAGCTTTATCTTCATATTAACATCTGTGAGCACACGCGCCAAGGCCGACGATAACTTTCTGCGTCTTTCCCCTGACCAGTGGAAGCGTGTCGCGCGTGCCGTAACGCCTTCCGGCCTGTCCGAGCAGCTCTCGTCGCCGCATCTATCGAAAAAGAGGGGAACGAAGGCCAGCGGTTGTGGTAAACTTAAAAGTGTTACGAAGTTCGCTCGGCGAGAGGTTCAAAAAGTGTTCTCGCCCGGAGGCGGAAACCGCCGAAATGTTCACTTGGTGCAACGAAAGGCCGAGAGGGAGATGAAGGAATACCGGAATCCTCTTTTCGAACGATACGCCAGCAAGGAAATGTCGTACATTTTCTCGCCGGAGTTCAAGTTCCGGACGTGGCGAAGGCTGTGGGTCGCCCTGGCGAAAGCCGAGAAGAAGCTCGGCGTCAACATAACGGACGAGCAAATTGAGGAGCTTGAGTCGAAGAAGGACGACATAGATTTCGAGACGGCGTGGCGGAGAGAGAAGGAAGTGCGACACGATGTCGTCGCCCACATCTATGCCTACGGGGTTCAGTGTCCCAAGGCGCGGGGCATCATTCACCTCGGCGCAACCAGCGCTTTCGTGGGGGACAATGGCGACCTCATCCAGATGCGAGAAGGGATGAAACGGCTGAAGTTGTTGCTGGTGAACGTCATCTCAAAGCTGGCCTCCTTCGTCAGGCAGCACGCTTTTCTTCCGACGCTCGGTTTCACTCATTTTCAGCCTGCTCAACCGACGACGGTAGGCAAGCGCGCCTCACTATGGTTGCAGGACCTCATCTTCGATTACCGGGATTTGGACAGGCAATTGCAGGGATTGCCTTTTCGGGGGGCGAAGGGCGCGACGGGAACGCAGGCGAGCTTCATGAGAATCTTTGACGGGGAGCATGAAAAGGTCAAACACCTTGATGAGCTTCTTGCGAAAGAGATGGGGTTCGAGTCAGTTCTCCGGGTGACAGGGCAAACCTATTCGCGGAAAATTGATTGCCGGGTCCTCGATGTTCTGAGCGGCATCGCCCAGAGCGCCTCCAAGTTCGCCACGGACATTCGGCTGCTCAGCAACCTCCGGGAGATGGAAGAACCGTTCGAGGAAAAGCAGGTCGGTTCCTCCGCAATGGCTTACAAGCGAAATCCTATGCGGTGCGAACGGATGACATCCCTCTCGCGGTATCTGATTCACCTTTCGCACGTGGCGCAAACTACGGCGGCGACTCAGTGGCTCGAGCGAACGCTCGACGATTCGGCGGCGCGCAGAATGGTCATTCCGGGGGCATTTCTCACCTGCGACGCGATTCTAACGCTATACCTGAATGTTGCGAGCGGCATGAGAGTCTATCCGAAAATGGTCGCGAAAAGGCTCGCCAGCGAGCTGCCCTTCATGGCAACGGAGAATATCCTGATGGAAGCGGTGAAAAAGGGCGGAGACCGCCAGATTCTGCACGAGACAATCAGGGAATATGCCAGGCAAGCCGCTGCCGAGGTGAAGCAGGGCGGGGAGAACAGGCTCTTAGAGATGATCCTCGCCGACGAATCCTTCAAGATGACGCCGGAGGAGATATCGAAGATATTGGACCCTTCGCAGTTCATCGGGAGAGCTCCGCAGCAGGTCGAACAGTTCCTGAAGGATGTCGTCGAACCGATTCTGGAGGAGAACAGCGGAATTGGAGAATACGGTGGGATCGTGGAAGTTTAGGACCGGGGCCCTGGCTTGAGGTCATCGAATGGTAATGCCTCAGTTACCGGCGGCTAAGGGTGGAACCGCAGAGCCCGCGGACGAGCCGGAGCGGGCCTTGTACCGCTGGCATCTTGCCGGCTGTCTCGGGGGCATGTGCAGTACAATTTGGCGTGGGCACGAACCTCCGACGTGAGGTTAGGGATGGCAAGATCGTCCTACAGAGGAGTGCCTGTTTCGCGCCACGAGCGCCTAACCTTACCTTCGAAGATTCGCCTCAAACTTTTTCGCCAGTTTCGAGGCCAAGTCACGGCCGATTTGGGCATAGTCTTCTTCTGAAGACTGTCGCTCACGGTCGGCATAAGCGGGGAAGTACGTCTCGAGGATTTCCTGCACAGTAGAAAAGGTCTTTTTTTTCTTTTCAGTCATTGCAGTCTCCTTTGGTGAGACGAGCGAGAACTCTTGGGTTTAACTCTGGCTGGAAGTAGTGCTTTCGCTTTATCCAGACGAATCCATCTCCCTTTGTGATTACAGCAACGTCAATTGGGCCGCCAACCGTTTCCTGTTCCTTGCTGACGCGCCGCTTGAACTTAGTCAGGTTCACCAGGGACTCTGCCATCGCATCAATTCATTCTGGAAATGAAGACTTGACTCGGCGAACGCGGAGGATGCAAAGCTTCCGGGGCGGGAGTGTAAAGGAAATGCGGGTGCGGAGTCCTTTCACGGCGAACTCCTGCTTTGTTTCAACCTTGTGGTGCGGCCCGCGCCCGGCAAGAATCTCAAACGTATATTTTCCCGGGGCGAGGAGGTAAAACTCCGCCATCATTTGACGCTTCTCGTCGCCGAAGTGAAAAAGCTCGGCGGCGAAGCGGTTCCGACCCGATTCTGTTACCAGGGCGGCGATTTCTCGCGGGGGAGTAAGCCAGCGCACTGCATTGAGCGGGAAATATCCTGCATCGCCCGGGTCGCCGGTAACTGTGGAGTACAACAATCCGGGGTTGGGGCTGCGGATGGCTTCGACTGCTTCATCCAACATCACGCCCTTGCGGAAAAGAGCAGGAAAGCGAAGGACACGGTCGGTGTAACGCACTTCACTTGTGTAACCTTCGAAATTGATGCTCAAAGCCTCGGCGTCGTTCCGCAGCGCTTTCACAAGGGCTCCCTTCTCTCGCCGCAATCGGAAGGCGACGTACGGAGCGCTCTCCCTGGCGAGGAGCTCGTCGAACTCCGAGCTGCCGGTCAGGAACTTATGCTTGGCGATGACTCCCGACACGTTCAGCTTCGAGGCGCACCACGCCTGCGTGCCGGGTGCTGACAGGTCTTTGGGCGGCGCCTTGAGATACTTCAGGCGGATTCTCGCCAGGGAGCGGATCGGCTCGAGATACCTGGAGTCCTTTGTCATGTAGTAGGTCAGCAGAAGAGTGTTTGTCATCATTCCCATGGCGCTGGGCCACTTGTAAAGAGTCGCTTCGGAGTGATTTCTTGGGTCCCACCAGTCGCTTCCCACGCCGCCAACTCTGCCGTCCGGCCAGTGGATTGCACTGGGGATGATGCCGGCGGGTTTCCCGCGTTCACGGCGAGCCGTCGCGTCAACCCAGGTGTTCATCCAGGCGGCGAAAAGCCTGCCAAGCCTCTCATCTCCCGTGCGCTGCCAGTAGAGCAAGGCAGGCTGCATGGCGCGGGGGTGGTAAACCGTGTCGCAAGCTCTCGTCGGATGGATATCCACCTGATTCAAGCTGAAATAGGTGCTCTTGAATTGAAGAAGCCCTCGGTCGTTTCTGCCTGTCCAGAGCGTCTCCATCAATTCCGCGAGGCGACGGACACGTTTCTGCCACAGTTTGTTACCGGGGTCCAGGTGCATCATGGGGGTCATTGCATCGGAGGAATCCTCTGCCGAATGCTCCACGTCCGTCAACGATGCCATATAACCCTGGTTCAAGTGGGGCTGGTTGAGAAGGGCGTTTGAGAATCGCTCCTGAGCGTGGGTGATTTTCGGGTCGTCGAAACCGATGAGCACCGGAACCCACCACCGCCACATCTCGCAGTCATCTCCCCATCCGCCGCCATACTCCCCGTTTTCTTGCATGCGATTGTCAATCCACCATTCGATGATGTCAGCGAGCCGTTCCAGCCCCTCCCGCTGATGAACAGCCCATTCCGGGGCGCCGGGAACGGAGGAATACCGTTTCGCTGAGGCGATCGGTTCGCCAAGATACATGCGCACGATTCGGTTTCCCGGAAAAGCCGCCTTCGCGGCTTCGAGGAAATGCCGCGCCTTTCCGAGAAATTGACGCCGCCTTTCCGGAGCGTTCCACACCCCTCCGGATTCAAGCGTGTACCAGATGAGCATTCTCGCACGGTAGAGGTAGGTAAGAGGATAAAGCGGGGAATCGCTCGCAATCTTGAAGTCCCAGTCTTTCTTCCGCGAAATTTCACGCGAAAAATAGGGGAGCTGTTTTGAATTAGTCCAGCGCTCTATCTCCGCGGTCAACTTTCCGAGGTCGGCGTTCAGATTTTCGTTGAGGTTTGACTGCCTTCGGATTTCTTTCAGATATGTGAGACGCGCCCCCTCGTTGTGGGCGTTTCCGGCGAGCTGGATCAAGCTCCTGACGCGGTCGCCACTTGCGACGGCGGTTGCCGCTTCTGACGGGAGAGCGAGAAAGATGGCGAGCAGCATCGCTGCAATCCAGCGCACTCGCGCCAGAAAAAAACTTTTTCTCAGTCTCTGCTCCCGAACTGGAGTCATTTTCTAATCTCCTCCGGCAGCGTTGTCGTCCCAATGGCCGTCGCCGGTTGCGAGAGACGGGACACTCGGGGAAAACGAGCTGACAATAGGCTATGGGGGTAGAATAGTTTTTGCCGGCGATTTTTTCAAATGGTCATTTTGGGTGCGGCCCCTCGCAGAAATGGGACAGAGCGAATTGTGGAATTCGTTGTCAATTTTTCCTTGTGGGCTTAGTACAGGGATTCGCAAATACAGTGACGTATAATGGTGTCGTGAAAGCAGCTATTTTGACGGGATAACAGGATAGACTGGATAGTTCCAGGCACGTGAGCCATCCAGTAAATCACAGGCCGGCGGGCCGCTGGGTGAAATATCACGAACCGCAAACGATTGACGGAGAAGTTGTCCGAGACCTTGCAGCCCGGTCATGGCGGGGTCGAAAGAGATACGGTCATTGTCGAGCCCCGCGTGGCGCGGGGTCAAGCAGGTTGTTGTGGCGGCTCAGCACATGCAACTCGTTAACAATATCGTAGCCACCGGCAAGCCACTATGTCAGCGGGAAGTTGAGTTAGAGCGAAAGGTGAACAACCTTTCGCCGGGATAAACAGGATTTCAAAAATCGTGTCTATCCTGTTATCCTGTCAGAGGAAGAATACGTCGCCGAATTTGTGAATTGGAACACTTAGGATGAAGGGAAGCAGCAACGATCAGGGATGCAAAAGGATTTCGCAACAATGGCTAACCCTAATCCGGACAATTATAGCGCGGCCAGGATTGGCGTTGTGGCGGACGACCTGACGGGGGCCTGCGATTCGGGCGTCGAATTCCTCGCCTGCTCGAAATCAGTTTTTGTCATGGTCGAGAGCAGTTTCGAGACGCTCGCCGAAGCGGAAGAAGGCATCATCGTTTACAACACTCAAAGCCGCAATCTGCCTCCCAAGGAGGCTTACGACAGGTCGTTTGAGGCAACGCGACGGGCTTTTTCCGGCGGGGCTGGTCTCGTTTTCAAAAAGGTAGATAGCGCGCTGCGAGGTAACTTCGCCGTTGAGGTCGGCGCTGTTATGGACGCCGCCGCGGCGCCGGTCGCCTTCATCTTGCCCGCCATCCCGGACGCGGGGCGAGAGACCATCGGGGGCGTCCAGCACATACACGGCATCCCCGTCGCGGAGAGCTTCTACGCGAGCGATCCGGAACATCCCGTCACGGAATCGAGCGTCCTCGCTCGCGCGGAGCAGGGCAGCAGCCGTAAAGCCGGGCTGATTTCTCTCGCGGACGTTCGAGCGGGGAGGACGGCCGAGGCAGCGATGAGGCTGCAAAACGAGGGCCGTCAGCTCATCGTTGTGGATGCGCGGTCGCCCGTCGATTTGGACAGTGCTGTAAAGGACATCGTGCAGTGCGCCCGGCCCAAAGTTTTCGTGGGCTGTCAGGGATTGGCAAGGGCCCTTGCCTCGCAGCTTCCCACGGTGAGAGAGGCGCCACTCACCCTCGAGAAACCCCGCGGCACGCGGGGCTCGACGTTCTTCGTTTGTGGGACGCCCCACCCTCAATCGAAGCGGCAGCTCGAGATAGGCGCGAAGGCCGGGGAGCTTCAATTGGTCGAGGTAGGGATGAGCCGCATAGGGAAAACCTCAAAACCCGAAGCCGCTTTGAATGAGTTTGTGAAAACCTGCCGAGGAGGGCTCCTTGCGGGACAAAACGTTGCAGTCTGCGTCCGTGGAAAGGTGGCGAGACCTCCTGCGGACCTCTGCGACTCAATTCTGGCATTCCTTTCAAATCTTTGCCGGCGAGTTGTCGAAGTTACTCCTCCCGCGGCTCTCGTTCTGACCGGGGGAGAAACTGCCCACTCGGTCTGCCGCGCCCTCGGTATCGGCGCCCTCAAATTGCATGCACGAATCTTGCCGCTTGTGGTAGCATCGAAAGTCGTCGGCGGGCCCTGTCACGGCATGATCGTTGTTGCTAAAGGCGGTTCCATAGGCCCGGACGACGTCGTATGCAGAATCCACGAGTCTCTGCGTGGCGGGAAATGACGGAGGTTGACTCGCAGTGGCGGACAGGCCGAAAGTCGCAATTACCATGGGAGATGCAGCGGGCATTGGACCGGAGATTGCCGTGAAATGCCTCGCGCAACCGGATGTGTATCGCTGGTGCAATCCTCTCGTTTTGGGAGATGCGCGGGCTATAAAGCAAGCAGCAGCGTTGACCGGCTCTCCCGTGGAGGTTCGCGCTATCGAAAGCGTCTCCGAGGCGAGATTCGCGCACGGAACGATTGACGTCCTCGATTCTCACAACATTGACGTCGAGAACCTCCGGATGGGCGTCGTTGACGCGAAGAACGGGGAGGCGGCGGTGCTTTACACGAAGGAAGCTGGGAAAATGTGCCTCTCCGGGGAAGTGGGAGCTATGGTCTCGGCGCCGTTGAACAAGGAGTCAATGCGCGCCGCTGGTTACAAGTACGAGGGGCAAACTCAGATTCTCGGCGAGCTTTGCGGGGCGAAGAGATACGGGATGATTCTTCTGCTGGGCGGTCTTCGGTTGATGCTTTTGACGACGCACATGTCGCTGCGTGAAGCCATCGAAAAAGTCAAGAAGGACCGAATCGTCTCCATGGTGGAGCTGGCGTGGGAAAGCCTTCTTTTCCTCGGCCTTGAGAACCCGAAGATAGCCGTGGCTGCGCTGAATCCGCATGCTGGCGAGGGTGGGATTTTCGGCGACGAGGAGAGCAAGGAGATCGCCCCGGCGGTCGAAGAATGTTCTGCTCGCGGCATGAACGTAGTGGGACCACTCCCTGCGGATACGGTTTTTGTGCGGGCGAAAGAGGGAGAATTCGACATGGTGGTGGCGATGTTTCACGATCAAGGGCTGATGGTAGTGAAGCTTCTCGGCTTTGGGTCGGCGGTGACGCTACTGGCGGGTCTGCCGCTCATACGCACGTCGGTGGGGCATGGCACCGCCTTCGACATCGCCGGGCAAAACAAGGCGGACCACAGGAATCTGCTCGAAGCGATAAAAGTGGCGACGGAACTCGCGTTACAAAAACGGAGGTGAATTCGATGACGGAGCTCGAGAAACTAAAAGCCGAATTGTCGCATTACAGTGTGTTGGCTTACAACCGGATTTTGGCCTCGTCGGCTGGAGGGAACAACAGCGTTCGCATAGGCGATTCGGAGGAGTTCCTCATCACGGCAAGCGGCCTCTCCCTCGGCGACACCAAACCGGAAAACATCGTGACTATCAATGCAAAAGGGGAGAAGATCGCGGGACCAGAGGAGCTGAAGCCGTCAAAGGAGGCGAGAATGCACGCGGCAATTTACCTTCTCCGAGGGGACGTCAAGGCTGTTTTTCACGTCCACCCTCGCCATTGCATCGCCCTTTCAATCCTGGGAGAATCCATTCCGCCAGTGACAGTCTCCGCGAAGGCCAAGCTCGGGAAGATTCCGCTTTTGCCCGAGTCAATGCCGGGGTCCGACAAGCTGCTGGAGGACGTGAAGAATATCATTCCCACCCTCGACAGCAGCGTTCATACGCTACTTCTCGCCCGGCACGGAATCATCTCCATCGGCTCATCCATCGTGGAGGCGTACATAAGGGCAGACCTCGCCGAGGAAACCGCTCACCTCGCCTACCTGACGAGAATAGCGACCCGGTGAGGATTTGGTTCGCTTGCTCGTCATAGCCATTTATTCCTTTGCGGCTATGTGCTGATGGCCGGAGAGGAAACGCCCGGTTTCGTCTGAAAGAGAACGCGCTCCCTCCTTTTCACTTCCGCGAACGGAGAAAAACGTTGCTCGGCCATCTTATCAGCGGTGATCCCTCCCTCTCGAGCGGGTACCCCGCCTTGGCGGGGGAGGGAAGCAGGGAAGAGGAGGACAACGCAAAGGCGCAGAGAGGCGGATGAGAACGACCCGATCCTCGGATGCCGTGGCATGGGCATCTTGCCCATGATTCCCACGGGTCCCGCCTCCAGCGGGATGCCACGTTGGGGACGGCTGTTCTTTTCATCCTGAAAGGTACTGGCCGACGCGAGGCCGAAGGATCCCTGTGTCAATGCTTTCGGATTTCTCATGCACCAAAGTTCCCCTATCCCACCCGTAAGTCAGGCATTATTATCGGCGGACGATCGTCCTTGACTCTTCGGGGTCGCTATGGCGATAATCGGTTCACGCACGTGACGTCCGAACGCGGGCGTCAATGCAGGGAAGGCAGAGCGGTTTTACGCATCTGGCGTTATCACAGTTCGCTGAACTATTTCATGGAGGAAAGCGATGGAACTGAAGACGGTTCAGGACCAGATTGGACATGTTCGGCTGCATGGGCCGGGACCGAGCGACGTGCCCGATTCGGTCCTTCAAGCATTATCGGTGACGACGATAGGACATCTCGACCCCGATTTTCTTCGCGTCATGGATCAGACGCAGGAGATGTTGCGAGAGGTCTTCCAGACGAGTAACCGCATGACCATCCCTATTTCCGGCACGGGAAGCTCCGGGATGGAAACGCTTGTGGCGAACCTCGTCGAGCCGGGGGACAGAGTGGCTGTGGTCAGGAACGGCGTCTTCGGGGGAAGGATTGCCGACGAGATTTCCCGCTTCGGCGGGGAGGTCGCGGAGATAAACGTTGAGTGGGGGAGGACGGTCGAGCCGGAGCAGGTGAAGCAGGCTGTCTCAAGCGGGAACTGCCGGGCTGTTTTTCTGGTCCACGCCGAGACGTCCACGGGCGCCCTTCAGCCGCATATCAAGGAGATAGCTCACGTCGTCCACGAGCACGAGGCGCTGTTCCTCGTTGATGCGGTGACCTCGCTCGGCGGCACGGAGGTGAAAGTTGACGAGTGGGGGATTGACGCCGCTTACAGCGGGACGCAAAAGTGCCTGAGCGTTCCGCCGGGGCTGTCGCCCATCACCCTCAACGACCGCGCGATGGAAAAGGTCAGGAACAGGCGGACACCGGTGCAGAGCTGGTACTTCGACCTGACCATGATCGAGAAATACTGGAACGAGGGCGGCGCGAGGAAGTATCACCACACGGCGCCGGTCAACATGATTTTCGCCCTGCACGAGGGGCTGCGGCTCGTCCTCGAAGAAGGTCTGGACGCTGTGTTCGAGAGGCATAGAAGGAACGCCGCCGCTCTTCAGGCGGGACTGGAGGAGCTTGGCTTCAGATACATTGTCGAGAAGCCGGAGCGGCGGCTTCCGATGCTGCACGCGGTCTTCCTCCCCGAAGGAATGGATGAAGGGAAGCTGCGGAAAGAATTGCGCGCGAAGTGCAACCTGGAAATCGGCGGCGGATTGGGCGAGTTCGCAGGGAAAGCGTGGCGAGTGGGCCTGATGGGGCATTCCTGCCGCGAGGAGAAGGTGGAAGCCCTTCTCGGCGATGTGCGCTCGGTCATTGAGCGCGAGCAAGGTGATTCGTCTGCCTGAGCGTCGGACTGGGGCGCCGAAAGTGGGCTGGGACTTCAAAGGCTTCTCCGGGTGATTCGCAAGCTTCGCATGTTGTGTTAGAATGATGATGGTTCAAGCCCGGCAGCATCCGCTCGCGGGTACCTAAACGGCTTATTGGCAGCAACGAATCTTGGGGGGAAGAATACCATGCGGCTTGGCGGGCGGCCCCTGGCGGCCGGGATAATCGCGGCCCTCGGTTTGGGCCTCGGGTATTGGGCCCGGAACGCCCTGTCGCCACCCGATCCGCGCCGTTCCTCCCATTTTCCGAAGTCCTCACCGAAGGTGCGCATTCGGTCCATTCTGGCCGAGCCTTTTCTCGGACCATCTGAACGTCACTGTGTGGTTTTTCTGGATGAACATGAGGAGGTCGTCCGCGAGGTCGGCAAAGAAGGTGTGCCCTTTCTGGTTCGTGCGCTCGAGGACGACGACCCGGACGTTCGTCTCAAGGCTACATTGTGCCTGAGCGCTCTGGGGCGGGACGCTGCTCCTGCGGTGAATGCTCTCCGCCCCCTCCTCAAAAGCCGGAAAGACAGGCAAGCCTACTGGACAATCATCTGTCTGGGAGAGATCGGCGGGCCGTCCGTGGCGGCTGTCCCGGACTTCCTCTCGCTGTTGGTTCATCCTCGCGGCTGTCCGTTTTGGCAACAGATAGGTGAAGCTGTCGCTCACATTGGCATCGAAAGCGGGAGGTCGCCTGAGTGGTTGTCTAACAGCAACCCGGCAGTCAGGTACACAGCTATCTTTGCACTTGGAGAGTGCGGCGAGCTCGCGGAACCGCTCCTGCCAAAAATCATCGTCTCACTCCGTGACCCGCACCTGTTGGTTAGAATCCACGCAGCTCTTTCTATCGGCAAGATCGGGCGGCATCCCGAACTCGCGCTGCCGGCGCTGCGGAAAACCCTCCATGAGCCCAAGCCCAGCGTACGCTGCGCGGCAGCAACCGCCATCGGTGATTTCGGCTCAGAAGCGGCGGGTGCTGTGCCGGAGCTCATCGAATTGCTGGGGTTTCCTGTTTCCCGCGTGCGAGCCGACGTTGCCACAGCCCTCGGAAATATCGGCCCGCAGGCCAGACAAGCCGTGCCTGCCTTGACGAAGCTCCTTGAGGATGAGTATTCGACAGTTCGGCGCGCCGCCGCCGAAGCTTTGCGAAGTGTCTCTCCGGCAGCCTCACCAGAACTACCTGCCCCGAGCGACGCGCCGAGTGAAACAGGTCGAAATCCTTGCTTTGCTCCGAGATGGGCGGCTGGAGAAGTCGCGGCTGGCAAGGGGGTCGTTCCTGCGCTCACCGAGGCGCTGCAAGATAGAAGGGGATGTCTGACACAAGCTATCGGCAGATTTTCGGAGTTAACGCTTTCGTGAAAGGAAGGCTTGAAAATGTACCGCAAAGTTGATGAGCAGGCTATTCAGTTTTTGAGGGAAGTTTTCGGGACAGACGACGTGCTTCTCGATCCCGAAGTGAAGGAAAAGTACTCACACGACGAGGTTCCCGGGCTAAGGGCTGAGCCGGAAGTGGTCGTTCGGGCGACGAGGGCGGAGCAGGTCTCAAAGTTGATGGTGTTTGCCAATGACCGCATGATACCGGTAACGCCTCGTGGAGCGGGCTACGGACTTTCGGGAGGCGCGGTGCCGGCGCACGGCGGGATTGTGCTGTCGCTGGAGAGGATGAACAAAATTCTGGAGGTTGATAAGAGGAACCTGATGGTGACGGTGGAGCCGGGGGTCATTACGGAGAAAATCCACCAAGCGGTCGAGGCGGAGGGATTGTTCTACCCTCCGGATCCGGCGAGCCTCGATTCGTGCAGCATCGGCGGGAACGTAGCGGAATGCGCCGGGGGGCCGCGCGCTGTGAAGTACGGAGTGACCAAGGATTACGTGTGCGGGCTGGAGGTAGTTCTGCCGTCGGGGGAGATCGTGGAAATGGGAGGAAAGTTGGTCAAAAACGTGACCGGCTACGATCTGACGGCTCTCATCGTCGGTTCGGAGGGAACGTTGGGAATAGTGACCAAAATCGTTCTGCGGCTGATTCCTCTGCCGAAGGTCACGATTGATTTGCTCGTGGCTTTTGAGGAGTTTCAATCGGCGGCTGATACGGTCTCGGCAATCATCGAGAAACAGATTCTGCCCACGGCGTTAGAGTTCATGGATCGGGACTGCCTGCTGGCATGCGAGGCGTTCCTCAAGAAGGAATTGCCGTTTCGGGAGGCGACGGCTCTGCTTATCATCAAGCTCGACGGGAATCGAAAGGACGACGTGGAGGCGATGGTCGAAACCGTTGGGGAGGTGTGCCTGGAGCACGGTGCGATTGACGTTCTCATGGCGGACAACCGCCCCGACCAGGACAGGCTCTGGGAGGCGCGGCGAGCCATCATTGATGCCCTCAAGATGAGAAGCCCGGTCAACCACATGGAAGACGTCGTGGTGCCTCGTGGGCGAATCGCCGAATTCCTCGCGGCGATGAAGAAGCTCGAGGAGGAGTGTCAGTATCCGATTGCCTGCTTCGGGCATTCGGGCGACGGCAACGTTCACGTCAACGTCCTCAAGGAGGACCGTCCCGATGATGCCTGGCAGCAGACCGTTCCGGAAATCAGCGAAAGGATATTCGATATCGCTCTGTCCCTCGGGGGTCAAATCACGGGCGAACACGGGGTGGGCCTGACGAGGAAGAATTATCTCGAAAAAGCTATTGGTGCCACGCCGGTGAAGCTCATTCGGGAAATCAAGCGGGTTTTCGACCCCAACAACATCCTCAATCCGGGAAAAATCGTGCCGTGACCTGACCGTGCCACCGGGACGACTGCACGAAGCGGTGTTGCCGAACGACGTGAATCATGCCGTCCGGGGCTTCGCGGAGGCTTTTTGGGACTGATTCGAGGTTACCGAATACGTTCTTGCCGACGGGCAGGCTCTCGGCTCGCCGCGGAATTGCGACTTGGGCAACCTCACTCCGGGCCGTGCGGGTTGAGGCCCGGCCACGCGGGATGCTTCTCAGGCGCCCTACCCGTGCTTTCCATTGTCGTTACGTCGGTCTGCGGGTGAGTTCGCGGCATCGGGCCGGCGTACCCGCACGCGCAGATGGGCAATGGCCTTTTGACCGTACTGGTCGTTACGCTCCACCCGGACCAGGTAGTCGCCCGGGCGGCTGAAGCGGTGAACGGTTACGGCATAGCCGTCCTTCGCGTGGGGATTGACATTGCCGTCCGACTTGACTGTAACCGGCGGGGCGCCGTCACCGAAGTCCCATGTTTCTCTGCCAGCGGTCGTGCGAAAAGTTCGCACCTTGAAGGTGACCGGGGCACCCGGCTTGATGCCGAATGTGGGCGAGTAGGCAGCGTGTATCGTCGGCGGAAGCCGCCCCGGCTGTGATTTGTCAATGACCTGCACGACGGCGAAATCGTAAGCAACCCGCCCGTGCACGTCGGTGACTTTCAGAATCTCGCTGTAGGCGCCGGGACGAGCGTAGGCGTGTTTGACCGTAGGTCCGGAGGCCTTGGTTCCGTCGGTGAACGTCCAGTCGTAGCGGGCGATCTTGCCTGCGGCGGTCCACGATTGCATTCCATCGAGAGTGACCGCGTCACCGGTCCACGCCAGGTGATGGGGCCTCGCCACCGCGACCAAGGTGGGCGAGTACTCTCGCCGGTACGCCTCCCACACGAAAGGGTATGCGGCTTGTGTGCCCCACTTGCCGGAGGGCTGGCGGCTCTGGATGTCGAAGTGCAGATGCGACCAGCCGCCGCTTGCCCCCTCCTTGCCGAGCACGCCGATGTTCTGGCGCATTTTGACCCGCTGCCCAAGTTTCACGGCGGGGTCAATGCGTTGCAGATGACTGTAGCGGCAGTACCAGCCGCGGTCGTCGAGGAGGTACACCACGTCGTAGCGAGGGCGCACTGGAGTACCCTCGTAGCCGGGGAGCACATCGGTACCGCGGGAAACGACCAGCCCGTCGGTTGCCGCGATTACATCAACCATCCCCTCGGCGCCGCCGAAGTCCAGTCCGTAGTGATAGTAGATTTTGCGTTGGGACGGCTGCTCGTCGCCGTTGACGAATGTGGGTTCGTTGGCCATCTGAGTGTCGGACGCGAACCACCGCTGCTTGACCGGGTAGGCGAAGGTTCCGGGCGCCACCCACGACGAACCAGCCGGCCAGAGCCGGAGCCGGGCGTCTTTGACCAGCCCCCAGGCGTCCTGACTGCTGTTGGCAGAATAGCCCCTCGTAATCGGGCAATCAACCTGCACGCCCGCAACCTTAACAGGCAGGTGGTACGTCGCCGAAATGAGCACAGCCCGCTGGCTGTTGACCTCGATTGTCACCCGCGAAACCCGCACCGCCGAGCGGACAGCGTCGCGGCTGTCCTCCACGCGGAGCAGCTTGGCCTGTGCCTTCGTTCCGTCGCACAGGTCGACGCTGCGCGATTCGCCAACTCGAAGGTCAACGACCCGCACCAGTGGGGTTCGAGTCGCTGGCGGCGGAACCGCCGTCGCCTCCCACACAGAACAAGCAGTTACAAAACCAGCAGCCAGAAGAGCACGGAGTACAACACGCTGTTTCGAGAGCGAGCCCATTGGAAGATCCTCCTTGTTCGCAAAACAGTTGGAACGTTTGGCATTGCGTCCATTGTACTGCCGATGCCGGATGACAGCAAGACTTTGGCATATAGGGAGTGCGGCTGCGTTTAAGTGGTAGAGAGGTTGCCTTTGGTGTGGTTGTGGCGCGCTGCAGAACTGCGAGCGGTGAATCGCAAGTGTGAGATTGGATAGACATAAGGGCTGGCGTCTGGGCCCGAGAAAGGGGAGGAGGCCTCTCGCAAAGGCGCGAAGACGCAAAGGATGTAGGAAAGAATCGAGCGCAAGATGCAGGCGGTAGAACCGGTGGGCCATTAAGCCCAAAGGTCCTCGGTTGTGGAGCCGACGGAGTGGAGAACACTTTGCCTTTTTGGGCTGGCGCTCGGCCCGGGGGAAAGCCGTGGCCCTGGGAAGCGGAAGACAGCACGTCAACGGCGAGTCAAATACAGCGACAGGGGCGGCGCCAGAAGCGGTGTTCGCGGGGTTTCTGAGCACAAAAAGGGCGAAAAATCTGAGCGCAATCCACTGGCGCAGAGGAAATTGCGGAGGGTTCTTTAACCCCAAAAAGGGCTTAAAATTCCAGTAGTTTCCAGTAGTTTCTCGACGAGAAGCCATACTGGAATGGGTGATCATTTGCGGGTCCTGATTGCGTTATGGTTTCGCTGCCATTTTTGAGTGTATTATAGTGTATTTATTGTCAGTTGTCAAGGAAAGAGGAAATTGACGCAAAGGCGCAAAGGCGCGGAGGGGGGTGCGTACGGGGGGATGGCGCCCGGGGCGCCAGGCCGAGGGCGAGACGCCCTCGGGACTGCCGGCGAGACGCCAGCGTTACACTCGCCAAGATCACGCACTGAAATGGAACCACACCCGCATATAGCGGCGAAGCGATTTCACAATCGTCTCGCGAGCAGCTCCAATTGATGCGGAGCGCATACAATGGGTGTGGCTACGTTTAAGTGGTAGAGAAGTCGCCCTTGGTTTGTTTGTTCCGCGTCGCAGAACTCGGAGTGGAGAACGGCAAGTGAAAAATAAGATGGGCGGGACGGTTGGCCTCTTAGCGGGAGAAATGGGACGGGGGAGACCTCTCGCAAAGACGCGAAGACGCAAAGGAGATAAGAAAGAATCGAGGGCGAGACGCCCTCGAGACTGCCGGCGAGACGCCAGCGTTACACTCGGCAAGATCGCCTACTGAAATGGAGCCACACCCGGAAATTGACGCAAAGGCGCGGAGGGGGGTGCGTACGGGGGATGGCGCCTGGGGCGCCAGGCCGAGGGCGAGACGCCGGCGTTACACTCGGCAAGATCACGCACTGAAATGGAACCACACCCGCATATAGCGGCGAAGCGATTTCACAATCGTCTCGCGAGCAGCTCCAATTGATGCGGAGCGCATACGAGTGGAATTCAGCCGACGGCAACGCGAATGTCGAGATGCGAACTCCCGAATCACATCTTCTGCATTCGCGGAGTTCCTTGATTGCTTTAGTGCTCGGCGCCCTCGGCGTAGCTGTCAATTAGGGCTGCGAGGTTGTGTATATAATACAAGTCGCCGTTGAAGCGAGTCGTGTCAACGTATAGGCTGAACTTCCGGCAGGTCTTGCCGAGAATCCAATATTGGGCGAGGACGTTGCCGCTCTTATGCTGGAGGGGACAGAGATGTTGTTCGCTGGCGGATTGCTTGGGAGCTTCGCTAATCCACCAGAGCGCCATGGACCTGTCGAGATTGTCGAGGTAGGTCCGGCACTCCTCGCGGGCGTATCTGCCGAGCAACCGTCCAACCTCCTCGACGAGGTCAATGAACGGCGGGACTTCCTGGTCCTCTCGCACGACCGAAAAGATGGAGCCGCGAAGGACAATGGCCGCGTTCCGGTCAATGTGGACAAGCGTTCGCCAGTCCTTCTTTTCATCGCCCCGCACTAATCCCATGCGGTGAAGCTCCGAGGTATATCTCGCCTGTCCGACCCGCGCCATGGCGAGCTTCCCGAAGAGATACCAGCCGAGCGACTCCTGCTCCTTCCAGCCGAGGTCCCGCGAAAGACGCACGAGCCCAATTGCTCCCGCGAGCCAACTGTTGTAGGTGGATTGGCCGCTGCGACGGTAGTAGCTGTACGGGTCGAAGAAGCCCCGCCAGGTAACGGGCGGCTTGACGGGCCCGCAAAGCGCCCAATCCTGAAGGGCGAGGAGTTCGTTGACGAGCCTTGTGCTCTGCCTCTCAAGCAGCGAGGCGTCCGGTTTCTCGCCGGTGATGGCTGTGTAAGCGTACACGCCGTACAGGTCGCCGAAGAAGCGTGATTCGCGGAGGGCCTTTTCGCGGTTGAAGGCGGGGAGCATGCGGATGTCCTGCCAGGGAACTTCGTATGGCGCGCGGTTGGCTCCGTCTCTGTACGTGCTGGTGTCCACCCGGAACGGAGGATTGATTCTCCACTCGTTCCGGAGATAATTTTTAACCTGCCGCCGCAGTTTTTTAGAAAAATATGGATAGGCTGCCATCAGCGACTTCGCCAGGTCCGGGGAACTGGCCCAGTAGAAGTAGGCGGAGGCAGTCCCGCCGATGCCGCCATAGACGTAGAAAAGCGGCGCCAGATGGCCCGCATCCACCATCTCCCGGACGTGCTTTTCGAGCTTGGCGCGCAGGGGCTGCGTCTCACGGGAGAGCGGGGCGGTTTTACGTCGGTAGAAAAGATATTGCCTCAGGCCGCCGATGCGGTACTCGTAGGAGTCCGCCCCTTCAACTGCCATCGCCTTGCCGGGCGTGTCCATAAGGTTGTAGTCAACAGGGAACACTTTCCTCGCGCCCTGATGGAAGGTCACGGGGACGTTTTCGCCCAGGGCTACGGCAAGCATGGGGGGCACTGGCGCCGCCTTGACGGCTGGCGTTCCCCAGTCGTCGTCAAACGATTCCCACTTGAAATCCTGCCGAATGGAAAGAATGTCCTCATCCGCGTCAACGGAATAGGTCTCTCTTACGGATAAAGGGTAATCCCGTAACTTTCCCGACCAGAGGCGGCTCTGCTCGAGCACTTCCGCAGGGAGGCTTCGAGCCCACTTCTCGGTGTCTGCTGGCTCAAACACCTTCCCGCCGAAAAGCGGCATCACTGCGATCTTGCCCGCCTGCCCGCGAAACTGGAATGTGAGCACGCGGCCGGAGGTGTGGATTGCCTGGGGGCGGTGTTCGAGACGAAAGAGAATCGGCAGGTCGAGCTTGAGGGGCCGGCGTCTCTCGAGCGAGATTTTGTCGGAACCGAGGTGCTCATCGTCCAAGTCGGCGACGTTGGCGTAGTTCCGGTAGGGCGAAAAGCGGCCAAACCAACCGAGGACCCAGGGCTCGTCGAGGTTGAGCGAGCCGTCGAGGTCTCTCGCGCTGCGGGAGATGACCTGCCCGCCGGATGCAAACGCGAGGTAATCCGGTGCGTTGTTCTGGAACGAAATAGTGGAAGCAGGGGTGTCAATCAACACTGCGGGAGTGAGGCGGCTCAGCACAACTGTGGCCCGGCCGCCGGAGACGGCGTAGGTGGCGATGTGATGGTCCCATGCGTTGTGCTGAACGCTGACTTTCTTCGCGCGTGGCCCCGGCGTCGCCCGGAACAGGACGTACGCCTCGCCGAACCACGCTGGCATGCCTGCTCCCTTTCGCGGCAAGTCGGGCACGGTTCGCTTGAAGACGATTTCGCCATTCGCAAATTCGGCGCGGAAAGAGAAACCGCCATCTCCGCGAAAGGCGTCTCTGGCGAGCTCGGAAGGCGTTTTTTGTGCAAAAGCCGCGTTTGCGAAAGAGCCGAAAGCG
Organism: uncultured Verrucomicrobiota bacterium; assembly: GCA_964640185.1. Classification (GTDB taxonomy): domain Bacteria; phylum Auribacterota; class JABMQX01; order JABMQX01; family JABMQX01; genus CAZXGF01. The sequence goes on along the minus strand of CAZXGF010000005.1, from coordinate 38,011 downwards.
ATGAAAAACACGATGCCAGCGCAGGCGAGTTTGTTAAGCCATCCGTATCGAATCATGCTGCGTCCTCTGTTTTTGCAGGTTCATTCGGCGGTCCGAAGTCTTTGACATCATTTCCCCTCGAGGCAGAAGACCAGATTGCGGACGGTCTTGTGGATAAGGTACTTGCCCGAGATGACCATCGGCGAAGCCGTGGCGTGAAAGGCGCCGCCGTAGCTGCCGCCGCGGAGAATCTCGCGGAAATTGGCGCCGTAGAGCCAGCCGTCTTTTCCGGTTCGGAGGTCAATATAGCTGTAGGCGCCCTCCCCGGAGGCCCAGCCGGGGTCCCGCACGGCGAAAATCTTGTCGCCGCCTCGGGCAAGGCCCCAGGACTGGTCGCTTACGCAGAACCCGACGGCGAAGGCGCTGTGGCGGTCAAGGTTCGCGCCGGGCTCGGCTTGCCATTCCCACTCGTTCTTGTCAATCCAGTAGCGGTTTTTGATGAGCGGTTCGAGCTTGCCGCCGGTCAGGTCGAGCCTGCCGACAAAGGCCCAGCCAGAGGCGCACAGCCGCCCCAGCGAGTACATGGCGTAGGCGTATCCATCCGGAGCGAGCACCGGCAGCGGCCCCGTGCAGCCCCCGCCGTGCACGTGCACGATAGGAGCAACGAACTTCTCGGAACCATCGCCCGCGTTGAGCACATGAAACGTCTTCTGATAGGGATGAGCGATATACCACTCGCGCACTTGCTCCAGCAGCTCATTCTGGACAAGCATCTTGCCGTTATGTCTCTCGCGGAATGGCTCCATCAAGGCCTTGTCAATTTTGTGGTGGGTCGTGTGCGCGCTGAGCACCTGCTGGGTGGAGACGATGACGGTGTCGCCGGAGACAACCAGCCAGTAATCACGAATCGCCATGCCGGGGAGTTTTTCCGATCTCCATATCTCCTTTCCGGTTTTCCCAGCGAAGGCATACACGCGGTTATCTCCACCGCCCACATAAAGCACGCCGTTATCGTATGCCGGCGTGGCCATGACCGGGCCGCCCACCGGCGATTTCCAGACCTCCTCGCCGTTGTCGGTTTTGAGCGCATAGACAAACCCATCTCGCCCGGCGATGAAAACTTTCCCCCCGGCTACCACGGGGCCTGCAAGAATCCCCTCGCCGGTTTCGAACGTCCAGAAGGGAGAGCCATCGCCGGCCTCGACCGCGTAGCAACGGTGGTCCATCGAGTTGGCGTAAACGATCTCTTCGTAAAAAGCGGGCGTGCCTAAAATGGCTGTCCCCGTTTTGTAAGACCAGGCTTTTTTCCCCGAGTCGAGGGCGATGGCGATGAGGTTGCCCCAGTTGGTGCCGAGGTAAACCTTGCCGGCGGCGACAATCGGGGGGCTGCCGGTGTGCGTCGGCTCGTTGATCTCGAACCTCCACTTGAGCCGGTAGGGCGGGTTCGGTTGATCCGTGGTGTAGCCAGTGTGCCCCGGATTCTTCTGGAGCTGCGGCCAATCATCCGGCAGTGCCGTTGCAGGAAGAAAGAGCAGAGCAAATATCAGTAAGGGTTCTGTCAGCTTCTTCATCTTTCTCTCCTTTTCATAAGAGTAGCACATCGTTTGGCATGGCGTGCTTCCTCGTGGAAATGATGGCGGTGATGGCGGCGGCAGGCAAGGCCTTGTTTTCGGCTGAGATGTTTTCTGATAGGAGAGAGAAAACTCTTCTACCGCGACGCCCCATCCACGCCGCGAGAAAAATCTTGTTGCCGTCCGGTCACAAGGGTAGCATAAATCCGGGCGTGGAAGCTCGAGCTCTACCGCTGAGGTGCGCGATGCGTCTATACCAAACCGTTATTCGTCGAGCGCTGTTCCATTTTGACCCGGAGTGGGCGCACGATCGGGCGATACAAGCCGGCCGGCTCCTGGGAGCGGTCAAGGTCGTCCGGCCGTTCCTGTCGGCGTTGTCCGGCTTCTCCGATCCGAGGCTGGAAACGGAGGTGTGTGGGATAAGATTCCCCAACCCTCTCGGGCTGGCAGCGGGGTTTGACAAGAGCGGGCGTGCGTGCGAAGTGTTGGCTGCGTTGGGCTTCGGGCACATCGAAATCGGTTCCGTATCGGCCGAGCCCTCCCAGGGCAATCCAAAACCGAGGCTGTTTCGGCTCCCGCGAGACCGGGCGATAATCGTGCACTACGGATTGCAGAATGACGGAGCCGATGCAGTCGCCGCTCGGCTGGCCTCCAAAAGGCTGGCGATTCCGCTGGGCATCAATATCGTGAAGACCAACCGAGGGAAGACCGCGGCGCCGGAGTCCGATGATGAGATCATCGGCGATTACACGCGCTCGGTCCGCATTTTGAAAAACGTGGGCGACTACATCTGCCTGAATCTCAGTTGCCCCAACACCGAGATGGGGCGAGATTTCTTTTCCGACCAGCGCAATACTGTACGACTGCTAACGGCTCTGTCCGAATTGGACATCCGCTGCCCTGTGTTTCTGAAAGTTTCTCCGCTCGGCGGAGTCCGGGCAATCGAGGAATTGCTGGCGGCGGTGGAAGGGGTGAGCTACGTGTCCGGATTCGTTTTCAACCTCCCTCCGGGCAAACCGGATACGCTCCGGACGCCCCGACATATCGTCGAGCTGATGCCGGGGGCCGTTTCCGGTAAACCGGTCGAGCGGTTAATCAACGAGTGCATTGGGGAGACGTACCGTCGGATGAACCGCAGCCGATACCGGCTCATCGGCGTCGGCGGGGTCTTTTCGGCAGAGGACGCGTACCTGAAAATCCGGCTCGGCGCCTCCCTTGTCCAGCTCCTTACAGCTATGATATATGAGGGGCCCGGTTTGGTCAGAAAGATTAACCGGGGGCTGTGCCAGCTCTTGGAGCGAGACGGTTTCTCCAATGTCGCCGAAGCTGTTGGAACGGCGCGCGCGTCGTGACGGCGGTTGAAATGGGTGCGGCTGTATTTCCGTGGCAAGTTATGGATGAATCCCTTGTTCGAGAAGCCCGGCTAAAGCCGGCTCTCACGCCGGAGACGGCCTATCCGATGACCACCAGCTGAAGCAGGTGGCTAAGGGGGGGCGCCCCGCCGAGGGCGGGGCATGTCCGGCGCAAGGACGACAGCGAGGAGATTGAAGGAGGCCTACCGAATATGCCACGATTTCGCAGCCACACCCGTTGAAATTGCCTCGGGAATCTCTCACCTTCAGGGGGAACTCACCGGAGAGAGCGCAGAGAAAAGGCGTCGGTATCCCCGATGAGCGGAGGGGACACCCCACACGATGCTGACAACTTCGGCAGGCGTTTCGTTTTGCCGCACGGTCATCTGCAGCCTCTGCGTGCTCTGCGCGCCCTGTGGTTCCACCCTCAGCTACCCGTAACCGAGGTGTTACCGGCCGGGTAATTTCAACTTGATAAAGCGACGGCAACACGGCATAATCGGCGTCAAAGGTTTTCTCGGGTAGGGCGCTCGTGGGCAAGGGGAGGCAAGCGATAGCCGCAAGGAGAGGGTTGGCAGCGGAGGACCCATGGTATTGAAGGAAAACACAGCCGTAACCGTGCGTGAGGATGTCGAACACGGCGAAGGTGTGGTTGTCAGCGTGCGGGGGTCCGTGGTGGATGTGCGGTTCAAGACTGGCTTGCCCTCGCTTCTCGAGGCGCTGTGCGTTCGTGTGTCGAAAGAAAAGGACGTGGTGCTCGAGGTGCAGCAGCATCTGGATGAGAATACCGTGCGCACCATCGCCCTGGCCTTCACGGCTGGAATGCAGCGAGGCATGAGGGCGCGGCGCACGGGGGCGCCGGTCATGGTCCCGGTGGACGAAAAAGTCCTCGGGCACATGCTGAACGTCCTCGGTGAGCCGCTGGATGTGGACGCTCTCCCTGAAAACATCCAGCGCAATCCGATTCACCGCCCCTCACCTTCTTTCCTCTCACAGGTGGCTTCGGAAAAGGTCTTCGAGACCGGCATCAAGATTATTGACCTTCTTGCGCCCATTAGCGAGGGGGGAAAGGCTGGCATGTTCGGGGGCGCAGGCGTCGGCAAAACGGTTCTTATTCAGGAGCTGATTCACAACACGCTGACTGAGCATCAGGGCGTCAGCATCTTTGCGGGGATCGGTGAACGGTCGCGAGAGGCGCTCGACATGTGGACCGAGATGAAGGAAAGCGGTGTCCTGAAAAACTCCGTCCTTGTGTTCGGGCAGATGAATGAGCCTCCCGGGGCGCGCTTCCGTGTGGGGCAGACTGCGCTGACCATCGCCGAATACTTCCGCGATGAGCTTCAGCGGGACGTGCTTCTATTTATGGATAACGTGTATCGTTTTGTGCAGGCGGGTATGGAAGTTTCGGGGCTGTTGGGGCGTATGCCGTCGAGGGTGGGCTACCAGCCGACATTGGCGACAGACATCGGCACCCTCGAGGAACGGATAGGCTCCACCGACCACGGCACCATCACTTCGGTGCAGGCGGTGTACGTGCCGGCGGATGATTTGACCGACCCCGCGGTCGCGCACGTGTTCCAGCATCTGGACTCAAGCATCGTCCTTTCGCGAGACATGGCGGCGCAGGGGCTCTATCCTGCGGTGGACCCACTCGAATCGAGCTCCAAGCTGCTCGACCCGGTCATCGTGGGGGAGGAACATGTGCGGCTGGCGGACGAGGTTCGGCGGGTAATCGCTCAGTACCGCGACCTGAAGGACATCATCTCGATGCTTGGCATCGAGGAGCTGAGCGAGGAGGACCGCAGCACTGTCGAGCGAGCGCGGCGAATCATTCGCTTTCTCACCCAGCCCTTTCACACTACGGAGCATTTCACCGGCAGAAAGGGCGCCACAGTTCCGCTTGAGAAGACCCTCCGGGGCTGCCAGGAGATTCTCGAAGGAAAACACGACGATAAACCCGAATCGCAATTCTATATGATAGGAGCGTTGGATTGATGATTGCGGATTGCGGATTGCAGATTGCAGATTGCGGACTGCGGACTGCGGATTGCAGATTGCAGATTGCGTGGTCGAGGTCGAGAATTCACAATCGCGATTCGGAGGTGGAAGAATCTACTGGCTTTTGGCAATTGCCATCGCGTCTATAAGCAACGCGAGGAGAAGGAGAACAAAGCAGAACGGCGCAATGCGAAATCGGGCATGCGGATTTCCAAGTCGGTAGCCCGCAATCTGGAATCCGAAATGGACTGCCGCAGAGAAGGTAAAGCCTGAAAGCGTGAAATCCGAAATCCGAAATCCCCAATGCGAAATCGGTCGCAACAGAGAGGGTAAAACCTGAAAGCACGAAATCCGCAATCTGAAATCTGGAACCCGAAATGGAGTGAGCCGTGGACAGGGAAGAGTTGAAGGGAAGGACAAAGGGCTTTGGACTTCGGATTATTCAACTGGTGGAATGTCTGCCAAAGGGACAGACTGCTGGCGTGGTGGGGCGCCAGTTACTTCGCTCAGGCACCTCGGTGGGAGCGAACTATCGCGCTGCGTGCCGTGCGAAATCAACCGCCGATTTCATTTCAAAAATGGGAACAGTTGAGGAGGAAGCCGACGAGTCGGTCTATTGGATGGAGTTGCTGATCGAAGCGCAGATTGTCAAAGCTGAAAAGCTCGAATCCCTCATGAAAGAAGCGGATGACCTTTTGGCGATTAGCGTCGCTTCCATAAACACCGCAAGGAAAAGAAAGGCGTAGAGCCGAAAAATGCGAAATGGAGTGTCGCAGAGAAGCTAAAGCACAAGGGTCCGAGACCTGAAATCCGTAATCCGCAATCGAAAGTGCAGTGCAGCAGAGAACTTAACCGCAGAGGTGCAAACTCTGAAATCCGAAATGGACTGCCGCAGAGAAGGTAAAGCCTGAAAGCGTGAAATCCGCAATCCGCAATCTGAAATCCGAAATGGAGTACCGCGATGCGGCTGCGAGTTACAGTTCCAACGCGAGTTGTCCTGGACCGCGAAGTGACGTACGTCCAGGCGGAGGACCCGAGCGGGCGGTTCGGGATCCTGCCTGGGCATGAGAGGTACATGACGGCGGTGGTGCCCTCGATCCTGGTCTATCGGTATAGCGTAGGCGGAAAAGGAGAGCGCGAAGCGTATATCGCGGTCCGGCACGGTGTGTTGCGGGTGACCACGGAGGAGGTTCAGGTCGCGGTGCGGGAGGCGCACGCGAGCGACGACCTCGCGGCGCTTCAGGAGGAAATCCGGAAAGCGCGCGAGAACCGAAGTCAGCGCTCGTATCGCTCGACGCGCTCGCTCTACCGGATGCAAATCGCCGCGTGGCGGCGGTTGATGGAGTACGAAGATGTGCGCGCACGATGATGATAAGGAGGAACTCGAAGACGAGTTCGAGGTCCGCGTTCGGCGCCAGCGGGAGCTAATCGAGAAAGGCCGCCGCGAGAAAGGGCAATCATTCTGGGGATATGTCGGCTTGATTGGCGCCGTCGGCTGGAGCGTGGTGGTGCCGATGGTGCTTGGTGTGTTTCTCGGGTTGTGGCTTGACCGTAAGTTCGGGACGGGCTCGAGGTGGACAATCGCGCTGCTTCTTTTCGGGCTGTGTGTCGGCTGCGTCAACGCTTGGCGAACGATTACGAAAGAGCAGTAAACGGCCGCATATTCAGCGTCCCGGCGTCAACGGCCGGTGGGAGAGGGCAAAAGCTGGACAGCTATTTACGGAAAATCGGAAATGGATGCGCTTCAGATAACAATCACCATAGGTTTGGGGCTGGCGGGTCTGGCGGTGGGCCGGGTATATTTTTCCCTCATGCGGTACTCTCTGGCCTATCTCGGCGGAAAGAGAAACGGGACCATGAAATTTGTGGCGTTGGCCCTGCTTCGGGTGGTGCTTTTTGGCGGCGGAGCGCTGGGCGCGCTTCTGCTCGGCGCCTGGTGCCTGGTCGCATACGTGGTAGGATTCATTGTGGCGCGGACCATCGCCGTTGGCAGAGCGAGAGCCGCCGGAAGCTTCTCGCCCACGCCATCGGAAGGCATAAAGCATAATGGCTAACAGTGGTGTTATGACAAGTCCGCTTGAGAACGTGGAACTGTTCAGGGTGGGCCCTGTACCGGTTACGCAGATTATCGTAGTGACGTGGGGCGTTATGGCGGTCGTGGTCGTTTTCGCCGCGCTCGTCAGATTGAAGCTGCGAAAGAAGTCCCCGGGCAGAGCACAACAGGTGGTGGAAGCGATGTTGAACTGGCTCGGCGAAGAGATCAGGGGCATCATTGGCCGGGACCCGTGGCCCTTTGTTCCGTTAGTGGCTTCGCTTTTCATCTTCATCCTGGCGTCGAACCTTGTCGCGTTCATCTCGTCCTTCTTCGAAGTGGTCAAGCCGCCCACCGCAGACATCAGCACGACGGCAGCTTTGGCGAGCGTGGTTTTTCTGGCGGTCCCTTTCTACGGGATCGCCATGACCGGGACGCTGAATTACCTGAAAACGTACGTCCGGCCGGTCTGGATCATCCTGCCGTTTAACATCATTTCCGACCTCTCGCGGACTCTCGCGTTGGCAGTGCGTTTATTCGGCAATATCCTCAGCGGCGAGATTCTGTTTGGCGTTCTTTTGTCGCTTGTGCCGTTCTTCCTGCCGCTGCCGTTGATGTTTCTGGCGTTAATCACGGGGACGATTCAGGCATACATCTTTGCGGTTCTTGCGACTGTTTATATTGGAGGCGCAGTCAGAGTTGTGGAGAAACACGAAACGGAGGAGAAAACGAAATGACGACGGAAATGCTGGCAGTCATCGTTGCGGGCGGAACGATTGCCATTGGCTCGATTGGTCCCGCTCTGGGCGAGGCGCGAACGGCGGCCGCGGCGCTGGAGGCTATGGCTCGCCAACCGGACCTTGCGGGGACAATTACCCGCACGCTCTTCGTGAGCCTGGCGATGATTGAGTCCACGGCGATTTATTGTCTGCTGGTTTCGATGCTGCTCCTCTTCAAAGTGGGACCGTTGTTTAGCTGAGCACATGGATTCGCAAATACGGTGACGTATAATGGCGCCGTGAAAGGAGCTATTTTGACGGGATAACAGGATACACGGGATTCTTCCAGAGACGTGAGCCATCCAGTAAATCACAAGCCGGGAAGGTGCTGGGTGAAAGATCACCAAGCGCAATGAATTGGCGGAGAAGACGTGGCATGGGCATCCTGCCCATGACCTTCCACGGGCGAGACGCCCGTGCCACGTTCCTCCAGACCTTCCTGCCCGGTCATGGCGGGGTCGAAGGAGATACGGTCATCGTCGAGCCCCGCGTGCCGCGGGGTCAAGGAGGTTGTTGTGGCGGCTCAGGAGATACAACTCATTAACAAGCTCGTTGCCGCTGGTAAGCCAGTACGTGAGAAGTTGAGGTAAACCGAAAGGCCAAGAACCTTTCGCAAGGATAAACGGGATTCCAAGAATCATGTGCATCCTGTTATCGTGTCTGAGCAAATACGCCACCGAACTTATGAATCGTAGCACTAAGCAGCCGTCACCCTACAATAGAGCACGAACCGGAAGCGGAGACCTCGCACCATGACCGTTTGGACTTACATTGGACAGATCGTTAACATTCTCGTCTTCGTCGTGATTCTGTATTTCCTGCTCTACAAGCCCGTGCGGCGGGTGATGCAGCAGCGGAAGGATGAGATGGAAGCCGAGCTACGGGAAGCGGAGAAGAAACTTCAGCAGGCAGAGAGCATCCGCGCCGAGGCCGAAAAGCGCGCCAAGGAGCTTGAGGAAAAGCGAGACTCCATTTTGAAGGAAGCTCGCGACGGGGCCGAAGCCCAACGTAAAGAGCTGCTGAAGAAGGCCGAGGAGCTGGCCCGCGACAGGCTGGAACGTTTCCGCCGCATTATGGATCAGGAACGCAGCGAGCTGCTTGATAAAATCACCGATGAGCTTCGCGACACTATCGTGCAGGTTGCCGGCTCGGCGCTGAGCGACGCATCGGTTAGGCTGACCGACCGTGCGCTGGAACGCCTCGAGGCGCTGCTGGATGACACGTCCAAGGAGGATTTGGAAAGCGCACGCAAGGCTTTGGGTGAGTCCGAGAAGCGCGTTTCGGTCCGTTCCGCGGAGGCGCTGACGGACAAGCAGCTCGACCGGCTGAGAAACATGCTTGCTGAGAAGGTAGGCGTCAAGAAGATCGAGCTTGAGGTAAAAGAAGACCCCTCCCTGCTGGCGGGACTGGAGGTGACGCTCGGACACCTCCTTCTGGAAGCGCACTGGCGTGGTGTGATAGACGAGTCTCTCCGGGAGCAGCAGGAAGCGCTGAAAAAGCAGCAAGCTCAGGCGAAGCAGCAGCGGAAGGAAAAGGCGAAGGAAAAGCCAAAGCAGGAAGCGGAGCCGAAGACGAAGAAGACATCCACGCGGGAACCGAAAGTGGAAGCGAAGGAAGAGGCAAAACCGGAAGGAAAGCAAAAGCCGAAGCGGAGTCGGGGTAGCAAGTGATGGAGGGTTGCCGCCACTGGTCTCGTGGGGCGTTGCATTGGTAAACCATGTCAGCCGAAAGCACGATTTCCCAACCGATTGATAAACTCGCCGAAGAGGCGCAATCTCTGCTGGAGTTTGAGCCTCACCTGTCGGAGTTCGTAACCTCCTGGCTCGGCGAAATGAGGAAGGCCGTGACCAAGCGCGAGCTCACGGGCCGGGTTGAACACGTGGGCCGGATCATTCACGTCGCGGATGGGGTGGCGACGGTCAGCGGGCTACCTGAGGCGCGCTTCAATGAGCTGCTGCGATGCCCGGGGAACGTTTACGGGTTGGTGTTTAACCTTGACCCCGAAGAGATAGGCTGCATCCTGCTTGGCGAGGATAAGAAGCTCTCGGCGGGGGACCCTGTGAGGCTCACCGGCGAGGTGGTGGTCGTGCCCGTTGGGGAGGCGCTGCTCGGCCGCGTGGTGGACGCCCTGGGCCGGCCGCTTGACGGCGAGGGGTTCATCGAGCATGAGCGCCGGGACCCTATCGAGGCGGAGGCGCCGCCGATCCTCGACCGCCTCCCGGTGGTCCAACAGCTCGTCACCGGCGTTAAAGCTGTGGACGCGTTGATTCCCATAGGCCGAGGGCAGCGTGAGCTTATCGTGGGCGACCGTGCGGTCGGCAAAACGGCGCTCGCCGTGGACACCATTCTCAGTCAGCGAGGGAGTGACGTCATCTGCATCTACGTGGCGATTGGCCAGAAGGTCTCGTCGGTGAAGCGTGTGACGGAATCACTGTTGAGCCACGGCGTCATGCGCCAGAGCATCGTGGTGTGCGCGGACGCCGATGACTCCCCCGGTCTGCAATATATTGTGCCGTACGCCGCCACGACGATGGGCGAGTACTTCATGCGGAAGGGCAGGGACGTTATCGTCATCTACGACGATCTCACCCGCCACGCGCGCGCCTATCGGGAGATCTCGCTGCTGTTGCGCCGCCCACCGGGCCGCGAGGCTTACCCCGGCGACATCTTCTTCATTCACTCCCGCCTTCTCGAAAGGGCGACGAGACTGAAGGAGGAGATGGGCGGCGGCAGCCTCACCGCGTTGCCGATTGTGGAGACGCAGGCGAAAAACATCTCGGCGTACATTCCGACCAACCTCATCTCCATCACGGACGGGCAGGTCTTTCTGGACCCGGACCTCTTTTACAAAGGCGTGAAGCCCGCCATCCACGTCGGCAAATCGGTATCGCGGGTCGGAGGCAGGACGCAACTGCCCGCCATGCGCGCCGTGGTGAAGCAACTGCGCCTCGAGTACGCCCAGTTCGCAGAGCTGGAGATATTCACCCGCTTCGGCGCCACCGTGGAGGAGGAGACGCAGAAAAAGATCGAACGCGGACGCCGCATCCGCGAGATTCTGAAGCAGCAGCGGCTCGACCCGCTGACTGCGGGCGAGCAGGTGGCCATCCTTCTCTCCGTGGACCGTGGCATTGTGGACAACATCCCCCTCGAAAAACTGGCGCGCTTTCAACAAACTCTGCGGGAGATGATTCCGGCGAAGCATGGCAAGCTTCTGAAGAAAATCGAGAGCGGAGAGGAGCTCCAGGATACCGAGTGGGACGCCCTCGCGAAGAGCATCGAGGCCATCGCCGCAGATTTCTCAGAGGAGAAACCTCCGCCTGAAAAAGGGGAACCCTCGCCGGAGAAGAAGGAGGAGCCGAAAACGGAAGCCGTGGAGAAAAAGCGGGAAAAGCGGACGGAAGCATCTCACGAAGAGAAAGCGGAAGTCCAGCCCGCGGCCGCCACACCGGATGACGTGGACGACGTAAACGATGCCGAACCGACGCCAGATCGAGAGACAAATTCAGACGATTGAGGGGCTGCGCGACATCATTCACTCGATGCGTTCCCTCGCGGCGACATACCTGAGCCGAGCCGAGGAGCGTCTGGACGGCGTCCGCGCCTACGCCGACACGGTCGGCCACGCAATAGAGGATTGTCTGTTCGGGCGAGAAATCCGTCTTCCGGAAAGCGAAGGGCGGGGGACGGCGATTCTGGCGTTCTTCTCGGAGCAGGGTCTCTGCGGGCGCTTCAACGAGGTTATGGCGGAGGCGGCAGTGAAGCACGCCGCAACCGCGAGTGGGCCCCAATTCATCGTCGTTGGCAAGCGCGGCCCGGGCCTGATACGAAGGGAGAAACTCGCGATTCTTGCCGAACTGCCCTCCACGACCTCGCCGGACGGCGTTGATGCGGTCATTCATGAGATTGCCAAAATCGTCCTCGAGCTTCATGGACGCAATGCGTTCGCTCAGTTGTACCTGCTTTACGCGCGCTACCTCTCGCCGGGGCGAATCAAGCCCGCGTTCGAACGCGTCCTTCCGCTGGACCTCACCCAATGGCGCGAGGCCGAAAAGGCGCGCACTTCTCCGCCGCATCTCGCCCTGTCGCGGGTGCGGCTTCTGTGGGAGCTGGTGCACGAATACACCTTCATTTCGCTCTACCGCGCCTTCACTGAGAGCCTCGCCGGCGAGAACGGCATGCGACTTCAATCCATGGAGGCCGCCAAGAACAACATTGACGACACCCTCAAGGATCTGCAGCTCCGGGCGCGCATCCAGCGCCAGAATGACATCACCGAGGAACTGCTGGATGTGGTCTCCGGAGCGGAGGCGTTGAAACACTCTTGAAGGAATCCAAAACGGCTTTCCAAGTGCCCTGGTTGGGTGCGGCCGTATTTGCGTGGCATACTTCGGATGAATCCTTTGGTCGAGAAGCCCGGCTGAAGCCGGCTGTCACGAGAAGAATCTCGTATCCGATACCACCGACTAAAGCCGGTGGCTAAGGGTGGCGCCGGCTAAAGCCCGGCAGCCCTGCCTGCGGCGGCGTGGCGACCACGACGAGAATGACAGGGGCCGTGCCCGATATGCCCCGCAAACGCGGCCACGCCCCCCTTGTAAGCCCTCAGTCTCGGGCGGAAACCCCGCCTTGGCGGGGGAGGGAAAAAGGGAGGAATAGGACAAGGCAGAGGCGCAGAGAGGAAGATGAGAAGAACCGAGTCCTTTGCTGCCGTGGCATGGGCATCTTGCCCATGATTCCTACGGGGCCCGCCTCCGGCGGGATGCCATGTGGGGGCGGCTTTTTTGCCGTGAAGGGTACAGCCGGAGCCAGTCGGGCGCAGGATGCCCTCCCGCGGAACGCGGGACAAGATGCCGGGGGTACAAGGCCGGCTCCGCGTGGTCCGCGGGCCGTGCGGTTGCACCCTCAGCCGCCCGTAAGTGACGCATTACAGTGCCCGGGTTTTTCCCGTTGCAGTGTCCGGGCTAATATGGTAAAAGCTGCTACGCGTGGCAATTAGCGAGTCATTTTCACAGCAGGCGCAGAGAACGGGGGAAGATACACCTCGGCCTTACAGAGGAGCAGGGTCATGCCAGAATGGTTTAGCAATTGGTGGAACAGTCTGACACCGCTCAACCAGACCTTCTATGGCGCCGCGGCATTTTTCAGCGTCTTCTTTCTGTGGCAATTGGTGGCAGCTTTGATAGGGTTGGGCGGTGAGGGGGGAGACGTGGATGACGTCGGCGACGTTGATGACGTTGATTACGATGCTGAGGTTGATGCGGCTGACGCAGTCGCTTCCTTCAAACTCGTCAGCATACGGTCAATAATCAGCTTTTTCACCTTATTTACGTGGGGCGGTGCTCTGTATCTCAACTGGGGCCAACCCTCTTCCACTGCCATTGGATATTCGGTGATCTGGGGGCTCGCGGGGATGTTCAGTGTCGCCTTGATTTTCTGGGGGCTGCGAAAGCTCACGAAAGCGGGAACGAGTGACCTGAGAACGTGCATTGGCAAGCCGGGAACTGTTTATCTGGACATCCCCGAAGATGGGGTGGGAGAGGTGCGGGTCATGGAGAGCGGTGTGATTTCCTACGTCAGGGCCCGATCCGCCCACGGAAAGGAACTGAAGGCGGGCACTCCAATCGGCGTTGTTCGTCGTCTGGACCAAACGACAGTTGAAGTTGTGCCTGTTGAGGAAGAGGAATAATGAGAAGGAGGTATCATCATGGTCGGACAATTCATCCGTGCATTACTTCTTGCGCCAGTGGCGGCGGCTAATCCCGCGCTGATTCTTGGGGTGATTCTTGGTCTTGCTGTCGTCATCCTGCTCATCAGCATGGCGAATCGCTACAAGCGCTGCCCATCCAACAGGATCCTGGTCAAGTATGGTAAGACCGGCAAAGGGGCGGCAGAGTGCATTCACGGGGGGGCGACACTTGTGTGGCCGTTGTTCCAGGCGTACGACTATCTCGACCTGGAGCCGTTCGTGGTTACGATTGACCTGAAGGCCGCCCTGTCACAGGAGAACATCCGCGTGAGCGTGCCGACGACAGTGACGGCAGCGATCTCGAAACAGGCGGGCATCATGGAGAACGCCGCCGTTCGCCTGTTGGGACTGTCGCGCCAAGACATCGAAGATCAGGCCCAGGACATCATTCTCGGACAGATGCGTGCGGTCATAGCCACCATGGAGATCGAGGACATCAACCGCGACCGCCAGGCGTTTATGTCCAAGGTCAACGAGGCGGTCTCCGGGGAGATCGAGAAGATCGGCCTGACGCTGATCAACGTGAACATCCGGGACATTGTGGACGAATCGGGTTATATCGAAGCACTGGGACGTCGGGCAGCGGCTGAAGCGATCCAGCAGGCGAACATTGATGTCGCCGAACAGGAGAAGCTGGGCGAGACCGGTGTCGCGGTGCGGCAGCGTGATCAGAGGGTGGCGGTTGCCGCCGCAAATGCCGTGGCGGAGATCGGCGAAGCCACCGCCAGCCGTGACAAGCGTATGAAGGCCGCCGAACTGGATGCCGAGGCTGTCCACGCTGAAACGGAGGCAGACGGCAAGAAGGCAAGCTATCGCGCCAACCAGAGAGTCGCCGAGGAAGAAGCGAGGAACCGTTTCGAGTCTGCGGCTCGTGAAGCGGACGGCGCTATTCGCGTGTCGGAGCAAATCGCCCAAAAGAAGGCGGAGGAGGCTCGTGCTGAACGCGAGGCGGCACGCCTCAAGGCGGAGGTGATTGTGCCTGCCAACGCCGGCCGCGAGAAGGTAATTATCACGGCCGAGGCTCAAAAACAACAAGCCATTCGTATCGCAGAAGGCGAAGCCCAAGCGACACTCGCTAAGATGACCGCGGAAGCGAAAGGCATCCAGGCGATCCTCGACGGCAAGGCCGTTGGGTATCGCGCACTGGTCGAGGCTTGCCGTACCGCTCCGCAGGCTGCTTCGCTTCTGCTCATCGAGAAGTTGCAGGAAATCGCCAGTATCCAAGCCCAGGCTATCCAGGACCTGCCGATAGAGAAGATCTTCGTATGGGATACCGGCGGGGGACAAGGACGGGAAGGTGGATTGTCGGGGTTTGGCGGGCGACTTATGGGCGCGCTGCCTCCCATGCACGAGTTAGCGAAACAGATGGGCCTCGATCTGCCGGAGTTCCTCGGCAAGATATCGGATGAATCTAAAAAGCAGCAGCAACCGCCATCGGAACAGAAGGCGGAAACCAAATCTAAGGTTAAAAAGGCGCCGCCAGCAGAATAGCGCCGGGGCGCCCGTGGCTCAGTTGGATAGAGCAACGGATTTCTAATCCGTTTCACCAGGATTTTGCAGGCGGTTGCCGCAGAACGAGTAGTGCCGCAACTCTTTTTATGCCAGATAGTTGCGGCCCTCCCTTTGTCTCGGGTGTGGCTCCATTTCAGTGGCAGGCGGGTCGGCTCTCATGTGTCTGGAGCAAACCGTGTATTGGGGATGAGCCTAT
The DNA here is from genome assembly GCA_964640185.1 of uncultured Verrucomicrobiota bacterium. Classification (GTDB taxonomy): domain Bacteria; phylum Auribacterota; class JABMQX01; order JABMQX01; family JABMQX01; genus CAZXGF01. The sequence continues at coordinate 22,849 of CAZXGF010000005.1, read as the reverse complement.
CACGCCCCTTCAGGGCTTTTGTATTTCATCACGTACGACTTTCCCAGGGCGTTGCCCTGGGCTGGAATATTGCGCCCCTTCGGGGCTGAAGTTGCTTTGGGGTCGCCCTGTAAGGGCAGACTTAATAAAGCTCAGGGCAAGGCCCTGAGAAAGCGCCCCCGTTCAAGAATGATGAGCCCTGAAAGGGCGAGATATGTGCGTCACGACTCGAAAGATTCCTCGAGGCCAGTTCGAATAGCCCGGCGTTTTCTCCTTTTCGTAAAGGTGAGTGGGGGGATGGGGTCAAGATTCCGGCACGGGCAAGGTCCAAGGACAGTTCCGCCACTCAAATGTAGCCGCACCCAGACCTGTTTTTCGGCCATTTCTTTAGAGGCGGTGTCAGGGTGGGAAGGTTGAAGGGACCGCCGCCTGGTTTGTGCACCCGTGATGCGATGCCTTGGGTGCGGCTACGTTTCAGTGGGTGAGTTTGCGAAGAGTAACGCCGCCCCGCCATGGCGGGGCAGTCCCGAGGGAGTCTCCCGCCCCGGGCGGGACAGCGGGGGCAAGATGCCCTCCCGCGGAACGCGGGACAAGATGCCGGCGGTACAACCAGCAGCCTCCTAATCAAAGCTACGGGACCGATGGGTCCCCTCAATCCACGTGGACTCGATCAAGGGCATTTATCTCACCTTTGCAGTTCGTGACTCGGAAACCTGCAACGCGCGAGAAACAATCGAAAGGCAATTCCTCTACCACTTAACCGCAGCCGCACCCGACGCCTTTGCTGCGCCAGGCGTCGAAAGCGGACGCCGGGTTCGTGACCTCTTTCCGCTTGCCGTTTTCGCGACTACTTTGCTTCGATGCGATAGAATTTCGCGTCGCTGAGGAGGGTCGCATCCGTCCAGGAGATGGTTGCCCCGTCGGAGGAAATTGTTGCTTCCTCAAGCCACACGCCGGTGAAGAGGTCAACGCATGACGAGACGGTAAAGGTGTCGTTCGGCTGGCTGTCCCAGGTGAGGCGGATGCCGCCGCCATCGTCCACTGCGACGCGGGGCGCCGCGAGCGGCACAGAATTGTACTCGTAGGCTCCCACATCCACGGTAAGCGATGCTCCGCCAAAGGCGATGCGCAAGTTCCTATCGAGGTCGAACCCGGGTTGGTCGAGCACCGAGTTGTCCCCTGCGTCAACACATGGCGAATCCGACGAGAGGCGATAGTTGTTATCGTCGTACGTGTTTGAGTCGTTGTCGGGACCATCCGGATCAACGAAGCGTGGATTCAGGGCTATGTTCCCTTGTCCATCACCGGTCCATCCCTCTACGCATGAATAGGCAACATCTCTGGAACCGAGGAGTTGCTCGCACTGCGAGGCGTTATTTCCCCAGATGATGCAGTTGCGTATCTGACCACTGCAAACGTAAAGCCCGCCACCGGCGCCGTCGGGGGATGTCGTCCAGTTCCCGACGATGGTGTTATTGAGGACCGTGCCCTCACAGGCAGAAAGCCCCCCGCCATAGCCGGCCGAGTTGCCGATAATCGAGTTGCTGCGAATGGCGCCATCGCACTTATACAGCCCGCCGCCCTCGTTATCTGAGGAGTTGCCCTCGATGATGTTGTTCACGATCTCGGCTCCGCACACGAAGAGTCCGCCGCCGTACGCGGCGGAGTTTCCAGAGATGGTGTTGTTCTCGATACTGCCCTGGCATCTGCACAACCCGCCGCCTTTTCCTATTGGGTCGGCGGTGTTGTCTGAAATCGTATTGTCCCGGATGCGACCGTTACACTTGTACAGCCCACCGCCTTCGCTGTTTTGCCCCGGAAAAATCGGGGGCATAATCAGCGTGTTGCCGGTAATCGTGTTGTTCTCGATCGTGCCGTCGCAGTAAGCCAGCCCCCCGCCGCGAGCAAAGGCGTCTATGCCGAAGTTGGCGGTGATGATGTTGTTCTCTATGGTGGCGCGAGTGTGGTGTTCGCTTGTCCCGCCGCAAATTCCGGCGCCCTCGGCGTCCTTGGCCTTCCCGTTGCGGACTGTAAAGCCGGAAAGGACGCAGGTTTCGTCTTCTGTGCCGGAGAAGGTGACGACGGGACCCGCCTGGCTGCCATCAATAATGGTCCATGCCGGAGTGTGGGGAGCCCTGCTGCGGAGGACTATGTTCTTGCCCTTGAAGTGAATGTTCTCGAAATAGGCGCCGGGGGCGACAACGACCGTGTCGCCATCGGACGCCTCGTCAATGCCCTGCTGAATTGTGTTGAAACCCGTCAGCCAGGATGTGCCATCACCCGACGGCGAAATCCAACCGTCCACATACCACGTCGTGCTCGCCGTTGCCCCGCAGAACGAAAACAAGCTGACGATGAGGGCAATTACAGGGCAGCTCTGCAAAAGGAGTTTTCTGATAGCGCCCGCTCCGCCCGTCGGATGCTCCGTCTGAACGCTGAAATGCACATTATCCATGAGAACTTCTCCTCCGTAGGAAGGGACCCTCGTTCACAACAAGATGGAACTCACGTAGCCCGAAAGCTCCGACCAAAGAGTGGCCATTGCAATAGGCGTGCCAGGTCAGCATCGCGGAGATTCGGAGCGAAAAACGAGAACTCGGGGGTATTCTTATCGGCTTTTCTGTCGGCTTGTCATCTTGGGTTTCGCAGGAGCCTGGCGAGGCAAGAGGGCTAAACGGCCGAAGAAGTTTGCCCGGCATGAAGCTTGCTTAACCGTGAAGGGCCTTTGCGTTTGAACTCACGATTAGCCCTGAAGAAGCGGAGAGAAGACCCGGCAGGCCGGCGGATTACAGGGCGAGCGGGGGGTGTAACCGGAGCCACGCTCCCGTTTTCCGCCAGCCCTACCGGTTGAATCTGAAACCGTGGTTCGGGCTTTCGATGTAACCACGGAGCAAACATCTCCGATATTTGGAGACAATACTCGAAGTGTACACAATCGTACCGCCGGCCGCAATAGTGTGCAGCGCGATTCTGACGAGCTTGCCTCACGTTGGCCGCAGAGCGTCCGTGCAGAACCAGCCAAGCGACAGAAAACCCCCGCAAGAAGGGGTTGTGCGATTCCGCTGGGGCCTCCATCGCCAAGTCTTCGATGACGCACAACCTGTCGGCTAAACGGTCACCTCTGGCGCGACATTGTGGCGCCGAAAAATGAGGAGCGATCGTCTCTCGGGAATCTCGGGATCGGTAAGCGAATGATTGAAATACTGGCTCAGATGGAACGCGTCGAACTTCTAAATGCGAAAGGAGCGGAAGAATGTCCAGTTGCGAGGATGAAAGGTCGTGGAAGGCGCTGAACGCTCAGGCACGTGTGCTTTATCAGGAAGGGCGATATTCAGAGGCTGCCGGTGTGGCAGAAAGAGGTTTGGAAGTTGCAGAGAGGGCGTTCGACGCCCATCATTGCAACGTCGCGACATCCCTGAACAATCTCGCTGCGCTTTATCATTCACGGGGGAAATATGCGAAAGCCGAGCCGCTTTACGAGCGAGCTCTGGCGATTTGGGAAGAAGCCCTCGGGGCGGATCACCCTTTGGTGGCGACCTGCCTCAACAATCTCGCAGAGGTTTGCAGGGAGCAGAGCAGGTATGCTGAAGCGGAACCCCTTTACAAGCGAGCTCTGGCGATACGGGAAAAGAGACTTCTCTCTGCGCATCCTGACGTTGCGACTTCTTTGAACAATCTGGGGCTGCTTTACTATTTTCAGTGCAGATACGCCGAGGCTGAGACATTTTGTAGGCGAGCTTTGGGGATATGCGAAAAGGCTCTCGGAGGGGAGCATCCTGACGTTGTGCAGTCGCTGTGCAATCTCGCGGGGATTTACCTTTCCCAGGGCAAGTACGGCGAGGCGGAGCGGCTCAACAAACGGGCACTCGCAATAAGGGAAAAGGCTCTCGGACCAGAGCACCCCGCCATTGCCAACACCCTGAACAATCTGGCTGCGGTCTATCATTCACAGGGGAAATATGCGGAAGCGGAGCCGCTTTGCGAGCGAGCTCTCGGGATACTGGAAAAAGCCTTCGGACCGGAGCATCCGCGTGTGGCGATTGTGGTCGAAAATCTGGCAAAGCTGTGTTGGGACGCGCGACGTAAGCGCGAAGGGGAACAAAATGCAAAGCCTACGTACAGTCATCGTTAGCGCTCTGGCTATCGCCGGGGGGTCTTTGGCCGCTGAGCCCGCTGGGGCGGGACCGACGCCCGAGCCCAGGACCAGTCCAAGAGCCCAGAGAACGGGCCCGGGCCAGGAGGTGGCGTCAGGGGCAGGGACGAACAGCCGCAACCCAGAAGGCCGCCCTGAAACGCAACCTCCGCCTGCAGGGGGTGACGGGGGATGGATAGAGTTCAAGGGGGCGAGCTACGGTGGAACAAGAGCGCGCTATCATGTTCGCAAGGGCAAGGCTTTAGACGAGGCCGCGGTCATGAAGAAGATACAGAAGAATCCCGTCGGTGCCATGATGGCCCTCGAGTCCAAGATGGCGCGAGCGGCGATGCGACCGACCGCCAGGACCCGTTATCGCATCTATCTGGCGAGCGCAATGGTGGACGGCGGACTTAATCCCGGGACGGCGGTGACGTACGTATTAGAAGGCCTCAGCGATGACCTGGCGGCGATGCTCTCCTCGCAGTACATGGCCCAGGGACTCAGACAGCGGAACGAAAGAGGCACGCGATGGGGGCCGCCTGAGGTACAGTGGCAGCCCATCGGCCTTGGCCGACTGGTGCAACTGACGCGAGCGCACATGGCCCACAGGTTGAGGGTCCAACGGCCCGGGGCAGCGGGTGCTTGGACGGGCCCTCGGGGAGCCGGAGGATGGGTGCAATTCCACGGTCCGGGCTGGGACGAGGCCGACGCGTGCTTCGGCGTCCACAGGGGCCGGCCCCGGGACATGAGACGCATGGCTGGCAAGGTCAGGCAAGACCCTTTTCTGGTCATATGTGGCCTTGAGTCCAACATGATAGAGGCAAGAATGCGCTTGTCGACCAGGGCCGCATACAGAGCAAGCCTTGCCAGGATTCTTGAGGGCGTCGGTTTTGATCCCGGCGCAGCAATTATCTACGCGAAGGAGGGGCTCTCTTCCCGCCTCGCTCGAATGCTATTCTCTATTTACGCCGCAAAAGCGGACCGCGCGCCGAGCCGGGATCTACCTCTTTAAGCAAGCTTCAGCCGGGCTTCTGAGTCGGGGGCTTTAGCGATCCCCACCAGCCCCTGGCCGTTTTCTGTTCTTGCGGCCCCAAACGTCAGCTCCGGCCGCGCTTTCCAGCGGCTCCTATGCGGTTCCCTTCAGCGGCGCGTTAGCATTACGGTGCGGCCCTCGGAGCCAGTGCGGGGGACTTTGAATGCTACATCCAGTCCCACTCGCTTGGCATCAGTTCCATTTTATACTCGGTTTGGCACGTTGGACAGTTTGCCGCAATTCGTATGACAGCTTGACTGTGGGACTTGACGTCTTCGGGCATCTCGATAAACCCGAGTTTGATCTCAACTTCCTCGACCTCATGCCCCTTCGGGCAGAACAATTTGACGCTCATTGCTATCCCTCCCCTTGCTGCGACGAACTCCCTGTTGTTGCTGTCCGGTTCTGGGCCCTGCCAAGCCGGGCTCCGGAGCAGCGCCCCCGGGGGCGTGGTGCGCTCTTACTGCGTCCGGCGGAGCTCGTTATTCGGCTTGTCCTCTTTGTCTTGCGTCTTAACCTTCAAAACGAATATTGATGCCACTGCGATGGCGATTGTGATGAGGTTGACCACCGACCAGATCTCCCGAGTGAGATGAACTCGGATGATCGGGTTGTAGACCACAGCCATCACCCCGAGAACCCAAGCCCATCCCTCCTTGTGATGGGCAAGAGCTTGGACGCCGACATAAGCGAAAGCCGCACAGCAGATCCACCGCAGCAGGATGTAGTACGCGTATGGGTTCCGCGGGTTAAGCGCCCAAAGGAGCGTGAGAGTCGCGATCAATTGTGGAATCCAGATTCGTTTCACTCTGCATCCTCAAAGGACGAATATTCTGCTCTAATGGCGTTGTCCCCAGAAAAGGCGACCACCAACTGGAAGATCATGCCAACCCCCATGATTGCACTGAACGTTATGACAACCGGCCGGAGAGCCGCGCGCGCGAGCGCGATCATGATGATTGCCAGAAGGTAGGCCACCTGTGCAAGAAAGGTCGAGAATAGTGAATACTCATTACCCCCGGCCTGCTGGTCCTTCATGGCAAGCCAAGCCCAAGGTTCTGTGGCTACGCCATATGACCAAAGTAAGATTGGTATCACGGAACGGTTGTCTGCCATTCTGAAGAAAAAGTACAGAACCCCGACGCACCAGAGCGTAACGAGGCCCATGCTGTAAACGCTGTTGAGGAATGCGAAAAAGACCGCCCCCGTCCTATTCCCCTTTTCAGCGCAATACACAGCAGGTCCCGCGAGAAGGAGGGAGGGCATCAGTGCGAAGCGGATCGCCACGCCGGACGCAAGAAAGCATGCAATTCCAATACCAACGGCGTTCCACTGGCCAAGAATTGCAAGCCAGATACCGGAGACCACTCCACCGAGTATGTTCATCACCGCGATCACTATTGTCAGTGCTGTGATTACGGCTATGAGAGCCTGCATCCTGGTATCCTCGTTTCAGCGGAACGACACGGTCGAGGCGCTCTAAGGCGTGGCGCCGCTCCTCTCGTCGCACGCTCTCCTTGCTTTGCTGCTATTTCGCGTAGAAATCCTGGATGCCTTGACCTGAAATGGTTAAGACCGTCACAGGCCCGCCGATGCTCGCATCACCCAGCGTGGCCGGCTGGCGAAGAACCCTGGGCCTGGCATTGCTGAGCCGATACAGCTCGATTGTCATGTTGACCAGGAACCGTAGGTACTCGCCCCGGGATTCGAGGCTGTCCGGGTATGGAAATCGGAACTCGGTGCCTGCTTGGAACTCGTCGAGGAAGCGAGACAGATACTGGTTCGTCCATGCGAAGACGGAGATGTCGCCGTTCCGGCGCCCTTGTGGTGTCCGCTCACGAGACCAAGCTTGCGGTGGTATATCATGATGAGCCCGAAATTCTCTGATGGGAGGGTCTTCGTCCGGGATCCTGACGAACTTGCCGTCGTCTACCTGAACCTTGTAATGGCCGTTGTGCACGTGATACAGCGCCGGGCCGCGAAAACCTTGGCGTTCGTCGAATCCGCACACATGGATTCCCATGCGGCCCGGTGCCACGCCCCCGAACGCACTGTTGAGTTCATCTGCGAGACGCTCAGCAGCCTTCCATAGAGTCATGGTCGGTTTGACTTCGGTCTGGATGAACCTTTCGAGCCATACGTCAGTGTCCTCTTCTCCGATGGATCCCAGTCCCCAGACTGACATGCCAGCGCCGATTTGAGGCACGGCCTGGAGCTTCTGCGCTCCGACATAGACACGCCCTGAACCGCAGGTGACCGCTGAATCCGCGGCCATTGCGACGCCTCTGTGCGATATTTCGGAGAGCACGAGTGTCATCTCTTATTTCTCCATATGGAACTACGGTCTATATGGCTTCCTCATGACACCTTTGGCCGCCTGATTCGCGTCATAAGGCGACAGACCCGGCTCCCAGCCAGGCCTCTCCCTGCCGTTGGCCCGCCTGCCCCGGCTTTTCTGACCCCCTTATGCGGTTTCTGTATAATGCCCCAAATCCTAAGCGCGTTCGAACCATCAGTGCCTGAAGTGGCGGATGCCGGTGAAGACCATGGCGACGTCGTGCTCGTTGCAGGCGGTGATGGATTCCTCGTCCCTGACCGAGCCTCCCGGCTGAATGATCGCCGTAGCTCCCGCTTCCACCGCCGCATCCACACCGTCCCGGAAGGGGAAAAAGGCGTCGGAGGCAACCACACTCCCTTTCAGCGACTTCTGTGCTTTCATGACAGCGATCCGAGAGGAGTCAACCCGGCTCATCTGCCCGGCGCCGATTGCCAGCGTCTCGATGGCGTTGGTGTAAATGATGGCGTTGGATTTGACGTGCTTGACGACCTTCCAGGCGAATAGCAACGCTTTGAGCTCCTCCTCCGTGGGTTCCCGCTCGGTCACGCAGCGAAGGTCCTTGTCGGAAATCGTCAGAAGGTCGCGGTCCTGGACGAGCACGCCGCCGACGATCTTGCGGAGGTCGCGGGACGCGAAAGCCGTTCCTCCCACCATCCGCCAGGTCTCCAATCCCTCCAGGAGCACTAACCGCCGCTTCGTTTTCTTCTTCAGGACGTCCAGCGCATCATGGTTGAACCCGGGGGCGAGAATCGCTTCGATGAAGGTCTTGTTCAACTCCTCGGCAGTCTGGAGGTCTATGCTTTTGTTAAAGGCGACGACGCTCCCGAAAGCGGAAACCGGGTCGGTCGCCCTCGCTTTCTTGTACGCCTCGAATATCCAAGAGCCGACAGCCACCCCGCAGGGGTTGGTGTGCTTGATGACGACAGCCGCTGGCTGGGCGAATTCCTTCACGGTCTCGCAGGCGGAGTCCAGGTCGAGAATGTTGTTGAACGAAAGCTCCTTGCCGTGGAGCAATTCCGCCCCCGGAACGCACGGCTCACTGAAAATCTTTTCGCGGTAGAGAGCCGCTCGCTGGTGAGGGTTCTCGCCGTAGCGAAGGTCCATGACTTTTGCGTACTCGAGGGTAAGCTTGCTGACGGCGGTCACCTCTCTCTTTTTTTGGAGGGAGGCGAGAAAGGTGAAAATAATGGAATCGTAGTATGCGGTCCTCTCGAAGGCTTCCGCCGCGAGGGCCATGCGCAGCTCACTGGATATGGCGCCGTCGTTCGCCCGAAGGTTCTGAAGCACGTCGGCATACCGGGCGGGGTCCACCACGACCGCCACGTCCTGGTAGTTCTTGGCGGCGGATCGAATCATGGATGGCCCGCCGATGTCAATGTTCTCGATGGCTTGTTCCAGCGTCACATCCTCCTGCGAGACCGTCTGCTCGAAGGGATAGAGATTGACGACCACGAGGTCAATGGGCTTGATACCGTGCTCCTCCATTTCTCTGCGATGAAGGGGATTGTCCCGCAGAGCGAGAAGCGCCCCATGAATCTTCGGATGGAGCGTTTTGACTCTGCCGTCGAGCATTTCCGGAGTACCGGTGAGGTCGGAGACCTTTGTCACCGGGATGTCGGATTCCCGCAACAACTTCGCTGTTCCGCCGGTGGAGATGATTTCAATGCTCATGTCCTTGAGCTGCCGGGCGAATTCGACAATCCCCTCCTTATTCGAAACGCTAATGAGAGCTCTCTCAACTTTCCTCATGGGACTCAATCCATTCGCACTTTGTAAAACCGTTTACCATCCGACACGCCCGGATCGGCGCCGGTCCATTGTTTTTCAGTGATTCCCGTTGCTCGCTCCGTGGCGGTGGAGAAGGTGGCGTCACTGCTCGCTTCTATGCTGAAAACGCCGTCGGGAGCATCCCAGGCTAAGGACACCTCTCTTGTGGCGGCGTTGACCTGAAGGTCGGTGATATCCAGCTTCTTCGGGCGGCCGATGACCCTGACCTCATCAATCGCCCACCAATAGTCGAAATCGGCCCAGTAGCGCCAGCGAATCTTTATCTTCTTGCCGTCAGCGAACTGCGAAATGTCTATCGCCTGCGGGTAAACCGAGTCAAAGTTTTCCCAGCTCCAGAAGGGGACGCGGTTGGATTGCCAGTTGTCGTATCCGGGAGCTGTGCTGACGTGGACGTTGAAAAGTTCCCGAGAATCGTTGCCGCGGTCTATCTTGAGGTTGTGCCGGAATTGCAGGTGAACGTCTGTGAAGTTCGTGCAATCTATCTCAGGCGAGAGCAAACGCTCGTCAAGGACTTGGAGCGGCAGGAGCTCTCCCTCCGCGGCGCTGCTGGAAATGACGTACGTGCCGGACACACCCTCGCTTCCGAGAGGCCCTCGCTCAATGTGCCAACTTCCGCCATCCTCAGGAATGTATTGCCCGTGCTGCCTCTCCCACCCGGCGCCCGTCAGATTCTCATTGCTGGTGAAGGCGTCGAAATCCTCCCTGAAGATCGTCGCCAGACGGGGCGACGGCTGAAACGTGAGATTGTCTATGAAAATGGAGCCGGGGAAGAGCGAATCGAAATAAATCGTCAGCTCGGTTATTTCCAGCCAGAGTTCCTCATAAGTAGCCGGAGTGCTGCCGTCGAGCTCGATGGTTCCGGAGTAATAGTCAACTCCGTAGCGTTCCTCTCCGGGTCCATCCCCGAACAGCCGGACAGTATCTCCCGGAACGCCCGCAAACTGGATGCTGATGAAGTCAAAGGGAGTCGCCGAAGAGATGGTCACCTCCACGGGCGTCTCCCCCACGTCGAACAAGGTGCATGGAGTCGCGAATTGGGGTAGATAGTGAGCGTCAACTATCCACTTATTCTCGAGGAGGTGAGTATCAACCCAGTTCAATCCGCCGTAGTCGTCCGGGACAGGTTTACCGGCGAGGTCATCGAAATCGAGGACGGCGCCCCACGCCGAGGCCAGCGGAGACATCCCGATGCCCCATCCCGCGATTATCAGAACCGCTTTCCTAATCGCTATTGCCATTCTGCTCCGGACTGACGTTCCAACGTCAAACAGCGACGGGAGGACGCCGCCTCCATTTCCTCCCGTCATATCTCGCGGTTACCTTCCGCGCGCCGGGGCAAACAACTTGCGGCGCGAAAGAAGTTCGCGCCCGGCGCATTGGGCTGGGCAACACGAAACCGCCTCCATGTTGTCATCTGCCTATTGCGGGCTTACATTTGCTGCGTCAGTCAGATGGCTCCTTCAGGAGCCGCCGTCCATGCACTACCGATGCGACCAGTATTCGATTGTGTTTGTCGTCGAACCTGTAGATAACACGGTAGTCACCAACCACTATCTGGCGGTATGGCAAGTCGGGAAACTCAGGCACCCGGGAAACCATCAATGGAAAAGTGGCAAGCTTTGACACCGCCTCTTGAACCTTCTCCACCTGCATCTGGGCGTATCGCTTGGAATCTTTGGCTATAACCGATAAATGTCGCGCAGGTCGTTTAGTGCTCGCTGCGTCCATACTATTTCTGGAACCACTTGGCGGTCTCCTCGACCACCTACCCATGCGAGATGAGCCGGCCTTTACGAACATCTTTCTCGGCTGCCTCGAGCTTCTGCCGGAGATATAGCCGATGAATAAGCTCGTCTATATCAACTTCCTGCGGTAGCTCTCTTATCAGCTCAAGAACTTGCTGCTTCGCAATCGTCACAGAAATCCGACATCCTCCAAGCTACAGTATCGCTCGCAGAAACCTGACCCCAGTCCATCCGGAACCCTGTTGACCCCAAAGGCCATGCGAATCGTCTTCCGGTTCGTGCCAAGCTCATCGAGGCGCAACTGCCGGTCCAGCACCAATCTTTACGCCAAAAAACGCCGCAATCTTCAAGAATGGTACCCCCTGGACACTCTTTGGGACTTGGGCAATCCTTCAGGCGATCGGTTATGCGCCGGAGAGAACTCAAACCTGCTTGCACATATCTACTGTATCCTCAGACGCTCACCTCAGGGAGTTCCTTCACAGCCTCTTTAACCTTCTCCCGGTCAAGGTATCTCAGGCAGTTTTGCCAGGGCCTCCTCTATCTTCTCTTTCGGATACGCATAATCCTTCAGTTCGCCGGCGAAGTAGGCATCATAAGCAGCCATATCCACATGCCCATGTCCGCTGTGAGCTATGAGGATAGTCTTTGCCTCACCGGATTCCTTGCACTTCAGCGCTTCATCAATGGCTACCTTGAGGCAATGGTTTGGTTCGGGGGCGCTGATGATGCCTTCGGTTCGGGCAAATGTTACCCCGGCTTCAAAAGTAGCGAGCTGATGCTCGGCTCTGGCTTCGACAAAACCCAGCTTGTGCAGGTGGCAGATAATAGGCGCCATCCCGTGATAGCGCAAGCCACCAGCGTGAATCGGCGGTGGGATAAAGCCATGCCCTAATGTGTACATCTTGAGGAGAGGCGTAAGCCCAACCGAATCGCCAAAGTCATAGGCATAAGGTCCCTTGGTCATTGTGGGAGCAGACATAGGCTCTACGTTGATGATGCGCAGGTCCGGCTTTGTCCCGTCAATTTTATCCTTGACGAAGGGCAAGAACAGCCCGGCGAAGTTTGAGCCACCGCCGATGCAGCCAACGATAATATCCGGGTAAACGCCCGCCTTCTCCATCAGCTTTTTTGCCTCCAAGCCGTTCACAGTTTGATGGAGAAGAACGTGGTTCAGCACACTGCCTAACGCATAATGGGTGTCATCACGAGACACAGCGTCCTCTACCGCCTCGCTGATAGCCAATCCGAGGCTGCCGGGGCAATCGGGCCACTTCTCTAACATGGCTCGCCCTGCCTTCGTCTCGGGACTCGGGCTCGGTATGCAGTTTGCGCCCCAGGTCTGCATCATCACCCGACGGTACGGCTTCTGGTGGTAGCTAATGGCGACCATGTACACCTTTATCTCAAGACCGAAACAGGCGCCTCCAAAAGATAGAGCACTTCCCCACTGCCCGGCTCCGGTCTCCGTCGTGATACGCTTAATGCCCTCTTGCTTGTTATAATAGGCTTGAGCCACAGCGGTGTTGGGCTTGTGACTTCCGGGGGGACTTGACCCCTCGTACTTGTAGAAAATCTTGGCCGGCGTATCGAGGAATTTCTCCAATCTGTGGGCCCGAAACAGCGTCGTCGGCCTCCACAAACGATAGATATCTCGGACTTCGTCGGGGATTTCTATCCAGCGCTCGGTGCTCACTTCCTGTTTGATAAGTTCCATAGGAAATAGAGGAGCCAAATCAGCAGGGCCCACTGGCTTTCCTGTACCAGGATGCAAAACGGGCGGAAGCGGCTCGGGCAAATCTGCCTGGATGTTGTACCAGCGCTCCGGTATTTCTTCCTCATCGAGAGTGAACTTGGTCCTTTTGTCCATTCTAACCTCCCTATTACAGTGCTCTCTTTCTCATTGTGCTGACCGGTCTTTTAGAACGAATAGATGAGTTTGAACCAGTAGGAGTTCCCTTTGGGCCTGTTTTCAGTGTCCACCTCGAACTGCGCCTTTGCGACCAGGTGCAGATTCTGCATTGGGCTGTACATGAAAACGGGGCCGACGGCGAAAGCTTCGCCTTTATCGTCGGCGACCTTCGCATCGTCTATCTCGTCGTCATCCACTTGCTTGTAATAGTATCCGCAGGCGCCCAACCTGCAATTCTTCGAGATAGCATAGTCGAGGCTGTAATCGAAATGGATTTCATCCCCGGGCTGGAGTCTGCCGGTGGCCATGGTCATGGTTGCGGGGTCAGCAACGTAAAGATATTCGTCGTTCTCGGTATTGAAATCGTACATCAACTTTATTGACCAGCTCCATCCTGTCTCGTACAGCCCTGTTAGCCCGACCACCGGCTCGAAGGTCCAGAGGTTCTTTCCCACATTGATTGGCTCGTCCTCGTGGTATTTCCCGGTGGGAGGGTAAATGTCAAGACCTGCCACTCCGTGATAGGTCTTTCCGTGCCAGGCGACGAGGAATGGGTCGAAGATCAGGTCCCCAACGCCCGACGCCGAACCTATCGGGTCAATGTCCACATCCAAATACGGGACGAAAAGGTGGCAGAGCCACGTGCCCCCGAAAATCTTCTTATCCGAGGAGTAAATGACCCGCAAGACTTCCGCCCACACGTTCACATCAGCCTCTCCGACAGGCGTGTCCATTTCGGCGTCATAATAGTTCAGGTAATTGACGATGTGCCACCCCGGCGGCGGGACCGCACCGCATAGACAGTCCTCCGCGCCGTTCGGGTAGTGCTGTCCTCCTCCGCCAAAGGCTGCCGGAGCAACCATCAGCACCACAGAGAAGGCCACAACCAGAAATACACCCCTTCCGAGCTTTTCCATTTTTCGCTCCTTTCTGTAGCAACAAACCTTAGTCACAAACCTCCCCCCGGCCTTTGCTTAACTACTTAGTTCTCGCACAAAACCTCGCCGGCGATTATCGCCACCAAAGCTCTTTCCGCGAGCGCCTGACAAAGAATATGACACCTCTCCAGAAAAAATCAAGACAATTCTTTTGACAGTAGTAACCCCTCAGTTACGGGCGGCTGAGCGTGGAACCGCAGAGTGCGCAGAGCACGCAGGGGGGCGTGGCATGGGCATCTTGCCCATGAGTGTTCATCCCGCGTTCCGCGGGACCTCCGCCGAGATGCCACGAGGGCGCTTCGTCAGATCCGAGCCACGCGCTATCATTGTGCCTTCAGAGCACACAGTGACGGGCGCTCGCCAAACAGGAAAACGGAACCCCCCGCGAGGCTCGTCAGCCGCCCGTGGGACTGTCCTATGCGTCCATTAGAAGATGGGTAAATATTTTCTCCGCGCCCTCTGCCCTCTCTGCGGTGAGTTCATCTGCCCCCCGAGACTGAGTCATTACGGCGCCACTTCAAAAAGGGATTGACTTTTGCCGACGATGTTTTTATCTATTGGAATGGCTCGCGTCGAGATTGGCGGGCACTTAATGCGCAGCGGAACCCCATCACCGAGGGTGGTATTTAATGATTACGCTGATTCGAGGGAAACTCCTCTACGCAGGGCTGACCAGCATCGTCGTTGACGTCGGGGGTGTCGGGTACGAGATCCTCATCTCCCTTGCCTCGCACAGCAAGCTGCCTCGCGAGGGGGCGGAGGTCGAAGTCCTCACGCACCTCCACCACAAAGACGATACCATGCTGCTCTTCGGTTTTATGACAGAGGAGGAACGAGAGCTGTTCAGGATGCTTATCGGAATATCGGGAATAGGCCCGAAGAGCGCTATCGGCATCCTCAGCGGCATTTCCGTGGAGGACTTCAAAGCCGCCGTCGCACGCGGAGACGAGAAAATGCTGAAAAGCGTCTCCGGCATCGGCCCGAAAACCGCGTCCCGCCTCATCGTCGAGCTGAAGGAGAGAATCGGCTTGGCCCCCGGGTACGAGGCAATTTCCAGGGAGCTCGAGCCGACCGAGGAGCAGAAACGGCTCTACGACGCCGCTCTCGCCCTCATCAAGCTCGGTTACACCCAGGCCGCCGCTCAGAAAGCGCTGAGAAGGGCACTGGAAAAGATGGAGGGGGAAACTACCCTTGAGGAACTCGTCAAGAGAGCTCTGAAGAATGTCTGAAAGGTTCGTGACCTCAACCCTCAAGCAAAGGGACGTTCAGCTCGATGTTTCTCTCAGGCCCCAATCGTGGGAGGACTTCGGAGGCGGACAGAAACTCAAGGAGCGATTTCAGATTTTCATTCAGGCGGCTCAGGACAGGAAGGAACAGCTCGACCACACCCTGCTGTCTGGCCCCCCCGGACTGGGCAAGACAACGCTCGCCCACATCATCGCCCGCGAAATGGGCGTCAACGTGACTGCAACCTCCGGCCCCGTCATCGAAAGGCCGGGTGATCTCGCCGGCCTCCTCACGAACCTCCAGCCGGGCGACATCCTTTTCGTGGACGAAATCCACAGGCTCAGCCACGTTGTCGAGGAGTACCTTTATCCGGCGATGGAGGATTTCAAGCTCGATATTGTTATAGATTCCGGCCCGAGCGCCCGCTCCATTCGCCTCAACCTGAAGAAATTCACCCTCGTGGGCGCCACCACTCGCATCGGCCTTTTGACCGCTCCTTTGCGCTCCCGATTCGGCATGACCGTCCGCCTCGACTATTATTCCCCCGAGGAATTGAGCGGGATAGTCCAGCGGTCAGCCAGGATACTCAATGTCCAGCTCGACGAGAACGGCGGGCGAGAGATCGCCCGGAGGTCCCGCGGAACCCCCCGAATCGCCAACACGCTTCTGAAAAGGATAAGGGACTACGCGCAGATCGAAGCCGACAATTTCATCACCGCCGAAGTCGCCGACCGCGCCCTCAAGATGCTCGGCATTGACCACGAAGGACTCGATGACATGGACAAGCGCATCATGGAGACCATCATCCACAGGTTCTCCGGCGGGCCCGTCGGCATCAACACCATCGCCGTCGCCGTCGGCGAAGAGTCGGATACAATCGAAGAGGTCTATGAACCGTACCTCATACAGAAAGGATTCCTGAAGAGAACCCGCAGGGGGAGAATGGCCACCAACCTCGCCTACCAGCATTTCGGGCTTGAGCCAAAGGCGGAGCAAACGGAGATTTTTTGAGACGGGATGCCGCATTCTCAGACCACTTGCGGGCAGCCCGCCGGGACCGACTCTTTGCCTGTATCTGTCAAGGAGAGATAACCGCTGAGAACGCACAGCTCGAGGAGATGAGAAAAATCTTTAGCGCAATCGGGAAAAATCGCTTGTCCCACTCTACGCTCTCAGCGTGCTCTGCGGTAAAAGCTAAACTGAGCGTCGGATGCCAGCACAATGAACATTCTACTGCACCTGTGCTGCGGGCCCTGCGGCACCTTTCCCGTTAAAAGCCTTTTGGAGGCGGGACACGCGGTCACCGGCTTTTTCTACAATCCGAACATACACCCCTACACCGAGTTCATGAGGAGGCTCGAAGCCGTCAAGAAGTTCGCCGAACAAGTCGGCCTGAAGATGATTTATCACGACGAGTACGACCTCCGAGGCTTCCTGCGGGAGGTTCTCTTCCGCGAAGACGTTCGCTGTCGCTTCTGCTATCACATGCGGCTTCTCCGGACGGCCGCGGTCTCCAAAAAGGGTTCTTTCGACGCCTTCACCTCCACTCTTTTCGTAAGCCCTCACCAGGACCACGAGCTGATGAAAACGGTTGCCGAGGAGGTTGCGGCGGAAGTCGGCGTCCCGTTCTACTACGAGGATTTCAGAAAGGGTTATCGGGAGAGCTACGAGCTTTCAAAGAAGTACGACCTCTACCGCCAGTCCTACTGCGGATGCATCTTCAGCGAGTACGAGAGATACGGCGGGAAAAAAGCCTCGCGCCCGCAAATCCGCCCACGGGGGATAGTTGAACCTGGGAATTGACAGAGAGGATCGTGTTATCCTCTTATCTCGTCAAAAAACAGAATACGTGCCTGAAGCGCGGTAAAGGGAAAGCTTTTCTGGCCTTGGCGCCCTTGGCGTCTTGGCGAGAGAAAGATGGAAAAAGGGAAGGCCTCTCGCAGAGACGCGAAGTCGCAAAGTCCCGTGCATCTTGTTATCGCGTCAAAAAAAGAATACGTCACCGAACTTATGAGTCAGAGCACTAAGGTGGGGCTGTCGCGTCCGGCTCACTCTCTGATTCGCACGCTTGCCCGCGCCCCAGCAGGCTGCCAAAACGCGCGAGACGGGCGGCAAGAGAGAGCCGGCGGTACAAGAATGAATCCTGGTCTGCGGCGGAGGTACACAAATGCACAAAAAGACTCTCCTTGTTATCATCCTGCTGATGTTGCTCGCCAGTGGATGCGTTCCCACGGAGAAGCCGCTGAGTCGCCGAGCCGTTCGCGTCGCCTTGCTACAGGGAGCGAATGCCGTCACCCTTTCCTCGGGGGACGTCCTGACGGTTAAAGAGACGCGCTCCGGGAGGGTGCTATCCACCTCAAGGCCGGGCAAACCCGTAATCCTCCGCCTCGCCCCCAGAGGTCTGAACATCGCAGGAACTCCATACGCCGTCCAGGACCTCCGCGTCAGAAGCGCCTCCAACCAAATATCCCTCAGAGGAAAAGCCTATCCGGGAAGCCTCAGAATCCTCCGCAAAAGAGGGGGCCTCCTCGCGGTCAACGTCGTTGACCTCGACGCCTATCTGAAAGCCGTTGTTCCTTCCGAGATGCCGCCGGAATGGCCTCAGGAGGCGCTCGAAGCTCAGGCGGTCGTCTCGCGGTCATTCGTGCTGTCTCACGCCCTCCGCAACAAGGACAGGGATTTCGATATTTCTTCCAGCGCCCAGGTCTATGACCCGAATAGGCGGGACCAACGAACCGACAAAGCCGTGGATGCCACCAGAAACACAGTTCTATTCTATAAGGGGAAACTCCTTCTATCCTACTTCTCCACGTGCTGCGGCGGCTTCACCGAGTACGCCTCCAACGTCTGGCAGACGGAAGGCCGGTTTCCGCCGCCCGTTCGATGTCCCTTTTGCCGTGAGGAACCTGGCTTCCGCTGGCGAGCCCGCATGAGCTTCGAGGAGCTGCGAAGGAAGCTTCGCCGGGCGGGCATATCCGGCGCCCGCTCCATCGCCGTCCATCGCAGGAGCGCTTCCGGCGGCAGGGTCACGGCCCTGAAAATCAAGTCTCAAGATGGCGATAAGGTCATAAAGATCAATCGCTTCCGAATGACAATGGGGCCGAGCGTAATCAAAAGCGGTTTCTTCAATATCGAAGCCAAAGACGGGTACGTCACCTTCGCCGGACGCGGTTGGGGACACGGCGTTGGCATGTGTCAGAGGGGGGCAAAAGTTCTCGCCAAACGCGGCAAATCGTTCAAGTCTATCCTTCAATACTATTTTCCCGGCGCCCGAACCAGGAAGATGCGATGGTAGATGTCCTCGCCCGCCGCTTGCGGAAACGAAGCAGGATGCCAGGGCAGACGGGAAGCCCGAGGGCGAGTCGCTCCCCGCGGAAACATGTTGCCGAGAGAGCGGATATTGCGCAAAATTCCTCACTTTGGCTCAGTGGTACATATCTTGCTGCACGCTGGGCAGTGGACAGCGCTGTATGCTACCCAAAAAAAGCCTTGAATCTGAGGCAAATGGTGCTATTATATTTAGTGGCGTGAAATAAGAGTCTTGCCAGGGCGAACTCTCTGTGAGTCCCCGTGGGGCTGCGGTTGCAGTAATACATGGGCTTACCCGATTGACCGTAAAAACGGCGGCTTTGACGGGAAGGAGCTTAGGCTCGGCCTGACCGGATCACTTGAAGCCGGCTGCCCGAAGGGGACAGCCGCAGGGTTTGTTGGTAGCCCATGCCAACTTTGGTGTCCGGCAGACCAGCGTTTGCAGATATATCGTGGTTGTTCTTATGCGCCGTCGGTTCTTCAGGCGACAAAGGGGGTGATGTAAAGTGAAACGCATGACGCTCGCAAACAGAGGTTTCACGCTCATCGAGCTGCTGGTGGTGATAGCCATCATCGGCGTGCTGGCGGCCATTATCCTGCCCGCCATGCACTCCGCTCGGGAAAAGGCCCGCACCGCCAACTGCCTGAACAACCTGCATCAGATCGGCCTTGCCTTGCTGCAGTACACCAACGATTTTGACGGCCTTTTGCCACACGAGGATGACGCCCAGGACAATCCCCCGAAGGAAGTCAGGTGTTGGTACTACGTTATAGACCCCTACCTCGAGACCCGAGGTCTTGAGGACGTAGAGATAAACGAAGTCAAGCTGTGCCCCGGTGTCAGGAAAAGTAAGAAGACCCGGCAGGAATCGTACCGAATGAACAGCAAGCTGGAGGAATCCGAGGACCCTCGCAACTTTCCCTTCCGCAACATAGACACGATTCCGAAACCCGCAGCCACCGTCTGCATTTTCGACGGTGAGACCAAAGGGGAGCAGATAAAGTTCAAGGGGAAAACGGAGAATTTCGCCAAGAGACACCAAGGGGGTGGAAACATCCTTTTCCTCGACTGGCACGTGAAATGGTTCTCACAGAAGCACGTTAAGTCGGACGCAAAGCAAGAAAAGCCCACGATTATTTGGGATCCAGGGTTGAAGTGACAGGGGCGCTTCCCGGGCCGTCTGCGACCATCGGCATTTTCGATGGTAAAACCGTCTGTTTCTGGATTGGCACGTAAAGGTGGTACTCTAAGGACCATGTAGATTCGGACTCGTACAGTAACAAAGGACACGGACAAATCACAATGGAGTCCGGACGGGCCCGCCGGCGATGATGAGGAATAGACCCCGTCTGTCGCGGCGTTCGGACCCCTCGTTGCGATAAGGATTTTAGAATGTCCACAACTTACGAAAGAAGCGAAAAGAAATATCTGCCCGGGAGCAGTAGATACCATCTGACCGTGAAGACCGTGAAGAAATTCGTTCCGGTGTATATGTTTCGCAAGGACCAACCTGTAACCAGCGTACACACAACCTATTTGGACAACGAGAACTTCGACACCTATTACGACTGGCTGAACCGCGAGCCCATCAGGTACAAGGTCAGGTACAGACAGTACGGCTACGACGGCAAGTTCTCCGAAGAAGTCTGGATGGAGCTGAAAATCAGGAACTACTCAATCTCGCAGAAAAAGAGGTTCCGAATAAGCCAAGAGCACGTTGACGAGTTCATTTCAGGCCAGGACGTCCTGAAGGAAGTTATCAGGGATAACAGGAAAAACCGCGACATCGTTGACACCTATGCCAGCATCCAGGGGTATGTCGTCTCCAACGACCTCAAACCTGTCCTCACCGTGGAGTACAAGAGGGTCTCCTTTCAGCCGTCGGAAGACAGCGACGTTCGCATCACCCTCGACAGAGACATTACCATGCGCAATCTTCTAACCGGTAAAGCGGCCAAAGACAATCGCGTCGTTTTGGAGAGCAAAGTCTCCGGCCCCCATACTCCCCTCTGGCTCAGCGACCTCATCGAAGAATTGGGAACCACGAGAAACGTGCGGTTCTCGAAGTTTGCTCTGGGCATGGAGCGGTTTTTCTTCCAGGAGCAGCCATCTCCCCTCGGTCAACCGAGGGAGATGTCTGTGCCGGGGAAGGTTTCCTCAGACCCCGCCTGAGCACGGTGGAAGACAAGACTTTATTCACCTGTTTCAACAATTGGGAATGACAAGTGTGCCATCGAGGATTTTTGCCAACTCATTTGCTCCTGCTTGGTTTTGTTTTCGCGTTGTTTCCCTGTCTGTGCACAGGGGTAGAGAGCGATGGTGTCGCCCCGACCTCTCCGCGAGCCGAGAGTAAAACGCTCTCTGGAAAAACGGACGGCACGGCACACCCGGAAGCAGTGGACGAAGCCCCCTCGGAAGAAACAGGCGCCGGCCCACTTATTGACGCGCTTCAGTCAGTCCGCCAGAGACCACAGAGGCGGTCGGACCCCTGGCACATCGTCATCACGAAGCTCGCCCTCGCCAGCGCCCTGGGGCTGATTCTCGCTTTTGTATATCGCGCCTCCTTCACCGGCAAGAGGAAGAAATACAACCCTTCTATGATGCAAAGCCAGATTCTTCTGTGCGTCGGCGGGGCCTTGATCTGGATCATCGTGGCCAATAACATCGTTCGGGCATTTGGGCTTGCGGGCGCCTTGAGCCTGATAAGATATAGAACCGTCGTCCGGGACCCCAAGGACACGGTGATTGTCTTCCTCTCCATGCTTGTTGGCATGGCTTGCGGCCTCGGCCAGTACATAGTGGCCCCTATAGCAACAGCTTTTATCTGTCTGCTCCTTTTCGAGATATACGTGTTCGGCGTCGGCAAGAAAAAAAAGAAAAAGAAGAAGCCTGAAGCCGAAGAGCCTCCCCGCCCCCCCGCCGCTCAGGATTGAGTTTTCGAGCCTTTGGGTGCGGCTACATTTCAGTGGCGGGATTGTCCTCGTACCCGGCCCGTGCGGGAATCTCGACGCCATTTCCACGCCCCCTTTGGGAACAGGAGAAAACGCCGGGCTACTCGAACTCGCTTCGAGGAATCTTTGGAGTCGTGACGGACTTATCTCGCCCTTTCAGGGCTCGTCATTCTCAAACCGGGGCCTTTTCTCAGGGCGTTGCCCTGAGCTTTGTTAAGTGTGCCCTTACAGGGCGACCCGAAACGAATCTTCAGCCCTGAAGGGGCGCAATATTGCAGCCCAGGGCAACGCCCTGGGAATAGTGGGCGACCAAATCCAAAAGCCCTGAAAGGGCGTAATAGGTTCATCCCCAATACACGGTTCCCTCTGAAGACATGAGAGCCGAGCCGGGTGCCACCAAAGCGGCGTCCCGCCCGTGGGCCCCTCGGGATCATTGGCGAGATGCGCGTGCCACGGCAGGTGAGGACGGGGCCTTCTCATCTTTCCCTCTGCGACTTTGCGTTACTCTGCTCTTCCCTTCAGCAACTCGGCGCCCGCCGGAGATTGAGCGATTAGTTTCAAAGTAAAGCCTCAGTTACAGGCGGCTGAGGTTTGGATCTCATAGGACGCAGAGTAGCCCTTGTGACGGTGGCATCCTCCCCCCGCCGAGGGCGAGACGCCCTCGGGACTGCCGCCCCGCCATGGCGGGGCAGCGTTACATAGACCGCAACACTGAGCTGCACCTGGCAATCAAGCGCCAGACGCCCAGGGAACGACAGCCCCGCGAGACGCGGGGTGGGCTGCCCACCTTATTCTCTGCGCCTTTGCGTTACTCTCTTCTTCCCTTCTTGCCTTCAGCAACTCGGCGCCCGCCGGAGATTGAGCGATTAGTTTCAAAATAAAGCCTCAGTTACAAGCGGGAATGGCTGTATTCCGGTGGGCCAAGTTCCCTAAGTGCTCTGGTTGGGAAGTGCCGTCACGTACTCCATTTTTCAAAAAAGCAGAAACTCCCGCGAGGGACCAGATTTTGCACGAAGAAATATGTAGCTGTAGTCGCGAGCAGCGTTTAGCCACCGGCTTCAGCCGGTGGTCACGCGCATCGGGAGTCAATCCCCATAATGACACACACGCCGCGAGTGGGTGATGCACCAGCCTGAGTGAGCACAATCCGAGGCATCGGTCTTTAGCCACCGGCTTCAGCCGGTGGTCTCGGATGCGATACATATTCCTGTCGGAGCCGGCTTTAGCCGGGCTTCTCGATTAAAAGGATTCATCCGTGCCGCAACGTGTTCTTCACGACCTCTGCCTTCGCATCGTCTGGCAGACGAAGAATCACAAGCGGCTCGAAAGGGCGGCCAGAGATGACATTTCCGGCCGGAAGCACGAAAAACCGCCAGGGCCTGGTGAGAATGGCTGAAGCCCGGCTGAAGCCGGCTTAAAAAGGCCGGGCTCCACGCCAAGCACGGGCTGAAGCCCGTGCCTAACCTAACTTCCGCACTTTGTAGTGAGGAATA
>CAZXGF010000004.1:0-160699 GCA_964640185.1 uncultured Verrucomicrobiota bacterium | reverse complement strand
TCCAGCTCCGCCACGGAGGTGAACGTCGCCATGCCGCCGGGCGTCCCGAAGATTCGTATTCCTGTTCCCCTGACGACGCCGAATGTGATTGTATATCTGGTGAAGTTCTGTCTGTCGGCGGGAGCATTGGTGAAGTCGTAAGGCGGGTCAATTACTACATTGGGCGCCTTCAGCCATGTGGTCCCATCCTCGGTATATTCGATCGTCAGGTCGGTAAACCAGCCGCCATCGGAGTAAAACTGACCCGTGTAATACGCTATCTCGTCGAAGAACAGCGGCTCATCCCAGGTATAGCCAGCGTAATCCTCGCTCTTGAAGAGGCCGTCATAGCTATCCATGCTGGTGTCAAGGACGCCATCGTTCATCCCCGGAACCGCAACGTTATCGAAAACATTGACGTAGCCGGTCGGCGGCGTGCCTCCGGTGGGCGCCGGCAACGCAAGATTCCGCATAATAGTCATGGACACTGGGTCGGACACGACGCCGTTGCCATGCTTGTTTTTGCCCACAACTCTGATGGGAACGACGTTACCGGGGTTCTGATCCTTGACCTCGTACTCAAGAGCGTAAACGTTCGGGGCGACAGGCACCCAGATGTCGGGGAGATATTCTATCTCTATCTGGTAATACTCCGCGTCGAAAACGGCATCCCAGTAAAGCCAGAAGCCGCGGTCGCTCCGGACCGTTCGGAGGTTGCTGGGGGCAACAGTCGGGGGACCGGTTGACCTGACGAAGACCTGCGTCTCGTCGGTGTCGTCCCGGTCCTCGCCGTGGACCGTCAGGCGGAAGGTCAGAGTGTAACCTATGGTAGCGCCTGGCGCGTCGAAGGTGGTAATGCCATCGTCGGGGTCGGAGTCGGCTATAGTCACAGTCGGCTCGCTGCCTACAATGACCTGCTCCCAGTGATAAGTGTCGGTCCTTGGTGACTTACTGCCGTCGAGGGTGACAGTATCCCCGCCGTAAACCCAGTGGTCCTCTCCCGCCTTTGCGGTCGTTTGGCCGGTCCATTGAAACAACTCCTCGACATCCTCGTCGGTCAAGGCCCGGTGGTAGATGCGCACGTCGTCAATGATGCCCCTAAACCACTCACCAGAGCCAGCCCATGAACCAATCACGGTATCGCCTGATGTCCCGAGATAGGGAGTGGAAGCATCCTGCGCTTCTTGGACTCCATTTACGTATATCCTTCTGTCTTGATTCTCAAAATCGTACCAGAAAGTTATGTGATACCAGTTATTGTCTGCGATGATCCCGCCGGCAGTATCGACGTCATGACTATAGAATCCCATACGAACGGCACCAGGGTTCGGAGCAGTCCCCGCTGGCCCTCCAAGCCGAAAATGCATATCGGTGTCTGTTGCACTTGTCTGCCTTTGGGAGAAGATTATTTGCTGATCGATATACAACACCGGATTGACCCACATCGCGATAGTGAAAGTTCGACTATCAAACGGAATATGCGGAGCGCTGACGTAATCATCAACCCCGTCAAATTGGAGTGCACCGCCTATCACCCCACCATCCACCCACGCCACCCCATTTTGGAGGGTGCCGTCATTGCCATTGCCGGAGCTGTCTCCAGCGGTAGTGCCCTCACCGTCATCGAACGTCCAGTGGCCCACCAGACCTTCGTCGATATCCGCATTTGCGATGCCCACAGCCAATGCTAAACCCAGAAGGAAAATGAAGACTGTTCCGATCAGCAAGTTTGTTCGCGCCATGATAGAGCTCCTCATTTTGATAGTTAGTCCAAGAAGACTTGGCTCGTTTCTTTCCGTGCAAGGTCGCAGAATCCCAAGGCCCTGTCAAGCTTTTTCCCTGCTTTTGCAATGCCTCAGTCTGGGACGGATACCCCGCCAAGGCGCGGGAGGAAAGAAGGGAAGAGGAGGGTAACGCGAAGGCCAAAGTCGCAGAGAGGAGCGTGAGAAGGAGCTCGTCATCGCGTGTGGCGGCATGGGCATCTTGGCGACGATTCAGACGGGGAGCTGAGTGTTGCGATATATCTAACGCCCGGCCATGGCGGGGCGGTCCGGAGGGCGTCTTGCCCCGGGCGGGGTCACGATGCCGGCGGTACGTAGCCCCCTCTGCGTGCTCTGCGGAGTGTGCGGTTTCATCCTCAGCGGCCCGTAAGTGAGCGATAAGCTCGTGTGGCAATTGACTCGTGATTCGTTTCACGAAACACTTGTGTCGTCGCTATCGGAAGTGAGGTTGTGCTGCTTGCTGCTGAGGTTTCCGTCGGGGAAGGTGAGTCAGAATTGCTTGCGCAAATGAGAGGGGAGAATGTTCAGTTCTTTGCGATACTTGGCAATGGTCCGGCGGGCGATTCTCATGCCGCGTGCGTTGATTAGCTTGACCAGCGCCTCATCGCTGAGGGGCTTGTTTATGTCCTCCTTGCCGACGAGTTCCCTGAGGAGATGTTTGACTTGCCGTGAGGAGACCTCTCCCCCGTCGTGCGTCTCAATGGCTGTGGTGAAAAAGTACTTTAATGGGAAAAGACCCCGTGGGGTCTCGATATACTTGTTTGCGACGGCTCGGCTGATGGTGGACTCGTGCAAGCCAACTGCCTGTGCCACCCGTTGCATGGTCAACGGCTTCAGCCCGCCCCTGCCGGAGGAGGTCAGGAACTTCTTCTGTATTTTCACGATTTCCTTGGTGATGTTGCGAAGGGTCTGCTGTCGCTGATAGATATTCTTGATGAGCCACCTGCCGGAGTGAATTTTCTCCTTGATGTATTCCTTCACTTCCGGCGTCAGATTGCCGTCTGACATCATCTTGCGATAGAAGTCGCTTATCCGAAGGTGCGGGATGCGGTCATCGGTGGTAATGATTTCAAAATCGCCATTTTCGTTTCGCAAAATGATGTCGGGAACAATGTACTGTGTGTTTTCTGCCCCTACGAGGCGTCCGGGCCGGCGGGTCAATCTGGCGACCTCCTCGACAGCCGCCTGAATCTCCTCGACGCTCACGTTGAGCTCCCTGGCAATCTTTGGAAACTTCTTTCTTCCGAGCTCCGAGAAATGCTTTTCAACCACTCGGAACGCGAGGCTGTCGCCTTTGCCGAGATTTCTCAATTGTATTAGGAGAGATTCCTGGAGGCTTCTCGCTCCGACACCGTTGGGCTCGAAGGTCTGAATGATCTTTAGAACTCGCTCAAGGTCCTCCGGGGTTTTCGCCGAAACACGGCTCAGATCGTCAATCTCCGAGGTGAGAAATCCATTCTCGTCAATGTGGCCGATAATGAATAAACCGAGCTTTTTTTCCTCCTCGTTCGCGGCCGCGAGATTCATCTGGTGAGTGAGGTTTTCGTCAAGAGTTTCGGGGCGAGTGATGGACGTTTCAAAAAAAGCTCTCTTCTCCTCATCCTCCGCCGATCGCTTGTTATAAGAAGCCGTCTGCCGGAAGAAATCGCGCCATTCGTCGTCCAGTTTGGCGAGCTTATTGAATTCCTCGTCGAAAGAGACCTCTTTGTCCGCCGATTCAGCGGGCGCCTCGGAGTCTTCCTGTAATTCCGGCTCAGGAGGTTCCTCGACAGGGACCTCTTCAAGAACCGGATTCTGCACAAGCTCTTGCTCGATCTTCTGGCTCAGCTCGAGGATGGGCAGTTGCAACAGACGAATCGCCTGCTGCATCTGCGGCGACATCATAATGGTTATGATGGGCTTCTGAACCTGGGATTGAAGTTGGTCTATCCTCAGTTCCATCCGTCGTCCCTAAGCGGCCGCATGGGAACCCCCCATGGGAAACTCACTTGTCACGAACCCCCACGCAAAATCAATTGTACTTATATCATGAGCGACGCCTCGTTGTCAACAAAAGAAAACTCTGGGAAGTATGGTCCCAGTCTTGGGCGGATACCCGGCCTTAGCGGCGGAGGGAAAAAGGGAAGAGTAACGCAAGGTCGCAGGGTCGCAGAGGGAAGAATGAGAAGGACTCCGTCGTCGCCTGCCGTGGCATGGGCATCTTGCCCATGATTCCCACCGGCGGGACGCCCGTGCCCACATGGGGGGAGGGCTTTTTTTGCCGTGAAGGTTACAGCCGGAGCCCGTCGAGGGCAAGGGAGCCTCTCGATATAGCCGGGGCAGGACGGCGGCCTTACACAGACGCAAAGCTCGGCCGCATTCCTCCTCCGCACCGCCCTCTTACCCGAAACGGCTATGCGCATCAAACCGCTCGGAGTTTCTCCATCAGGGAGCGAGCGGCAGCAACGGCAAATTCCTCGTCGTTTATGTGGTTATCCATTTCGACAACGCGAACGTTCGGGCTAATCGCCGCTTTCAAGGAGCGAATGAAAGCCTCGTCAGCTTCCGGATCGTGGAACGGCTGTCCCTCCCGGTCAATCGCGGAGACTCCTTTCCTCGGATAAAGGAAGGTGGTCGGCCCTCGGGCGGCACTTAATTTCTCGGCGATGATGCGACCAAGGTCCCTATTCTCCTCCTTCGTCGTGCGCATCAGCGTCACGGTGGGGTTGTGCTGATAGAACTCACGGTCTTTGAACCTATCCGGCACGGTGTCGGGTGGGCCGAAGTTGACCATGTCGAGGGCGCCCGGCGCCACAACCTGCGGAATGCCTTTCTTCCCTGCGGCTTCGAGCCTGCGGGCGCCCGCGGAAAGCACCCCGCCGACCAGCTCGTCCGCCCATTCCGTGGTGGTGATGTCGAGGACGCCTGAGATGAACCCGCTTTCGACAAGGTCCTCCATGGCGCGCCCGCCGCTGCCCGTGGCGTGAAAAACCAGCACCTCGAAACCATTGTCCTCCAGAATTTCTCTGGCTTTGTTCACGCAGGGGGTGGTTACGCCGAACATTGTCGCGGCGATTAACGGCTTCTCCGCCTCCGAGGGCAGCTCAGCTTCAGCCATGGCGCAGGCCGCGGCTGCGGCGTTGGCCAGGATTCGCCGGGAGAGACGATTCAGCCCTGCGATGTCCACCACGGAATACATCATGGTAATATCCTTGATGCCGACGTAGGGTCGGGTGTCACCGGACGCCAGGGTCGAGACCATCATTTTCGGAAAGCCCACCGGCAGCGCCCGCATCGCCGAAGTGCCTATCGTCGTCCCCGCCGAACCCCCGAGCGAAATCACCCCGTGGATTTTTCCGGCGTCGAAAAGCCGCCTCACAACCTTCGCGGCGCCCTCGGCCAGGGCGGCGATACTTTTTCCGCGGTCTCTTTCGGCGACGAGCTCAGCCAGGTTTTTCCCTCCGGCTTCGGCGACAGTTTCCCGTGGGACGTCCGCCGCAAAAACGGGCTCACCTATGACTCCCGCATCAATCACAAGAGCCGAAAGCCCCGCCGCTTCCACCCTATCCTTGATGAAGTGCGCCTCCACGCCCTTCGTATCCAAAGTCGCCACAACGGCTATTGTCTTGTTCATCCTTGCCCTCCCGGCTCACCTGTCTTCGTCTATCCTGTACATCCTGTTATCGTGTCGAAGCAGCTCCTTCCCCAAAGTTTGCCATAGCAGGGTATCATAACCGTCTTGACAAATCGCCATTCCACGTTATCATGCAGATGTAGTTGCAGCTTATCAGCGACTCTCCCCGGCATCCCGGGGGAAAATGAGAGTTCACGCCCGAGGGGGTAAGCAGCGAGAGCCCAACTCATGGTCAGCATATTCAAAACCTCGGAAGGGACCCTTAGCGGCATTCCCCTCGCGGAGCCGGATTGCTGGATAAACCTCGCCCAGCCGACACCGGAGGAGGCGAGAAACCTCAGCCGCGAATGGGGTCTTCCGCTCGATTTCCTGACCGACCCCCTCGACGCCGATGAAACGCCTCGGGTTGACATTGACGGCTCCAACATGCTCATCGTGGTGCGAACACCCCGCTTCGACGCCGAAGCGGAAGTCGCCTACGTCACCGTCCCCCTGGGCATCATAATCACTCCCGACCGCATCATCACAGTCTCCTCGCAGAAAGACGGTGTCCTCGAGGACTTCATCAAGGGCAAGGTCCGAAGATTCTCCACTTCCAACAGAACACGCTTCGTCCTCCACGTTTTCAGGACGACCGCGCTTCTCTATCTCGTTCATCTCAAGGCAATCAACAAGAAAACTTCAAGCATTGAAGCGGAGCTGCACAGGTCTCTGCATAACAAGGCCCTAATAAGATTGCTCAACCTTGAAAAAGGTCTGGTTTATTTTACAACGTCCATCCGCTCCAATGAACTAGTAATGGAGCGCCTCCACAAAATGCGGATGCTCAAGATGACGGCCGAGGACGAGGATTTTCTCGAAGACGTTATCGTTGACAACAAGCAGGCCATCGAAATGGCCAACATATATAGCAACATTCTCAGCGGCATGATGGACGCTTTCGCATCCGTCATCTCCAACAACCTGAGCGTGGTGATGAAGTTCCTCACCACGGTGACCATTATCCTGATGCTGCCAACTCTCGTGGCAAGCATCTACGGCATGAACGTTGACCTGCCGTTCCAACATTCTCCTCACGCCTTCCTTGTCACAATGGTTGTGTCCGGCGTTTTCACCGTCGTCGGCATCGTCACTCTCGTTAGCAGGCGATGGTTCTGATGACCCACCGCACACCAAGCGGAAAAACGGCGCCCGTGCGTCAGCAATAGACCTCTCATTTATCCCGCTCGCGGGCGCCTTCAAGAGTCACACTCCTCCTCGCTGAAGATTGCTCGGACCGGCGCCGCCATCTCCGCTGAGCGGTTCGGGTGTGGCTGTATTTGCGCGGCATATTTCGGATGAATCCTCTGGTCGAGAATCCCGGCTGAAGCCGGCTCCAGAGAGGAAAAAGGCGCGCCCTGTGACCACCCGCTGAAGCGGGTGGCTAACGGGGATGCCAGCTAAAGCCTGGCAGAAATGTGGGTCTGCTGCGGTATTGGGCCGGGATCACGTGCCTGAGAAAAAACGGTGGAACGAGGTCCCCGCTGCCACTGAAATACAGCCACACTGACCCGGCGTTTTAGATTGACGTAAGCTTCGAGTTTGCGGTATACTACCGGCGATGGTTTTGTCGTAGGATTTCTTCCCTGGTAAAGGAAGAAGGCGTGCCGATAGAGGCGGTGGCATGTGAAAAGAGAAGTGAAGCGAATCGTGCCCATTGCGAAGGAGGGATGGTCTGTGGTCGCCCCGGTGGCTCTCGCGGGCGGGGTGGCGGCGGTTGTGGGATGGACGCTCGTGGCAGGTCTTCTCCTGGCGTGTGCGGTGGGTATAGCTCTGTTTTTCCGCGATCCGAAAAGGCAAGCTGTCCATTCTCCGTCGGACGTTGTCTGCCCGGCTGATGGAAAAGTGGTAGGCATCGCGGAGGCGGTGGAGGGAGATTACCTCCGGGGCAAGAGCCAGCGCATCAGCATTTTTATGAGTTTATTCAACGTGCACATCAATTACGCTCCGATCGCGGGGCGGGTGGAATACCTAAAGTATCGAAAAGGTGGCTTTTGCCGGGCGAACCTTCCGGAGGCCTCCCTCAGGAATGAGAATAACTCCGTTGGTATCCGTGGGGAGGGGCACAGAGTGATGGTTCGTCAAATCGCGGGAGCGGTGGCACGCAGGATCGTCTGCAGGATTGGAGTGAATGATTCAGTGCAAGCAGGCCAGAAGATAGGTATGATCAAATTCGGCTCGCGTGTGGACATTTTCATTCCGGCGCATTGGGAAGTGCTGGTCAGAGAAGGAGATCGTGTCAAAGGAGGGATTTCACGAATGGCGAGGATGCGATGAGAAAAATCTACATTCTTCCCAACCTTTTTACATCGGCGAATCTTTTTTGCGGGGTTGCGGCATTGGCGCTTACGTTTGAGGGCAATTATGTGATTGCGGCCGGAGCTATCGTTGCCGGACTGGTTTTTGATTTCTGTGACGGCGTGGTGGCCCGGCTTCAGAGAACCTCGAGCCGGTTTGGCATGGAGTATGATTCGCTGGCGGACCTGGTGACTTATGGCGTGGCGCCGATGGCGCTGCTTTACAAACTGCACGTCGTGGAGTTGGGAGGGAATCCGCGGACAGGGCTTGGCGTAGCATTCCTTTTCGTGGTCTGCACGGCTTTGCGTCTGGCGAGGTACAACGTGCAGGCGCAGGAGGGGAAAAAGACCGACTTTTCGGGTTTGCCCTCGCCAGCGGCGGGGGGCGCTCTGGCATCTCTGGTGATAGCCCTGCACCGGTACGCCGCATTGGGAAAAGATGGCGTGGTTCAGCCCTGGCAGACGCACTTGTTGATTCTGGTTTCTCTCCCACTGGCGTTTTTGATGGTGAGCACCTTGCGGTATCCTGCCCTCGTGCAGATGCTGCGTCCCCGTGGAAAGAGGCCTTTCGTGCATCTGGTCATCATGTTGGTGGCGGTTGGGGGCATGATGTTCTATATCGAGGGAGCGGCGTTTCTTTGCTTTGCGGTGTATGCGGCTTCGGGCCCGGTGCGGGTTTGTTGTCGCGCTGTGGCACACAAGCTGGCAACAGAAGAGGAGCCGCGTCCCGAGGGGATAAGAGAACTCCCAACGAAAAGGGAGCGCAGACACTCTTCCGCCAAGAGACATTTCCCAACAGAACAGGACGAGAAATGAGTTTTGGGAAACGAATAGGCGATTACGAGCTGCTCGGAAAGATCAATGAAGGGGGGATAGCTGAGATTCATAAGGCGCGCCACGTCGGCAACGGGAACGTTTACGCATTGCGCGTCATGTTGCCGGCAATCAGCCGCACGGCGAGAAATACGAAGTTGTTTGTAGGTGGCGCGGAGGTCGCCAGAGGTCTGAATCATCCCAACATCGTGAGAGTTTTTGACGTTGCCCTCGATAAGGAAATGCCTTATGTGGTAATGGAATATGTGGAGGGAAACAATCTGAAGCAGTGCCTGCTGCGGCGTGAAGGGAACGTCGCAGATGATCCTCTCGACATCCTGATGCAGATCGCGCGAGGGCTGCGGTACCTTCACAGCAACAAGGTCATCCACCGAGACATCAAACCGGAGAATATCCTCGTTTCCAAGCGGTGGGAGGTGAAAATCGCAGACTTTAGCCTCGCGGTGAGGAAGGACAAAGAGCGGCTTTTCTCACGGGCGATTTCCGGCAGCAGGTCGTACATTGCGCCTGAAATGGTGCTGCACGAAAGATACGATGAGCGCGCCGATATTTACAGCATGGGGATAACCGCCTATGAGCTTCTGGCGGGGCGCCTGCCCTATTCGGGAAAAAGCGACCAGGAGGTGCTTTCGAAGCACGTCAACAGGCGGCTGCGTCCGAAGCCCATTCACCGCTTCAACCGCTGCGTGCCGCGCGCGTTGGAAAAGATTGTGATGACTTGCATACAGAAGGACCCGGACCACCGCTACCCTGACATCGGCTTGTTTATTCGCGACATCGAGGGAATCCAGTTGTCGTCAAAGCGCTCTCGTGAGCGGGGAACAGTTGTTCCGGAGGCGGAGGACGAACAGTGAAAACGTCGAAACCAATAGTCATCTCGCTGCTGGTCGGTATAGTGGTCATAGGGACAGCAGCCCTGTACTTCACGAAGTTTCTGGCGGATTTCTCGCCTAAAAGCTCCCTCGATGAAGTGCTCTCGGCGGGGATTGAGCTGTTCGAGAAGAAACAGTACCAGGACGCCAGGGCAAAGTTTGAGGAATGCTACGAAAAGGCGCCGGAGGGCAGCAACTTGGGGAACCGAGCGCTTCTGTTCATATCGAGGTGCTACGGGGCGCAAGGAGCAGGCGAAAAGGCGGCTGAATTCTGGGGTAAGGTCATCGAGAATCCGGCCATGCGGGCTAACCACGCCGAGGCGTTCTATTCGCTGGCGACGTTGCGGTCTGCCGGGGGCACCGCGGAGGACCGACACGCGGCGGAAGATTACTGCAAAAAAGCAGCCGCTGTCGGCTCCGGGTCCCGTTTCGAGGACCTGGCTAAGATCGAACTCGCGAGCCTCATGTTGGGCAAAGATAATCTCGCGGGTGCACAACAAATTCTTCAAAAGCTGCTGAAGGAGAAGAAGGACTATCCCCAACTGAAGAGGGCCATGTTCAAACTTCGCATGAAGCTTCTGTTCTCCCCGGCCATCACCGAGGTTCCGGAGAGCCAGTACTACGTTGTGCAGGGGGGAGATACGCTCGAGGCCATCTCGAAGAGATTCGGCACGACGGCCGACCTCCTGAAGGAAAGCAACAACGTGGACCCCCGGAGGCTGCAAATCGGAAAAAGGCTCAAAGTTGTCACCGGCAAGTTTCGATTGAAGGTGTCGAAGTCCAGGAATATTCTTCAACTGTTGAGCGGGGATATGGTATTGAACGAATATCGTATCGGCACCGGGAAATTCAGCAGCACGCCGGTAGGGGAGTTCAAAATTGTGGATAAAGTGAAAGAGCCGCCGTGGTTCAAGGATGGAAGAGTTATCCGCTACGGTGACCCGGAAAACGTGCTGGGGACGCGGTGGATGAAGCTGGAAAGTGTTGACGAGCAGTCACAACTAAGCGGGTACGGCATCCACGGCACTGACGACGAGTCCTCCATCGGAAAAGAGAGCAGCCAGGGGTGCATAAGGCTGTTCAACCGCGATGTGGAGGAGCTGTACAAGATCGTCCCCGTCGGGACCGAGGTAACCATCGAGGATTAGGATTTACGGTGTGCCGAGGCCAAGCCCCACGAAGAACAGATGAATCGGACACAACAAGCCATTGGAGGATCAAATGGCAGGAACGGCTCTCGATTTCGAACGACCTCTCATCGAGCTCGAGAAAAAAATCGAAGCCCTGAAAAAGTCTTCCGAAAGCAGCGGTATTGACCTCTCCGAACAGATTGTCACCCTTGAGAAAGAGCTGGACGCCCAGCGCGCGAAGCTCTACTCGCAGTTGACGCCCTGGCAGAAAGTTCAATTGGCGCGGCATCCCCGTCGCCCGTACATGCTCGATTTCGTGCGAATGATCACGAAGAGCTTTACCGAATTGCACGGGGACAGGCTTTTCGGCGACGACAAAGCTATGGTGGGTGGGTTGGGCATCATAGAGGACGCAAAGGTGATGCTTATAGGGCATCAAAAAGGGCGCGACACCAAAGAGAACATTATGAGGAACTTCGGCTGCCCCCACCCGGAGGGGTACAGGAAGGCGTTGAGGCTGATGAAGATGGCCGAGAAGTTCCATCTGCCGGTGATAAGCCTCATTGATACTCCCGGCGCTTATCCGGGGATTGGGGCGGAGGAGAGGGGGCAGGCGCAGGCCATCGCTCTGAATCTGAGAGAGATGATGCAATTGCGAACGCCCATGATTATCGTGATAACCGGCGAGGGATGCAGCGGTGGAGCCCTCGGGATCGGTATCGGCGACGTCGTCGCTATGCTCCGCAACGCCTATTATTCGGTGATATCGCCGGAGGGATGTGCGGCGATTCTCTGGAAGGATGCCAGCAAAATGGGCCTCGCGGCGAAAGCCCTCAAGCTGACGGCAGACGATCTTGCCGAGCACAAGCTGATTGACGAGATAATCCCCGAGCCTCTCGGCGGCGCCCACGCCAACCCCGCCGAAATGGGCCGGATTCTCAAGCAATGGTTGCTATCCTACCTCGATAAGCTTATGCCAATACCGCCGGACGAGCTAATCGAGAAAAGATACCGGAAGTTCAGGGCTATGGGGGTTTTCACTGAAAAGACTGCGAGCCAGCAGAAGCCTCCTTCCGACCGTCGAGAGGAAACCGCCCCGCTTTTGCAGGAAGTCTCGACGCCCGAAAGGAAAAGTTGAGGCTCGCTCCAGCGAGGCGTTTGGCTCAAAAATCTCTCGTTTCGCCGAGCCGGGAAAGCAAGCGATGAAGAAAGCCCAATCGTTATTCCTTTATCTGTGTGTGGTTTCGCTGCTGTGCTCCTGTGCCACGACGGGGGACCGAGAGGGTCTCTCAAGGCGTAAATCCGACAAAACAAAGGCAAAAGCGGCGAGGCTTTACAACGAAGGACTCGCCACCCTGCAAAGCAACGATTATCGCAGGGCGATCGCTCTATTCGAGAAATCCGCCAGGCTCAATCCTAAGGACCCATGGGTTTTCAATGCCATGGGAGTCGCCTGGGGTAAACTGGGAACGCTCGAAAAGGAGGTGTCGTGCTACGACAAGGCGATAGGGCTTGACCCACAATTTGCTGTTGCGCTCAACAACAGGGGAATGGCGCTGCACCTGCTGGGCAGGGACGAAGAAGCTCGCCGGTCTCTGGAGGAAGCGATAAAAGCTGATTTTCAATACGAGAGCGCTCATGTCACCCTGGGCATCGTCCTTTCGAGCCAAAAGGAGCACGAACTTGCGCTTCTGTCTTTCGACAACGCTCTTCGCCTCAGCCCCTCCTCGGAACGAGCGCTTTTCAACAAGGGGCTGGTTCTGGAGGAAATAGGGAAGTACGACGATGCCCTCAAGTGCTACCGGAACATCCTTCAATTGCCTCGGCGTTATCCCCGGGCGTACCTTCGCATGGGCGTGTGCTTAGAGCGATTGGGGCGGTTTCAGGAGGCTCTGATAGCGGTCGAAAGAGCGGTCCGAGAAAGGCCGGATTACCCGGAGGCTTTTTGCCAGCGGGGGACGATTCAGGAGAAGTTGGAGAAATGGGAGGAGGCCCTGAAATCTTTCGAGCGAGCGATTTTCCTTCGCCCCTCCTACGCGGAAGCCTGCCTCGGCAGGGCACGGTGTCTGGCGAAGCTTGGACAGTACGATAAGGCGCTTGCTTCGTGCGAGGAGGCTCTTCGGATAAAACCCGGGTCCGTTGATGCGCTCAGGAGCAAGGCGTTGATCCTGAAGGCTCTTGGAAGAGAGGATGAGGCAAAAGCGGTCTCAGCGGATGTCAGGAAGCTCGAGCCAAAAGAGCCGAAGTCCCAGCCGAACCGCACCGATTAGAGCTTTCCTGACGGAAAGCCCCCCGAAGCTTTCTCCTGACCGCGAGCCGGGCCTGCCGGATTATGGGGATAATCACTCACTTCCTTTTGCGGGCACGACCGTGGCCAATTTGAACTCGAGATTCAGCCGAGAGGGGTCGGAGGTACTTTTGGGGGTTATGGTGAGCGATCCTATGGTGATGACATTCTCCGGCTCCTCGATAACTTTGAGGAATTGGACGATCTGGTCAAGGCTTTTATCATCATATCGGAAACGCGCCGTGGTTTTGTCGAAATTGCCGTGAGAGTCGCGGCTCGGGGGGTATTCACGGGTTCTCTTGAAGTTCTGCTGATTCTCGCTCTCGGCGACAAAGGCCGACAGGTCGAAGTCCTTCCGTCGCCGGAGAATCCTTTGCATGACAGGGTCGGTTTCTCTCTTGAGCCGGCTATATTGCCCCTGTATCTTCCGGATCTCTTTGTATTCGTCGGACATGGCGCGAACTCTGGCCCGCACATTGGCGAGCTCCCCCTTCTGCGGCAAGAGCACAAACCAGTACGCCAGGAAGCAAATGACGAAAACTCCGCCGGCGATAATAACGTTTCTTTCTCTTTGAGAGAAGGCACGTGCCACCTAAGTACGAGGCTCCTTTAACTTGAGCGTGAACTGAAAGTTTATTCTGCCGCCCTTGGACTGGGAGGTTCCGCCTTTGTTCACGACCTCGCCAAAACAGGGTGACTCGTTCAGGATTCTCTCCAGCTTCACCACATCCTGAGGGTTAGAAGAGACAGTGCCGTTGAAGATTAAGGTACCGCCCCATGATGGGCCTTTGGGCCGGAGGGTTCGCCTTCGTTTCGTGCCTGACAATTGAGGCAGATTGGACTTGGTATATTGAAAACGAGATACCTCCACGTTCATATCTTTTGGGATTCTCGTTGACAGGTCGTCGAACACCTCCAGAAGCGAGATGTTGCGGCAGAGTTCCCGAAAAGGCGTCAATTTATTTGCTTCCTCCTCGAGAAGCTCGCGCATTTGCGCGATGTCCGTGGGGCTCTTGTTGGGGAAGATTGTCCTTCGCTTGGTCCGAATCCGAAACTCCAGGTCGAGCTGCTCGGCGCGGTATCGGTCGAGGGAGGCGAAGAGGTTGAAGATAAGGACGGCAGCCACCCCGAACACCAGCGCCCCGGAGAGGGCAAGCCTCTTCCTCAGCCTTCGGAACGGACGGGAGTAAGCGTATTCCTCCTGACGGAAGTTCTGGAGACAGAGAGATTCGCCGAGGCCCCGGAGAGCCAGCCCTGCGGCGGTCGCGAATCGAGGGAGAGGCAATTGCTGGCCGGACCTGTTCTTCAGCGCCTCCGAGGGAGAGATAACGGAAACTTCCGCCGATAGCCTCTCTGCGAGGAATCCGTCGAGGCCCGGCAAAGATGCCGCTCCACCGCACAGGATAACCTTGTTGAATGTGCCAGCCCTGACCTGAGAGGCGAAATAATGCATTGTACGGTCCAGTTCGGCCGCGAATCGCTTGAGAACTGAGCCGATGGCAGAGCGAGCTCGTTCTGCGCGACCTTGAGTCGAATCGTCGGAGATGCCCCCTGCGACCTTAATGCGCTCCGCTTCCTCGAAGCTGACGCCGAGCTCTTTGCTTATTGCCGTGGTGAAGTCATCTCCGGCGAGGGTTATGCACCGGACAGCGAGCAGTTTCCCTTCCTGGAGGTAGCAAGCGACGGTTTTGGAGGCGCCGACATCGAAGACGACTGCAGCCCCCTCCCGCAACCCCGGCTCGGCACGAATGACAGTGTTTGACAGAGCCATGAAATCCACATCCACGACCTCGGGATCAATCTGACTGCGGGAGAGAAGCGCGAGATGCTCTTTTATGGCATCTTTGTGGATTGCAGTGAGGAGAACCTTCATTCTCCCCTCGGGGGCCGATTCGGTGTTGTAGAAGTCCACGATAACTTTTTCAATGGGGAAGGCAAGATATGGCTCTGTCTGAAACTTCAGTATCTGCCGGGCCTTTTCTTCTTCGCTGAAGGGGATCTCGAGATTGCGAACGGTCGCCTGTTGGGTGGAAATGCAACTTACGACTAACGCGGAACCGATTTTCAGGTGTTTACAGAGCTCTTCCATCGCAGCGGCGAGCTCCTCAGCTTCGGCGGGGCCTGAGCGGGAGACCGGTATCTCGACAAAGCGGCTGATAAGGACCGACGGGCCCTTTTTCGAGGCGACGACAGCCTTCAGGGAATGACTGCCGATGTCAATCCCAACAGATTTTCTTGCGACGCTTAGTTCGCTCAACTTTCCTCCGTGGTCAGGTGAGCCATCCAGATTGTGACCACTCTATCACATGACGTTCGTCCATGCAATGTCGTCGGAGGAACTCTCCAACCTGACATCTTCGACCCGCCAATAGTGGATGGCTATGTCCCTCGTGTTGCTGCGGGAAATAATTGCTATAACCTTGACTGCTGCTTTATGGAACTTGCCGGTGGACTCTATCCTGAAGTAGGTGCTTTGGAAAGCAATGAGCGACCCCCTACCCAGGAGAGTGTAAAGGTCCGGGCCTATGATGCCTTGAATTTCCTTCGACTGGAGAGGAGCCTCCTCTCGGGCGAGGATAACGTCGTCTGCCCGAGTCTCATCGTTGCCGAGCATAACCTCGAGGATTTCGCGGGGTGCGGTATTCACGTTGACTCTGCCGGTGGAGTAGGCGGTCAGGAAATTGACGAGTCCGTAAATCGCCTCAGGGTCCTCTTCTCTTCCCCAGGGAGGGGTTTCTGGAAGGGTGTATCCGAGTTGCTCTCGTTCCTCCCACTGGTCTTCCTCCTTCCCCGATAGCTGCATGGGATAGGGCGTGTCGCCGAAGAAAATCAGGTCAGTCATTCCCTTGACGAGCTTGAGCTCGTAGATTGACTCCATAGGACCGTTCCGACAGGAATAAGGCTCGTCCAGGTCTTCGTAGTAGGTGTACTCTGCGTCACCGTCGTCGTCGGTGTCAATCCAGTCGGTGATGTTCTCAACGAGCTCATAGGCGTCCACGTCCGGGAAATTGGACTTTTCCTGGAGGTTTTCGATGAGGTTTTGTATCCATTGCCTGTACATGGGGTTGGCGCTCTGCCCGGCGAGGAAGTTGACGCCGATCTTTCTTTCCTCATCGCAGATCACTATCCTGGCCGTGGCGACGTTACCCTCCTTCTCCCGCGCGACGAAGTCCTCGTGTTCATCCAGCCCGACTTCATCTTCGTCCAGTTCGCTTTCCTCTGCGATCTTAAGGGGGTCGGTTTTGTCCAGGACGATTCCGAAGGGTTCTGCCCACTCCTCCTGAAGGTCGTCGCGGCCGGGGCTATCCTGCCGCAACATGTATATTCCATAATGTGCGCCCGCCTTGGCGGCCTCGAGGGCGACCAGACGGTCGCGAAAGTTCGCGGCAATGTGCATGTCCACGCGAACCGACAAGCTGAAGTCAAGAACTACAACCGCCAGGATGGCAACGACAGCCAGAGTTGCGAGAAGGGCGATTCCTTTATCGTGTGCCGCCGGGCATTCCTGGGGACATTCTTCGTGGTGCATTGGGTGCGTTCCTCTGAAATTGCGGCGCACTGGGCCGCCGGTCTCCGCCGCCGGAGCGCGGCGTGCGGGGCCCCGAACCGGACCCTTGGTTTCCTCCTCGGCCTTGGTCTCGGCCGCGGCGGGGGCCGGAATCTCTGCGGTCTCCGCGCTCGCCGCCTCGCCTGTCCCGGGGGCCGCTTGGCCCGAGACGCGACGGCTGGCCTCCACGCGGCGTGCCCCTGCGCGCACGGGGCGGCGCGACTCTGTTCGGGTCGCTCGGTTGGGTCGAAGTTGCGGTTCGGCCCATCGCCAATAGTATTGTCGTGGAGAAATCCTGCACGTCGCCTTCTTCGTTCAGGACGGAAAGGTCAACCTTCACGGCCCGAGGCAGATAAGGGGTCTGTTCGGAGTCCCATTCATATTTCCAGGCCTTCTTCTCCTCCTCGGCTTTATCTAAGTCTGTCGTGGTTCCGCCCGCTCTCCGGGCCGGCTCCTCTCGGCCGTCGAGGTAAGTGAAGTTGAGTCCAACAACGTTTTTGCCCAGAATGTCGAAGTTGCCCCCCATTTCAAGCTTGCTATCCGGGCTGACATCTTCTCTGCGCACGAGAAGGCCCCGATTCTCCTCATCGAGATAGTAACTGACCTCCGCGAGGTCCCCCTCGGGGACATCCCGCCCGGAAATGACATGGGCTGTGGTGACGAAAGTCAAAGCATCGGCCCCGGCATCGTCCTTAATTCCCTCAATGTCCTCTCCTTTGAAAACGAAATTCTTTCGCGTCGGGGAAAAATATGCACAGCTAAGGTCCTCTCTCATGCGAGACATAACCAAGCGCGCCGCCTGGTAGGCGCCCTTGGTCCGCTCGGTCCTTCGCATGATGCGGCCCAAAGTGTGGAAGGAGCTGTAGATAACCGTCACGATGATGGACAACAACGCGACTGCAAGCATCATCTCGACAAGCGTGAAGCCGCGCTTAACCCGCGCTTCGCCCTGCTCTGCGACTCGGTGCTGAACCACTTCTTGCATCCTCCCTTGTGTTCGTGGAAACGATATAGGTCACCAGCCTCACCATCGGGCTGGCCTCCTCCTCACTCCAGGGGTCTATATTCGTTGCGTCCTCGGAATAAACGTCATCAGGCGCCTCCCCAAAAAACACCTCGACGGTGACTTTTCGCACGCCCTGATATTCCGTTTCTTCTGCGATACTCAGCCACCAATAATCGAGCCTCCATTCCGGCTGATAAACCTCCGTCTCTTCCTCGTCGTAGAAATCCCCTACCGCCACCAGATACTTCAATCCGTTAACGTATTCTCCGGCTCCAGGTTCACTATCGTCTATCCTCTGGAAGCTCTTGGCCTCGATCTCGTTGATTTTCTC
This sequence comes from uncultured Verrucomicrobiota bacterium, assembly GCA_964640185.1. Classification (GTDB taxonomy): domain Bacteria; phylum Auribacterota; class JABMQX01; order JABMQX01; family JABMQX01; genus CAZXGF01. Next base: position 142,983 of record CAZXGF010000004.1, on the reverse strand, counting down.
TTCGGCGAGGAGCGTAGCCCGGGAGATGGTTTGCGACTTGATGTAATTTCTCAGGCTTACTGTATGGCAGTTGAGCAGAGTGACGATGGAAATGGAGACGACACACAGAGCCACGAGCACCTCCAGAAAGGTGAAAGCCGCGTTATTTACTTTTTCTCGTCTCTTCATAGCACCCTTATAAGGCATCCTTCGGGTTGGTCGGCGGCACTCTTTCGGTGGGGACCGGCGGAGGCTCCGGAAGATCCTTTTCTCTCGTGTAAACTCTCGCCTGCCCGTTATAGTGCTCGAGATAAACGATACGGACCTTTTCCTTGGGGTTCGTCAGGTAAATGATTGCCCCGTCGGCTGTACCATCGGGACGGAACTCGATCGTGACCATGCCATCGGAGACTTTCGTTCCATCTTCAAGCATCACTTGCGCAAAAGCAACTTTCTTCTGCAACCGGGTTCTGGCGACGAAAGCGTCGCTGACCTCTTTGTAAATCTCATCGTCAAGGACATCCGGTTCCTGATAATCAATCTCGCTGAGGTCTGCCTCCTCGTTGATGATTGTGACCCAGTACTGGTTCTTATTGAGGTCAATGTTGAGAAAGTAACTGCGGCCTTCCTTAGCGGCGGCGTTTCGCAGGTACACGATTGTTCCCGCCAGCGCGCGCGCGGTGCCGCCAAGCGTCGCTTTGGAGAGACTGGAGCTGAACCGGGGCACAGTGACGACCATCATGATGCCCATGATGGTAAGCACGACCGCCAGTTCCAGGAAAGTGAATCCGTCTTTTCTATGCCACATTGTAAGGAGCCCAATAGGTTCTGTGTGAGGGAGGGGACAACCGAGTTCCCGAAAGAGAGCGCAGCATCGCTGGTTTGGCTCACCTCTCATCGAGGTTCTTGTCGGTTATGTCCTTGTTGACATCCTCCCCACCCTGAACGCCGTCCTTTCCGTAGCAGATGATGTCAAAATCGGAGCCGTCGGCGCCGGGTTGCCGATAGATATATTCGTGCCCCCAGGGGTCCTTGGGGATTTTGTCGAAATACGGTCCCTCCCAGGCGTCGCCGATATCCGCATCCATCGGTTTTTGAACGAGGGCTTTCAGCCCCTCCTCCGCGCCGGGATAACGCGCCGTGTCAATGTAGAACTCCTGGAGGCCGTGTTTCAACTTCAGTATCTGAGCTTTTGCTGCGACGCGGTGCTCTGCATCCGGACTGAGGGGCCCGCTTTCGGCAAGGAGATAACCGACCTCCTCGAGGTTTTTGTCGGTTATGTCCTTGTTGACATGCTCTCCACCCTCGACGCCGTCCTCTCCGTAACAGATGATGTCATAGTCCGAGCCGTCGGCGCCGGGTCGCCGATAGATGTATTCGTGCCCCCAGGGGTCCGTGGAGATTTTCTCGGCCACCCAGCGTTCGTGCCCCCAGGCGTCCGTGCGGATTGTCTCGAGCCCCGCGTACGTGATGATATACGGTCCGTCCCAGGCGTCGCCGATATCCGCATCCATCGGTTTTTGAACGAGGATTTTCAGCCCCTCCTCGCCACTGGGATAACGCCCCACGTCAATGTAGAACTTCTCGAGGCCGTGTTTGAAGTCCGCTATCTGAGCTTTTGCTGTGACGCGGCGCGCGTCCTTCCACTGGCCAACGTGCGTCCCCAAAGTCCGCGCTTCCTTCGGGGAGAGCGTCCTTGGCTTTCTTCGTGAAAGCTCGTCCTGCGCCCGACGGTTGACCCAGAGCACGCCGTCTCGGTCCACAATCTTAGCGCCCGCGATCTTTCCCGTCGTGGAAAGGCCGATCGGGAAGTTCAGCCTTAGCTCCTGGCCCGAAATCTCCCATCTCCCGTGCGAATCCAAGACCCCTTCGTGCAGGAAAAAGGTTCCGTCCTTTCTGAGTTCCAGGTACTCGTCCCGGTTCTCCTGGCTAACATATCTCCCCAAAACGGTTGTTTGCCTTCCGCGGGCTCGGGCCGGGCCTTTGCTGTCTCCTTCCTTCTCACACCCCGCGAGGGTGCCCGCGAGAAAGACAGCTCCTGCAACAACGGCGATCACCTTCTTCATTTTTTCGCCCTCCTTTGCGAAAAATGCCCCAGACATGAATCGTTGTGAAAATGCCCAGCCCCGTCGCTGCGGCCTTCCTTAGCGGCGGCGTTTCGCAGGTACACGATTGTTCCCGCCAGACCTCGGGCGGCGCCGCCAAGCGTCGCTTTGGAGAGACTGGAGCTGAATCGGGGCACAGTGACGACCATCATGATGCCCATGATGGTAAGCACGACCGCCAGTTCCAGGAAAGTGAATCCGTCTTTTCTATGCCACATTGTAAGGAGCCCAATAGGTTCTGTGTGAGGGAGGGGACAACCGAGTTCCCGAAAGAGAGCGCAGCATCGCTGGTTTGGCTCACCTCTCATCGAGGTTCTTGTCGGTTATGTCCTTGTTGACATCCTCCCCACCCTGAACGCCGTCCTTTCCGTAGCAGATGATGTCAAAATCGGAGCCGTCGGCGCCGGGTTGCCGATAGATATATTCGTGCCCCCAGGGGTCCTTGGGGATTTTGTCGAAATACGGTCCGTCCCACGCGTCGCCGATATCCGCATCCATCGGTTTTTGAGCGAGGGCTTTCAGCCCCTCCTCGCCACTGGGATAAACGCCGGTGTCAATGTAGAACTCCTCGAGGCCGTGTTTGAAGTTCGCTATCTGAGCTTTTGCTGCGACGCGGCGTGCTTTATCCGGATGGCGCATCACCCTCACGCCGACGACCGTCACAAGTATGCCGAGAATAGTAACCACCACCAGCAGCTCCACAAGAGTGAAGCCCCTGCGGTTTCTCGTACGTCCTAACCCTTTCATGGCTCAACCTCCGTTTCCCATCAGCGGCTGAACTTCTGTCACGCCGCCAGTTGGTTCATGTCGAAAATGGGGAGAAGAATCGAAATCACGATGAATCCAACAATCACTCCCATAACGACGATTATAAGCGGCTGCAGGAGAGCGGTCAATCCGTTTATTGACGACTGCACCTCATCTTCGTAAGCGTCGGCGACGTTGAAGAGCATTTCCTCGAGGTTGCCGCTTGCCTCGCCGACGGCGATCATATGGGTCACGATGGGAGGGAATTGCCCGCTACTCTTCAGGGGGTCGGAGATGGTTTGCCCCCGGGCGATGTTATCCCTGGCTTCATCGAGAACCTTGCCGATAACGGCATTCCCCACGACGTTTCTGACAATTTCCAGCGCTTGCAGCAACGGAACACCCCCCGCCACCAGCGTGCCCAGGGTCCGGGCGAACCGAACCATGCACGACTTGCGAACCAGAGTGCCCATCATAGGGAGCTTCAGCCGGAAGGAATCGTACGCGAACCTCCCCTTTTCCTTCCGTATGTACCTTTTCAGAGCTATGATTCCTATCACGAGGCCCGCGAGGACGAACAATATCTTGTAGCTTTTCATAAAGCCGCTGATGCCAATCAGTATTTGCGTGGGAAGAGGAAGGTCGCGGCCCATCTCCACGAACAGCCGTGTCAGCGTCGGAACCACGTAGGTCATTAGAAACACCAGCACGGCCCCTCCTACGAAAAACATCACTAACGGATAGACCATGATGGAGCGGATGCTGTTTCTCTGTTTCTCGCTCTTTTCGAGGTACTCGGCAAGGCGTTGGAGAATGGTTTCGAGTGCCCCGGCGGACTCCCCCGCTCTAACCATCCCGATGTAAAGGACGGAGAAGAGCTTTGGATGATCGGTGAGAGCGTCCGCAAAAGAGGAGCCGGAGTTGACCTTCTCCCTGATTTCGAGCATCGGTTTCTGAAGGGGATGTCCCTCCCCCTCCAGTTGTTCGATGATGGCGGAGAGCGACTGGACCAAGGGCATCCCAGAGCGAAGGAGTGTGGCCAGTTGCCTCGTGGCGGTGGTGATGTCCTTTTGCTTGATCCTTCGCAGAACCCTGCGTGCCCGGACCTCGGAGGTCAGCGCCACCGCTTCCTCCGCCACGACGACCCCTGTGGTGTAGAGGTTCTGCATGCGGAGTTTCTGCCGGGCTTCTTTCGCTGTGTCGGCGTCAACGATGCCGGTGACGCTCTTTCCGGAAACATCGAGTGCTTTGTACTCATAAACAGGCATGGCGTGCAACAACTCCTGTAACAGTAAGGATGTTTTCGCGCTGGTTGTCCTTCCCTCCCGGCCTCGGCCGGAAAGCATCGCTTCCTCAGAAGATGTCCTCCTGGGTGACCCTCATGACCTCCTCTATCGTCGTAAGCCCTTGCGCCATGGTCAACGCCCCGTCGCCCCTGAGCGTGCGCATTCCCCGTTTGATGGCGGTTTCCTTTATGGTGTTAGAATCCGCCCGGGACAACACCAGCTTCCTGATGGCCCCGTCCATGATTAGAAACTCAAAGATTCCTTTTCGGCCTCTGAATCCCGTCCCCAGGCAGTTGGGACATCCTCGGCTGCGGTAGATGACGGCGTTATTGAGTTTCTCGCGGCTCAAACCGATTTCCGCGAGGGCTCTCTCGTCCGGCTCGTAGGGCTGCTTGCACTCGGAACACACGACGCGGACAAGCCTCTGAGCCAGGATGGCGATGACCGACGAGGAGACCAAGTACGGTTCGACTCCCATGTCCACAAGGCGAGTGACGGCGCCCGGGGCATCGTTGGTATGCAGGGTGCTGAAGACGAGATGCCCCGTCAGAGAGGCTTGGGTCGCCATCTGGGCGGTGTCGTGGTCGCGTATCTCACCCACCATGATGACGTCGGGGTCGTGCCTCAGAATGGAGCGGAGCCCGTTGGCAAAGGTCAAATCAATCTTTGGCTTGACCTGGATTTGGGCGATTCCCTGCAACTGATATTCGACAGGGTCCTCGATGGTTATGATGTTCTGTGCTTCCGAGTTGATCCTGCTGAGAGCCGCGTAGAGTGTCGTCGTCTTGCCGGAACCGGTGGGCCCCGTGACCAGGATGATTCCGTGGGACAGCGAGATAAGCTTGGCAATCTTCTCCAGGGTATCGGTGTGCATACCTAAATCCACGAGGTCAATGAGAACGCTCGCCCGGTCGAGGAGACGCAAAACGATTCGCTCGCCATTGACCGTGGGGATGATCGAGACGCGGATGTCCACGTCTCTCCCCGCGACTCTGATAGCTATTTTACCGTCCTGCGGAAGCCTTCTCTCGGCGATGTTGAGTTTGGCCATAATTTTGATGCGGGAAACGATTGCCGCTTGATACTGTCGCGGCGGCGTGAGGCGATGATATAGAACGCCGTCAACACGGAACCGCACTTTCAACTCTGTCTCGGTGGCTTCGAGGTGGATGTCGCTGGCGCGCTCTTTGACGGCCTGGAAGATAATGGTGTTAATCAGCTTGATAATGGGCGCCTTCTCGGCGACATCCATGAGGTCCTCGGTCTCTTCCTCGATGATATTATAGACCTCGCCCCGCTCTCGCTCTTCCTCCTTCATCTCCTCGACGACCTTTTCGGCGGCGCGCGCATCGTGGTGATAGTAGAGGTTGATGGCGTCAATGATGTTCTTTTCCCGCGTGAGCACCATTTCCACGTCGCGGTGGAGAAGCAAACCGATGTCGTCGAGGGGCTGAATGTTGAGGGGGTCGGCGACGGCAACGGTAACTATCCCGTCGTCCGCGTAAAGGGGAATCATCTTGTTCTTCTTGGCAAAGATCACCGGCACCTGGGTGAGAAGGTCTTTGTCAACGACCGACTCGTCAATCCGGTCCAGGTAGGGCACGCCGTTCTGGATGCTGAGGGCCTCCAGGAGGGCTGCTTCGGTGATATAGTCCTTTTCCAACAGGACCTCGCCGATTCTTCGCCCGTCCTGTTTCTGAATCTCGAGGCATTCCTTGAGCTGCTGCTCCTTCAGTCCCTCTTTTTCTATCAGGATTTCGCCGACTAATTGTCTCTTTGCCATGTTGAGAACTTCCTATCTTTACCGAAACTCACGCTGCGTTTTGAGGAGCAATTTTCATTCCTAAGGCCGTTGTCGGGCGAGCTATTTTTTCCACTCCCACCCCGGCTCACGGCCTTTTTTCAAGATAGAGCGTTTGCGGCTTTTTTTCGTCGGCTGGAAGCGTGCACGCTCTTTCTCCAGATCCTGGTTTTTCATAAGATCGGTCACCGCCAGCATGTCCAAGGTGTCGCTGATGATATGCGGCGTGATGAATACGAGCAGGTTGGTGTTTACAGTCAAGGTTCGGCTGTGACTGAAGAGCATACCGAGGATAGGGATGTGTCCGAGGATAGGCACTCTCGATGTCGTGTTCGTCTTGTCCGCTCTTCTCAACCCGCTGATGACGATTGTTCTCTCGTTGTCCACTCTCACCCTGGTGATTGTCGAACGGTTGGCGATCACCGGCCTGGTGCCTGCATCCTCGATATTTTCTATGCCTGCGATGCTCCCCACAACCAGGTCAATGTCCATGATCACGCTATCGTCGCTGTTGATCTGGGGAGTGATTTCCAGGGATATGCCGACCTGCTCTCTTTGATACGTTGATGTAGTTGTAGCCGCGTAACCGGCGGCGGCCTGCTCCTGGTCTGTCGTACCGTAGCCTATCCTCGACTCCTCGATGGAAATCTCATCGGAGACATCAACGGAGGCTGTTTCGTAGTTCAAGGTCATCAACTTCGGCGAGGAGAGAATGTTGAACCCGGTATCCTCCTCCAGGGCGCGGAGGAAAGTGTCAATGTTTGGGATATAGAAACTCTTCCCCCCCACGTTTAAACTGGTGTTGGTCAAGCTGCGCATCCCCAGAGAGACGCCCGACGAGGGAAAGCCCGCCCCGGAAAGAAGGTCCGACAATCCGAGGTCGAAGTTCGAACCTCCGAAAATCTCATCCTGCATGGGTCCGATTCGCTCCCCGGGTCCGATTTCTGCGGACTTGAACTCTAAGCCGATGTCGAGCTGGCTTTTGGAGCTGATTTCCACGACCCAAACCTCGATCAGCACCTGCTTCTGGGGCCGGTCGAGTTCTTTAAGGAGATTAAAATACATGTCGAGGTTCCGTGGGTCTGCTTGGATGAGAATCATGTTCGTCGCGGGGTCCGCCAGGAAGAAAGCTTCCTCCGTCCCTCCTGTGACCGCGCTCCTCGCGCCGGTAGCGGTGGGCCCGGTGGTTCTGGCTGCGGTCGTCCTGCCAGTTTGTCCGACGCTTCTGGTGCGGGCGCCGGTTGTCCTTGTCGTGCGACGCCCTGTCGTCGTACGCGGACGGCCCGAAACAAAGGATGCCAGAGTGTCAGCGAGGTCCTCCGCATTCTGGTATTGGGCGATATAAGTCCGGATGGGATACTGTTCCTCGGTCGGTTCCTTGTCGAGGTCTTTGACGAGGTTGATGATGTACTCGGTATCTTTTTCCGAGGCGAGTATTATCAGCCTGTTCGTCCTCGCGTCGGCAAGAATCTTCAACGGCGTGGCCGTCCCCACGATGGTTGGGGAAGCCGTCGTAAGTCTGGAAGGCGTCCCCGGCCGCCCCGTAGTCCTCGTTGGTGTCGGAGGCCGCCGGACGGCTGTACTACTCGTCACCCGAGCGCCTTCCTTCGCAGCCAGAAGCTCCGTGAGCTGGGAAGCCGTTTCCGAGGCGTCCGCATATTTCAGCTCCACCATCGTCACCTTGCTGGCGGTGCCCGCCACGTCAATTTTCTCGATGAGGGACAGAAGGTATTTCAACTTCGCTTGCTCGTCCTTCAAGATGAGAAAATTTCCCGCCGGATAGGCGGTCATGACGCAGTTGGTGGATTTGAAATTTCTGAGGATATTCTGCATGTCGTCCACTGAGACGTACTTGAGCACCACAATCAAGGTCGCCAGCTCGTGCTTTTCCTCCGGACCGCCCTCCTCCGGAACCATCAACTTCGTGGGGAGTGACTCCGAGCCGGCCTTTTTGGTGACGAAGATGAGAGGAGGTGTCTCGGTCACGAGCATGGTGTAACCCTGTGAGTCGAGGATGATTCCCAGGATGTCAAAAGCCGTGTTGGCGGGGATCATCTGCGGGCAATGAATCGTGACCGACCCGGCGATGGGCATCTGTATCAAGAAGTTCCTTCGGGTGCTGGTGGCCACTATCTTGATAATGCTCGACAGTTGCGTGTTGTCGAATTCAAAAGGGATCAGGTCGTCGCCAGCGGCGGGGGTTACAGCCTTGGTCGTCGGCCGGGTGGAGGGGGGCGTTGTTGGGGCGGGGGTTGTTCTGGGAACCGTTGTCGGAGGCGCCGTGGGAGTTATCTTAGGAGCTGTTGTCGGAGGCCTCGTGGGGATTGTGCTCGGAGCCGTTGTCGGAACAGTGGGTTGTGGCGTCGCTCCGGGCGGGGCGGCAGGTGTCCCCGGGCCAATGGCTCTCGGCGCCGGCTGGCCGCCGGGGACGCCGGGAAGCGTCGGGGCTTGCTCTGCGAAAGGCACCGACGCAATCGCAAGCGCGCTCAGAAACAGAATAGCTGAAGTGACGGTTCTCATTCTCCTCTCCTACTTTTTGAGCAAAGTATGGACGATTGTTCGATTTCTGCGTCCCCTGAGCGTTTCCAACTGGATGTTATCCCCTTTCGCACCGTGTCGCGTCTCCCTTTCGCAATCCGCCGGCATACAGAAAGCTGTCACTGGACGAGTGCGTTAACTTCTACCCGAGATGCAGCGTATGCCCCTCCGAAGGCGCCGGGAGCACTTTCGATGCGCCCGGGTGAACGGAGCTCATGACGCGGCGCCCTCCTACTTTTTCACCAGAGTATAGACCATCGCTCGTCTTGTGCGGCCTCTGGTAACTCCCAACTGAATGCTAAACCCCTTTTGGGCGGCGGACCGCAGAAGGGACAGGCCCGAAGCCTCATCAGAGACCACCGTGCCGTTGATGGTGTTGACGACGTCTCCCTGCCGCAACCCGGCGACGTAAAGAAAGTTATCGCGGGATAGGGTCGTTATCTTCAGCCCGGCGCCTCTCGTGCCTTGCATGCTCGGCTCCAATCCGAAAGTTCCCCTGTAGTCCGCTACAGTCGCAATGCGCTTTTGCAGCTCGGGAAGCTTCACGACGTAGGTGTAGCCCACCCTCATGGGCCTGATGATCTCCACCCACTGCTGACTTGACTTTCCGGCAACGGCGGGGGCTCGCTCTCCCATCTTGAGTTCTTCCTCGCCGACGCCCGCCCTGTCGTACTTGACGGAGGGGGGAGACGGGGTGATGCTCACAATGGTCACCCCAAAATAGCCGGGCACGTCTTCACCTTCTTTCACCATATACTCTTTATACCCCCTACCCACCCTTTTGGACTTATCGCGAATGATAGCCACGTAATCAACGCCCACCTTCGTCACCCCGGCAAGCTCCCATTGCAGCGGAGGTGGTGGCGTAACCTTCACGACCGGGGGCGGCCTGAGACGGGGATCGAAAAAAAGGTCTCTCTTGACGATGCCGGCGAAGCGGTCCACCTTCTCCAGCTCGGAGCCGCACTGGGGACATTTCCCCGGCGAGGACGATGTTACTTCCGGGTGCTTGGGGCAGACGTATATTTCCTGTATTTCCTGCGGTTTCGGCTGCGATGGAGAGATCTTCGGTTTACGAGCCGGTTCGTCGGAAAACAAAGAGGGGATCGGCTCCTTCTTGAGGAAGGGAATCGCCACAACGCTAAGGGTCACCAAGAAAATGACCGCAAGCGCGAGGTTGAGAATCGTGACATTGCGTTTTGTGATTAACTTCACCATGGTTCCATCTCCCACGACGAGCGGCAAGGCGCTCGAACACGCGCGATGTTTCCTTCCGGGCAAACGAAGCACTTCGGCGAGGCACTCTTCCCTCCCGAAGAAAGCTCTCCGGCTCGCGTTACGCGCGGGCGGAACTGCTTCCGCCCACCCAGCGGCGAATCATCTCTCCGAATCGAGGGCCTGTTTGGTACGCTCAACGAGGTTCATCTCCGAAATAAGCTGCGTTATCCGTCCTATTTCTTCTTCTCCAAACTTGCCGCCGCAATCTGTGATTCGCCTGTAGAGTTTTTCCAGATCGGACAGCAGCGGCCATTGCGACTCAAGGCGCTTGTTCTCCTGTAGCGCCATCGCGTCGGCAACCCAACGTTCCCACTCGTGACCCGCGAGCACCTCCGAAGCGTCCGGCCCCCGGATAAGGGTGATGGCCTTATACGAGTCCGACAAGTAATCTCCGAAACTCCTCACCGCCTTTATACCGTGTTCTATTGCGAAATGGCCCCGGTCTCCCGTCGCCACTTTTTCGGGGGACTCTGCGAGGCTCGGTTTACCGGAAACTTTTTCCGGGGAGCGCAGCGCCGGCACGACGAGCAGCAGTGTCACTGCCGCGATTACGGCCGCAGCCGACGCCCCCGCCACGAGCGGCCGGCGAGCGAACGGCCCCGTCAGCGCTCTCACCACCGAAACGGGCTTTCTGGGGCTGTGCCTCTCTTTCCGAACAGCTTCTCTTACGGAATCGCACACTGCCACGGAAGGCTCCACCATTTCATAACGAGAGAGGACGGAGACCAGCCGCTGGAGCTTCTCCAGAGCCTTTGAGCACCGGGGACACGCCCCGACATGCTCCTCGACAAGCTCCCTATCCGAGCGCCCCAGCTCGTCCAGAACGTAATGAACGATCAGCCCCTCGAATCTTTCACACTGCCTATCCATGATACCACCTCAAAAAGCATGGTTTGCGCCGCCCATAGCAAACGCTGCCCGCGACCCGGCTTCTACTTATGTGACGTACGAAGTGCACCGTCTTATCCAACCCAAAAGCTTGCTTGTTTGACCCGCCGGGCGTGAATCTCCACCAAGACGGCTATATGGGTTTGCTTAGTTTTCTTTCAACCTTCTTCCTGAGCAGTTGAACTGCATTGTGCATTCTCGATTGTACTGTTCCGAGAGGACACCCGAGGATTTCAGCGACCTCGCGGTATCGCAGTCCGTGCATCACGTGCAGCTCGATAACCAATCGCGAGTTTTCCGGCAGCTCATCGAGAGCGAGCTGGAGCACCCGGCTCAACTCCCGTTTCTCGGCCTGCGCTCGCGGCCCGTCGGAGGAATCGGGAATAGCCTGAATTCGAGGCGTACCCTGCCCTTCCAGTTTGGGATAAGCTCCCGTTTCATCCAGGGAGACGCTTTGCCTTCGCTTTCTTCTCTTGAGCTCGTCTCTGCAAAGATTCGCGGCGATGGTGTACAGCCAGGTGGAAAACTTTGCCTGGCGCCTGAAATGGCGCCCTTTGCGGAAAACCCTGATGAACGTTTCCTGAAAAATGTCCTCCGCTGTCTTCCCATCCTTCACGAAACGAAGGATGAAGCTGTAAATCCTCCCTTTATAGCGGTCTAACAGGGTCTCGAAAGAGCGCTCGTCTCCCCGGCGAAACCTCTTGACCAGCACCTCATCGGATTCCGTCATGGGACAGGCCATCCCGTTTCAATACTCCCATATGGTTAAACGATGCTACCGACCTTTTGTTCGCGAAAATCGCCCTCTGGGCGTCCAGTCGGAGGATAACACGAAACGCCCCGTCAAAACCAGAATCATCGGCGAAGACCGCGCATCGAGATTGCCCGTCAACGCCGCTTCCTTTAGCTCTCCTCGGGACTTACGAATTATCGGTCACTTCCCGCAGAATCATGGTAGTATGAGTCCCTTCTTAGGGCGCCCAATGACCGAGTATCCTGGAGGGAAAGTGAGTGAAACCTCGTTAATGGCACGCAACCACTGAAGTCTGAGAGGAAAAGACGATGAAAGTCGGACACTACGGCATCTTGCTCCTGGTTACGTTATTGTTGTTTCAGGGGAATTCGATTTCTTCGGCAGGCTCGTTCGCTCCCGCTATCCGCGTGGGCTTGTCGAAAGTTGAAATCACACCACCCGTCGGGGGAAGGATGTTCGGATATGCCGGGCGAGGCCCCTCCACCGGCGTGCACGATCCACTCTTCGCACGAGTCGCCTATCTTGAATCTGGCGAGACAAAGGTCGCTCTGGTGAGCTGGGACGTGTGCGAGTTTCAATCGCCCTGGCTGAGGAAGCAGTTGGAGAACATCGGCATACCGAACCTCCTCCTGTGCAGCACGCACACTCATGCCGGGCCGGACCTGAACGAACTGGATTTCCCCTCCAAAGAGAAGCCCTTGCGCCGAACCGTCGAGGAGCGTATTCTTCAAGCGGTCAAAGAGGCAAGGGCGAAAACCTTCCCCGCCTTCATCTCTGCCGCCGAGGGAAACATCACCATTGGCTACAATCGCCTGAAGCGGGAGCGGGACGGAACGGCGACAACTTATTTCGAGAACCCGTGGAGGATTCCCCTCGGCTCCGTTGACCCGACGGTTGGCGTGATTCGAATTGACGATGAGAAAGGAAAAACCAGGGCTGTCATCGTCTGCTACGCCTGCCATCCGGTCGTCCTCGGGCCGAAGAACACCAACATCTCCGCGGATTACCCCGGCGTCACGATGAGGAGAATTGAAAAGCGCCTCCCGCCAGGGCGGGACGCCATGTGCATGTTCATTCAAGGGTGCGGCGGCGACATCAATCCGCTCTTTCTGGGGCGGACGGCTGGCAGCGAGGAAGATTTTGTGCTTGTCAGGCAGGCGGGAAATCTGCTTGCGAAGGAAGTCGAGGAAGTGCTCGAGGAAATGAACGGAAAGCGGGGGAAGTCTTCCGAACTGAAAATCCTCTCCGAGGTGCTGACTTTTGAGAACCGCTGGAATCCCGAGGGGAAGTTAACGTTGGGCGTCGCATCAGTCCTCATCAACCGGGAAATCGGAATCGTCACTCTGCCCGGCGAGCCGTTTCACATATATCAAAAATATCTCCGCGAAGCCGCAGACCTCCCTCATGCTTACGTTTTCGGCTATACCGGCAGCGGGTATCACGGCTGGCCCGGCTACTACCTCCCGGACATCCGTTCGGCGGCTTACGGGGGGTATGGGGCGAGCGATACGACGACCCCAGAGGTCGGCGCCGGAGAGAGACTCCTGAACCGGGGCTTGATCCAACTCTACACCATGCGCGGAATGTTCAAGGACAAGCCCGGCAGACCCCGTACCTTTTCTCCCAGAAGGTCCGACATTTAGCACGGATCGCACATCATACCGATTTTCGGCTGCCACCCCACTGAGAGAGCTGCGGCGCAGCGGAAGCGCGGACCGTGGCATGGCCATTCTGCCCATGTCTTTCCACGGGCGCCGGCGAGCGCAATGGTCTCGCAAACGAATCAGCGTTCTCGTTTCTCGTAATTCAGCAGGATAAGCCACGGGTCCTTCGTCCTGCGGCGGAAGGACAATAGCTCGCGGCGCATTTCCTCGAGCGTTGCGGCGTATGACGCATCGCCGGCGACGTTCTTCAGTTCGCACGGGTCGCTGCTGAGATCGTAGAGTTCCTCCCTGTCCCTGTGGAGATAGGCCTTCACGCTTCGCTTTCCCATCATGCCGTCTTTCCGTCGGAGGATTGCCTGCCACGACGCGGAGGCGTAGAGGTCGGAGGCGGGCGGGTACTCCAGTTCCGGGAAGAGATTGTTCAGGTACTTGAACCGGCGAGTCCTGATTCCCCGCGTCGGATAATACATGGTGATCTCGTGGAATGTGTGGGAGACGAAGACTCTGTCCCAGCCTTTTGGGTGCACTTGGCCAAGAATGCCGAAGAACGACCTCCCGTGAAGTGGGTACTTGGGCGGAGCCGTCCGCGTCCATTTGAGGATTGTCGGTGTGATGTCGGCGTAGCTGACGAGGGCGTCATTGACTAAGCCGGACCTGGAGAGCGTCGGTGACCGAACAATCATCGGCAGATGGACGCCCGGGTCGTAGAGCGTCGTCTTGGCGCCGGGGAAGGGAATGCCGTTGTCGCTAATGTAGATGATGAGGGTATCATCGTAACGGCCGGACTTCTTCAGCTCCTCGATGACCATCCCGACTCCCTGGTCCATCCTGCTGATCGCCTGGTATTGCTCGACAAGCTCGCCTCGAACTTCCGGGCAATCCGGCAGAAAGCAGGGCACCGTCACATCGGATGGTGAATAGGTTGTCTTCTTTATCCCCGGGTAATCCCGATTGTTCGCGAATCCCTTTCCGCCTCGGTGCGGGTCGCTGTAACCGACCAAAAGGAAGAACGGCTTGTCGCGATTCTGGTTGAAAAATTGCCCGGCTCTTTTTGCCATCTGATACACGTTCCGGTTTCCCCAGAGCTCACGCCCCGGCGCGACGTAATCAAAAGGAACCACTTCAGGCGGGCCGACGTGGAGCTTGCCGATGACCCCCGTCGCGTAGCCCCTGTTCTTTAGAAGGAGAGGAAGCGGTTTGACCCAGTCGAACATCCGGAAATGATGAAAACTATGTTCGTGCCCGTATTGGGCGTTGGCGTGATTGAACAAGCCCGTGAGAATCACCGAGCGGCTGGCGCTGCAGGAGGCGACGGTCGCGAAGGCGTTGGTGAACCTCACGCCGCCTGCGGCGAGCTCGTCGAGATTTGCGGTCCGGATGCTCTTGTTCCCGTAACATCCACACTGATCCAGCCCCTGGTCATCCGAGACCAGCAACAGCACATTCCTTTGCTCGGAGGCTTTTCTCGCTACAGGTCCCCTCTCACTCGTGGAAGCCTTTGCAGGGACAAGCCCGCCGCCGAATCCAACTGCGGCTGCCCCCGCAAGGCAATCCTTGAGAAACCTTCGCCGGTTGATGTCTTTTTCCGTGCGCATATCTTTTCTCCTCCTTTCACCGGAGACACTTTGTGTAGGAGTTGTCAACCACCAAGGCACGAAGACAGCGACGGAGCTGCGCGCAGGCGTGCTTGGCGCCTTTGTGTCTTTGTGGTGAGGCGTCCGTTCGTCTCTTTGGACGAAGCCACTGCCTTTAAGAGCTTCGCGGGTCCTTTTACGCTCGAGCGAGCACAGTCTTTGCGGCTCCTCCGTGCCATGGGAACCTGAGGCGTTCTCGCCGAATGGGGATACTGCTCGCGAGGCCTCACCACGTCTCGGACTTGACGAGCTCATCCAGGTTTTTTCGCTTCTTTGCGACCGGCTCGTCGGCAGGGTAGCCCAGTGGCGTGAAGGCGACCGGCTCCACGTTATCGGGGAGATTCAAGACTTCCCGAGCCGCCTCGGCGTCGAATGCCCCCACCCAGCACGTGCCCAGCCCCCGGTCCGCGGCGGCGAGAATGAGATGGTCCATGACGATTGCCACGTCCACATCGCTGTAATTCTTTCCGTCCTTTCGAGTCCAGGCCTCTGCGGGAAGGGAACAAGCGCAGATGACGTAAGGGGGCCGGGTAAACCAAGCTTTTGGGTAGATTCTTTTCAATTCATCCTCCCGCCCGGCGGTCGCGATGACGATGAGCCGGAAAGCCTGCCGGTTGGCTGCCGTGGGGGCGAGAACAGCCGCCTCCAGGATTTTCCTGAGCTTTTCCTCTTCGACCGGATTGGGGAGATATGAGCGGACACTGTGCCTTTCCCGAATCAATCTATCGAATTCCATAGTGTTATCCCCTGACTGCTGCATTGGACATACTAAAGTGGTTTCTGGAAGATGCGGTAGCGTTTGTGGATCTGCCCGCCCATGCGCTGCATTTCAGCGCGAACCTTAACGTTGGTTTCTAACTCGTGATGGCTGTCGAGACACTCGAACCCGGCATTCTTTGCCGAGCGCATCATCGCAGTCCCCATGAGCACATCTAAGCCACGCCCTTGGTATTCCTTCTTGACCGCGCCCAGCAGTAGATCAAGTTGCTTCGAGTTTTTTGCCGCACGCATTATTTTGAATATCCCGAAAGGGAAAAGGCGTCCATTCGCCTTACGAAGGCCTTCGTCCATATTGGGGATACCGAGAACGAATGCAACGACCTTATTCTCTCTTGTAATTACTTTAAGGAATCGCGGGTCTATGAGAGGCAAATACCGTTTGGCAAGATGAACCATCTGTTCTTCCTCGAGCGGCACAAAGCCGTACAAATGCTGAAATGTTTCGTTCATCAGGCTCAGGATCGGGCGGATGTATGATTTGATCGCTTTTCGCCCCGTAAATTCGACCAACGTGAACTCAGTCCGGGTTGAGATTCTATTGTAGATTCTCTCATAGATTTCCGGGACCTTCTCCGGCACCTTTACGTTGTACACAAGATAGTCCACTTCCTTTTCGTACCCTTTGGACTCAAGGAAGTGAATCATGTATTCGAAGTTATAGTATGTGGCGATTGTCGGTTCATTCTCAAACCCTTCAACCAGAAAGCCCTCCGCGTCTTGGTCGGTAAAACCCATTGGCCCAACAATCTTATTCATCCCCTTGTTCCTCGCCCAGTCTTCAACATAATCAAGGAGGGCGTGCGCGACCTCTTGGTCTTCAAAGCATTCCAAGTAGCCAAATCTCGCGGTTTTTTCGTTTTGGAGCTCGTTACATCGCTTGTTGACGATGCCCATGATTCGTCCCGAGAGATTGTTGTTGCGGTGTGCCAGAGCGAGCGTGGTGTCGCAATACATGAACCCCCTGTTTTTCTTCGCACTGAAGAAACGCCGTTCATCTGCGTAAATAGGTGGAACCCATCTCTCGTGGCTGCAATGCATCTGCCATGGTAGGTGGATAAACTGCCTCAATTGCCTTCGTGTCGTAATTTCCCTTACCTCGACCAGCATAATCGGCTGCCCTCCCGGGATGCTTACGCAAAGAGATAACGATGTATTATGCTACGAGACCGTGAGTTGGGGAATAGACTGTCGCTGACCTGGGCATAGCACGCAAGCACAGCGACAAACTTTTCCCTACTTTTCGCCGGCGCCGACACACGAGATTGATCCTCCGCCCTTTTTGTCGTCTATGCTCCGCCTGGCCCGAACCGAGCAACGTTTGCTCGCAGTGGGGAACAGGTAAATACTATTACGCTGGCGGAACGGGGGGCTTGCGTGTGTCGCTGAGGGCATCCTCGATGGTGACCAACCGCTTTTCCTCGAGGCTCTGGCGTATCATAAGCCCGATGATGGATGCGCCCGTGCCGTTGGCAATTCCGCAGTTCGCCTTTTCGGGGGCGCCCGCGCGGACGCTCTCAAAGAAATTCAAGAAATGATCGCGGGTGTCGCCGCCCTGCCCCTTGCCCTCGACGCGAGCTGGGCCACCGCTCGGTTTACTGCGAAGCTGCGCGTAAGCGCCCATGACGTCCAGCGCGCCTTTTAGCCCTATGAAGTGAGTCTGGAGCCCTCCACCGGGGAAGCCCGACACCTGTACCCAGCCGTGGGCGTAGTGGACGACGAGGTTTCCGAGCTTCGGCGGGTACTGAAGGACGGCGTGGTAATAATTGGTGGTGTTTCGGCCGGGGATGATGCCGCCATGGCCCGCCGCGAAGCACGAGACCGGATGCGTTTGTGTGACCCACCAGATGAGGTTGAATTCGTGAACAGCCTGCTCGAGCATCCAGTCGCCGGACTTCGTCCGGTCGGCGTACCAACCCCCGTGGCCATCCCACCCATTGAGACGGTGGAAGCGGCCCTCGAGCAGTTCGCCAATCAATCCCTCGCGAACTTTGCGGATAATGTCGCCGCGAGCCCGGTGCGCGCCCCATTGAAATCCGATCTGAACCACAACGTTCGGGTGCCTCTTGTATGCCGCGTTGACTTCCTTGAGCTTCGAGGCGGTAATGGCCAGCGGTTTTTCGCCGTAGAAGTGCATGCCGGCGTTGATGGCATCAATATACATCGTTGAATGCCAGTAGCAAGGCGTAGCTATCACCACGCAATGCAGGTCGTCCCGAGCGAGGAGCTTGCGGTAATCATAAGGGGTGTCGCCTATGCCTTCGGGTCGCTTACCGTTCTTCTGTTCGACCATCCGTTGCGCGCGGCGGAGGTTGCTCTGATTGATGTCGCAAATGGCGACGACCCTGACGCTATCAATCGTGAGAACCTGAGTCAGCAGATGTGTGCCGCGGCCGCCCACTCCGATGCAGCCAACTCGGAGGGGTTGACCGGCGGATGGTGCAGGCGCCGACCCGAAAACCGACTGCCGTTTGGCCAGTACGGCGCCAGCGGCGCCCAGGGTGACGTTCTTTACAAAGCTTCTGCGAGAGATACGAGTTGTGGCTCTTCGTTCCATGACAGTCTCTCCTAATCGCATGTTTTTGTAACACCTTAGATGAAACAGTCGAGGCCCTTTACGGTTTCACAAATACGTTCGCCGCAGACCTTAGCACTGCCAACAGAGGCAGGCAACCGAAATCTCGAGGCTACCGTAGTGCGTCGGTTACAGGTGAGATACGGCGACTTCTCGCCAAGAGCAATGCGGAAGCATCAGCCGGCGCCGGGTCGGGCTGCGCCCTTCAGGGCCAAGACAACAGCCGTACCCCATGTGGCATCCCGCTGGAGGCGGGACCCGTGGGAATCATGGGCAAGATGCCCGTGCCACGGCAGGTGAGGATGGCGTCCCACTCATTCCCCTCTCGGCGACTTTGAGCCTTTGCGTTATTTTCCCATTCCTCTTTTCTGTCCCGCAACTCAGTATCCGCCCGAGACCGAGGAGTTACGCGTGAAATCTGAATGTGGGCAATAGAGGATTTGAACCTCTGACCTCTTGGGTGTGATCCAAGCGCTCTAACCTGCTGAGCTAATTGCCCACCTGAGTATCGAAACGAGAGGACACAAGGGATTGCTCCCCGGGCTGCTTGCCGTATGTGCCCGGAACGGGTCCATCTATGGAAAGTATAACTCGGTCGAGTTTCCCATGCAACCCCCACTTTTCGTAAAAGCACGGCAGCGCTTCGGCGGCAGAAGAAGACGGAACTCCGCGCAGGTGATGCGGCCCCGCCTTGGACGGGGTAAAGGGGCCTTCAGCGCGCTGTCGTGAGATGGAACTGTTACCAGTCCGTAACCTTGTTATCCCGCGTCAACGTAAGCCCTCACTCGCAGCGGAACGCCCAGCTCACTCTCCGCTACTCTTCGGCACGCGTCCGTATCAACTCCGGGCAACGCCACTGCTGTCGCGACTACTGACGCGCTCCGTTTCTTGCACTCGAGGATGAACTTCTTGACCTCTTGATAAGCGGCGGCCCCGTGCCTCGGACGGCACAGCCGTGCGTACTCCTCCGAGGTTGCGGCGTTGAGGCTGACAGAGTACCTCGACACAAGCGCAGCAAGCTCCGGTACGACGTTCCGTCCATGGATGAGATTCGCCTGCCCGTTCGTGTTGATTCGGAGGTTGGCAAATCCCTTCTCTCTCAGAAACCGAGCCACTCGCTTGACGAGCTCCAACCTCAGCAGCGGCTCGCCGTACCCGCAGAAAACAATCTCCCCGTAGCGGGAAGGCTCGCCGATGGCCGAGACGATTTCCTCGAAAGCAGGCTCCTTTTCCAGGCGAAGGTCGTGCCCCTTGACGACAGGATTCGTCAGCCGCCGGCAGAAAACGCACTCATTCGTGCACTCGTTGGTGATGTTGAGGTAAAGGGAATTGCGGATTGCGTAAGCGATCTCTCCCTGAGGAAGCTCCGGCCCCACGCCGAACAGTCGCCGCACGTTTCTCGTCGTGATTCTGGCCACATCTTCCAACGACAGGCCTTTGACCCTCGCCAACTCCTCCGCAACGTGCCTCACAAAGGCAGGCTCGTTTCTCTTTCCTCTTTCCGGCTGCGGAGTGAGGAAGGGGGAATCTGTCTCGACGAGAACCCTCTCGTTCGGCAGCATCCTTGCCACGGACCGGAGGCGGTCGTTTTTCCGATAGGTGAGCTGTCCCGAAAAGGAGATGTAGAAGCCTGCTCGGAGAAGCGAATCTGCGGAACTCTCGTCCCCGGAGAACGAGTGCAGAACGCCCCGCAGAGAGTGCGAACTCTCTTGTCGAATGATTGAGCAGATTTCCTCGAAGGCGTCGCGGCAGTGGACGATGGCGGGCAGGTTCAGCTCCCCCGCGAGGCGAAGATATTTGCGAAAGACCCTTCTCTGGGTTTCGGGCGGAGAAAGGTTCCGAAAGAAGTCCAGCCCGATTTCTCCGATGCCGACCACCCGTGGATGTTCTGCGAGAGAGCGAAATCGCTCCTCCGATTCCGCCCCTTCCTCGGCGGCAGAATGAGGATGGACTCCGACTGCCGCGTAAACCTGCGGGTATTTTTCAGCTAATTCAACTGCCCTTCGGCTCGATTCGAAATTGCATCCCGGGTTGATGAGGCAGACCACATTCGCCCCACTGGCCCGGGACACAACCAAATCTCTATCTTCGTCAAACTGCGAGACGTCGAGGTGCAAGTGGCTGTCTATAAGCCCTATGCCCAATATGCCTCCCCCGCAGCTTGCGAGATGATGACGCTCTGCAGCAAGCTCACCGCCTTCTGGAGTCCCTCCATGGGGCTCATCAGGCTGTCCTCATGCTCGATGCTCAGCGTGCCATCGTAGCCTGTCATGCGAAGCGTGCTGACGAAATCGTTCCAGAAGTCCGCTCCGTGCCCGTAGCCGACTGTGCGGAAAACCCAGCTTCGGTTAATCTCGTCGGTGTAGCTCTTGGTGTCCAGGACGCCGTTGACCTCCGAATTCATCGGATAGATTCGCGTATCCTTGGCGTGGACGTGCCAGATGGCGCCTTTCAGTGCCCGCACAGCCTTAATGGGGTCAATCCCCTGCCACCACAGATGCGAGGGGTCCAAATTGGCGCCGATGATGTCCCCCACCGCCGCCCTCAGCTTCAACAGGCTCTCCGGATTATAGACCACGAAGTTGGGGTGCATCTCAAAGCCGATCTTGTTGATGCCGTTGTCCTGGCAATACTTGGCCATCTCCGTCCAGTGAGGGATGACCTTCTCTTCCCACTGCCATTTGACGATTTCCGAGAAGTCCGGCGGCCAGGGGCAGGTCACCCAGTTGGGTGTCTTGTCATCGGGTCCGCCGCCCGGACATCCGGAGAAGTTGACGACCACGTCCACTCCCAGCTTCGGGGCGAGCTGGACTGTCTTCTTCATGACCTCGATGTTTTCGTTGGCAATCGCCTCGTTCGGATGGAGCGGGTTGCCGTGACAGCTCAGCGCGCTTATCTCCAGCCCCTTGGAGGCGACAAGGTCCTTCAACTGATTGATCTTGCCCTCGTCGGCGAGGAGCTCGGCCGGGTTGCAATGGGCGTTTCCGGGATAGTTTCCGCAGCCCAGCTCAACGCATTGGCAACCCGCCTCCGCGACCATGTCCAGCACTTTCTCCAAAGGCTGGTCGAAAAAAAGTACGGTTAGAACTCCAAGTTTCATGGATTCCCTCCTTTCCTGTACTTTTTGTTGGGTTAATCTTCTTCTTTGCGTCTTCGCGCCTTGGCGAGAGGTGTCCTCTCCTTACTGTTCGCTCGCCAAGAGGCTAAGCACGCCAAGCTCGTGATGCCGTCAAACAGGCTCCTTGTTGGGGCTTCGGCATTGAGTCGCTTACTCTTTCGGGAACATCGGTTCGGGGCTGCCGACCTGAGTCCCGGGCGGCATTCCGCCCCAATTCTCTATCGCCTTCTTATTCAGCTTGCCGAACTCAGCTTTCAACCCAAGCTGCCCATAGATTCTCTCCGCGGTTCGGGGCATGAAGGGAAGTATCAGTCCCCCTATAATTCGTACAGCCTCGGCGAGAATGTAGAGAATCGTGTTGAGCCGTTCCGCAGCGCCCTCCTTATGGACTTTCCACGGCGAGGTTTCCTCGACGTAGCGGTTGCAGCGTCCGATGAATCCCCATATCTCCGCAAGAGCCGCCGAAAGCCTGAACTCCTCAATCGCCGACCAGACATTCTCCACCGTTCGCTCTGCCATCTGGGCGACCTCGTTGTCGAGCGGCTGCAATTGCGAAGGCTCCGGCGCCCTTCCACCGCGGTACTTGCCGACCATGGCTATCACGCGGTTGACGAGGTTGCCGAGGTCGTTCGCGAGGTCTGCCGCGTAACGCTGCTCGAATTTCTCCCACGAGAAATTGCCGTCCCGGTCGAACGGGATTTCCCTCATCAGGAAATAGCGAAGCGCATCGGCGCCGAACTTCTCAGACGCCTGCATCAGGTCCACCGACACTTTACCGCTCTTGCTGAGCTTTTGTCCAGCGAGATGCACAAAGCCGTGCGCCCAGATTTTTTTCGGAAGTGGGATTTCCGCGGACATGAGCATCGCCGGCCATATCACGCAGTGGAAACGGGTGATATCCTTCCCGATTACGTGCACGTCCGCCGGCCAGTACTTCGCGAACATGTCCGCGTCGTCGCTGTAACCCACGCCTGTCAGATAGCAGATAAGCGCATCGAACCAAACGTAGATGGTTTGAGAACTGTCGAAGGGAAGTGGTATTCCCCATTTCCTGCCGACCCGAGAGACGCTGACGTCCTCCAGCCCGCCTCGTATGAGGCTGACAATCTCGTTCCTTCGGGTCTCCGGCCCTATGAACGCCGGATTGTCCTGGATGTGCCTCAGCACGCGGTCGGCATATCTCGAGAGAGCGAAAATGTAGTTTTTTTCCTTCACCCATTCCAGCGGCCTGTTGTGCGTCGGGCAAATCTTTTCGTTCAGGTCTCTCTCCTGGAAGAAGCGCTCGCACGAATTGCAGTACCAGCCCTCGTAGAATCCCGCGTAAATGTCTCCTTTCTCGTATATCTTTTGGAATACGTCCTGCACAGAACTTGCGTGGCGCCCGGAGGAGCTCCGCACAAAGGAGGTGTACTTTATCCCGAGGCTCTCCCAAGCCTGCACGAACTTCGGGGCGACCCGGTCGGTAAACTTCTGCGGCGAGAGGTTCTCGTCTGCGGCTGCCTTCTCCACATTCGCGCTGTGCTCGTCAGTCCCCATTACGAAAAAGGTATCCAGCCCGCACAAAGCCCTGTATCGGGCGATGACGTCCGTCCCGATCTTCTCATACGCAGTTCCGAGGTGAGGAAGCGCGTTTGGATAATCTATTGCCGACGTTATGTAGAACTTCTCTTTTGGCATGTCCGTTTACTTTTGATTACGGCGAGGCATCTGCTTGTTCGGGGCGGTAACGTCGTTCGCGGCGAACTTCACTTCTCGCCCGTCTTCCAGGAGAACCTTTACCTGCTGCTGGAGTATCTCCTGGTCAACCACTTTTCCCTCGCCCATCTCTGTTGAGACCGTCGCCCCCATGCGGGGAAGATTTTTGGACAACTCCACGTAGGAAGAGTGCTCAAATCGCAGACAGCAAAGCAACCGCCCACAGATACCCGAAATCTTGTTCGGATTCAATGAGAGACGCTGGTCTTTCGCCATCCTGATGTTGATAGGCTCGAAGTTCTTCAGAAAGGTCGTGCAGCACAAGGGCTTCCCGCAGCTTCCTATACCGCCGACCATTTTGGCCTCGTCCCTCACGCCGATCTGCCGCAGCTCTATCCTTGACTTGAAATGGCGCGCAAGGTCCTTCACGAGGTTTCGGAAATCCACCCGACCCTCCGAAGTGAAGTAGAAAACTATTTTGGTGCGGTCGAACGAATATTCCACGTCCACCAATTTCATCGGCAGACTGTGGAGCCTGATTTTCTCCAAGCAGACTCTTCTTGCCTCCTCGGAGTCCCGAATGTTCTTATTTATTTGATAGCGGTCGTTAATCGTGATCTTCCTGAGAACCATCTTCAAGGGCTGCTCGAAGTTTTCCTCGGGAACGTGCTCCGATTCGCTGACCACCTGCCCGTACTCCTCCCCGCGCTCGGCTTGGACGATGCAGTATTCATCCACTTTGAGGTCAATATCGCCGAGCCTGAAATAGCGCACCTTTCCGGCTTCTCTGATGCGAATTTGGATAACCTTGATCATGTCTCCTCCTCGCGCTCTCCGCAATCGCTTTCCGCCCCGTCCCTAAGATTTAGGCGCGAAACGCGCAAACTTGGCGTCAATTTCGGGGCGCAGTGCTATCCCCACGTCCTCAAACACTTTGAGTAACTGTTCGTAAGTGTCCTTCCCGCCGAGAAAGTTCCAAAACTCATCAGCAACCTTTATCTCATTCGGTAGATCGAACATTCCCGCAAACGTCCAGCGGTCGTAACGCTCCGGCTCGTAGGGGTTGTATGGAATGGCAAGCCCAGTGAAGATTCTTGCTTTGGGTTTCACCGCGCCACGGATTGCAACCCATTCAAGCAGTTTGCGCTTGTACCCAACTATTTCGTCTATGTTGGGCTTGGCGGTCTTCAAATCTAAGTAATACTCCATTCCATCGTCCAACTCCAAGAACAAGTCGATGCGAGGTCGTTTGACCTTTTTGATGCTGCCAGTTTGGGCGACAGCGAGAATCGCTGACGTTTCGGCTGGCTTGTCGGGTTTCCTTCGGCATGCACGCAGATCGTCCATCATCCGCTGGATTGTCGCTTCTGCGGCTGTGCTGATGGTGGTGTTGAACTCCTTGTATTGATTGACCGCACGTTTGAAGTGCGGGCGCGCGATTCTCGCGGCTACCTGCTCAAATACAGACGTTCCCAAGGTGGTGTTGATGGATTGGATAAACGAAAACAAAGCCATCCGGTCTTTGCCCAGCAACCGAACATGAAATGGCATACTGCGGGTTTCAGGCGAATAGTGGGCCAGTTTGCGCCTGATCTGCTCCTTGAGTAACTCTTCAATTTCCGTGCGCTGTTTCTTTGATAGGCCCACGTCATATATCCTTCATCATCATGAAAATGGTTTCTTCGTAAGGGTCATCGCCTTGTTGCGTGCGTTTCGTCACCGCACGGTGAAACTCTTCAACAATCTTGAGGCCGCTAACTTGGGCAATTTCTGGGTATAACTTGAGCCGGTCATTGGCCACCACGAAAACTCTAGCGTCCGCGTTGAGCAAAGGGATTGCCTTTCTAAACACTGCCGCGATCCCCTGGATATACTCGCGTTGCGCCTGCTTAGATTTGCCTTTCTTCTTCGGCCCTATTTCAAGTTCGTCGTGACGCGGCAAGCCAAACAATTCATAGGCGTAAATGTGTTGGTCGTGATAGTCAATTTGACCCACGTAGGGCGGCGAAGTAAAGATCCCGTTTACTCCGCGGTTTCCAATGCCCGCATTGGCTAACTCTGCTTCTAAGTTTACTTGCCGGGAGTCGCCTTGAACTACTCTGATGCTCTTGTGGGACCGGACCTTGTCAAATTCAGCGAGGCGTCGCGCGGTATCTGCGCTGTACGCGTGAATTTTCGTTATGCAATTATCAATGGGGGTACAATAGCGATTGTGTTTTCTGCACCAGTAGTCTTTGCCAACAGGTAAAGGCTCCTTGGGCGTTGCTAAATCGTAATGTGGCACCAGACGCGAAGAACGCACGGCCCGACTGAGGACAATTCGCAGTAAGTCCTGATCAGGATACTCAGGGATTAGCCTGCGGTAATAAAGCATTTCAAGCAGAGCACGCGGCGCGAACCAAGTTCTCAGATACTCGCTGTCACATTCTTCTGAAAGCTCTTTCTTCCATTCATGGGTCCTATCTTCAGGAAATAGAGGCAGATTCAGTTGGTCGGAGGGAACAAGGTACTTCGAAAATGCCCTTACACGCCTTTCAATCTCCAAGATTTCAGCATAAGCCTCAAGAATATCATACCTTGCGGTCTTGACACGAGCAAGAAGGCAGTTGAACGCCGAGATGTCTATGCCTATGCCGTGCATTTTCATCTCGTTGGCTTGAACCAAAGTAGTGCCTGAGCCCATGAATGGGTCAAGGATAACGTCATCCGGTTTGAAGTAGCGAGACAAAAACCACTCAACGAGCTGAGGAATGAATTTTCCTAAATACGGGTGAAGCCTATGGACGTGCTTAGTTCTCTTGTATTCTGGCAGCCCATGAAAGCCAAGTTCGGGATGCAGCCCTGCCCGATGATGCTTTTGATTCCCTTGTTGAACTAGGGATAGAAAAACCCGCACTTCTTTTAGAGAAACGCGTAGTCCTCCGCTACGGGCGCGCACAATGGGCTCGCCCTTCTCGTCATATTTGCCAATGCGTTGGCGCTGGATGTAGTCGCGTATATTGTGCGGCGTTTTTCCGACAATGCGGGCCGCCTGTTCCAGTGTTACGAATTCAGGCTCACTCGACATGGCTATAGCGACCTCTGATAAGTGATTGCTTGAATTATAGCGTCTGCCGGCCTAATACTAAGAATGTTGGATTGGACTTGCCGGGCGCGGGGCTTTGAAGCAAGCCAGCCAACTATGGTTTACGTAGTTTCTTCATAAGACCCATGAGGGAACTCCCGCTCCTGAGTCCCGTTCCGTTCAACCCACGGGAAGGTACGCCTGCTGCACCCGTTTTTTCGCCAGGTCGCAGTAAGTCGGCGAAACATCTATCCCGATGTAATTCCTTTCCAGCTTCTGCGCCACTGCCGCTGTAGTGCCGGTGCCGCAAAACGGGTCCAGAACGATGTCGCCCTTATTGCTGCTGGCGAGGATGATCCTTTCCAGGAGCGATTCCGGCATCTGGCAAGGGTGCTTGCCGACCCTCTCCTTGAACGTGCCGCAGACCCTGGAAAAAGTCCATACGTCGTCCGGAACCCTTCCCTTCGGATTCGCCCTCTTGTCGGCGTAAATCTTTTGACGGGCCGATGGCACGCGGATGTCGTCGGCATTGAAAGTGAAATTCTCCTCGTTGACAACCCAGTAGAAAATGTGCGTATGCGCCCGGCTGAACTTCCGCCGCTGGTGTTGCCCGAAAGTGTAATGCCAGATAATCCAGTTTCGCAGAAAAAGCCCCTTTTCTCGGCCGATCATCCGGATTTCAGCGGCGTACTCATCTCCGATAGCTACATAAAACGAGGCGTTTTTTTTCAAGAGGCGCACAGCCGCTTGAATCCAGTCCTCGCTCCACTCGACGTACTTATCATGGTCTTTATTATCGGGAGAATTATCGTAGCGAACACCGATGTTAAAGGGCGGGTCGGCGAAGATGAGGTCAACGGACTCGGCCGGAAATCCCGCCATAATCTCGATGCAATCTCCTCGATATATCTCGTTGACACGCATCTCAACGTCGTCGTTCTTCATAAGTTCAGCTTGCACTTCGGCGGCTCCTTCCGGGAGGAAGCTTTTACGGCGGTCTATCACACCTACGCGCCGGAGACGTACAAGGCCTCCATGCAAAGCCTCAGCGGAAGGTTTAGCGCTATCCCCCGGCGCGCCTCCTCCACCGCCTTCAGGCGAGAGAAAACCTCGCCCGTCGTCGTCTGTCCAGCGGATTCCCGGAGGGCTTCAACCATGTCGAAATTAATCACCAACTCCGCACTCACACCCTCCTTGATTAGTAGCAAATCCCTGTACCAGAAAGCAAGGAGATTCAAAATATCGTCCACCTCCTCGCGCACCGTACTGGCGATGTCCGCATTGCTCTCCTTCTCGCGGGCTTCGCGTTCTTTCGCGGTCAGAGCCTTGCCCATCGCCTTGATGCGCTTCGCCTCGGTCTTTTGCTGCCCCTTAGCAAACTCCTTCAGGTCCGCTTCCACAGCCCGCACCGCCGAGAGCACGGCGCGGAACGCGCCGCTCCTTCGCCGCCCCTCCGCGAGGAGATTCAGCAGAACGCCCCGCCGGCTGAGGTTGTCCCGCTCGAGCATCCTCTTCGCCGAGCCCATCGAACCACATGCCAGCGACGCGACGAGTCGTGCCTTCTCCTGCTCCAGCCCCCACTTTTCTGCGATGGCTGCCTCCAGTTCCTTCCTCGGAATCGGCAAAAAGCATATCTCCTGGCACCGCGATACGATCGTCGGCACAAGCCCCGCCGGATTAGAGGAGATTAGTATCAGGACGCTCTTCCCGGGAGGCTCCTCGAGCGTTTTCAGGACTGCGTTTTGCCCCGGGGCGTTCATTCTATCCGCTTCCGGGATGATGAACACCTTCCACTTCGCCTCGAAAGCCTTCAGACCGGTCTGCTCAATTAGCTCCCTGATGGTGTCAATCTTGACCAGACGCATCTTCCCGACGGGCTTGTACCAGTGTACGTCCGGGTGGTTGCCGGAATCCACTCTCCTGCACGCCGAGCAGACCCCGCAGGCCTCCGCTCCTTCTCTCTCGCAGACCAGCGCCTTGGCGAAGTCCAATGCCGCCATGCTTTTCCCGACCCCATCGGGCCCGTGGAAGAGATAAGCCGAGGCTATTCGCTTGCTCTCAAGCGCCCTTTTCAGCATCCCAATAGCCAGCCTGTTTGCGACAAACGAGTCGAAGGACATCAATCCCGCTCCAATTCGGTCAGGTATTTTTTGTGACGGGATAACACGATGGACGGGACAGCTTGAGAATCCTGCGTATCCGGCGGCTTAATATCCCTGCTCATCTCTATCCTGTCATCCTGTCAAAAAAGAAATCATGCTTTCCGGTTAGGTCAGCTTCACGTTCGGCGAGATCAAAGTTCCGCTTCTTCCGCTTTCTCAAGCCTGCGGGCAACCTCCTCCGTCATATCTGCCCGTATGAGGAACGAGCATATCCTGCGATACCAGGACCATCCTTCCTTCCTCCACGGTCGCCGATAAAACTTCTGAAGGGGAACGTATTCTATTCCCGCGAGGTAAATGTGCTGCCCGTTATCATCCTCGGAGTATGAGAGAAGGAACTTCGCAGGGCTATTCTCGATGACCTCGATTCCCGCGAAATAAATCTGCCGCTCCTCGCAGGCCAGGATGATAAGCACAGGTTTACGCTTTCGCAGGTCCCCGAGCAGCCTGTCCTTGTGCCGCTTCCGAATGGAGTTGAAGAACGCGTGCCTGAAGAACAGCGAGAGATGGTAGTACCGCGCGCCAGCCATCCGCTGCCCCCTGAAATAGACGGAAGTCGGCGACGCCCCGAACAGAAGTATTCGCTCGCCCGGGCGCGTCAACGTCCGGATAGCGGCGGCAATGGCTTCTTGCCGGACGAGTTCCGCTCCGGGCCGTGACCTCTCGTCGAGCCCCTGCCTGTAGCTTTTGATATATTTCTTCACGGCGCCCGCGCTCAGGATGACGCAGAGGCCGACCATCGCTACCGCACACCAATACACGAGCGCAGCGATTACCCGCCGCGACCACGGCGCCGAAGCTTCGGTATCTCCGACGGCCACCTTCCGCCGATTGAGCCACCGCGATAGCTCTCCCCGGGCAGAGCGTCCTCTCACTCTCAGGGCAACGGCGCGCATCCGCTCGTAAACCGCCTGGAACGCCACGCCCAGCAGCAAGCAAGATGAGATCGTCATCTGGAGATAGTAATGCTCGTAGTATCTGCCGCCGAGGGTAATAGCCACAAAGTCGCATAAGAACGCCACGATTAGGAGAGCACCAATCCTCCGCAGTCTTCGCGGCAACCACCACAGCAACGGAGCCGCGAAAAGCGGGCTGGCGAGATACGGTCCCGTGGCTTTCATCATCTGCCAGTGCTTCTGAAAACCGTCACGAAGGCCGAGGGCGTCGGGACCGCCTCCCGCGTACAGGAAGTTCAACAGGTAGCTCGTCTCGAAATACTCCGGCCAGATGCCCTTCAGCAGAAAATAGCCCGAGCAAACGAGCTCAGGGAGTGCCGCTCCCACAGCGAGAATCGGCAAAAGGTACGCTCTCTTCTTGAAACCGACGTTAGAGTCCTCCGGCCGCCACAGCAGGCACAGGGCGATGAATATTATCGCTAAGCCAAACGGCTGTCGGAACTCCGCCGCCAATCCCAGGAACAGACCCGCGAGGAAGACGTTCAGTCCGAGCGAGCCCTTTCGGCGAAGCGCGAAAAGAAAGCTCAGCGCGTAAAAGGTCAGCGCGGACTCCTCCGTCAGTCCGCCCGACCGTATGACCAGCTTTGTGCTCACCAAAAGGCAGTAGAAGAGAAGCGACAGGACGGCGGCTCCGGGCAAGAGATGCGCTCGACACAGATAGAGGAAAATCGTCGCCGAGACGGCCAGCCAGAAGACCTCGTGTATCCTCACGGCGAGAAGCGAATAGCCGAAGAGCCGTATCGGAACGGAGTGGAATAACGTGATTCCGGGGGGCTTATGGTCCCAGAAATCCCTGTATGCCAGCTCCCCGGCAGCCCAGGCTTTCCCACCATACAGGAAAATGCCCTCGTCGTGGACTATCGCGGAGCGAAATGTGTACCTGCGGGCGCCAAGCAGCACCACGAAAAGCACGCACCAGATGAAAACCACCAGCCATATTTTCCTTGCCCTGTTGCGACTCATCGCCCGCCCTCCTTTACGTTCTCACCTCACATCTCCGTCGCACCGGTCGCTTCTCGGCTTTCCTCCCACCTTCATTCGCCGGTAACCTTGACATTGTCTATCGCCCACCAATAATCGTATCGGGCCTCGTGGAAACGCCATCGCAGCTTGATGCTGCGCCCGTCCGCAAAAGGACTAACGCTGAAAAACCTGGGCGTTTCCGATGACCAGTCCCCCGCTACCATCTGGCGGGTGAAAAGATTGGACCACGGCGACCAGGTTCCCGAGTCGCTGTCATACACAGAAACATCCAGATCGGTCGTTTGGGGGCTCTCATTCGGATCGTCTTCATAGACCTTGATGTTGCATGTGAACTCCACCCCCACTTTAGAGTACCCGGCGCAATCAATAATCGGGGAGATCAGCTCTTCATCCAGAGTCGCCGATTCAGCGAAATCCGAGTCTGAGATAACGTAATTGCCCGACATCCCCACAAGGTCCGGATCCTCAGCCTTGAGCAGCTCTCCCTCTGTGTTCCAAAGCCGCCACGTTACCTCCGGAGCCCCGGACCCGTTTATTATAGTCCATCCTCCGGCAGCTTCGATGTCCTCGGAGGTTGTGTACGATTCGAAATCGTCGTCGAATATCACCTTTCGTTCCGGTGAGGGTTCCTCTTGAGACCCGACGCGATAGAACGCCCGCGTCGCATTGCCTGGATTGACCAGGCACGCCGACTCAATGTTGCCTTGCGCCAGAGTCCATGGCCCGCCTGGGTCCCAGGCCTGATAGAGAGACGTGATTTCCCCGGTTAGAGCCGCGCCGCTCCACTCCATCGCGAGCTTTCCTTCACGTCGGGCCACAGAATCTATCTGCGGCTTAGGCGCAACCTTTTCAACGCTAATGTTGTCAATGTGGCAAATTGCGGTGGCCCAGTCGGCGGTGCTGAGTTCTATGCTGCCGATAGAATATACCGTCGGCTCCAGCATACCTGCGGGGCTGCCGGGATGCTCCTCGTCATCAATGAAGAACCTGCATGTGGCGACCCCCGGCAGCTCGGCGTCCCATTCGACGATGAAGGTCAGCTTATGCCAAGCGTCTCCGGACACGGCTTTTTGCGCGCCGTTGATGGGGAATTCCAGCCGCACGTCATCCGGCCACTCGCCCCTCACGACCATCTTCATGTAGTGCTTCCAGGGATTGAATCCCCTGACCACGAATCGCATAAGCTGCCCGGATTCAAAATAAACCCAGTACGAGATCGTGAGAACGCCGGAATCCACCGCGCTCTCCTCGAACTGCCACTGGACTGTCAGGCCGGTCCCGGAGCCGGTTTGGGTCTTGGCAAACTTCAGGTTGGAAACGCCGTCCGGCGAGCCGGGGATGTCGGTAGCCTCGTCGGATACAAGACAACTGGCGCCAGCTTGTTCTCCAAAGTACCAATTGCCGGACGGTTTTTGCCCCACAACGTCAGATTCGAAATCCTGTTGGAAGAGAGTGTTGTCCTGGGGTAAAGCTATTTGCATACTCAATGCACACAGAATCGCAATTGCTCCTGCACCGACTTTTCGCATAATCACACAAACCCCTTTCTATATGATGCTCCATTTTTTCCGCGGCACAGCCCTGTCCGGGGTAATCTCAAACGGCGAGGAAGCAACCACACCCGCCCATCCAGCCCCGGCGACGCCAAGCCTGCCGTATCAATGTTTGCAGTTGTTCACGTTTGCCTGCGAAGCGGGCCTCACTTCCGCCAGGCATACGGCAGGTCCTTGAACGCCTTCCACGATTTGCTCGCAGCGTCGTACAGAAGCAGCCCGTACTCCGTGGAGACAATGAGGTTGCCGTTTTTCAGGACCCGGAGGGCCTCGCCGCCGGGCACCCCTGCTTTTCCTTTGCCGGGAAATTCCGGCACAAAAGAAGTCCAGACTTTCCCGTCGAAGCGATATATCGGGTCGCGGGCGTGCGTGAACCAGACGTTGTCCTTTTCGTCCACGACGATTCCCCAGGCGGTCTTGATAGGACAACCGTTCTCCTTGTTATACACCTTCCATTGTCCGGTCTTTTTATCGAAGCAGCCGATGCCCTTCGAGGGCTCGTCTCCACCCAACCAGATGTTCCCCTTGCTATCCTCCGCCAGTGCGAGGGCTCGCCGCACAGGGCACTCGGAGTTCTCAGGGCTCCAGAATCCGACCTCTCTTCCCCACCGGCAACCCCATTTGGCAAGGCCGCCGGGGGAATATATCTTAGCGCCTTTCTTCCACGGGGGAGTTCCCTCGGCCGGTCTTCTCCATTTGCCGCCGATCTCGCCCTCGTCGAGCTGGTCATAGAGAGCAAGCCAGAGCATTGTCGGCTCCTCGCGGTCCACGACTACCGCCATCACGTTGTCGCACGGTATCAGGTCAAAGTTCCCGGACCAGTACCGCCGCCATGGATCGCCCTCGGTTTTCTTCGTCCATCGTGGGCGGATGCGAATCAAGCCCACTTTCGGTCCACCACCCCAAACGGAGTTCCATGTGTACACGACTCGATAGCTTCCAATGTTCCTTGCAGTCAGACCAACGTCGGCATTGAAAGCTATCCACTTCTTGCCATCCCATTTCGACAGACCGAAAATATCCAACTCCGGGATGCCGCCGCCGCTTACAAAAATATTGTTCTCGTCGTCCTTGCACAGTCCCGCGAAGCCAAGAAATTCGGAGTGGAGTCCGTCGTCCTCGGTAATCCGCCGCACTTCTTTCATCTCTTTAAGGCTGTAAACGCTGATTCCGCCCCAGCCCGTGGCCCAGATTTCATCTCCATTGAGCAGCAAACTCCACTTCCACGGCACGAAAAGCTCCGGATAGAAGTCTTTTTCCCTCTTGAAATCCCCGGTGGCTCCGCACTTGGGACACTTTTCGGCGTTGGCTTTCACGTGCCACCCACACTTCTTGCAGACCACCGGCGTCTTGTCCCGTAACTTCTCCGGCACGCTGTCTTTGTAGAGCGGCTCATTGATCATCGGGTTCAGCTTGGCAGCCACGACCGATGACGCAGATTTAGTTTCGCTCACCGCAGCGGTTGCTTTCTCGGACCTTCGCACGCTGGACAACAACACCAACAACACGAGCACGGAAACGCACAGAACACTCTCTCTTCTCATCGCTTCCTCCATCATTGTTTTTTGTTGCATCTCGCACTACGGGGTGCGAACCTGTTGCAGTTCCTCCCCTTTTCTTCGCCGGACATAACCTGGCGAAGGGTCCCGCACCAGCTCCACCCTCGTGATGCTCAGCTTCGGGAGGGTCAGCTCCGCTCGACCCCTCTCCAGACTGAGTTCTCCCGTTGGTTGAAAGCCATCGGCGCCGGCATCCATAACCGACACGCAGCTTTTCAATTCACAATCAACGCCCGCCATCTCCAGCCTGACTACTTTCTCTCTCTCCCGATCCTTGTTCGAGACCAAGAGAGAGACGTTTCCCTTCGCGTCCCTGACTCCATAACAGGTTACATCCCGATCCTCCGGTTGTCGAAGAGACAAAACCTCTCCTTCCTTCTCCAGGAAGAAACGGATGAAGTTAATCTTTCGCTCGAAACTATACAGGCGCCTTTCCGGAATGTAATAGATAAAAAGGTTACAGTCGAAATGTTTTTTCCAATAGGGCTTCGACTCCCGTCTCATGTAGTTAAACATTGTCCAGCCGATTCCCAGCTCGTGGAACAGCGAAATCTGGTCCATGAGATAAATCATATCCGTCATCTCAGGGCAATCGGATACGCACCCAAACTCGCCGCAGAAAAGCTGCACACCTTGCCTTCGCGCGAACGCGACCGCAGGTTCAAGAACCTCGCGAAGCTGTCGGCGATTCCAGTATTTCCCTCCGACAATTCCCGGGTAATAGTAGGTCTGACCATCCACGCTGAACGACCAGGGCCTCTTCTGCTTGTGATACTGCGCAGGCTGGTAGTTATGAAAACTGTAAATCGTGTTCGCGTCGCCTGTCGGTTCCAGCCCCCTGAACTTTCCCGGATTCGCGTAGCCGATGGAATCCACAATCACCCCGTGTCCCGCGGGGTCAACTTCCCTTATCGCCGCCGTTGCCCGCTTTGCGAGCCTGTTCCAGACCTCAAAATCGCTCTCCGGGGGATTCGGCTCGTTGAGCAGCTCATATGCGACAACGCCTTGACGGCGCGCGAAACGACGGGCGATTTCCCGCCACAGATTCACGAAACGGTCCTGATACTCCTTCGGGTCCTTCGACCCAAAGTAATGCTTCCAGATTCTGGTATCTTCTCCTTTCCTGCGCCCGACGGCCCCGTGCATGTCGAGGATGGCGCCGATTCCATGTTTTTCACACCATCCAACGAACCTCTCCAAGTATCGAAAGCCCTCCTCCTTGTACTGCCCCGGCGTATCCTCTTCCTCGAGAATGAGGCCGCTGAAGCCGAATCGCACGCATGTAGCCCCCATCGCCTTCAGGCGGACAACATCCTCCTCCTGATAGCCGCCCTTGAGGGGCGCCATGTGGATGCCTCGCAGCGCCGGCGCCGGCCCGAGGACCTTCCGCCAATCCACACGCAACGTCACCGAGTCAGACCTCTCCGCACAGGCCGCAGCCGCACAAACCAGCAGTGCCGCCGCCACAAGGACGACCGTGAACCTCGACGGATTGACCTTCATTATCGCACCTAACAGCATCGTCCCCCGTTCGTTTAACGCATTGCGACTCTGCGACTTTGCGTTAAATTCTTTCTGCTTCCTTTCCTTGCCACCAAAATGGAGCCAGACCCAAGTTCCCTCGCCCGGATAACGAGTTGCCCCTGCCGGCAACGAGCTTGCACTGTGCTTCTCCAGCAACTATTCCCAATCTCGAAGCTCGATGGTATAGCTGATTTTGCGGGGATCGGCACCCTCACCCTCCTCGATGACGATAGGAAGGGCATACAGGGCAGGAATGGGGCTCCAGACGACGTCCTTACGGCTTACTTCCCGGATTCTGGCGTCTCCTCCGGATGCCGATAGGATACAGGAACTGCCACGGGGATGTCTGATTTCAACTCCGTTCTCTGCCTTCAGCAGATCGCACCCTCTCTCGAACACGATAGGCTCGACGCTCCTCAACTTCGCCTCTCGCGAACCGTCAATCGTTATCTCTTTTGAGATTGTGCCCCCTTCAAAGCGGTAAGTAATGGCGTATCGCAATCCGGAATCCCTTCGCCAGGCCGACTTCAAACGCCCCCTGACGCTGACTTCGAATCGGTCGTTAGCCACACTATCCCCGGAAGGAGAGATCGTGGCATTCCTCTCGAAAACGTTGCTGAAAACCTCGCCGTCAATCACCGCCTCAATCCTCGGCGTCAACCATTCGCTCCAAAAGGGAGCACTCGCGTCGAGGAGGCCGCCAACACATGAACCTGCTGCTTGAACCGTGCCAAAGCGGTTGTTCCAGAGATGAGAGATAGTCCCGCCCGTGGGCACAGTCGGCTCGCCCGCCTCCTCTGGGTCCCCTTCGTCATAGGCGGTGATAGTGCATAGCAGAGCCGACGTGCACA
Organism: uncultured Verrucomicrobiota bacterium; assembly: GCA_964640185.1. Classification (GTDB taxonomy): domain Bacteria; phylum Auribacterota; class JABMQX01; order JABMQX01; family JABMQX01; genus CAZXGF01. The sequence continues at coordinate 107,491 of CAZXGF010000004.1, read as the reverse complement.
CCTGCAAGACGTTCACCGACCTGTAGAATCGCACCCAGCCCTTTTCCTCCGTCGGAAGAACTCCTTTTTCCTCCCGGCTCAAGGGGACTCCGCAGCAGTAAACCAACGTCTGGCAAACCGCGTTCGCGCGCGCCGCAGTGGGCTTAATGCACGGCAAAAAGTCCGGCTTATCCTTTGCGTGGGGACCTTGTGCCACCAAACCATCCTTCATCGTCTTCTTGACCATGAAACGGACGTTTTGTCCCGCGGCTCTTTGAAATCTGGCATCGAAATTCCTCAGCGGCAAGAACGCTACCTGACAACCGTTCCCTTCCGCGTTTCCAAGCAGCGTCCACTCGTACAGCCGCGCTCCCCACGAATCGTCAATGTAACCCGAAGGAGTGATGAAATTGAGGTGCGTTTCCAGAGCTTTCAGGACACCGCCGCGTACTTCCTCATTTCCCGATAAGCACGAGTACATAACAAGGGACCCCAATCCGAGCTCCAGACTGAATCCCACGTCAATCGCCGCAAGCCTACACCCCGAACCCTTCGGTCCCTCCCCTACTAAAAAGCCTTCTTCGTTGATCTGCTGAATCGCCAACAGCGCGTTATCCTTTGCCCGATCCTCATACTTCTCTTCTCTCGTGACGGCGTAAGCGAGCTGCAACGCCGGACACGACGAAGCAAAACAGTTTATCCCCGGCCCAAAGCTTTCCAGCCATTTCAGCGTCGCGTTTCGATAAACGTATGCCGCCGCGCTGCGAATCATCTTGTCGAGCATTCGTACTTCTTCCGCCTTCAGCTCGTCCGCAGCGAGCTGATGCGCATGGCACAACGCCGTCGTCAAAAGCACCGTCGCCAATTCCGGGACATCGCCAGCGTCATCTCCCCAGGAACCGTCCTCTTGTTGTGCCTTCAAAAGCCATTTCACGAGCCGCACAGCCGACTCGATGTATTTTCTCTCCCTCGTCTCCGAGTAGAGATAGCAGAGTGGGAACACCGCCTCTCCTGCCCTGACGTGGACTTTTCCGCAAAGCGGACACAGAATCCCACCGAAGTCCGCGGACGTTTCGTCCGCGACCTGGTGGGTGATTAGAACGTCGCACAGGTCTTCTGCTACGTTGAACACGACCAGTCCTTCCTCTGACGGCATTCTATCCTACGCGAAAGGAGAACCGCCAGCGCAATCAACTCATCCGCCATAGATGGCCCAATCCTCGCCCGCTCGCGGAAGAAGGAGCTTATCTCGCGAGAGGCCGCCGCTTCCGTGTCCGATAGCCTACCACAGCGGGCAACACTTCACAATACAGCTTCAAGCTAATCGCTCACTTTTACAGGGGTGGCGGCCGCGTTTCGCTCCCAAACCGCCTTCTTTGGCGCTTCCCGGATGCCGCATTGATGCCGTACCTTCATCGGGGTCTCCCCTCTATCGCACAATTGACGGGACAATGGTTACATTCTTGCCGGGCTTCTCGACCAGAGGACTCGTCCGAATCCTGCCCCCGAAATACAGCCACACCCTCTCCGTAAACGGCGTTGAAACCCGCCCACGCATGAGCTATAATATGAAGGCTCCTCGGCGACAACGTTTTCGTCTGCGTTCAGGCAAAATGGCAAAAATCGAAGCCTACAAATATTTTGACCCTCGAAGCCTCAAGCGCCTCAAGAACATGACTTTTGTGGCGAGGTTCCTGGTTGAAGGCTTCATATCGGGACTTCATCGAAGCCCCCACAAGGGTTTTAGCGTCGAGTTCGCCGAATACAGGAAGTACGTCGTCGGAGATGACGTTCGCCGCATTGACTGGAAGGTCTATCCCAAGACCGGAAAGCTCTTCGTCAAAGAGTATCAGGAAGAGACCAACCTCCGCTGCTACATCCTTCTGGACGTCAGCGCCTCCATGGGCTACGGAACCGGCGGCGTCACGAAGCTCGAGTACGTCAGTTTCCTCGCCGGCGCCTTCGCGTATCTCATGACCAAACAGCGAGACAGCGTCGGTCTGGTCCTTTTCAGCGACGGTATTGAGCTCTTCATCCCCCCAAAAAGCTCGCCTCTACGCCTGCGGCAGATTCTCGTTGAGCTGGAGAAGGTCCGCCCCACGCACAAGACAAACGTCGCCGCCGCCTTTCACGCCATGGCCGCGAGAATCAAACGGCGGGGGCTGATTCTCGTCCTTTCCGACCTGTACGACGACCCCGAGGTCGTCCTCAGAGCCTTACAGCATTTCCGCCACAGAAGGCACGAAGTCCTCGTCTTCCACGTTCTCGACCATGCCGAGATTGATTTCCCGTTCGATGGCCTGGTCAGCTTTCGCGATATGGAAACGCGAGATTCCGTACAGGTTTATCCGAGATACCTGCGAGCCGAGTATAAGAGGAAGCTGGAGGATTTCATCAGAGCCTACCAGAAGCGGTGCAGCGATAGCGACATCGAGTACCTTCAGATAGATACCGCTACTCCCTATGACGCCCTTCTGGCATCGTATCTCGCCAAGAGGAGCAAACTGGGTTAGTTGAGGGGACGGCGTTCACCGCAGGTCTCTCCTGCGTCTCGGCGCCTTCGCGTTAGAGAATACAAAGTTACAAAACGCAGAGGCGCAAAGGCGCGGAGGGAAAGGAACATGATGGCAGCAAGGAGGTTGCTGCTGATGAGCAAAAAATGACCTTTCTCAGCCCACTTTTCTTAATCGGTGTCTCGGCGTGCGCACTCCCCGTGATTATTCATCTCATATTCAAAAAAAAGGCGAGGGTCGTTCTCTTCCCTTCCATCGTCTTCCTGAGAGAGATTCATAGGGAGGTTGTCCGCAAAAGGAGGATTGAGGAAGTCCTCGTCATGATTCTTCGGATGCTCGTGCTGATCCTCTTCGCCCTTTTTCTCTCAAAACCTGTCCTGAAAACGAACCTCCTCGGCGGCGGAAGCAAAGCCGTGGTCATTCTTCTTGACGACTCATTCAGCATGAGCGCCGCCAGTGGCCGCGCCCGGGCGCGATTCGACCTCGCCAAAGAGAAAGCCCGCCTTCTCATTGCGAATCTCGAACGCGGAGATAGCGCAGCTTTGATCCTCACCACGAGGAGTCCGCAAGAGTCTTTCAAAAACGGAAGCCTATCCGGCGACCGCCTCGGGATGACTCAGTGGCTCGAAGGTCTCGACTGCGGCTATTCCTCCTCCAATCTGGACGTGGCCTTCGCTCACGCCATAACCCTTCTTCACACGTCGAAAACGAAAAACAGAGGAATCTTCTTCATCACCGACTTCCAGAAACGGGACTGGCAGTCTATCGCCATCAGGGAGAAGACAACCGACCTGCCAGTTGTCCTCATAGATGTCGCCGGAGAGTCCAACCCCCTGAACGTCGCAATCACAAGAATCGAGACTCTCTCGACCCCGGAGAAAAGGCTGGGCAGGACGTTCACTTTCCGCCTCGAGAGCAGGAACTTTTCCTCTCGCCCCTTCCGAGGCCGCATCGGGATGTACTCGCTACGTGACGAGGTTGTCGCTGAAACGAGCCTCGACATCGCCCCTCACTCAACTGTCGAGAAGGAAGTTAGATTCCACCCCGGCGCAGAAGGGTGGCACTCCGGATACTTCCTGATAGAGAAAGACGATCTTCCCACCGATAACAAGCGCTACTATTCTCTGCACGTCAAACAGGGCATACCTGTGGGCGTTTTCAAACAGATCACCATCTCTCCCACGGACTTCGACGAGGTTTTCTTCCTCACCAAACTAATTGACCCCACGGGGCAAAACTACCCCTTCGCGCCGAAGGAATTCTTTGTCATCGCCAGGGAAACCCTCGCCAAATACCCCGTCGTGTTCTTCCCCGACCTGCTTAGCTTCAGGGAAGGCGAGCTCTCCGCCCTGAAGAGCTACCTCAATTCCGGCGGCAGGGCGGTGTTCTTCCTGAAGGAGGGCTTTCCGATTGAAACATTGCGAGCCTTATTCGGCGACATAGCCGCCACAAACCGCTTCCAGGAGGGGCTATTCAAGGTCGGCGAGGACGGTTTCGGCCTCCGGAACCTTTTCGTTGACGTTGATTTCTACCGCAGAATGTCTCTCGCGACCTCAGGCGAGCCGCGCACGACTTCCATTTCCCTCTTCCAGGACGGCAAGCCCTTTCTCGTTGAAAAACGACTCGGAAGCGGAAGGCTGCTTCTTTTCGCGACCGGCTATCACATAGACTACACGAACCTCCCTTTCAGGCACGCCTCGCTTCCTCTCATTTACAACGTGCTCTTTCGACTCACCGGGAAACCCAAATCCCCAGAGTACACAGTCGGCGAGTCGCTGATAATCACGCCCGATTGGGCATCCATCACCACCCCCTCCGGGGATACCGTGGATTTTCCACCCGACAGCACTTTCTATAAGTTTGAAGCTCCAGGCGTTTACGGGGTCGCGACGAAAAGCTCTCCGCCGAATCTGCCCGCTGCCCAGTTCCCCGTGAACGTCCACGCCGAAGAGGGAGACCTCACCCCGATAACTTCCGATGCGGAGATAGAAAAACTTATTCCTTTCGCCCGGTGGCAACGCGTCCGGTCCGACGAGGATCTGAAAGCCAGACTTCAAGCTGTCATCACCGGCACACCCCTGTGGAGCTACTTCCTTTGCGCCGCTATTCTGGCTTTCCTTCTGGAGCTGTTCCTGGCGAACAGAATTGGACATAAAGTTTGACGCCAGTTGGAAAAAGGCGTTGAGCAACGAGAACTGAAAGGAGCATCCGAATAGTGCAATTCCAACTATTCACCGACATGCCCTTCAAGGTAACTCTCCCCGTCGGCATCGCAATTATCGCCGTTCTGCTGGCGCTTCTTCTCGGCTTCACTTTCTTCTCCTACCGCAAGAACCGGCAACGTCTCCGAAAGGGCTGGTTCTACCTTCTTTTGACCCTTCGGTGCATGGCAGCGGTTCTGCTGCTTTTCGCTCTCCTCAATCCCGTTGTGGCGACTTCCTCAAAGCGCAGTAAAGGCGCCGTCATAGTAATGGTGGATAACTCTCGCAGCATGCAGACCAGAGATTCCCCCGAAACGCAGGGCTTGAAGCGCATCCAGACAGCCCTCGGTCTTCTCTTCGGAAAAGACGGCCTTGTCGAGCAACTGCGGGAGAGTTTCGACATCCTCTCCTACGAGTTCGGCAAAGGTGTCAAGCGACTCGGTCGCCGCCGACCGCTTCGCAAGCCGGGCGAGACCACGGATTTCTTCGAGGCTCTCACATTCGTGAAGGCTCTCGGTCGCGCGAGGGGTGCTTCCGCTGTTGTGGCTCTCTCAGACGGGCAAAACAACGTCCGCAGCGAGGAACAACTGCTGGAGACCAGAATTGGGGCGCCCATTTTCTGCCTCGGCATCGGCAAAAAGGAAAGCGACGCCGGCTCCCGCCCGGACATCGAACTGAGCCAGATACTCTCCAAAAGAATTATGATGCAGAACACGACACACTCCCTCGACCTCTCCCTCCGCAAAGCGAACGTCCCTTCCATGAAGCTGAAGCTCGAGATAACCGAAGCCGATTCTCCGCTTTCGGAACAGACCGTTTCGCTCGACGCTCGCGATGGCCGCCAGCACGTCTCTGTCCAGTTTGTCCCCAAAGAGACCGGACTGCATCGCTTCAAGCTCTCCGCGCCGCCTCTGCCCAACGAGCTCGTCTCCGGCAACAACAGCCGATTCTTCACCGCCAACGTAATCAACCCGAGGCTCAAAGTCTTTTACTTCGAGGGACGACCGAGGTGGGAATTCAAGTTCATCCGAAGGGCTCTTGAAACCTCCCCGGACATACATCTTTTCTCAATGGTCCGCACCGCTGCCGATTCCTTCTATGTTCAGGGCCAGACCGACGAGCTGCCTCTTCTCAAAGGCTTCCCGTCATCCCTCGAATCGCTCCTGAAGTTCGATGTCCTCATACTCGGCTCCGGCGGAAGGGAAATCGTCACCCCCGCGAACATCTCCAATATCGTCAAGTCCGTTGACAATGGCAAAGGCTTGATAGTCCTCGGCTCCGCCGACCTGGCAAGCTTCGCGGGGACCGAGCTGGAGAGAGTCCTTCCCGCACCGCCCAGACCCGCTCAGGCAAGGCTCGCGGCGCCCTTTTATCTCCGCCTAACGACTCAGGGCAGGACGCACCCCGGCACAAAAATCCTCGAAGGACTTTTTGCAAAAGACAACCGGCTCTCTCGCTTCAAAAGTCGTTGCGTGCTCGGGAAAAAGAAACAGGGGGCTATCGCCCTCGCAAGGGCCGGCTCCGAGGATGTCATTCTCGTCCAGCCTTATGGCAAGGGGAGGGTCTTTCTTTTCGCTCCCGACAGCAGTTGGGAATGGTACCTCGCTCTCGAGCGCTCCGGCTACGGTTCAGCGTACAGTCGCTTCTGGCAGGAGGCTGCCGGGTGGGCTTCGGGATACCAGACCGCTGACGAGGACAAAGCATTCCCCATCATCATTTACACCGACAAGGATTACTACGACGTCGGCGAGCAGGTCGCCGTCGAAATGGAGACATCCGTTCCCCTATCGGATATTGACCTCTCCTGGGACATCAACGACCAGTCCCGCCCGCAGGCGGGAAAAGAATTGCAGTTGACCCAAGCGGCGGATCAGACCGGACACTACTTCGGCAAGCTCTATCCGGAGGAAATTGGCGAGTATCAAGTTCAGGTCTCGTACAAGAATGAGAAGCGAACGCTCTGGTTCACCATCGGAGACCCGCTCGCGGAGAGCACTCGCATCCAGTTGAATGATTCGCTTCTGAAAAAAATCGCCCTCTCCAGCGGCGGCAGCTATTTTGACCTCACTCAGACGAAAGACCTCCTTCGCACGCTCCGTTCCCTCGCCGTCGTCCGCCCCGCCACCCGGAAGGAAACCAACATCTGGGATTCCCCGTATCCGTTCATTCTCTTCGTCGCCCTCTGCGCGTTAGAATGGTTCTTTCGCCGGCGCAAGCAGTTGATTTGATACAGGTTAAGAGACCGGAAGGGGAGAAGAGGAAAGCTGGACAGGATAACAGGATAGAGGCGGCGCATGGTAGGGGTCTCCGGCCAGACCATCCTGTTATCCCGTCAAAACAATTAGCTCATCGAACCTACAAATCACACCACCAAGACCCAGCTTTTCTCGCATCCGAACACCGAGTCAGACGAACATCTTCCCCGGATTGAGAATCCCCTTCGGATCGAACAAGCGCTTCAGCTCTTTCATCAGCGCCATTTCTCTCGGCTGGATTTCCATCGAGAGGTACTTCGACTTAGTATTGCCGATGCCGTGCTCGCCGGAGAGCGTCCCTCCCGCCGCAAGCGCCGCCCGGAAAATCTCCTCCACAGCCCTCTCCGCCTTTATTAGCAACTCCGCGGAATCCTTCTCCAGAAGAATGTTGACGTGAATGTTCCCGTCTCCCGCGTGTCCGTAGTTGGCGATGGTGAGCCCGTGTCTGTTCCCTATCTCCTCGATGCGAGCGAACATCCCCGCAAGCTCGCTCCTCGGAACACATATATCCTCGTTGACCTTCCTCTCGCAGATGGAGTAAAGAGCCGGCGAAATGCTTTTCCGCAATTGCCAGAGAGCTTCCCTTTGCTCCGCAACGTCCGTCTCCGCGACATCGAAACCGCCGCGCTCCTTACAAAGCGAAACGACTTTTGCCATCTCCCTTTTCGCGCTTTCCTTATACCCGTCGGTCTCGACTAATAAGACCGCCTCCGCCCTCTCCGAAATCTGTGTCCCCCGAAATCGCTGCACCGCTTGGTAGCTCCTCCTGTCCATGATTTCTAAGGCTCGCGGAAGAACACGCGACGCCATAATCGCCGAGACAGCCTCCGCCGCTTTCCCCAACTCATCGAAGAAAGCGAGCGCCGTCACCGCCCACTCCGGCATCGGAATCAGCCTCACGATGATTCTCGTGAACAACCCTAACGTGCCCTCCGAGCCCACCAGCAGCCTCGTCAGATCGTACCCCGTCACGTTCTTCACCGTGCGGGAGCCCGTATGAATGATGTCCCCATTCGCCAGGACAACTTCAAGCCCCAGCACGTAATCCCGCGTCACACCGTATTTCAAGCAGCTCAGTCCCCCCGCGCATTCCGCGACCGTCCCGCCGATGGTCGCAAAGTCGCTGCTCGCCAGGTCCGGCGGATAGAACAACCCCAGTCTCGCGACCTCTTTCTGGAAATCGTCCAGAACCACCCCCGGCTCGAGCGTCGCGGTCAAATTCCCCGCGTCAATCTCGATAATCCTTTTCATCTCGGCGAAATTCAGCACAATCCCCTTCTCCACAGGCACCGCTCCCCCCGTCTGCCCGGTCGCCGCCCCGCGAGCATAGACCGGTATTTCTTGCTCGTTCGCCACCCGCAGCACACGCGAAACCTCCTCCGCCCCGCCGCTGCGGGGCTTCACCACAACATCCGGAACCTCGCTCTGCTTCGTCGCATCGTACGAATGGACGAGCCTGTCCTCGAAATCCGTCAGACATCTCTCCTTCCCGACGATTTCCCTCAACTTCTTTATCGTTTTCCGCTCGATTCCCACTTCGCGACCTCCACGCTCTCGGCGGTTATCCTCCTGTCTTGCGGCTTCCGGCAGCCGTGCTAAAAAGGCAATCAACTCCCGCCCCACCCGAATCCTATCCGCCCCACCACCCCCCGGTCAACCGCTTTCTCCCCGGCAATCGTACCGCCGGCATCTTGCCCGCTGTCCCGAGGGCGTCTGTCCCCCGTCCGTGGCATGGGCATCCTGCCCATGAGGCCTTGCCGGGCGCCTCTCCCCCCTGTACACAGATCGTACCGCTGGCGTCTTGCCCTCGGCGGATCGTTCCCATCTTATTCTCTACGCCTTTGCGCCTTCGCGCCAAATTCTTTCCGCCTCCTTTCCTTGCCACCAAAATGCAGCCACACCCCCGCCGAGATGCCCCCGCGAGAAATCGCCTTGACTCTGGCGGCATCCGCGGGCTATTGTTGACGCTGGCGCAGCAAGGAACGTTGTCGTTGAGACCTCCGCAAACGACACCACCGAGATACTAAGACTCAAGGTCCGATAATGCAGCGTACCATCAAAGCGTTCGTTTACAAAGGCGACACTCGCTACGTCGCCGAGTGCATGAATATAGCAGTCGTCACCCAGGGCAAGACCCTCGACGAGACCATCGCCAATCTTCAGGAAGCGGTAGGCCTGTACCTGGAGGGGGAGGACCCCGCCGAGTTTGGCCTGAAGCCAGACCCCGGATTGGTTGTCACCATTGAGCTGGAGCCTGCCGCGCATCTCAGCTAAGCTGCGGTAACTCTCTGGAAGAGAGGTACTTGCGGTCTTCCGTCACCTCGGTTTCTCGCCCCTATCCACGCGCGGAAGTCACGTCAAGCTCCGCAGAATCACCGCTGACGGCGAGAAGCAAACGCTTGTCGTTCCGCTGCACGAGCAGCTCGACCGAGGAACCCTTCGCGCCATCATCAGGCAAGCGTCCCGGTACGTCCCTGAAGAAGATTTGCGCCCCCACTTCTACACGAGCTAACCTATGGCCCACATTGAGCCGCATGGAGAAATCGGAGCCCCGCCCCCCGGCCAATAGCTTTCTTCGCGGCAAATCGTACCGCTGGCATCTTGTCCCGCGTTCCGCGGGAGGGCGTCTCGCCCCCGCCGCCGTGCCGTCGTTACCTTTCGGCTACCTCCACCCCGGCATACAGCCTCGAAATTAGGCGTGCAAATCGCCCCCCATTCGCTTATTATTATCGCAACGTGCGCGAAACAAAGGCGGAACAACCATGCACCCGTTAGAAACCTACCTCACCGAGCTTAGGGAGATCCGCTCGACAGGCGGCGCCGTGCCGGAGCAGTCCTATTACGGCGCCCTTGAACGACTTCTCAACGAGGTCGGCAAAAAGCTCAAGCCCAGAGTTCGCTGTGTTAGTCAAGTCGCCGATACCGGCGCCGGACATCCCGACTTCGGACTTTACACAGCCGATCAGTTCCAGAGGACGAAGGACAGGGAACCCCTTGCCGGGCAACTCCCCGAACGCGGCGTCATCGAGGTCAAGCCCACAGGCGACGATTCCTGGCTGACAGCAGGCGGCAAGCAGGTCACGAAATACTGGGGCCTCTATCGCCAGGTCCTCGTCACAAACTACCGCGACTTCGTTTTCGTAGGCCAGGACGAGAGCGGCAATCCGCTCAAGCTCGAACCATTTCGCCTTGCCGGGTCCGAGTCCGCCTTCTGGGCAGCCGCCGTTCACGCCCGCAAAACCTCTCAGGAAAAGGGCGACAGGTTCATCGAATACCTGCGCCGCGTCATGCTCCATCCCGCCCCTCTCACCGACCCGCAACTCGTGGCCTGGTTCCTCGCCTCCTATGCGAAGGAGGCAAAAGCTCGAATCGAGGAGGTCACCGACCTCCCCGGCCTCGCCGCCCTCCGGCAAGGCCTGGAAGAATCTCTCGGCCTCAAGTTCCAGGGCGAAGATGGCGAGCACTTCTTCCGCGCCACCCTGATTCAAACGCTATTCTACGGTATCTTCTCCTCCTGGGTGCTCTGGGCGCACCAGCGAGGCAACGCGCGCCCCGCGCGCTTCAACTGGCACGAAGCCGCATGGAACCTCCACGTCCCCATGATCGCCAGCCTCTTCGAGCAGATCGCCACCCCAAACAAGCTCAAGCCCCTCGGCATAGACCAAGTCCTCGACTGGACAGGCATGGTTCTCAACCGCATCGTCCAGAAGGAGTTCTTCAGAAAGTTCGAAGAAGAGCAAGCCGTTCAGTATTTCTACGAACCGTTCCTCAAGGCATACGACCCGCAGCTCCGAAAACAGCTCGGCGTCTGGTACACACCGCCCGAAATCATCAAATATCAGGTCGCACGCGTGGACACAGTCCTGCGGGAAGAACTGGACATACAGGACGGCCTCGCCGACGCCAACGTCTATGTCCTCGACCCCTGCTGCGGCACTGGCGCCTACCTCGTCGAAGTCCTCCGCAAAATCCACGAAACGCTCGAAAAGAGAGGCGCCGACGCCCTCACCGCACAGCGACTCAAGAAAGCCGCCCTGGAGCGCATCTTCGGCTTCGAAATCCTCCCCGCCCCTTTCGTCGTCGCGCATCTCCAACTCGGATTGATTCTCAGAAACCTCGGCGCTCCCCTCTCCGACAAAAAGAATGAGCGAGCCGGAGTCTATCTCACTAACGCCCTCACCGGCTGGGAGCCACCCAAGGGGCCCAAGGCCCAAATCCCTGTACCCTTCCCGGAACTGCAGGAGGAACGCGACGCCGCAGAAAAAGTCAAACGCGACGTCCCCATCCTCGTCATCCTCGGCAATCCACCCTACAACGCCTTCGCGGGAACCAGCCCCGAAGAGGAGGGCGGCCTCGTCGAAGCTTACAAGCAAGGGCTGACCACGCCGGTGAAGAACGGCGGATGGGGAATCAAAAAGTTCAACCTCGATGACCTCTACATCCGGTTCTTCCGCATCGCCGAACGCCGAATAGTCAAAACCGGGAAAGGCGTCGTGACCTATATCTCCAACCACTCCTGGGTAGGCGGCCCGTCGTTCGTCGTCCTGCGGCAGCACCTTCTGGAATCCTTCGACAAATTATGGATCGAGAACCTCCACGGCAACCGCAAGATCTCGGAATACGCCCCGGACGGTAGGACCAGCGAAACTATGTTCGCCATTCCGGGATTCTCCTCAGGCATCCAGCAGGGGGTAGTCACGTCGCTATGGGTTAGGTCGGGCAAGGGAAAAGGAGACCAAGCACAGGTGCTTTACCGGGATGACATCAATGCGGCGAAAGCAGCCGACCGGAGACGCCAGCTGCTTGATAGCCTCAACGCGACAGACTTCGTCGGCAGGTACCACGTCGCCAAGCCCGGGAAGAGGAACCGCTATTGCTTCCGCCCGCTATCATCGGCACCCCAGTACTACCAGTGGCCCTCGGTCGATGTCTTCGCCGCAGCGTCGGCTGTGACCGGATACAAGGAAAACAGAGCATTCTCCCTGATCGATGACGATGAAGAGGCCTTGGCGCACAGGATGCAGGCGTATTTCGACGCCAATACTCCATGGGAAGCCCTCGAGGCCATGGGCACCGGCCTGACACGCGACGCCGCCCGATTCAATGCGAAAAAGGCCCGTGGAAAAGTCACGTCCGCCGAGGGGTATGATTCGCGCAGGATAAGGCGATACCTGCTCCGACCGGGCGAGGCCAAGTGGTGCTACTACTCCCCGGAGCGCCCGTTATGGAACGAGCCGCGGCCAAGCCTGTTCCGCCACCATTTCGAGGGCAATGCCTTCCTCGTAACTCGACCAGCCGGGGTGTCCGCCCCGGAAGGGATCCCCTTCTACTACACCAATCTCATGGCGGATTTTGACTTCATACGCGGCCATTCGTACCATTTCCCGATCCATCTCCGCATCACAACTTCGGCCCAGCGCGAGGGGGGAGGGCTTCGCCCGGCGCCTGGGGAGGCCACACCCAATCTCTCAGAACGCGCACAGAACTATCTGCGAGGGCTCCGTCTCCCGGACCCTGGCAAAGACCGAGAAACAGCCGGTCTCCTCTGGATGCACTCCCTCGCCGTCGGATACTCCGGCGCCTACATCACCGAAAACGCCGACGGCATTCGCCAGGACTGGCCGCGAATTCCGCTTCCCGACTCAAAGAGCGCGCTTTTGGACTCCGCAAAGCTGGGCAAACAAATCGCGGCACTCCTCGACACGGAGAACGGGGTATCGGGTGTGACGACGGGGCTTATTCGCCCGGAACTCAAGACAATGGCCGTCGTGTCCCGCGTTGGCGGCGGAACGCTCAATCCCAATGAAGCGGATCTCGACCTCACCGCCGGATGGGGCCATCCGGGAAAAGGCGGAATCACCATGCCCGGGAAGGGAAGGATTATCGAGCGACCATACTCTGACGAGGAGCTTGAGGCAATTCACAACGGAGCAAAGGCCCTGGACCTCACGCCGCAAAAGGCCCTCGAAAATCTTGGCCCGGACACCCGCGACATCTACCTGAACGATGTCGCCCTCTGGAAGAACGTCCCCGCCAACGTCTGGGGCTACTACATCGGGGGCTACCAGGTCATCAAGAAATGGCTGAGCTACCGGGAAAAGAAACTCCTCGGCCGCTCCATGAAGATGGAAGAAGTCGAGTACGTCAGCGAAATGGCTCGCCGACTCGCCGCCATTGTGCTCCTCCAACCAGCCCTCGATGAGAACTACCGCACGGTGAAATCCAACACCTACCCCTGGCCATCTTCCTGAGCCCTGCCGGCGCGGCCACGCCGTATTGCCCCAGTTACGGGTGGGACAGGGGGTCTTTGGGCCAAGAGCCATGCGAAAGCATCAACATCCCGCGGGACGCGGGACGCCAGGCGCGACTCTGCCCTCAGGGTGAAAAGAGCAACCGTCCCCCATGTGGCATCCCCCGCCTCTGGCGGGGGACCCGTGGGGATCATGGGCAAGATGCCGATGCCACGGCAGGCGAGGACGGGGTGCTTCACATCTTCTTCTCTGCGACTCTGGTGCGCCAGGATAAGACTGGTTGGTCTTGCAACATGAAAGGAGGTTGCCCTGTTAATTGCTCGTTCAACAGGTAGCAAAGCGGGCGGCCCGCGGAGTGATCCGCGATGTCGAAGCCCCGCCGAGCGAACGCGTGAGCCGTAGCGAAAGCGAACCCGATTCGGCCTCGTTACGCAAGTGGAGAGCGGACAGCCCGCCAAAGAGTGGTGAAATCCGCACGTCCGGTTTGATGAGGGGGAGGGCCACGGCCCTCCCTCCGAGAGGTTTCCTCTGTCCCCCTTCTCTCGCCAAGACGCCAAGGGCGCCGAGGTTCTTGGCCTTTCGCTGATTCCGTGACGTATTTGCTCCGACAGAATAACGCTGCCCGCGATTTCGGATTTGAGATTTCGGACTGCGGATTACGGCTCTGCTATCTTGGATTTCGGATTCCACATTCCGCAATCTGCAATCCGCAATCCGCAATGGACGGGTTGCGTGCGCCGTTTGTCAGCCACAGCCCGGCCCCTGACTTTGCATCCGGTTTCTTCTTAGCGAGCTTTGCGTCTTTGCGAGAGACGTTCCCTTTTTCCATTTTCTCTCGCCAAGACGCCAAGGGCGCCAAGGTGTTCGACCCGGGCGCCCGGGGGCTTGTGATTTACTGGGTGCTTGACGCCTTTGGAGCAATCCCGTTCACGCCGATGGCGTGATTATCCCGTCAAAATAGCTCCTTTCAGGAGACCGTTCATACTTCACCCGATTTGCGAATCCATGCGCTGAGGAGTTACCTCGGGCAAATCATTTTTGCTGCACGGCTGCGAAAGCGCTGGTAGTATTGATAGAAAAGCACAACTGGAGGGAAAATGCCCTGTAGCACGAAAGAAAGATGGCGGCGAGTCGCGCTGGGGTTGGCGGTTTTCGCTGCGTTGGCTTCCCCGTCCTGCAAACGAGAGAAGGCGCCAACAGAGGGGCCGGTTGATTTCATCCCTTCTACGGCAAACGTCATCGCGCTGGTGGATTATGGGCGATTCGCCAGGAGCGATGTTCTTCGGAGGGTGTTCGACGTTTCGCAGGTGGAGAAGATTCTCACAGAGGTCGGTATTTCGGCGGAAGACGTTCTCAGGGTGGCTGGTTTCGCAAGGATTGACTTGCCCCCGCCGGCAATAGGCGGCCGGGGGCGCTCGGAGGATAGCCCGGGAAAGTTCGGCGTGATAGTGCAAGGCAAAGGGGGATTCGGTGCGGTCCTCAAAGCGCTTTCCGACGGCGGGTGGGTTCATCAGCAATACGAGGGAGAAAGCCTCTGGGCGGCGCCGGAGGGAAACATAGCTGCGGCTTTGGTCGGAGGCGACATGCTGGCCGTCGGGACACCTGAAGCGGTGCGACAAGTGGTAGATGTTGCTGGCGGGAAGGCCCTGGGAGCGATGGAGGCCGGTTCGGGAAATGATTGTGGAGCGATCCTTCGTCGAATCGGGACAAGGGGAGAGATAAACGTTGCCATGTCTTTTTCGCAAGAAATGAGGATGGCGGCGAAGGCGCTTTCGAAATCAGCGGGTATCTTCGGGGGCATGACCGGGGCGAATATCCTCGGCCAATTGTTCGAGGCGCTCGGGATGGGGCGTGGTGTAGGCATGTCCTTCGCAGGAACCGAAAGAGGGATAGCCTCGAGGATGGTTTTCGTAGTCAGGGACGCCGCCGGCGCCAGGCTCCTCGCGGGGCTGGTAAGCGTAGCCAAGATCCTGATTCCGAGAATAGGGGACATGGGGCAGATGCAGGAGGCAGCCGAGATCCTTCGGGGTCTGCACGCCGCCTCGGAGAACAACCTCGTCCTGATAGATTTCAAAATACCGGAGACTATTTTGACCCGTGGGGCGACATCGTCCTCGCACAGGGATTCCTCTCGGAAACGTTTTTGACGGGGTGGGCAGGATGCACGGCATAAGAACTTATCATGTTTCGTCCTGTATATCCTGCCTGAAAAGTCTTCGAGGGGAGATGAATCTTGTTTTTGTCCCTAAACCGGAACCCAGCCGTGCGGAAGAGCCGTTTTTTGTGCAAGTGGTAGAACTTCACAAGAAAAGAGATAGATGCCAAATAAAGATTTGACCAAAAAACTCTCGTTTTTCGCCCGCTTTGTGGAGAAGCTGGAGCGAGTCAAGACGAATTCGAAGATGTACCGCTTCGCGCTGCGGGAGATTGTGCGGTTTTTCGAAGCGAGCGACGGGTGCATCGCGTTGCACGATAGGCTTAGCGACACGGCGAGAATCGAACT
Source organism: uncultured Verrucomicrobiota bacterium (assembly GCA_964640185.1). GTDB lineage: Bacteria > Auribacterota > JABMQX01 > JABMQX01 > JABMQX01 > CAZXGF01. Next base: position 91,789 of record CAZXGF010000004.1, on the reverse strand, counting down.
GGCGGCAAAACACAAGGGGGTGTGGGACCTGAGCCTTCTGGCGGACTTCATCAGGAACAGGCGACCGCAGGTCCCGAGGAACGTTATTATGGCGCCCCTGAAAGTGAATAAGAGGGTTGTGGGGCTGGTCGGATTGAAGAAGGAGGAGGAGCCGTTTGCCAAAGGCGATGGAAGGTTCCTGTGTCGGCTGGCCGATCACGTTTCTGCGAAGCTTACAGAGCGGGAGGAAAGACGGCTGCTGACTGTGAGGGCCCGCATCAGTAAAGAGATCATGCGGGGACTGCGTCCGAAGGACGTTTTTTACCAATTGCTCGACGGACTGGAAGAGCTTTTGGGCTATGATCACAGCGCGGCGATATTGATCCTCGATGGAGAGAAGGATGCCTTCGTGGTTCAGGCGGAAAAAATTACCTGGCGGAAGGCGAAAAGCACCGTGATAGGGTCGGAATTGCCGACTCAGCCGGCGGTGAATGCGTTTCTGTTAAATCGCTCCGCGCCGTTGACCTTTAGCAGGAGCCCTGACGGGAAGTGGAAAGCGTGGGGCTCGCCCCACTACATGAACGTTTTGAAGATTCTGGATTACAACAGGGGCAGCTCCGCGCCCGCGGAGAACAGCATCATTTGCGCGCCGTTGCGGGCAAAGCGCCAACTGCTGGGCCTCCTAAAGATTTCCAGCCGCGTCCATGGCGCGGAGGCCTTCGCCCCCGGTGATGTGCAGGTGGTGCAAGAGTTCTTGCCGCAAGCTCAGGCCGCGATTCGCTCTTCGCAATTGAGCGAGACCTTACAGGAAAGAACCATCGAATCGGAAAAGAGACTGGGTGTCTTTGAAATTGCGAGAGGTGTCTCCCATGACATCAATAACGCTCTGGGAACCGTTCTCCCTCTCGTGCAGTCAATCGTCAGCGACCAGAAGGAAGCGTGTGCCAACCCCGAAGAACTGCGGAAGGACATGCGATACATAGAGGAAAACGTGAAGCTTTGCGTGCGGATATTCCGCAGCATGCTCGAGTACGCCAAGACCGCTGAGTCGGGGCAACGCGTCGGGGTCCAACTGAAGAAGTGCATCCGCGACGCGGTGAAGCTGCTGGAAAGAGGATTGAACATCAGAGGCATATCCGTGGAGACGGAGTTCGAGGAGGGGCTTCCCTCTATCGAAGCCAACCGCAATCGCCTCCAGCAAGTTTTCTTCAATATCATCATTAACGCGAGAGACGCCATGCCGCATGGTGGCGTATTGAAGATCAAGGCCTACAAAGATAAGAACACGTTGCGAATTTCGTTTCGCGACACGGGCGTCGGGATCAAGAAGGAGGATTTGGCGCGGGTCATGCAGCCGTTCTTCACGACGAAGAAGGAGGGCACAGGGCTGGGGCTATCCATCTGCCGTTCGATTCTCTGGGAAAGCAATGCGCGAATGCGTATCGAAAGCGAGCCCGGAAGGGGGACAACGGTATTTCTTAGTTTCCCAACCGCAACGAGTGAAAGGGAATAGGGTGACTGAAAAGGCGAAGAATCGCCCGAACATCCTCGTGGTGGACGATGAGGCCGGAATCCAGCGCGCTTTGAAGCGAATTCTCTCGCGGAAATACAGCACAGACACCGTCGGATCCGGGGAGGAGGCCCTCCGCAAGTTGGAGGAGAAAAGGTACGACATCGCCATTGTGGACCTGAGGATGCCGGGGATGGACGGATTTCAGCTTCTCCGAACCATCAAGCTCTACCGCCCCCAGACGGAGGTTATCATCATGTCGGGCTCGGCTTCGGAGGAGAAGCTTATCGAGGCGATCCAGGAGCAGGCATTCTACTTCGTCACCAAGCCCTTTCAGAAAGAAGTCATCGAGACGCTGGTCGAGCGGTGCGTGTGGACGCAGCGATTGCAGAGGCAGAACCTCGCTTATACGGAGCAACTTGAGCGCTATCTCGAGCGGGCGAAGGAGTTCCAGGTAAGCCTTCTGCCCGACTGGCATCCGCCTTTTCCGGGCGTCAGGTGCGGAATTCAATATATCCCAAGCGAGGTTCTGGGAGGTGACTTCTACGATTTCCATTCCATCTGTGCTAATACCGTGGCGATAGTTGTGGCGGACGTTTTCGGCCACGGCGTTGTCGCAGCTATGCGGACGGGGATTGTCAAGTCTCTTTTCGCACAGGCTGTGAGAGAAGACCCTTCTCCGGCGTCTGTTCTCCGTACCATAAACGAAGGGATGAACAGGTTTGGCGGCGAAAGTCCGCTGACGCTCTTCTACGGTGTCCTCGATGGGGAGAGGATGTTGATGAAGTATGCGAACGCGGGCCATCCCGGGCCACTCCTCTGTCGGCAAGGCTGCGAAACCGAGCGGCTCGATTCCTCTGCGCCTCTGCTGGGTGCAGGAGTGGAAATGCCGAGGGATTCGGAGATGGAAGTGCAGATCGCGTGGGGCGATACGCTGGTCCTGTACACCGACGGAATCGTCGAAGCCATAGATGCCGAGCACCGCTGGTTCGGACTGGACAACCTCGCAGAAAAGGTCAGGGAGCAGTTGGGAGAGCCACCGCAGGTCATCGCCGATGAGATTTGCCGGGCAGCGAGGCGTTTCGCCTCGGGCGGACTTCCCCTCGATGATATGACGGCAATCGTCCTGCAATTCAACCCACCGGAGCGAGGTTGAGAAAGCACCGGGGAGCTAATATGAGCTGTCCGCTCCGCCCAACTGCCCGGGTAATGCCTCTCTACGGGTGCGATAAGGCGGGCTTCGTTGCAGGGGCGGCGACAAAGCACTGACATCCCGCGGCACGCGGGACCCGTGGGAAGTCATGGGCAAGATGCCCATGCCACGGCAGGCGACGACGGGGTCCTTCCCATCCTCCTCTCTGCGCCTCTACGCCTTTGCGTTAATCTGCTCTTCCCTTCTTGCCTCCTCCGCCTCGGCCGGCTATCCGCCCGAGACTGAGGCGTTACCCGCTGTCGGGTTTTCACTTGATTTTGAGGGCTGGAAATGGGAAGGTGCGATGGCGCATTTCCTGCCGGGGGACTTTGATATGTGAGGTTCATGCTTCTTCGGCATCGCCCGCGCAACAGAACGCCGGAAGGCGAAGGCATCCGGTCGTTAGAAGGAGGTGTGAATGGAACAGAGAACGAAATGGTCGTCGCAGACCGGCTTTTTACTGGCGGCGATCGGGTCGGCTATAGGGCTCGGAAACATCTGGCGGTTCAGCTATGTGGCGTACCAGAACGGCGGCGGGGCGTTCTTGGTCCCGTATTTCCTCGCGATGCTGACCGCGGGCATCCCGCTGATGATTCTGGAGTTTGGTCTCGGGCACAAGATGCTTGGGTCTTCGGTTCTTTCGTACCGGCGAATAGACAGGAGGCTGGAGTGGTTCGGGTGGTGGATGCCGCTTCTGGTGATGTACGGCATCATGTTGTACTACACGGTGGTCATCGGGTGGTGTCTCAACTATAGTCTCTTCAGCCTGAACCTGGCATGGGGAAAGGACCCCGCGTCGTTTTTCTTGAACACGTTTCTGAGGAAGGCGGACAGCGCCTGGGCGTTGCAGAACATCGTCGGGCCGATTTTCGTCAGCACCGCTGTCGTTTGGGCAATCATATGGTTGATCTGCTACAAGGAGATCAACAAGGGGATCGAGAGGGCGTGCAAGATATTCATGCCGGTTCTTTTCATTTTGACGCTGGTTCTTGTTTTTTGGGGATGCAGCCTGAAAGGAGCGAGGCAGGGACTGAACTTTTACTTGAAGCCCGACTGGAATAAATTGAAGGACCTGTCGGTCTGGACGAGCGCTTATGGGCAAATCTTCTTTACGCTGTCCATCGGTTTTGGAATCATGATCGCCTACGCGAGCTACCTGCCGAGGAAGAGCAATCTGGTCAAGAACGCCCTTATCACGAGCGTTGTCAATTGCGCGTACTCCTTCATTGCGGGCTTTGCCGTTTTCAGCGTGCTGGGCTATCTTGCTCACGTCAAGGGCCTCCCTGCGGACGCGGAGCATTTCAATCAAGTCGTCGCACAAGGTTCGATTCTGGCGTTTGTGACCTACCCGCAAGCGATTTCGGAGTTGCCCGTTTTCAGCCGCCTATTCGGCGTGTTGTTTTTTCTTTGCCTGGCGATTGCGGGCATCTCTTCGGCGATTTCTATCATAGAAGCTCTGACTTCGGCGATTACGGACAAGTTTTCGGTTGCCCGAGGCAAGGTGGTGAGCATTCTCTGCACGACGGGATTCCTGGGAAGTATCGTATTTGTCTGCCACAGCGGCTTAATCTGGCTGGATATTGTGGACCGGTTCATCAACCACTATGGCCTGGTTCTGGCGGGCTTTCTGGAATGCGTATTTGTGGGGTGGATACTGAAAGCCCGCAGCCTGAGGAAGCACGTCAATGGTGTCTCCGTCTGGAAGCTCTCGCGAATTTGGGACTATCTCATTAAGTTTGTTTCGCCAGCAATCCTCGGCGCCATCTATGTGATGGATGTTGTCAACATCATCAGGAACGGTTACCCGACACCGCCCGACGGTAGCTATCCGACGAGCTGGTTGGTTCTGATAGGAGCCAATACGCTTATTCTATCGTTCATTTTGGCGATCGTATTTACGCTTTATCCGTGGAGGAGGAAGCCGGAGTTGGTCGTTCACGAGCCGGAGGAGGACACGCTCCTCGTCTGAGCTGAATTGGCGGGGCATTCACGCCCCCCCCCGAGGGGTGCTTTCTGCCTGTGACACGCGCGCCGTGCCGTGAAGCGCTTCCGACCCGCACGAAAGGGCAACCGCAGACCCGAAGCCTTTCCGCTGCTATTGGATTACCAAAACCTCCCCGGCGACCATGTCCACCTCGGCAAGGACAGCGCCGTCGAAGTTCCTGATGGCTACCACGCGAAAGACGTGATAGCCTACCTCGACGTCTGCCCTCTCACCCGGGGCTAAAAAGAGGGGAAAAGGCTGAACATACACGTCCCAGGGGGAATCGTTGATGATGGTCACATAATAGGCGTCATAGTCCCAGTGGTCGTCATGGCCGCATCCCGCAAACAGAATCGCCGTCATGCCCAAAAGCAGGAATAGGGAAAGAATCCTGAGAGTGTTCTTCATTTCTTTAATCTCCTTTTCGCGTGAAAAAATGTGCATTAGGTCGCTGTTTTTCCCGGCCGCACGTTTGGCCTCCCGGCCAAGGAATGCGGCGCCGTTTCGCCGCTCATACCGAATCGGCCTCCATCAGCATTTGACGGAGGATTCCGGTCGCTTATTCTACAAAAACAGAGCAGGGAGTTCCCCCTTTCTGCTGCGAGCCAAAAAAGCTACGGCCTCGCCGGGAGTGCAATGCAACTTCCGGGCTTGTTATCCGGGCGCGAGCTGATGTCGGATAAGATGATAACAGCGCTGGCGTTAAGGAGGAAGCGGAAATATAATGTTTTGGTATCGCCTCAGTCTGCGGCGGATACCCCGCCAAGGCGGGGGAGGGAAAAAGGGAAGGGAAGGGTAACGCAAAGGCGCGGAGTCGCAGAGAGGAGGATGAGAACGACTTCGTCGTCGCCTACCGCGGCATGGGCATCTTGCCCATGACTCCCACGGGAGTTCAACCTTGCGAGCCATGTAACGCCGCCGTCACGGCGGCAGTCCTGAGGGCGTCTCGCCCTCGGCGTGAACAAATGGATGTCCGGTGAGGGCAATCTTCTCTCGTGTAAGAAGTTACTACGAACCCGATTGACGTGTCCGGAATCAAAGGAGGGGAAAAAGAATGGCTGATAGGATCGGTTTTGGAATGATTGGCTGCGGCGTAATCGCGCCTTTCCATGCCAAAGGGATAGAGGAAACGCCCGACGCGGAGCTTGTGGCGGCGTGTGACGCGAATGAGGACGCGGCGAAGAAATTCTCTGCGGAACATAATAACATTCCGTATTACGCGGACCCGAACGAGATGCTGAGGAGGGACGATGTTCGGGCGGTCTGCATTTGCACCCCTTCCGGGATGCACTCCGAGCAGGCGGTAGCGGCGGCGAGGGCGAAAAAACATGTCCTGTGCGAGAAGCCGCTCGATATTACTCTGCCGAAAATTGACCGGATGATAGCGGCGTGCAAGGAGGAAGGAGTGAAGCTCGGCGGCATTTTCCAGAGAAGAACCTACCCCGCAAGCATACAGGTAAGAGATGCCGTCCGGGGAGGGCTTCTGGGCAAAATGGTGCTTGGCGACATCTACCAGAAGTTCTACCGCTCCCCGGAGTATTACCTCAGCGGGGCCTGGAGAGGAACATGGGAGATGGACGGCGGGGGCGCCTTGATGAACCAGGGCGTACATGGCATTGACCTTTTGCTGTGGATTATGGGAGATGTGAAATCCGTGGTTGCGAAGGCGGACCACCTCGTCCGCCACATCGAGGTGGAGGATACGGTGGCAGCAATAGTCACTTTTGAAAGCGGGTCGTTCGGGGTGATAGAGGGAGCGACATCCTGCAATCCGGGGGAACCGGCAAGGTTTGAGCTTCACGGCGAGAAAGGAACGATTATCCTTACCGACGCGGGGATACGGAGGTGGGCTGTGTCGAAGGACGATAAGCACCTCGCAGAGGACGACGAGATAGCTCCGCAGGAGGAAAGGGTCCATGGCGTGTCGGACCCGAAGGCGATCTCCACCGAGGGCCATATAGCCTTGATCCGCGATTTCGTGGAAGCCATCCAGAACGATAGAAAGCCGATGGTCTCCCCCCAGAGCGCAAGAAAGCCGGTCGAGCTGATCCTGGCCATATACGAGTCCGCGAGGACGGGGCGAGAGGTGACCCTTCCGTTGAGCTCGTGAGGGGAAGCAGTTCTGGAAAAATCCAAGAGCGACGTCCGCGTCGAGCATCTCGGTGCTTACAAGCTGTGCACCAACCGAGGGTCCGAAGAGACCCTGTCCATTACTGTGGCGGGACTGCGCTCGTACTCCACCGGTGAAGCAATCGAGTTCCGATTGCCACGCCTCCCCTCCAGAAAGAGAACCCAGGCACGCCGCCGTTGGAACTCGCCTTGCGGAATCTTTCAGGTCTTGAGGTGCTTATGTCGCCCTTTCAGGGCTTATCATTCTCCAACCGGGCCTTCTTCTCAGGGCGTTGCCCTGAGCTTTATTAAGTACATGGATCCGCAAATCGGGTGAGGTATGAATGGTGTCGTGAAAGGAGCTATTTTGACGGGATAACAGGATAGACTGGATTATCCCAGAGGCGTGAAGCATCGAGTAAATTATAGGCCGGCGGGCCGCTGGGTGAAAGGCCACGAAGCGCAAGGAATTGGCGGAGATGTTGCTTGAGGCCTTCCCGCGCGGTCATGGCTGGGTCGAAAGAGACACGGTCATCGTCGAGGCCCGCGTGCCGCGGGCTCCAGCGGTTTATTGTGGCGGCTCACGACATACAACCCCTTAACAATGTCGTCGCCGCCGGCACGCCAGCAAGTTGAGGTAGAGCGAAAAGTGAACAACCTTTCGCAAGGATAAACGGGATTCTAACAATCATGTCCATCCTGTTATCCTGTCAGAGCAAATACGTCACCGAACTTATGAATCGGAGCATTAAGTCTGCCCTTACAGGGCGACCCGAAATCGGCGCCAAGCCCTAAAAAGGCGCAATATTCCAGCCCAGGGCAACGCCCTGGGAAAACGACGTGATGAAATGCAAAAGCCCTGAAAGGGCGTAATAGGTTCACCCCAATATACGGTTCGTTCCAGAGACATGAGATCCCACCCTCGTGCCACCAAAACGCAGCCACACCCCTCGTGAGGTGCCTCAGCGCGGCCAGCGGCCCTCCACCGGCAACATCGGCGGAAAAGCCGCGTGCGGCTCAGACTGGTACCAATAAGCTATTGAGGCGATGTCGTCCGCAAGGGGCTGGAACTTTTTGTTCGGCCACCACCCGAGAGCCTGGATGGTCACGCGGAGGTCCCTTCTGAAGCGGATGGGGTCCATGATGTGCCAGCGATAGAGGCCATGCTTGGGCACTTGCCCCGGCTCCTTCTGCCATAGAGGATAGCCGAGGAATGCGGTGGAATAAGTCTCGCCGAAGCACCACGCTCCACCGAAGTAATCTTCCGTTCCGGTGCCGCAGATGGTGGGGTTCTCCTTATCGCCGTCAATGAAAAACTTTACCTCGCCTTCCCCCCACCAGCCGTCCGACAACTGCGTCCACGCCAGATATGTGCCGATGTAATGTCCTCGCCCTTTCACGCCGTCGAGGATAATGTGCTCGGGCTTCTTTCGGGTGCTCGTCGAGCGCCGCCACTGGGCGTGGAGATAAGCGGCATTGTCGGGAACGTCTGTACGAGAATAGTTGATCTGATAGAAGAACCCCCCGATGTCTTCCCAATGCTGGTTTTCGATGGTGATTAGCGCGTGAGAACGAAAGGGCATCGGCAGATAGCAGTTGAAGCCGCCGGAGGGATTCACCGCCACCGGCAGCGAGTTGACCTTGCAGCGAAGTCCGTGCCCGCTGCAGAAAAAGTCGCCGAGCGGAGCTTCGATTGACGGCGATTCCTCCGAGTCCCAGAAGAAACGGAGAATGCAATCACGGTACGCTTTCTCGCTCACGGTCATCCAGATGTGATGGATGATGCCGGGGCCCTTGATGTCGGCGAGGGCGGTCGTTTCTCCCCTCTTCAATGTGATGCAGGGCCGAACCTTCCACCCTTTGCCAAGCTCCGACGCCGGGCTATCGCGCCCCGGTATTTCACGGGCGCCGCCGCCTTTCTCACCCGTTGGGTTTTCGGCAGAGATGGAACGCGATTCCGCGTCCGACAACAAGGGAATTCCGGAAAGGCACGACAATATGCCGGTGGTGAACATCTCAGTTCTCCTTCCGAGTGCGGAGGTTATTTTCCGGCTTGCGTGAGAACGGAGGGCTGCCCGGTCTCTTCTCCCTGTCAGAAAAAAGGCCGCCGAGGCCGAGCAGCTACGGCGCCTTCCTTGAGCGGACCGCCGAATAGGCCCGACAAAACGGACAAAACCTCTCCACGCGGCGAATGACTCTGGCGTAAAGTGAGCCCGGCCAGCAGCGCTTTGCGATGCAGAAGGGGCATATCACGCAAACAAAAGCGAGTGCCCTTTTGATAATCACTTTTTCCTCCGCCAGCGTCCGGAACGGTGCGCGCCCGAATAACGCGCGTTGTCAGCGATAAATCCCTTTTCATCCACGCCCCGATAGATTGCAAACGCTCAATCTCCCGACAACTTTTATAGCAGGAGAGCCGACGAAAAGCAAAGGGAAATGTCACAACCCCTCCCCGAATTCCACACCAGGTTTCGCAGGTCGCCGTGATACTGCCGCTCGATTCCCATCGGTCCTATTATGGGTCGAATAAACGCGCACCATAAGGGAACGATATTGGCGGAAGATGACCCGGGAAGCGGCACGCGGCGCAGTGTTCACGCCGGTGATTCTATGCGTGCCAATGGGAGAAAAGAAATCTCTCGCAAAGGCGGGTACCGGCCAGAACCAGCCGCTCGGTGACAGACGCAGGGAAGCGCGGCCTTCACGAACTCGTCCTCGATTCGTCCGCTGTATGCTCTCTCCCCGTCCTCTTCAGCAGAGCAACTACAGCATCGAGTACCTTTGTGAAGGCGGAGTGGGTAAGGTGACCGACTTCGGCTTTCATAAGAGAAGCGTTGGACGTAAACAACTTGCCCGGACGGACAAAGCTTACCCGCTGCAGGGACCCCGACGCGAAGTCAACATCGGTCATCTTAATCGCGTTTGCATCCGCATACGGATTGCTGGTGACCTGACACAAAATCCAGTCGTCACGTCCAGCGCAAGCGATTACAACGGCTGGCCGAAAGGTCAGAGAAGGGCAAGCTGACGAGGACTACCGAACCTGCTGAAGGTGAGACCATGCCTCGTCCTCCTGCGGGCGGTTCCAGTCTTCACCCAGAGCCGCCTCACTTAAAAGGGCCGTTTCGGGAATCTGTGGCTCTTCGATTATCGTCACGATCGCCCGGCACGCATGGGACAGGCGCACCGGCTCCAGGAGACGCACCTGTCCGTCCTTCTCGATTCTCGCTTCGATTGATTTCATCATGATTTGCTCACCTCGTTAGTACGGTACAACATTACAGGCTGGGACACAACGATTTCTCCCCGCATCCAACGACCAAGCCAGACTGTCGGGCCCCCGGCGAGAATCAGGGACTGGCTTGATCACGTCCTTTCGCAGCGCTTTCGGCGCGGCGAGAAACACGGCCTGCGCATCTCGTTGAAGCATTTCTTACGAACGCTCATTCCCGCTCGACGCGTTCCTCAGGCATTCGAAAGTCACCCTTTGGCTTCGCCAAAGTCACCAGGGCTCCCTCGCGCCGGAGCACATGACCCTGGACCACTTCGTCATCTATCGTCGCCTCTGCCTCTCCGGAGGTGCGTCGCGGCAACCAACCGCTCCCGGAAAAGGCTTAGCAGGGAACCGGGCCGTCCGTCCGGATATGAAGCCGCGTCCTTGGCGTAACGACGCACGTCAGCCTTTGCGGACCCGTAGGGGGCCGGCAATACGGGTGACCTCATGGTTGGATTTGTTGCCGCTTTGGTGTCCGTTTCCTGAGGTCTTCGACCCGTTTCTTCAGCACCAGAGTCTGCAGGAGGTTCTCCACAATGTCAAAGACCAAACTCACATCGTCGAGCGTAGGATTGTGAGCCCTGTGTGTGGCCGCGTGTCCTGCCTCGAGAGCTGGTTCAAGAATCTCCTGGTTCCTGTTGCTGAGGTAACCGTCCGCGACCAGCTTGCCCAATTTGGTTCGAAAGCCACCCACGTCACCGATTGTCACGTTCATGAAGAGGTCAACCAACGCCCGTGCTCCCATGAGAGCAAGGCGGCGACTATCGGCATGGAGTGCAGCGTAGAGTTCCTTCATCAGCGACTGGAATTCAGACGGAAGATCGTAGTGCCATCGCGGAATGTGACGCGAGATCGGTGGTGGATAGAAAGTGGTTTCGTCGGCCTCATAAGCGTCCGACACAACGCCCCGGCGTAGGGTCATACAGCCGCACCCACGACATTCCAGCACTGTGAAGGTTGTGACCGACTGCAGCAGAAGGCGGTCTTCCTCTGCTCCTACTTCTTCGGATTGCCTCAGGACTCGGGCCGTCACAACCTCCTGCCGCGTTTGGCGAAGGCACTGGTTGCAGTGAACCCATTCGACCTTGTTCTCCTGATCGGCTGTCATCTCATCCCCAAATCCAAGTATGGTTTACGCAGTTTCTTGATATCACCTTTAGGGCGCGCGCCCGTCGGCCTAACACGCCTCGGTTCTTCGGTTTCAGCTTTCGTATTCCGAAGGGGTTGCCCAGCCCTCACCCATTTCTACCTCGCAACTGCGTCGTCGGTCCGAATATGAAGCCGCGTCCTTGGCCTAACGCGTCCGGGTGAGCAGCGGCTGACAAGGCACCCCCATAACGGAAGCTTTCATATAAAACGCCATCGCTTTTTCGCGTCTGCTCGACGCGGTTGTTATGCGACATTGAACGATTGAGAACTTATAGTTCACTCTTTATCTCATCCAATCGCTTCTTTGCATCCGGCATCATGTTAAAAACGACCGCAAGTTTTTCGCAAGAGTATTCATCGCAATGTGCACAATTATCAATGCTCTTTTCTTTGCCACATTTTCTTATCTCACAAACTTTGCAATGGCCAAAAATATTCTCACCATCTGAATGGCATCCATCGCAATTGATATCAGCCGGTTTAATATGTACATTGAACTGTTTTGACCAAAGTTTCGCCACTTCTGATCTTTTTTCATCATCGTCGTTTTGTGTAGCCAGGAATGCGCCACACTCATGGCAATCTAATCCACAGAAAGCAATCATTCCTTTTCTCCTTTTCTCCTTGGACATTTTCTTCGCACATCGCTACATCGTTCTAACCACCTGTCATTATGCGCAACCTTGGGGCGATGCCAACCGCGATGTGTTTGCCCGGTCAGGTTGAGCCCAATGTTCGACGAACTGGTGGTGCTTTCGCTTCCGCCGAGGAGGAAGGATGCTTGATGCCAATCAGACGGTCAATGGATAAGTCTTCGTCAAGGTCGGGCCAGCGGATTCCATAACCCGCTGGCGACACTTCGAGGTTCGCCCTCTGCTCCGGAGTGGCTCTTGACAGACGATTTGATACCTTGGTGATGTCAATTTCGTAATACTTGCCGTCAACTCGCAAACCAAGGATCGCCCCCTCAATCGCAACATTCTGAACATCGTGCGCCTTATCCATCCTTTCCCTCCTGGAACTTCTCCCACTCAGACACAATATAATCGAAATGCTCAAAAATGATCCTTCGTACACTCCGTTAGTCAGCAGGACTCATGTTGTAGCTGTGCGCTTCGAGGGCCGCGAAAGCCTCGACCTCAAGCCAATATTTCGCCTCTGCGTCGCCCTTACGGCAATGCACGCGAACCGGTTCATTCCTCTCATTGGCGTAGAAGAAAAACCGCCAGCCAAAGATCATCAGTATGGTGGGCATGACCCTCCCGCTCTGGTCTTTTCCCTTGTACTATAGCATACGCCAGGGCTTGTGTCGCGGATCGCTCCACCGTTCTGCGTTCGCCGAACGACAGATGTCAACCGCGAGATGGCGTCGGCTGGACCACCTTGTTCGCGCGTGTTTGCTTCCGTGGTCGAAGCCTCTTGGCGCCCAGCGCAACGCAGAGACGTCGCAGCCAACTTGCAGTCGCTCTCCAGCAGATCGTTCGCCACCTCCTGTCAGGATGCCTTCTTGACTTCCTCTCGGACAACCCGGCGAAGCATCTCTTCCAGGGAATGATCTTGATGCCCAATGAACGCACGCAGCGCATCATTGATCATGGTCTGGTAGTTCCCACCGCCTTGATTTTCGACTTTCGTCCTGAACCAGTCGAGAACGTCACGGTCAAGACGGATAGTGATCCTCACCTTCTTCCCGGAGGGCGGCACGACGGCTCCGCGTCGGGCCTTGCCGAAATCATATTTCGCTTTCATATTGTCGAACCTCTGACCGTGTCGCTTTCCGTCCGAGATGATGCGGATGCTGTCACCGCGCCACGTGTACACCACAACCAGGATGCGACCAAAGCCGTCCATTCCTATCGTCACGCATCTCTCTTCTCTTCAGAAATACTGTTGCAATGTCATCGCGTTGGGATCCTCGAACACACTGAAGGTGTCGGCGAAACAGATCCCGTGCTTTGCTTCGTTCTGTTTGGCTTTGGACTTATTCCCACTCAAACATGGCATTAGTGTATGGACAGTCGTATGTACATGTCAAGCCTTTTCTGGCGAACCATAGAGGTCAACCGCGAGATGTGCCGAATAGTCAACGGGCTTGACGGTGACCCATGCAGCCTTTGCGTCTTGGCCCAAGAAGACGGGAGAGAGGAGACTTCTCGCAAAGGCGCAAAGCTCGCTAAGAAGAAACCGGATGGAGACTCAGAGGCCTCGCTGAGCGTGACAAACGGCGCACAGAAAGCCAGCAGGATTCGATCTTCCTTTGCGTCTTGGCGTCTCGGCAAGAGAAAACAGATTTGGAACGAGTGGAAGGCGCCTCAGGACGCCGCCCGGAACTTCCCCGCCTGAGGCCTGACATCCCTACATTTGTGCGGGACTCGATGTGTGTTCATAGGATGCTTACCGTGCGGTGGGGGCGTCGCTCATATTTCGACGACCATTCCGTCGTAGGCGACCTCGATGCCGGCGGGCGCGAGGGTTTTCTCGAGCTCCTCGTGGAGCATCCCGCCGATGTGTGAGAAATGCGTCGCGATGAACCTCGCCTGCGGGCGAACGGCGCGCTGTTCGAGGAGCTTCTCTTTGAACTTGATGAGCGGCTCAACGCCGAGATGGGCGGTCGGAGGCTCGTCGAGCTTTCCGGCGGTGCACTCGACAATCACAGCGTCGAGCATGAGGCCCGCCAGAGCGTCCCATGTATCTTGCACATACCAGCCGGTGTCGAAGGCTTGCAGGAGCCCTTTCCCACGAGACGTCAAGATGTAGTTGAGACAGAGCTCATCCGCCTTGTGGGACGCTTTGACCGGCAGGACATCAATTTCGCCAGCCGTGAACGAATGGAAAAGCTCCACGACATGGAAAACAAGCCCCTCCCGCAGGGGCGAGCCGAGAGCCTCTTCCGCGATGCTGTGGACGGTTTCCGAGCCGTATATGTGGAGGGGGCGAGAAGACTCGATGAAAGCAAAAGGCTCGACCCGCAGGCGAAGACAATCCGCATAGAAATGGTCCGGATGTGAATGGGTGATGAAGAGATGTTCGACTTCGGAGAACGGCTTTCCTCGTCGAAGGGAGTGAAGGAAAGTGTCCGGGGGCAGATCAACCTTATGCTTCTCGCCGAGCATGAGCGACGTGCGTGTTCGGATGTTCTTCCCACGCCGCCTCGCCGCCTCGCGGCATATCCGGCATTCACAGAATGGGGCGGGAACGCCTTCCGAGGCAGCCGTTCCGAGGATTTCGATTCTCATCAAGGGCATCCCTCTCGCGCTTGGTCACTTCCAGTCGAAGTTATTGTACCGAACTATGTCCGAAAGCCCCTTTTTTCTTTTGGGGGCAAGATGGGTGGGATCCGGATATCCGAGAGCGATGATAGCCACGACGTCATATTTCCTCGGAATGCCAAACACTTTTCGGACGCCTCTTTTGCTGAACCACCCGACCCAGCACGAGCCTAACCCCATCTCCGTTGCCGCGAGAACCAGATGCTCTCCCGCGATCCCTATATCGAGAAGATAGTACTGCGTTCCCTGGATCGCCTTTCCGAGCTTGTTGGCGACGACACCCGGACATGCGAGAATAACAATGAGTACCGGCGCCCTGGCGGCAAAGCGACTGGTTCTGTAGATGCCGGAGAAAGCTTCTTCCGCGAGGCGTTGGCAGACCTCGGCGTCATCCACGACGATGAAACGCCACGGCTGCACGTTCTCTGCCGAAGGCGCGAGCCTTGCTGCCTCCAGGCAGGCTTTGATCTTCTCCCTCTCCACCGGACGGTCGAGAAATCTCCTGATGCTTCTCCGTTTGAGAATTATCTCCGGTAATGTCATCTCAACAGGTCCATGTCGGCGCCATCGTCGCTGGAATTCGCAGTCTCCCCTCTGCCCCGAAAACTCCTGCGTTGAGGAACAGGAGGGTATGAGACGCAGAGGCGCAAGAAGATGGACAGCCAGGAGAGATGGGGATATGGGGATGGAGCCGCGCCAAAGCGGGATGGCTTTCGCGGCTTCACCGTGTGGCGGATGCGGTTGTTTCGAGCGTTTCTATTCAAGTTCTTTCCGCATTTCCGGAGGGAGCGACTTTTCCAGAGTCGGAGTTGCCTCCACCAATCGCATGATGTCAGCCAGGTCCTTCTGCCTCTTGCTTCTGCGGCGTTGCTCATCCTGATATGCCCAAATCTTCCCCCGGAGCACGTCGGCCACGTCCGCCACCCGCATTCTATAACCCAGTACCCCCCTCTCCTTTGACCGAGGAACGAAGGCCTGGTAGCGGGCGTCCGTCTGCAACTGGATTCGTAGGTTGGACGCCGCGCTTGACCCCAGGGGTGAGGTGATATGATGACAACTTTGGTGGAGAATGGCAAGTGTTCTTCGAGGGTGGATGTGGCTGTATTTCGGTGGCAACGAGACCAGCCTTGCAAACGAGAGCGGGCTCTTATCGGCAGAAGGTGAGGATGAATAGGAAGCACCCGCTTGACAACAAATGCGCGGAAGCATTGACAATCGCGGGTGCATTCTGGTAGGTTACATGCGAACTCTGGGCTATAAGTGTGTCTTTGTTGGGAGGGAAGGCACGCTGTGATAGCAAGATTCTTATGGTGTGCCTTGAGATTCGGCCGATGCCATTCATAGGGCTGGGACGGCAAATCGAGGGTCGGCGGAGGGCAAGCGGGGCTTCAGGCAAGAGTCAGTTGCCTTCATCGCTAAAGCAGGAAACCATCGCTTCGCTTCGGCGGCGGTGATAAACCATAACGAGGACTTTTCGAGGTAGGCTATATCCCTGAGGATGTAACTGAGGGAGCGGAGCTGTGAGGAAGCGCCGATAGTGGGGAGAGCTGTTGAGCTTCAACCCGTTAGGCGTTTTTTTTCTTAGCCCACCAAGGCCACTTTCCAGGACATCGTGAAGGACGGCGAGAGGGCCTTGCAAAGATCGTTATCCGAGTCGGGAGCTTGAGCGCAAGAAGGATTTTCAGTTTCTCAGGGAATTGGCACAGCTTTCGCCTGAAGCACTTGCCGCTCTTGCAGGCGATGGACGCGAAAGGCCCAACGTCGAGAAGTCCACGGCCCGAGAAGAGTTAGAAAATGCGGTCATTTGCCATCGCTTTCCCAAGGCCATCATGTCCCGTCTTTCGGCGGCGTCCGACATCGGCCTCGTTTCCTTTCTGCCCGTTCCGGCGTCTTACGGCAATTCTGTAAACCAATTCTTCGACTTCCCGCCTGCAGGACTGCCCGTCGTTTAGCCGAGCAGCACTTCTCTCGCCATGAGCGTGCGAGGCGCTTGACAAAAGGTCGTGCAAGAGGCTGTCGCCGAACATCCTCCGGAGTCCACCAAGGCATTGCGGACATGGAAACAGAGTTCTGACTGAGAGGTTCTGAGGGTGCTTAGTACTATCTCTTCTGCGTCGCATCGGCCTGAGCGCGACCTTCTCTTATCCTGCGCACGAACAACGATGCGCCACCCCATAGCCGAGCGGGTTAGGGCTCTTGTACAGCAGGAGATAGATTGGGAGCATCTGCTGCGCACCTCCATTTCGCATGGTGTTGCGCCGCTCCTGTATCGGAGTCTCACCGGCACTTGTCCTGAAGCCGTTCCCGACCGGATTATGCGTCAGCTCCGGGACTATTCCTATGCCAACGCGTTGCGCAACCTTTTGATGACTCAGGAATTGCTGAAGATATTGAATGCTTTTGAGGCCCACCATATCACTGCCGTCCCCTTCAAAGGCCCCCTCCTTGCCGAGTCAGTGTACGGAGACGTTTCCCTCCGCCAGTTCTGTGACTTGGATATTCTGGTTCCCCGACAGGATGTTGTACGGGCAAAAGAAATATTGGTCTCTCAGGGATACAGCCTGCAATTTCCGCTGACCCGCAGGCAAGAAGCTTGTTACCTTGAGTCCCGACACCATTTCAGCCTGACGCATAGCGATGGCTGGCCCTTTGTAGAGCTTCACTGGAGGATAAGAGCGAAGTACTTCTCCTCTCGCCTCGATGCAGAGGCCTTTTGGCAACATCTCGAGCCTATGTCCCTGCGTGGCAAGGAGGTCTGGGCTTTTTCTCCTGAGGATTTGCTTCTGATCCTCTGCTCGCATGCCTCGAGGCACTTCTGGACGCGCCTGGAGTGGATTTGTGACGTCGCGGAACTCATCGGCGTTCACAAGGAGTTGAACTGGCAACGCCTCATCGGCAGGGCGAGAAGGCTCGGCGCCGAGCGAATGCTTTTTCTCGGCCTTTTCCTGGCCAGCGACCTGCTGGGGGCAGCTCTCCCGGAGGAAGTACTGCGAACCCTGCGTGCAGACTCTGTGATAAGATCCCTCGGCAGGCGGTTACGCGAAGGAATGTTTCACTCCCACAATTTTTCACCGGAATTGCCTGACATGTTCCTTTTATACCTGAAGATGGCAGGCGGTATCTCGTACCAACTGCGTTATTGTCTCCGCTGCGCTCTCGACGCGATGAGTCCAACCCGCTCAGACTGGGAACTCGTACGCTTACCCGATTCTCTGTTCTTTTTTTACTACCTGCTACGTCCCGCTTACCTTGCCGCCAAGTATGGCCCAAGCATATGGAGACGATTGGCCTACGTCCAAGGATATAATAGTCCGGCCTCGCCGGTTGGCGAGCGTAGTTGAGAGCTCCCTGGCAGGACATTCTCAAAATCTTCTCCAGGCACGAAGTCGGTGCGTTAGGTCTAAATCAGACCGGGCGATTGAGGTCGAGTGCGGCTACATGTAAGTGGTGGAGCAATTGCCTTTGGCCTGTTTGTCGCGGGCTGTAGGTTTGCAAGTGATGAACTGCAGGGATGAAATAAATGCCGCCCGTGGAGTCCCTGTGGATTGGGGAGATTGGCCGGTGCTGTAGGTTTGATTGAGGGCTTGTGGTTGTATCGCCGGCATCCTGCCCCCCTTTTCGAGGGCAGGGCGGCGTTACACTCGGCAGAAGCACCCAGTCAAATGTGGCCACACCCGCAGGCAGTGGATTGGTCACGGAAGCAATCTCCGGCAATCGCCCCCTGATAAGGCCCAGGGTCATTTGATAGAGTTGTGAAAAGATGGTTTTCATGGTGACGTGGTGACCAGCTTTTGGTCGCGACACAGAGCGTTTTTGTCGGGGGTTGTTCTGTTTGGGCTTTCGAGGACGCTGCCCTTAGCGGCGGAGAAAGTTGTTGTGCATCCGTTTCTCCTTCGCTTTCTGGGGCCGGATGCCTTCGGGAGTTTTGTTCTGGCACTGGGTGTGGTGATGCTGCTCGTTGGGATTCCGGGGGGAGGTATTCAGCCCGCGACGCTTCGAGAGCACGCGCGCTTTGAGAATCGGCGTAAGGATGCTTTCTTTCGCGCCGGCGTGGCGGTGGCAGTGTCAGTGGTGGGGCTGGTTTGCCTGGTGCTCGTGGTTTTCGCCGGGGAAATTGCGGGGATCATGGCGAAGGGCTCTCCGCGGACGGCAGAATACATCCGCATGCTGTCCCTGTATGCGCTTGTCCTGGGATGTCTCCTGGGTCTCCAGGTTGTGCTGCGAGCCTATCTGAAGTTCGGCCAGCTACTCTTGGGCTCCCTTTTCACCGTGCTTGGCTTCATTCTCGTCATTTTCTTGGTGATGACGTTTGGCCGCGGGTCGGTGGGGTTAAGCTATGCGGCGGGCCCGGCCGGGGGTCTCCTGTTTACTGCCTTCCTGCTGCGGCGCTCCCTGGCTGGGCGGCCGTGGCTTTACTGGTCCGACCTTAGGATTTACGCGCGAACCAGTCCGTTCTTCATGGGCACTGCCGCCATCGGCTTCAGTCAAACGTATTTAAGCAGGCTCTATCTGGGAGCCCATGTGCCCCTCGGGCAGGTAGCGTGCTTCTTCGCCGGAAACGCAGTGGCATTGCTTTTTGCTCAGCATGCAGGTATGATGGGAGCGGTGGCATTTAGTTACGTCGCCAGGAAAAAGAGCATTCGCGAAGTGCACCGCGGTGCGTTGTTGCGGTACTTGGCGTTGACGGGGCTGTTCGCGTTCCTGACGCTGGCGGCGGGCTTGCTGCTGGGACCTCTGCTGCTGCGTCTCCTGTATCCGGCGGTGGTGACCGGGGCGGCGCCGGTATTTGCCATACGCATAGTGGGCGTATCATGCGCCGTCCCCAGGTACATGATGGTGGGAATCGCGCAAAAGTTCCTGAGACGCTGGCTTACTGCGGCATTGAACGCTGCGAGCCTTGCGATCAACCTCGGACTTCTGATCCTTCTCGTTCCCGGCCATGGGATCCGGGGGGCGGCCTGGGCAACCGTTGGAGCGGACTTGATGTCGGGGGCGGCGTATGTTATGCTCGCCTTGTTCTTGATCTCGCGGGCGGGTTCGGGGCCTGAGAGAAGCTGACGCGCGGGGCGCGCCATCGGGGTGGAGCGCATTAGCAAAGCACTTGTAATGTAGGAAGACAGCGCAAGTTGTTAGAAATCCTCCTGTTAGTCGGGATCACCTCCGTGTCAGCGCTGCTCACAGCCCGCAGGTGGGCAGCGCGGAATGTATCCTTCGTTTTCTACGGAGCGTTCTTTCTGATCTTCGGTGTGGTCCCCTTGGCTTCGCACCTGTTCGGCCAGGGCGAGGGCTCCCCCGCTGGGGTTGTCAGCAAGGCGTACGCCATAACGTTGGCCACGATCATTTGCCTCTGCCTTGGTGAAGCGGCCCTTCTGGGGGAGAGGCGGGCTGCGGACCTTGCCCGCGCGCGCGCAGTTGGCAGCCGTTCCCGGCCCCGCGTGTACATATCCGACTGGGAAGCTCGAGTGGTGATGTGGGTCGCCCTGGCTTTCTCGCTTGTAGGCTTCGCTTACATTATGTGGGGCGGAGGCGCCAGCCCAGCGGAGTCGCTCCGCGTGCCTGGGATGAAGCTGAGGTTGGAGAGGGCGGGCCTCGCCACAACTGTATCGTATCACATGCTCGCCGTGAGCATGATAGCTCTGTACTTGGCTCTGGAAAGGCCGCACGCGGCGCTGACGAGGTGGGCGGTCCTTTCGTTGGTGACGGTGATTAACGGAGGCGTGCTGATGGTGGCGGGGTCGCGCGCCATTATGCTGCATGTCGTCAGCCCACTGCTGTTGTACTGCGTGCGCATGCGCGCGAAATGGCGCAGGGCGGTGTCATCGGCCCTGCTGGTCGCCGCACTCGTTTTATCGCTGGGGATATTTCACGTCTTCAGATGGTCTGCGGAGCGGATCCCTGCGAATCTCCTCAGGACCGTGCAGAAGAGCAGCTCATACGAATTCATGGCCCGCAGCCCCGCGTCAGTTCTGAACGCGAGGGACAGACTGTTCCTGGCGGTTGAACTGTTCCCGCGCGAGCACGGTTGGCTGTATGGCAATACCTACAGGACCATGGCGCTGTTCTGGCTACCCTCGAGCCTGTCGGGGGGGCTCAAGATGGATACGATGTATCTCTTCGCCCGCGTCGCGTCAGAAAACCCGCGGGTGGTTACAGACATGCTGAGCAATCACCCCACATTCGTGGGGGATCTGTATATGAACTTCGGCTATTTGTTTTGGCTCGGGGCGCTTGTATGGGGCCTGGTCTTTGGTTGGATACACCGGACGATCAGCTTACGCAGGAACAACATCCTCAGCACTATCGTGGGCTCGGCATGGATTTACTTTCTGGTCATTGCCTTTGGCGGGTCCATATATCAACCATTCCTCAGACTGATAGGGTGCACTGTCCTACTGCTCGTGGCCGTCGTTTTCGGGAAGATCTTGTGGATCCTTCTGGGGAAGGTCCAGGGCGGTGCCTACCGGGAGCCCTCGGGAGACCGTTACCCAGGCGCGCAGGGGCAACGGGCACTCGGTAACCGACCCGCCGCGGATCTGGTCCTGGTACGGTTCAGGCCGGGAGGCGGGAGGCCCAGTCCGTTGCGCAGGCAACCGGATGCTGACGGCCAGCGCTAGCGGTGGAGAAGGCTGGGACGGCAGGCCCTGACCGTCCTCACCGGGCACTGCGGAGCGCTATTATGTGGAGTTTGCCCGGCGGAACACGATTCCGGGAGAGCTGGCTGGCTGTGAAAAAGAAGGTATGCCTCTTAACCTGCGTGCATCCCACGGCGCTTGACGTCCGCGTCTTTCACAGGGAGGCGAAGACGCTTGCCGCCAACCATTACCATGTAGTCCTGGTGGCGCAGCATCCCAGAAACGATGTCGTGACCGGCGTGAGGATCGTGGGTGTTCCCAAGCCGAGAAACAGGTTTCGGCGGATGCTCGGAAGCGCGGGGCTGCTAAAGGTTGCCCTGCAGGAAAACGCATTCATATACCATTTCCATGATCCAGAGCTCATTCCTCTGGGACTCTTCCTGAAGCTTGTGAAGAGAAGAAAGGTCATCTACGACGTCCATGAGGATTTCCCGAAGAGCGTCCTGTCCAAGGCATGGATACCGAGATCCCTGAGGAGTACCGTGGGCGCCGTACTGTGTGTAGTGGAAAGGGTAAGCTCGGCTGTTTTCGATGCGGTTGTGGTGGCCGCGGATGACATCGCGAGGCATTTTCCTCGCCGAGCCAGGGTCACCATCCTCAGGAATTTTCCCTTTATAGCAACGGCGAGAACGACAAGCAAAAGGTTCCGACGATCGTCAGCGATTCTCATCTGCGTAGGGGGAATGTCGAGGGACAGAGGAATCGAGGAGATGGTGCGCGCAGTTGATATTGTGAGGTATCCTGCCACATTATTGCTAATTGGCAGCTTCACTGACGCTTCCTTTGAAGAGGAACTTCGCAGAACAGCATCGAAGAGGGTAGAATTCATGGGACAGGTTCCTCACGAGAGGGTATTCGAGTACCTGGATGGAGCTGACGTGGGATTGATCCTTTTCCATCCTATCCCAAACCACCTCGCCTGCTGCTGGAGAAACAACAAATTGTTTGAGTATATGGCGAGAGGGCTTCCCATTATCGGGTCCAATTTTCCTTTGTGGAGGGAGTTGATCGAGGGACACAGGTGTGGAATTTGCGTGGACCCGCTTAATGTTGGGGAAATTGCCGGCGCCGTTGAGTATTTGATAGAGAATCCGGAGCAGGCAGAGAGAATGGGGGAGAATGGCAGACGGCTGATTATCGAAAGGTATAACTGGGAGATGGAAAGCCGGAAGCTTGTGGCGCTTTATCGGGAACTTGGCGGCGAGCCGCGGCAACCCAAAGTCGGGAGTGAGGACTAAGGGAATCCTGCGCCTTTTCGTTGCTTCCGAGGCAGGGCCGGGGATGCCGTTGCATACGCGGCGGGGCGACGCGGCCGCAGGAAATCTGCTGCGCAAGGGAAGCGGGCAACATGTGGAAACGATTGCCCCGACGGAAATGGTTAGCCTCCTGGAAAAATGTCTGGCCGTTGTTCTCCAGACTGCCCATCGTTGGTCTCTGGAAACGCTCGGGCGCTGCGTGAAGAATATATGAACATTTGGCTTGTCCAGCTCGGTGAACCTCTGCCCATAAGGGCCGGCGTTCGCAAACAGCGCCTTACCTTGCTGTCGCAAAAGCTGGTAGATCGGGGTCACACCGTCGTAAGGTGGGCCAGCGCCTTCGACCACATTACAAAGACGATGCTCCGTGATGGGGACACGGACATCAGGCTCTCGCCCAACCATACCTTAAAGCTGCTGAAGGGCTTAGGGTATAAGAAGAATATCTCCCTGCGCAGGTACCTCGATCACCACCTCATAGCTTGGAAATTTGGTCGGCAAGCCCGCAGAATGGAGCGGCCCGATGTGGTTGTTGTGGCCACCCCTCCCCATAATTTGGCTTACTCCGTTGTCAAGTTTGCAAACAGGCGTGGAATTCCGGTCATCGTGGATATCAGAGACCAATGGCCGGATATCTTCTTGGATTACGTGAGAGGGGGCCTTCGGAAGGTCGCGAGGTTCCTACTTTTTTCTGATTTCTATTACACCGCGAGCGCCCTTTCTAAGGCGAATGGATTAACGGCGATGATGGAAAGTCTGTTAGAGTGGGGCCTGGGTTATGCCGGCAGGTCGATGTCCCGGAAAGACGGGGTGTTCTACATCGGGACCGACCCCGCGGAAGAGACGCACTTTTCCGACGTGGACCCGCGATTCCGGGAGATGGTACTATCATGCCAAGCCAAGGTGATTATAACATACGTAGGGACCTTTAACCGCTATTACAATCCCTTAATCATCGTGGAGGTTGCAAAGCGCTTCTTAGAAGAGAGGCGGGATGATTTGTTGTTCATTATCGCGGGGTCCGGTGAACTTTGGGACGGAGTGTATCAGGAAGCGTCGGCTCTCCCCAACGTTCTCCTCACAGGATGGTTGGGGCATGAAGAGATACTCTTCCTTTTGTCCAATTCGGACGCGGCTATCTGCCCTTTGAGTAAGAGCATCCCAGCATTTCCAAACAAGGTGTTCATGTATCTCTCCGCCTACTTGCCTGTGATAGCTTCTACGCCGGGGGATTTCCGAAACCTAATCGAGGAATATAGAATAGGATTCTACTATGACCCGGGCGACAAGGACGGGCTGTACAATTGCGTCAAGGCCTTACTCGATGACGCAAACTTACGCAGGGAGATGTGTGAGAATATCAAAAGGATCTTTGATGAAAAGTTCGGTGCCCCTAAGATCTACACGCGTTTTGCGGTTCACATAGAGGGTGTGGCACGTGAAAGCTGTCGTCGTTCGCCTCAGCAAGGCCGGAACAAAGGACATTCCGGCCGTCGCTAAGCTCCACAGGGAATACATAGGTTGGGGGTTTCTAAGCCTATTAGGGGAAAGAATCCTCACTCTGATTTATCGGTCGCTCAACGAATTCCCAGGTGGCGCAGTCATTGTGGCGACGGAGGACGGTAAAGTCACAGGTTTTGTGGCGGGCCTTCTGCATCTGGGGCAGTTCTATGCGTACTTGTTGAGAAAGCATTCTCTACGCCTGTCCTCTTTGCTTTTTCTGAAACTTCTCAATCCGGGCACCGTCAAAAAAATCGCGGAGATTGTCCTCTATGGAGTCAAGACCTCGCCCGACCTTCCAGAGCCGGAATTGCTGAGCATCGTGGTTGAAGCAGGCCATCAGGGCAAGGGAACAGCTGGACTGCTTTTCGAAGAGCTGAGGGTGTGGCTTGAGAAAAAAGGTGTGGATCAATTCAAGACGACGGTGGGTTACCAGAACGAAAGAAGCTCAAGGTTCTTCGAGAAGATGGGCTGTAAGCAGATGGGAAAAGTTCAAATCCATAAGGGGGAAGCATCGAGGATTTATGTTTACCCCTCGGATTGAATTGCTGAATCTCGGTTGTGTGGGCGGTGTACCACGGTTGTTGTTTTGGGTGGAGACCAGCCATGGACTCGGTGCTAAAGCTTTCCTTTGACATCATATCCTCTTCCATAGGACTCGCTTTTCTATCGCCGTTGTTGTTGGTCATCTGCTTGTTCATAAAACTGGATTCGAGGGGTCCGGTGTTTTACAAAGGGTTACGGCTTGGCCGCTTTGGTAAGCGCTTCAGGATGCTTAAGTTCAGGACCATGGTGCCCGACGCGGAAAGAATCGGCGTGCTTGCTACCCCGGAGGGCGACCCGAGAGTTACCAGGGTCGGAGAGTTTATCAGAAAGTTCAAGTTAGATGAGCTGCCTCAGCTTCTTAACGTTGTCCGGGGTGAAATGAGCCTCGTCGGGCCAAGGCCGGAGGCCCCACTGTTTTTTGAATATTACGCTGAGGAAGAGAAGAACGCGATTCTATCCGTTCGCCCCGGAATGACAGACTACGGCTCGCTGCGATTCCACGACGAGGGCAAGCTTCTAACTGGCAGCGACAACCCGGTGAAGGCGTATGTGGAGAGGGTCATGCATGAGAAGATCGCGCTTCAGCTACGATACATCGAGGAGCGGTCTTTCTGGGGGGACATTAAGATTATCTTCGCGACGATCAAAACGATAATTCACACCAGGCTCTCCAAGGAGGTTTAGTCATGGGATACAAGGTGCCATTCATCAATCCTGCAGCCCAGTTTAATCGCCTCGAGCGACCCATTATGGAGACGATCAGAGACGTTCTGTCTCGCGGGGACTTGATTCTAAGGGGGGACGTGAGAGAGTTCGAGAAGAACTTCGCGTCTTTCGTCGGAAGCGAATATGCCGTAGGCGTCGGCAGCGGAACAGACGCCGTCCACCTCGCGCTGAGGGCGATAGATTTAGATCGGAATGATGAAGTAATCACAGTCTCCCACACCTGCATCGCCACTGTATCCGCTGTCGTCAATTGCGGGGCGCAGGTGAAGTTCGTGGAGGTGGGCGACGACTTCAACATGGACATGGACGAATTGGAGCAGGCCATTACGTCACGGACGCGCGCCGTTGTTCCGGTGCACCTCAATGGAAGATCATGTGACATGGCGAGGCTCATGAGCATAGCCGAGAAGCACAATCTGGTGGTCATAGAAGACGCGGGGCAAGCCCTTGGCGCCAGATTTGATGGGAGAATGGTCGGCTCATTCGGTTTGGCGGGCTGCTTCAGCCTTTACCCGTTGAAGATGCTCGGTGGCATCGGAGATGCCGGGATGATTGTGACAAATGACCGGGAGTTAGCGCGGAATCTCTCTTTCTGGAGGGACTACGGGCAAGATAGAGAAACCGGTGACTTTCGCTGCTTCGGTTTCAACGCCAGATTGGATAATGTTAACGCGGCTGTGCTGAACGTGAAATTGCAGTACGTGCCTGAGTGGATTGACCGACGGAGAGAGATAGCCCGGATGTACGATGCCGGTTTGTCGGACATTCCCAGCCTGAGGCTGCCGATTTTTGAGGACGATAGGTATTTTGATGTTTACCAGAACTATGTCATCCGTACGAAGCAAAGGGACTCTTTCATACAGCACCTCAAGGAGCGCGGCGTCGAGACGTTGATTTCTCTGGCAAAGCCCGTACATCTGCACGATGCCCTGGGCTTCACAAACGTTTCTCTTCCGAACACGGAGAGGGTAGCAAGAGAACTTGCTTGCCTGCCGGACTGCCCCGAAATCAGCAACGAGCAGGTGCAGTACGTTATGGACTGTGTACGCGATTTCTTCGAGAAATGACGACATGCGTGGTTCATTGCACGCTGTCCTGGGCAGCCTTTTCCCGGGCAGGGCTTTCACGCGCATCCGGGCTTGATTGCTTTCATGGAGCCTCTTTCTTAAGCAGGGACAGCGGAACACGCTTCTCAACCACTCTCGCAGCGCAGCGCGGGCTATGAAAAGCTCACGGGGCTGCGACAGCGCCAAGGGCGGGACGATGCCAGAAAATTCGTGCGAAGTGACGGCAAGGCAGATTCGGATTCACGTTCTCGAGATGGTCCACAGGGCCAGATGCTCGCATATTGGCTCCGCGCTATCCATTGCCGAGATTGTCGCGGTGCTGTACGACCGGATTCTGCGACTCGATCCTTCCAATCCGGATTGGGATTTGCGCGACCGCTTCATTTTGAGCAAGGGACACGGATGCGCGACGGTCTATGCTGTCCTTGCCATGAAAGGGTTCTTCCCCATGGAATGGCTGGACAGTTACTATCTTGACGGGGGACGCCTCTACGGGCACATCACACACTACGGCATACCGGGCGTTGAAGCTTCAACGGGCTCTCTGGGGCATGGGCTCCCCATCGCCTCCGGGATGGCGCTCTCTGGGAAAAGTGATAACGCATCGTACCGCGTGTTTGCGCTTCTCAGCGATGGAGAATGCGACGAGGGGCCGGTGTGGGAGGCTATGCTTTTCGGTTCGCACCATCGCCTGGACAACCTCACAGCCATCATTGATTACAACAAGATTCAGGCGTGCGGGAGAACGGAGGAAGTCCTTGACCTCGAACCCCTTGCAGAAAAAGTGAGTGCTTTCGGCTGGGCAGTAAAGGAAGTTGACGGACATGACTGTGAAGAGATTGAGAGTGTGCTTTCCGCCGTTCCGTTCGAGGATGGCAAACCATCGTGCGTCATTGCCCACACAGTCAAGGGGAAGGGAATCAGCTTTATGGAGAACAATGTTTTGTGGCACTATAAAGCCCCGGATGACGACGAGCTGAGGCGAGCTCTCGAAGAATTGGCTGACCGAGAATGAGAAAATCCTTTATCAAAGCGCTGACGGATTTGGCGAGCCGTGACGAGCGCATCTTCCTTCTCACGGCCGACCTGGGCTTCGGAGTTTTTGAGGAATTTTCTCGACGGTTCCCCAGTCGTTTCATTAACACAGGCGTCGCTGAGCAAAACATGACCGGCGTAGCCTCGGGGTTGGGCCTGAGCAACAAGATTGTTTTCACTTATTCCATAGGCAACTTCCCCACCATACGTTGCGTCGAGCAAATACGGAATGACGTCTGTTATCATGAGCTTAATGTGAACGTTGTCTGCGTCGGTGGCGGTTTTGCTTACGGGGCCCTGGGCTTATCGCACCATGCCACCGAGGACCTCGCCGTCATGCGCGCCATGCCCAATATGACTGTCGTGGCGCCTGGGGACCCTGTCGAAGCGGCCCTTGCAACCAAAGCTGTCTATGAGACCCCGGGCCCTTGTTACCTCCGACTCGGCAGGGCCGGGGAGGTGGTCGTCCACAAGAGCCCACCGAGGTTCGAAATTGGTAAGGCCATCACACTGCAGGACGGCAAAGATATCACCCTTATCGCCACCGGGGGGATTCTCCCTACCGTACTGAAAGCCGCTGTCGTGTTGAAGCAGCAAGGAATGAGCGCGCGCGTCCTGAGCATGCATACGCTAAAACCACTGGACGCCGAAAGCGTTCTGGCTGCCGCACGGGACACGGGGAAGATCGTCACTGTCGAAGAACACAGCGTCATCGGGGGCCTGGGAACCTCGGTTGCAGAGGTTCTTGCTGAGGCCGCCGGTCACCAGGCGGTCTTGAAGAGGATGGGCGTAAGCGATAGCTTCTGCCACGAGGTTGGCAACCAGGAGCATCTGCGGAAAGTTTACGGCTTATCTGTTGAAGGCATAGTGAGTGAGTCAAAAAAGATGATTGACAACAATTTTCGCGAGAGGACCCAGAAATGAAATACAAAGTTCCCTTTGTGAACTATCCCCTTCAGTACGAGAGAATCAGGGATGAGGTAGATCGCGCGGTCACGAGCGCTCTTGCCGGCGGCGAGTTCATTCTCAGGGAGGAGACGAAGAGATTCGAGGAAAGCATGGCGGACCTGCTCGATGTTGAGCGTTGCGTCGGAGTCAACAGCGGGACCGATGCGTTGATTCTGTCCCTCCTGGCGGCAGGGATAGGTCCGGGCGATGAAGTTATCACTGTGGCTCATACTTATGTCGCAAGCATCGCCGCTATCGTCCACGCAGGGGGCACTCCGGTTCTGGTGGACGTCGGCGATGACATGAACATGGACGTCGGCCAGGTGGAGGAAGCCGTGACGTCGAAAACAAAAGCTGTCATGCCCGTGCATCTCAACGGACGCATGTGCGATATGACAAGGTTAATGGAGGTCACAGCGAAGCATGGTCTCATCGTCATCGAGGACGCGGCTCAGGCCCTGACGGCGACTTGCGACGGTAAAAAAGCCGGTTCCTTTGGGCTGGCCAGTGGTTTCAGTTTCTACCCCGCAAAAGTCCTCGGCGCCGCGGGGGACGCAGGACTTATCGCTACCAGCGACCCGCAACTCGCAGAAGAAGTCTGGCTGTTGAGGGATCACGGACGGAAAACGAAGGACGAGCTTGCGTGTTTCGGGTTTAATACCAGGCTGGATAATGTTCAGGCCGCCATTTTGAACGTCAAGCTCAAATATGTCACAGCGTGGGTCCAGAGGCGGCGAGAAATAGCCGACTTGTATTACGAAGGGCTTTCGGATGTTCCAGGCGTCAAGCTCCCCCCACGCCCGGATGAGCGATTTCAGGACGTGTACCAAAACTATGTCTTGCGAGTAGCCAAGAGGGACGAGCTTGCCGCCTACCTCCGCGAGAGCGGTATTGAAGTCATAATCTCCAATCCCATTCCGGTGCATCATCAAGAACAGTTGGGACTTTCACGCTTTCATCTCCCGAACACAGAAAGGCTTGCCCAGGACGTCATTTCAATCCCGAACATACCGGAATTGAGCAACGACCAGGTCCAGTATGTCATAGACCGTATTCGCAGTTTTTACACGCAGTAAAGAACATCGAGCCAGGCGGGAGCTGTTTTGGTTATGGCTCGTTGACCTAAACATATACGTGGATTCGCCGCGAGTTTAACGGGTTTTTTACATCTTGCCGCACCCGGAGAAACATGGCCGGTGGGAGTCTTACGTCTCCGAGGCCGGCGGTGCGTGTTGTGCTGACAAACAACCAATGTTGCACGCCCTCGCCTTGGGGAACGGATTATCGCAGAGAGGCAGGATACCCTGTCCGCAAGGGACAAAGTGCCTTTCGCCACTCGTCAACGCCCAAGATTTTCGCCGACGGGAGCTGGAGAATAGGACAATAAAGCTCCCATTTCCGCGCGAAATGTGGTAAGAAAAACAGAGCGAGTTGTCGCGAGGAAGCCGCACCGAAGGAGTGTCCGGGACACGACTTCAATCCTAAATCTCAAGCAACCGAAACGCAAAGGGGGTCCCAACTGATGGAAACATTTTGGCGAGGAAAGCGTGACCTCCTCTTCCTTTTGGATATTGCCTGCGCCATCCTGAGCTACTGGCTCTCCTTTGTCATCGGGCTGTCCGGTCTCGAGAGGTCGTACTTTAACGTGTTCGCCGAGACGTTGTCCCTGGTAGTCGGCTGTCGCATTCTTTCGTTCTTGTTCTTCAAGCTGCACACAGCTTCGTGGAGGTACACAAGCATAACCGACTTGGAGAACATCCTCAAAGCGGTTGCTTCCAGCCAGGCGCTCATTATCGTCCTGTTGGTTTTCGTAACGAGGCTCGAGGGCTATCCCAGAAGAGTTCTTGTTATTGATGCCATGCTGCTGGTGTTTCTACTCGGAGGGACGAGATTCGCTTTTCGCATGATAAAGAGTCGGGGCATTGGGAGAAAGCGCGGCAGCCTCCTGCCGAGGTCACTGATAATCGGCGCGGGAGACGCCGGCGAGGCGATTGTACGAAGCTTTCGGTACGGAAATGGCAGTCCACGCGTCGCCGTCGGATTCCTCGACGATGACCCCGTGAAGACCGGACTGAGGATTCATGGAGTGGCGGTGCTTGGAAAGATTGCTGACCTTCCGGCGGTGATCGAGCAAGAGAGGATTGACGAGGTAATCATTGCCATACCGTCAGCGACACGCATCCTGAGAAGGCAGGTGTTTGCAGCTTGCGCGCAAACCCAGATCAGTGTCAAGACGGTGCCGAACCTACACGACGTGATTATCGGCAAGAGGCAGATAAGCGATTTGAACGAGCTGGATGCGGAGGACGTGCTGGGAAGAGAGGCAATTAGCACGGATCTGGAGAAAGCCAGCGGCTACCTGCGGGGAAAGAGAGTTCTCGTAACGGGCGGGGGGGGGTCCATCGGCGGTGAGATTTGCAAGCAGGTCACGGAGTTCGAGCCCGAATCGTTGATCCTCCTCGGTAAAGGCGAGAACAGCCTTCACCACATTCGCCTTCAGCTCGCTCCAAAAAGCTCACAAGGGAAAATCTACTGTGTCCTCGGCTCGGTAACGAATAAGCGCAAGATGGCCGCCGTCTTTGCTCGATTTCGTCCCCACGTCGTCTTCCATGCGGCCGCTCACAAGCATGTTGATTTGACGGAAGTTAATTGCGACGAAGCGGTCTTGAACAACGTCATGGGCACTCGAAACATCCTGGATGTTTCTGAAGAGTACGGTGTGGAAAGAGTTGTTGTCATCTCTACCGATAAAGCAGCCGACCCCACAAGCGTTATGGGATGCACCAAGCGCATCGTTGAAATGATGGTCAGCGCCCGGAAACAATCCGGCACAGTGATTGTCGGAGTACGCTTCTGCAACGTTTTGGATAGCAAGGGGAGCGTCCTCCCCACCTTCAGGCGCCAGATAGAGCTCGGCGGGCCGGTGACCGTCACGGACAAAAGCATGAAGAGGTATTTCATGACCATCCCGGAGGCCGTGGAGCTTGTCATCCAGGCCGGAGCGATAGGTCAGCACGGTGACATATTGATGCTGGACATGGGTGAGCCTGTGAGTATCCTCGACCTCGCGAAACAAATGATAAGGCTATCCGGATATGTCGAGGGGAGGGACATACGCGTTGAGGTTACCGGGATTCGCCCCGGCGAGAAGCTCGAAGAGCAGTTGGTGGGCCGCAATGAGACCTTCGCCGAAACAGAGCACCCGAAGATCCACCGCATAAACTTCGGACTCGACGTTCCAGACGCCGCCGCTCTGGATAAAGATATTGACTATCTCGTCGAAAAGTCTATTATGATGCAACTTGGTGAGGTACGTGGGAAGCTGATGGAGATGGTGCCGGAATACCACCCGAGCATA
Source organism: uncultured Verrucomicrobiota bacterium (assembly GCA_964640185.1). Classification (GTDB taxonomy): domain Bacteria; phylum Auribacterota; class JABMQX01; order JABMQX01; family JABMQX01; genus CAZXGF01. The sequence goes on along the minus strand of CAZXGF010000004.1, from coordinate 60,255 downwards.
AGCCAGAAAACCGTGGGCTGGTCACCTCAGGAAAAGGCGGAGGATGGGTCACCAAGCCAAGGCGGCATCCAACCGGTGGAAGCTTGAGAGAAGGGATAATAGGCGTCTGCCGGCGGCTTTTGCGCGGGGAAAAGATAGCTTCTGAAACGGAGATTTTTGGGAAAGGGAGGAGCCCATTGGAGGCAAATGAGCGTAGGGCTGCCACATGGAGTTCCGCGAGGTTAAGCGTGCAAGCGTGCGTACGACCCGGATGGAACGGGGAAACTCGATTTTCTTTGGCTCTGGCATGTTTGTTATTTGCGTATGATGTCCTAAGTGGAACTGTGCCTTCTGCCACGAGGAGATTGGTCTAATGGCGAGAAACAACGCCTCACAAGAAAATCACGAGCAAGTACCGCAGACGGCGCCGGAGGTCGGTCCGTACATCTACGCGAAGCGCACGACGATAAAGGACCTCTACTACGTTCTGCGTAAGAGATGGTTGATTCCCGTAACTTGTCTTGCATTCCTCGTTGCCATTGTAGCCATAGCCTCGCTGAAGGCGACCCCGATGTACAGGGCGACAGCGCAGATCGAGATCCAGAAAGAAACCGTCAACCTGCTTTCCTTCAAGGACGTGGTCAATGTGAATACGGCGTATCTTGACTACTACAATACGCAGTACAAGATTCTGAAAAGTCGCACCCTGGCTCAGACTGTCGCAGAGTGGCTGGTAAATGGAAGAAAGTATAAGGACGAGGAGGGCAATGAGAAGCGCCGTCCTGCCAGTCCGCAGGATGCCAAGCTGACGAGAAAACACGTGCTGGCGATGACGAAGATCGAGCCCGTCCGGAATAGCCGCCTGGTGAACATAATCGCGCAATCCAGAATCCCCGCGCAGGCGGCACGCATGGCCAACACCCTCGCAGAAGCTTACATCGAGCAAGACAGAAACAAAAAAGTCGAGGACATTCGCGAGGCGGCCGATAAGCTTGGTGAAGAGCTCACCAAGGCGGGGGGAAAGGTCGATCAATCAGAAGAGAGGTTCATGAACTTCAAGCTTAAGGTCTTCAAAGACACGAACATTGTCGGTGTGGACGAAAAGCAGAAAGAGCTATCCAAACTCATCGAAGCAGCGACCGTGGCAAGCGCCGAGCGCTTAAAGAGAGAAGCGAGATACGAACATCTCAAGAACCTGTCCCTCGACGACCTTAGGCATGAAGAGGAGGTTGTCAACGATAAGCTGATAAACGACAAAAAATTGGAGGAGTTCAAGGCGATTCAGAACGAAAAAAAGCTGGAGCAAATCTATGGGACGAAGCACCCGAAGATGATTTCGGCCAAGGAAGAGCTGGACAACATTAGAAAGGAAATTGATAAGAATATTCAAAAAGTCGTCGAGGAGGTGAAAAACCGCTACTTCAAGGCGAAGGAAGAAGAAAAGCGACTACTTGCACTGGTCACCAAGAAAAAGCAGGAAGTGCTGCAGTTCACCAGCAACGTTGTCCAATATCAGCGCCTTGAGCGAGAGGTTCAAGCCGACAAGAGGGTTTACGAGGAGATCCTGAAGCGGAAGAGGGAGACGGCGGTTTCGGAAGAGACCGAGAAAAGCAACGTGCGTATCGTGGACAGGGCGGATGTTCCGCAGAGGCCCTTCCGGCCCCGGACCAAAGTCAATATCGCCCTTGCAGTTGTTGCTGGCTTGGTTCTGGGATGCGGCGGCGCCTTCTTCGTCGAGCACTTGAACGACAAGGTGGAGGACCCGCAATACATTGAAGTGGAGTTGGGCAAACCCGTCCTTGGAGCCGTGCCTAAGTTCTCTGCCAACTATAGCTCTCTTGATGAGAGAGGGAGAATCGCTGACATATCCCCGCGGTCAAACATATCCGAAGCCTACAAGAAAGTCCTCGCAAGCATACAGTACTCCTCTGCGTCCGACAACCTTAAAACAATCCTGGTGACAAGCGCCGGCCCCGCCGAGGGTAAGACGACCACTCTCACCAACCTCGGAATATCCGCCGCCCGCAATGGCAAGAAAGTGTTGCTGGTTGATTGTGATTTACGCAAGCCCACCATTCATAAGATATTCGATCTGAAGAATGAGAAGGGCGTGACCGATTACCTCGTCGGAGAGGCCGATCTGGACGAGGTAATCCAGGAGACGGGCATTGAGGACCTCTCTGCGATAGCTCGCGGCGGATCCTCTCCGAATCCCTCCCGCCTCATTTCCTCTGAGCGGATGAAGAAGTTGACGGAACTTCTCAGAGATAAGTTCGACCTCATACTTTTCGATTCACCTCCATGCACAGTCGTAGCCGACCCTCTGGTCATGGCCAATGTTGTGGACGCAGTGATCAACGTCACCCGCAGCGCCAAGTCTCCGAAAAAGATGGTTGAGATGGGCGTTAGGGACCTGGAGCGCGCGAACGCTAACATCCTGGGCTTCGTCTTCAACGAAGTGGATAAGAGGGAAAGCCGTTACTATTACTACGGCTACGGTTACGGCTACCGTTACAGTTACAGATACAGCTACTATACCGACGAGGGCGATGGAGGCGGCAGGGAAAGCGAAAAGTCCGCAAACCCGAAGTCCAAGCGAGCGCGACAACACAGCAATTCAGCCTGAGCACGATGTATCCTGAGTGGTAGCTCATCGTGCCCCACGTGCCACGGGCGTCCCGCCCGTGAACACCCATGGGCAAAATGCCCATGCCACGACAGCCCCGCCATGGCGGGGGATCCTTCTCAACCTTCTCTCTGCGACTCTGCGCCTTTGCGTTACCCTTCTATTCCCTTTTTCCCTCCGCCGCCTTCGCGGGGTATCCGCCCAAGACCGATGCCATACGCCGCACCCAAAAAAGTGGTTGACAGGCTTGCTCCTTTCGTGGTAAAAGACAATTGATATTATTTGAAAGGAGGAAAAGGAGGAGAAAGGTTAAATCTTAACACCCTTCAGGCCGGCGGTGGCGGCAAGCAAAGCCCACAAAACAGACCGGCGGCGGCGGAGTTTTTCCGGGGGGAAACACGTAGCTTTATAACTTCCTATACGGGGGGGTATAAGGCTTTTTTTGTCGCCCGCTCTGGCTTTGACCACAAGAAAGCCCCGCTTTCGTGAGAAAGACCGGGGTTGAAACCGCTACCGGCCCATTCGGGGATTAGCCGCGTCTTCAGGAGAAAAAGGATGAAGGATGAAGCCAAATCAAAACAGCAACTCATAGATGAACTCGCGCAGATGCGTCAAAGGGTTGCCGAACTGGAGGCGCTGGAAACCGCTCGCAAGCGTGCGGAGGAGGCGCTGAGGGACTCCGAAGCCCTATATCACTCCCTTGTTGAAAGCCTGCCGCAAAATATATTCCGTAAGGACCTGGAAGGGAGGTTCACCTTCGGGAACGAGAACTTCTGCGCCGTCCTGGGGAGGCCTCTGAGCGAAATCCTCGGCAAAACGGACTTCGACTTCTTCCCGAAAGAGCTGGCGCAGAAGTACAGCAGCGACGACAAACGGATCGTCGAAACGGGAGAGGTTTTCGAGGACGTTGAAGAGCACCAAACACCGGACGGCGAGAGGATATATGTGCAGGTGTTCAAATCGCCCGTGCGCAGCTTCAAGGGAGAGGTCGTAGGGATGCAGGGAGTTTTCTGGGACGTCACCGAGCGCAAGAAAATCGAAGAAGCGTTGAGGGCCTCGGAGAAAAAGCATCGCCTCCTTTTTGAAAACGCAGGCGATGCTATCTTCATTGCGGATGTCGAGACAGGTGTACTTCTGGATGCCAACAAGGAGGCTGAACGATTAGTAGGTCGTTCTCGAAAAGAGATCATCGGCACGCATCAGCCCCAGTTGCATCCCGCAGATAAGGTTGAGTTTCACCAGGAAGGATTTCGCAAGCACGTCGAATCGGGTCAAAAAGCTGATTACGAAGGGCACGTCGTCAGGAAAGACGGAACCACTGTCCCGGTGTACATAAGCGCTACTGTAATGGAACTCGGCGGAAAAAAGATAATCCAGGGCATTTTCCGGGACATCACCGAGCGCAAGAAGGCGGAGGAGGCGCTAAGAGAAAATCAGGAACTTCTCGGGAACATCGTTGAGTCTATGAGCGATGGAATCTTGGTCTTGGACCGGGATTTCCACTACACCTATTGGAACCGTGGGATGGAAAAGATCTCCAAGACCCCACGAGAGGAGGTCGTCGGCAACGAGAAGGTAGCGTGGGAGATGTTTCCTCACCTCATCGAAGTAGGAATAGATGAAATGATGCGGAAGGCGATGGGAGGTGAGATGGGGCGAGAAGATGACATCCCATATCGCCTCAAGGACGGAACCAGTGGTTTCACTTCGGAAACCTTTCTCCCGCTCAAGACTGCCACCGGCGAAATCCGCGGAGTCCTGGGAGTCGTCCGGGACATCACCGAACACAAAAAGGGGGAGGAGGCGCTGGCGCAAGAGCGCAATCTGCTCCGCACTGTGATAGACACCTCCCCAGACCCAATCTATGTCAAAGACACGCAAAGCCGCTTTCTCCTGGGCAACATCGCCGTGGCACTGCTCATGGGGGCGAAAACAGCGGACCAACTCATCGGCAAGACCGACTTCGACTTCTACCCGAAGGAACTGGCAAGTCGTTATCATGGCGATGACAGAAAGGTCATAGAATCGGGCCAGCGTCTCATCAGTTATGAAGAACCAGTCATAGACACGAAAGGCAACCAGAAATGGGTTTCAAGCAGCAAGGTGCCTTTACGAAATAGCGATGGGGAGGTCGTCGGACTTGTCGGCACCGGCCGCGACATCACCGAGCAGAAGCGGGCAGAGCAGGCGCTGCGGGAAAGCGAGAAAGCCGAACGGACCTTCGGAAGGCGGCTGGCCGCATTGCAGGAAGTGACCAACGAGCTTTCCAAGTTGCCCTCCGTTGATGAGTTGTGTCGCCGGGCCGTAAAGCTCGGCCGAAGCCGTTTGGGATTTGACAGGCTATCGGTCTGGCTTGTCGGTGACGACCCCAGCACCCTCCTCGGCACCTTCGGCGTGGACGAACACGGACACCTGCGCGACGAGCGTAGCTGTCGGTTCACCGCTGACCCCGGCTCTCCGTGGTGGCGAATTCGCGCGGGCGAAATATCGTGCTTCTACCAAGAGGACGCCCCTCTGCGCAACGATAGTGACAAGGTTGTCGGCAAAGGGTCGCATGCGGCAGTGGCCCTCTGGGATGGCGAAAAGGTCGTCGGCTACGTGAGCAGCGACAATCTTCTTCTCCGCCAGCCCATAACCGAACGCCAGCGCGAGCTATTAGCCCTATACGCATCCGCTCTGGGGCACCTGTGTACTCGCAAGCGGGCGGAGGAGGCGTTGAGAGATTCTGAGGCTCTTTATCATTCCCTTGTCGAGAGCTTGCCCTTGAACGTATTTCGCAAGGACCTGGAGGGGAGATTCACCTTTGGCAACAGACTGTACTGCGAGACGATGGCCAGGCCCCTTGAAGAAATCATCGGCAAGAATGACCTTGACTTTTTCCCGAAAGAGCTGGCGGAGAAGTACAGAAGGGATGACAGACGAGTTGTCGAAACGGGACAGGTCTTCGAAGACGTTGAAGAGCACCAAAAGCCGGACGGCGAGAGAATCTATGTTCAGGTACTCAAAACGCCGGTGCGTAACTTCGAGGGAGTGATTATAGGGACGCAGGGAATCTTCTGGGACATCACGGACCGCAAGCGGGCGGAGGAGGCGCTGATCCAGGAAAGATACCTGATGGACAGCCTCATGGACAATGTCCCTGACAACATTTACTTCAAAGATGCCAACAGCCGCTTCACAAAAATAAACAGGGCCCTCACGCGGGGATTCGGCCTGGACGATCCGGCGAAAGCGCTGGGAAAAACAGACTTCGACTTTTTCACGGAGGAGCACGCCCGACCCGCATTCGAGGACGAACAGGAAATAATGAGGTCCGGCCGACCGCTGGTGGCGAAGGAAGAGGAGGAGACGTGGTCTGATGGCAAGGTGAGATGGGTTTCGACGACCAAGATGCCCCTTCGCGACGAGAAAGGAAAGGTCATCGGTACTTTCGGCGTGTCCAGGGATATCACGGACCGCAAGCGGGCGGAGCAGCAACTGAAGCGGACCGCCGAGGAACTCGCCCGTTCCAATGCAGAGCTGGAGCAGTTCGCTTATGTTGCCTCCCACGACCTCCAGGAGCCGCTGCGAATGGTGGCAAGCTATACACAGCTCCTGGCGAGGCGATACAAAGAGAAGCTCGACCAGGACGCCGACGAATTCATCCACTATATCGTGGACGGGGCAACGAGGATGCAGAAGCTCATCAATGACTTGCTGGCGTATTCGCGTGTCGGCACCCGGGGCAAAGCCTTCGAGCCAACGGACTGCGAGGCGCTACTCGAGCGTTCCCTTGCCAACCTGCAGATGGCGGTCGAAGAGAGCGGGGCGGTGGTCACGCACGATCCGTTGCCCACCGTCACAGCGGACCCCACGCAACTGGGTCAGTTGTTCCAGAATCTCCTCGGCAACGCCATCAAGTTCCACGGCGAGAAGCCCCCGCGTCTGCATGTGGCAGCGAGGCGAAGAGGAAAGGAATGGACTTTCTTCGTGCGAGACAACGGCATCGGCATTGATGCGGAATACGCCGAGCGAATCTTCGTTATCTTTCAGCGCTTGCATCACAGGCGCGACTACTCGGGCACGGGCATTGGCCTGGCAATCTGCAAGAAAATCGTAGAACGCCACGGGGGACGAATCTGGGTCGAGTCGCAGCCGGGGAAAGGCTCGACATTCTACTTCACAATCCCAAAGACAGGAGGTAAATAACGATGGACGCTCAGATGCTCGGTAAACCTATTGAGATCCTGTTGGTGGAGGACAACCCCGGCGACGTCCGCCTGACAGCAGAAGCCCTCCGGGAAAATAAGTTCCGCAACAAGCTGAACGTCGTGGCGGATGGCGTGGAGGCCATGGCCTACGTCCGGCGGGAAGGGAAGTACAGTGATGCGCCTCGTCCGGACCTCATCCTCCTCGACCTGAACCTCCCGAAAAAGGACGGGCGGGAGGTTCTCGCGGAGATTAAGACCGATGAAGACCTCAAACGCATCCCCGTTGTTATTCTGACAACGTCCAAAGCCGAAGAGGACATTTTCAAAACCTACGAGCACCATGCCAACTGTTACGTCACCAAGCCGGTTGAGCTCGATCAGTTCATTAAGGTTGTGAAAACCATTCAGGAGTTCTGGTTCACCATTGTAACTCTCCCGGGAGACTTGGAGAAATAGCATGAGGGTTGCGCCAGTCAAAATCTTGCTCGTCGAGGACAACCCCGGAGACATCCGTCTGACGGCGGAAGTCCTCGAACAGGCCAAGGTGCACAACAAATTGAGCGTCGCTGCGGATGGCCTGGAGGCAATAGCCTTCCTTCGCCGAGAAGGCAAGTATGCCAATGCGCCCCGTCCGGACCTCATACTCCTCGACCTGAACCTCCCCAAAAAAGGCGGGCTTGAGGTTCTCGCGGAGATCAAATCCGACCAAGACCTCAAACGCATCCCCGTGGTTATTTTGACCTCCTCCAAAGCCGATGAAGACATCGCCAGAAGTTATGAGCTACACGCCAACTGCTACGTCACCAAGCCGTTTGGGCTGGAGCAGTTCATCGCCGTGGTGAAATCCATCGAGGGCTTCTGGTCCGCCATCGTCAAGCTGCCGCCGGAGTGAGGCGATTGCGGATTGCGGATTGCGCGTCGGAGAAAAAATGAGCGCAAGGCAAGTGCGAAGAAGAGCGGGGCTTCTGCTTCGCGGAAGGTGACAGCGGTGGAGAGCATCGCGAAGCGCAGGAGTAGAGACGTAAAGGCGAAGTACATAAGCTCGTACGTTGGGCGCCCCATAGCGGTGTGCGAAGGGATTTTCTTTGACGGGATAACAGGATGGACCGGATAAGGGATACAGAGGACTCCAGGAATCCTGCATATCCTGTTATCCCGTCGAAAAGTCGCAGCTTGATACGTTCATCGTGGAGCTGGAGCGCCCTGCTCCTACGTGACGTAAATGAGGGAAAGCAAGCAGATGTCACACCTGTTTCTGCAATCATGACTGAGAAGAGGACACAAAGATGAACAGACAAGCCGAAATCTCGGATGCAGATTCCGAGACAATACGGATTCTCCTCGTGGAGGACAATCCCGGAGACGCCCGTCTCCTGAGAGAGATGCTTGCACAACTCACGGGAGTCCCGCTCTCTCTGGAGTGGGTTGACCGGCTTGCCGGCGGGCTGGAGCGGGTCGCCGCAGGAGGCATTGATGTCATGCTTTTGGACCTATCTCTCCCGGACGCCGCCGGACTCGATACCCTCGTCAGGATGCAGGCTCAAGCACCGCACGTCCCAATTATCGTTTTGACCGGCCTGGAGGATGAAGCTCTGGCGCTCAAGGCTGTGAGAGAGGGGGCGCAGGACTACCTCGTCAAGGGGCAGGTGAATGCCAATCTGCTCCTGCGAGCGGCCCGCTACGCCATCGAGCGAAAGCGAATCCACGAGCGCATGAGAGAGTTAAGCCTCGCCATGGAGCAATCCATCGACGGCATAGCCATCGGTGACTTAGAACCCACGATCAGGTATGTCAACGACGCTTTTGCCCGCATGCACGGTTACTCCCCCGAAGAAATGATCGGAATGAGAGTTGTGAACTTACATAACGAAGACCAGATGCATGAATACGAAAGGGGCATGAATCAGATAAAGACACAGGGCTCGTGGAGCGGCGAAATAGCGCACATCAGAAAGGATGGCACCTCTTTTCCCACGTACATGTCGGTTACTTTGCTGATGAGTAATGACGGAAGGCCCACGGGAATTCTGGCTGTTTGCAGAGACATCAGCGAGCGCAAGAAAGCGGAAGAAGAAAAGCGGGAGCTCCAGGAGCAACTGGCGCATGCCCAGAAGATGGAGGCGGTCGGCACACTCGCCGGAGGAATCGCCCACGAGTTCAACAACATCAACGCAGCCATTATCGGATACATTGATTTCACGTTGCAGACCGAGGAGCTTTCTGCCACTGCCCGCCGGAATCTGGAGGTCGTGCGGTCCTCGGTGTTTCGGGGCGCCAATCTCACGAGAAGCCTCCTGGCGTTCTCCGAGAAGCACGTCAGCGAGAGAAAACCGCTCAGCCTCCAAGATGTCGTTGATTCCGTCTTGAGGGTCACGGAGAAGGAGTTTACCAGCGAGGGGATAGAGCTGACCGTGAGGCATTCGATGAAGGCGTCTCAGGTGTCGGGAGACGCCAGCCTGCTATCGCAGGTAGTGATGAACCTTGTCGTAAATGCCAGACACGCCATGCTTGAGTCGCCGGTGAAGAAGTTGAGCGTTCAGACCGGAACGGTCGGCGGAAGACCTTTCATCAGGGTCAAGGACACCGGTTGTGGCATACCGAAGGAGGCCATCCCAAAGGTTTTCGAGCCTTTCTTCACGACGAAAGGGTCGCTGGCGAGCGGAGGGGTTTACGATGGGAAAGCTCACGGGACAGGGCTGGGCTTGAGCCTTTGCCACAGCATCATCGCGGGGCACGACGGCGAGATCAAGGTCAGCAGTCAAGTTGGCAAGGGCACGACGTTCACGGTATATTTTCCCCCTGCCTCGGAGAGCGAGCCGCTTCGGCAGCAAGCGGAGAAAGCGGGAAAAGAAGCTGCCGGACGCATTATGGTGGTTGATGACGAAAAGGCCATCACGGAGCTTCTCCTGGACATATTGTCCCATGCCGGATACGCGGTTCATGGCTTCACAAACCCGAAAGAAGCTATCAAAGCGCTTGGGCGAGAAGAATACTCTCTGGCTTTCATTGACCTCCAGATGCCCGAGATGGCGGGCGAGGATTTTATGGAGAGAGTTAATCATCTTCCTCCTGAGAGAAGGCCCCTGAAAGTGATTCTGACCGGCCGCCTCGAAAGCTCGGAAGAGGATGTCACCCGCCTGAACGTTTTCGCGAGCCTCCACAAGCCCTTCTCCAACCAGCAGCTCCTCGACATCGTTGAGGAAGGTTTCGCGGCAAGAGAAAAGCCGAGCGCAAAAACGCAGGATGAAACCCGCGAGCGTCAGTCCTCTCCCCACTGAAAGCACACCTCGCAGGAAAGCAACGCAATAATGCCTCCGGGTCAGCTCTGACCGGCTTGCCTTCGTGCCCGGAGGGAAAACGCGACCAGCCGCCCGATGACATAGGCGCCTCGCCCACGATTGTTCCCGGCCAAGCCGCCCGTGTCACAAGGGGCCGTCCGACTTTTATTACTTACCCGCTCTCTGCGCCTCCGCGTCTTTGCGTTGAGCCCTTTCACCCTCCTTTCCTTGCCACCGAAATGTAGCCACATCCCCCTCGGCTTGTAATCGCTCAGTTACCGGCGGCTCAGGGTCCAACCGCAGATTGCCCACAGCACGCAGAGACGAAGTGTAACGCTGGCATCTTGCCGGCTGTCTCGGTGGCATCCTGCCCCCGCCGAGGGCGAGATAGCGACCGGCCCCCTTGCCCTCGACTGGCTCGGGTTGTACCCTTCACGGCAAAAAAAGCCATCCCCCACGTGGCATCCCGCTGGAGGCGGGACCCGTGGGAATCATGGGCAAGATGCCCATGCCACGGCAGCCCCGCGAGACGCGGGGTGTCCTTCTCATCCTTCTCTCTGCGACTTTGCGTTAATCTGCTGTTCCCTTCTTGCCTCCTCCAGTTCGGCCGGCTATCCGCCCGAGACTGAGGGATTACCATGCCCCGTGCTTTCCTATTCCTATCTCTCCGGCCCGGTGCTATACTCTGTGAGCGGGAGCACTTAACCGCTGCCAGCCTGTCGAGGCCTCAGGTTCCACATGATTGACCAAGAGACGCTCGAAGACATCCCCAAAAGCCCCGGCGTTTACCTCATGAAAAACGCCAAAGGCGAAATCATCTACATCGGCAAAGCTGTCAATTTGCGCAGCCGCGTCCGCTCGTACTTTTCCGGCGCCGACACCCGCCATTCCGTCCCCTTCATCGCCCGGAAAGCCGAAAGCATCGAGTGGCTCATCACCAACACTGAGAAAGAGGCGCTCATTCTCGAGAACAACCTCATCAAAATACATCGTCCCCGCTACAACATCGTGTGGCGGGACGATAAGACTTACATAAGCCTCCGCATTGACCTTGCGAAAAAGTTCCCGAGAATCTCCATCGTCCGGGTGCGGGGCAGGATAAAGGACAAAGCCCTCTATTTCGGCCCCTATTCCTCCGCAGGCTCAGTCAGAGAGACCCTGCGGCTTCTCAACAAGACCTTTCCGCTGCGAACGTGCACCGACGGGAAGATGCGCTCCCATTCCGACCGCCCGTGCCTCCAGTACCAGATCAAACGCTGCTGCGGGCCGTGCTGCAACCTCATCAGCGAAGAGGTGTACTCGCAAATTGTCCACAATGCCGTTCTATTCCTCCAGGGCAGAAGCAAGGAGCTTATTGATTCCCTGACCGAGAAAATGAATCGCGCCGCCGAACGGCTCAGTTTCGAGGAAGCCGCCAGAATTCGCAACCAGATTCACGCCGTCGAAAAAACGGTCGAAAAGCAGAGAGTCGTCTCCCTCCGGCCAGTTGACAGAGACGTTTTCGGCCTCTGCCGACAGGCTGACGAAGCGCAGTTGTCCATCATGCACATCCGCGAGGGCAAACTTCTCGAAAGCTCCAGCTACGACTTTTCCCGCGTCATGATTTCCGACGAAGAAGTCGTCTCCTCCTTCATAAACCAGTTCTACAGCTCGGGCCGGCCGATTCCTGACGAAATCATCCTCCCGATTCAGATTCCCGAGAAAAACGCTTTTGAGGATATGCTTACCGAGAGGAGGGAGAAAAAAGTCGCCATTTTCTCGCCGCAAAAGGGAGAAAAAGGCAAGCTCCTCGAAATGGCGAACAAGAACGCCGAAGGCGCACTCGCCGCTCGGAAGGACGAGGAGGCGATCCTCGCCCAGACCCTTGCCCTCACGCGGAAAAAACTCCGCCTCACGAAACTGCCCGTCCGGATTGAATGTTATGATATATCGAACATCGGCGGCAACCTCGCCGTCGGCTCCATGGTCGCCTTCACCAATGGCAGGAAGGACACCTCCAAGTACCGCCGCTACAAAATCAAGACCGTTTCTCAGCCTGACGATTACGCCATGACGCGGGAGGTCCTTTCCCGAAGGCTCCGTCGAGGCAAGGAAGCAGGCGACCTCCCCGATCTCATGGTGATAGATGGCGGTAAAGGACAGCTCAACGTCGCAAGGGAAATCCTGCGGGACTTGCAGATAGAAGGCATTGACCTCATCAGCCTCGCCAAGGACAAAACCGACTGGAAACCGGTCAAGCCGCAGGGCGAAAAAATCTATCGGCCCAACCGCAGAAACCCCGTTATGCTCCGAGCCAACTCCCCCGTGCTTTTTCTCATCCAGCGTCTGCGCGACGAGGCCCACCGTTTCGCCATCACCTATCACAAATCCCTCCGGAAGAAAGCCGCTTTTCGTTCCGTCCTGGACCTCCTGCCCGGCATCGGGCCCAAGCGAAAGAAGCGGCTCCTCAGACATTTCGGCAGCCTGAAGCGGATTAGAGAAGCTTCCGTCAACGAGCTCGCCGCCGTCCCTGGAATGACCCGCCCCGCCGCCGAAAGCGTTTATCAATACTTCAAAGAAAACCGCCGGCTTCCCGACGGAGCCGGCTTCCCGTCCCGAGCCGAACCTACCGCCGCTGAATCCCAGGCGCCGAAAGAGGCGTCTCGCTGAACGGCCTTGACCGACGCCCTGAGGTTGTGCTATATTAAGATATCGGGGTTGCGGGCCAGCCTTACATCGGGACGGAAAGGATCGGGTTTTCGCCATAGGGACTGAAGTCGGCATCGAGTTCCGGCAAGTCCCCAGAAATCTAAATATGGGGGTGCCCGAAATGACGTCTGCCAAACTTATCCGTGTTTTAGTAACCCTGCTTCTCACTGCGTTCTCTTTCTCCCCCAGTTTCGCCGCCGTCTGGCACGTTGACGGGGATGTCGCGTTTTCGGGGGACGGCACATCGTGGGAGACCGCGTTCAGAAGGATTCAAGAGGGCATTGATGCCGCCTCCGACGGCGATACCGTCATCGTCGCGCCGGGAACTTACGCCGAGGAGGTGAAAATCGAGGCGAAAGGTGTAACCCTTCGGTCGAGTAACCCTCCAAATGCCCAGGTGGTGGCAATGACTATCATTCAGGGCACTGCTCGCTACGGAAGCGCCGTTGATATCCGGGGAACTGCGGCAGAAAAGGCGATCCTTGACGGTTTCACGATTACGGGAAGCCGTTATTCAGGGGTCCGCTGCGGGTCCTGGGCCGTCATCAAGCGGTGCGTGATCACCGATAACACTACTTCTTACGCGGGAGGCGGCATCTACTGTTCGTGCATAGACGCTTCGGTTTCGATAATAAGTTGCCGGATCTCCAACAATTCGACTCGAAGCCCGGCCACTCGTGGGGGCGGCATTTATGTCTCAAGCTCATGCTCCGCGGTGATCGAGAACAACATCATCGTTGACAATCAGGCCCTTCACGGAGCAGGCATTTATTCCGACTCCGAGTCCGTTGAAGTTACGAACAACACCATCGTTGGGAACACTGGAGCCGGCGTAGACGGTCCCGTCATCGTCCGCAACTGCATCCTCTGGAACAATAACCCCGACCTCCGCCGAGCCATTGCTTTCTATTGTTGCACGCAAACCGGTTGCCCCGGAGAGACTAACTTCTCCTATTTCCCCCACTTCGCAGACGCAGAAAAGGGGGATTTTCGCCTTCAACCCTGGTCGCCCTGCATAGATGCCGGAGACCCGGAATCGGACTTTTCCCTGGAACCCCAGCCGAATGGCGGCCGCGTGAATGTCGGCGCCTACGGCAACACCGCGGAAGCTACCATCAGATCCGCCGACACGGATGTTGATGGCCTGCCCGACGACTGGGAGATCTTTCACTTTGGCAACATCGCGGAAGAAGGATCGGGTGACGCTGATTCGGACGGCATCACAAACCACGGCGAGTACCTTTACGATTGGGACCCCCTGGTTCCCGCCCCGGAGCGCGTGGTTAACCTTTCTTCCGGGCGGTACCTCCAGGAAATTCATGCGGCCATCATGGAGGCGTATGACGGCGATGAAATCATCGTCCTGCCCGGAACTCACCGGAAGGGATTTAGTTTCAGCGGCCGAGCTGTGACGGTTCGTTCCCTCGATCCCGCGAGCCCGGATGTGGTAGCAAGCACTATCATCAGGACTTCCTCCGGTCCCGCTGTGAAGTTCGAATGGGGCGAAGGTACCGATACCATCCTCGCCGGCTTGACGGTCGAGAGCGGGTCGGACTGCGCCATATTTTGCGAAAATTCGTCTCCTTTGATCAGGAACAACGTCATCACCTGTGCTACCGGCAACGGCATTTCGTCCGAAGGAGGCTCACCAGAAATCAGAGACAACACGATAACCGCCTGCTCCAGCCCTATCGCCTGCGACGAGTCGTCACCCCTTATCATCGGCAACAACATTGTGGACAACGATGGGGCCGTGCGGTGCTATCTCGCTTTCCCAACGATCATGAGCAACTATATTGCCAGAAACCAACAGGGAGCCATCTGGTTCACCGGGACCGGTGGTTGTGGCAGCCCAGGCCGAGGCTTTGCCCGCATCATAGGCAACACAGTCGTTGATAACCAGGGGACTGGCATTGACTGCGCCGGCACATCGGTCGTCGAAGGTAACTTCATCCTGCGCAACTCCTCGCTGACAGACGCGGGAGGAATCGATTGCGTTGGACGTTCCATCTGGATCACCGGCAACCTCGTCGCCGAAAACGTGGGCAAGCCGGGGGGCATTTCTGCCGCAGAGGCCGTAATAGCCAATAACACTATCGTGAATAACCGTTCGCCGCGACCGGGGGACCAGGGCGGCGAGGAGACCGAGAGCGTGGGCATCAAGGCCGACTCTCGCGCCGACATTACAAATTGCATTGTCTGGGGACACGATGTGGACTTGGCAGGATGCAGGGCCAGCTACTCATACTTTGCCGGCGCGACCGGCCCGAAGGGAGTCGGTGACATTCGTCAGGATCCCATGTTCGTCGATCCCGCCGACGGGGATTACCATCTTTTGCCCACGTCACCGTGCATTGCCGCGGGATGGCCGCGGCCGGAAATGCCGCAATTTGACATAGACCTCGAGCCTTTCCCCTTCAACAGGAGGCCGGATATCGGCGCGGACCAGTTCACCGACTCCGATGGTGACCTGCTGCCGGACTACTGGGAGATCAGGGAGTTCGGCACCACCGACGCTGCTCCTGAAGGAGATCCCGATAACGATGCATTGACGAATCTTGGCGAATTGCTGAACCGCTCCGGGTGGAACATCCCTGACACCGATGGTGACGGCCTGCTCGATGGAGATGAGGTTCACTCCTGGCAGGCCGATCCCACGAATCCAGATACAGATGGCGATGGCCTGGGTGACGGGGAGGAAGTTCTGGTTTACTCGACACTCCCCACCAACCCGGACTCTGACGGCGATGGCCTCGATGACGAACTCGAAGTTCATCAGCTCAAAACCGACCCGAATGCCGTTGACACGGATAGCGATAACATGCCCGACCGCTGGGAATTCATCCATCAGCTCGACCCAAACTCTTCAGAGGGCCATAACGGTGCTCTTGGAGACCCGGACAGCGACGACCTCACGAACATAGACGAGCTCAGCGAAGGTACCGACCCACAGAACCCGGATACTGACTCAGACGGGCTTACCGACGGAGAGGAGGTCAGGCTCTATCTGACCATTCCCACTGACCCCGACACCGACGGCGACGGTTTGAACGATGGTTTTGAAGTGCACGACCTCGAGACGGATCCCAATGACACTGACACCGATGGCGATGGCATGCCCGACGATTGGGAATTCACCCACGAACTCAGCCCGACCGCGGCAGAGGGAGAGGATGGCCCCTCGGGAGACCCCGACAACGACGGTCTGACGAATGCAGAGGAACTCCAGTTGGGCACTCATCCACAGGACTCAGACACCGATTCGGATGGCATGCCAGATGATTGGGAATTGAGCCACCAGCTCAGTCCGACCTCGTCGGAGGAGCTGCACGGCGCCCTTGGAGACCCCGACGCCGACGACCTCGCAAACATCAACGAGTTCAATCAGGGTACAGACCCGCAAAAACCGGACACCGATTCAGACGGCCTCACCGACGGAGAAGAGGTGAATTCCTACTCCACACTCCCCACAATCCCCGACACTGACGGCGACGGCTTGAACGACGGCTTCGAGGTGCATGAGCTGAAAACTGACCCCAACGACATTGACACCGACGGCGATACGATGCCAGATGATTGGGAGTTGAGGCACCAGCTCAGCCCGACTTCTTCGCAAAGCCAGGATGGCTCGCTCGGAGACCCCGACGCCGACGACCTCGCAAACATCAACGAGTTCAATCAAGGTACAGACCCGCAAAACCCGGACACCGATTCAGACGGCCTCACGGATGGAGAAGAGGTCAATTTCTACTCCACACTCCCGAAAATCCCCGACACCGACGGCGATGGCTTGAACGACGGCGTCGAAGTACACGAGTTCAAAACTGATCCCAACGATATTGACACCGATGATGATGGTGTCTCCGACAAGGAGGAGGTTTCCGTCGGGACGGACCCCCTCGATCCCCTTTCCCAGTTCCCCTTTCCGACCATCCGGTTGGAAGAGGGAGGGCGCGAATTCAGCATTACCTGGTCGGCGGCGCCGGGGAGGTCCTATCGCGTACATTTCAGCCCACACCTCTTCTTTTGGAAATCTAATCTCGGTCCCATCGTCGCCGAGGCCCCCACGGTCAGCGTGCGCATCGCGAACGAGCCCTCTCTCCGGAGGTACTTCTTCCGGGTGGAGCTGCTCCCGTAAAAGGCATCCGCCGGAGAAGTCACCTCAACCGGTGTCTCTCGTGTATTCTCTGGAGCTTCCTCGAGTCAGGGGCAAGAGTTGAAAACATGTCCTCGGCGCGGCAGAATTACGGTCGCTGATGGAAGATTATTGGGGACATCTGGAACGGTGGGAGCCAATCGGGTGAACCGAGGTGCAGGAGATGTGCATCACAACGGCGAAGATCGTTTCGCATGCTCGTGGCACACACCCTCAACCGGGCTGCGAACGCCATTGCCGGTCCATCAAGGGACATAAGGATGTTGGCCGTGTGGATGACGCGGACACCTCACCATGCTTTCTGTCAAGGGGTTGTTCTCGGTTGCTTCTCCAGCTTCCTTTTTGCCCTTTGGTCCTGTTTGCTTATCTTCTGTTTCCGACTCTTGTCCTTATCCTTCTTGCCCTTGTCTCCCATTGCCTACCTCCTTTTGCCGTTGTCCCTTATCTTTTCGCCGCTCCCCCCGAGTACGACGTCGCGTGCGTCGTGGTGGAGAAGGTATCGGGACCCCAACGATAAAGCTCAGCGGCGGCTACCATCCGTCCGCTGAAGCGGCTTGTTATGCGCTTAAAAGTCCAACACATCAGGCGTCCGTTCTCGGATGCGCTTTACAAAGTAATTCAGCGTATCTGGCCACAGAAGTGCAGCATTTGTAGGGCTTGCCGGTGGTGCATTCCACGTTCCGACTATTTCCCCATTTTCAATAGATCCATCGAGGTAGAGCACCTCGTATATTGGGCCATCAACTTCATTGTCAGAAATGCTGAAGTCATTTCGGTCTACAGAACTTGGATCTGCGTCAACAAACAAACCGCCCAAATGCAACAAAATGGGCGTCCAACTACCGGACGAATATCCCGAAACATCTAAGACTTCGTAGAGCGAGACATTTGTTTTATGCTGTTTTGGCTTGAGGTCGACAACCAAAGTCGAACCTTTGTATTCATCGGTTCCCGCAAGAGCCTTTTCAACTTCCAGATGCCACAGGTAGGGTTCATTTTGGCCAGCTGCTGTTTGAAGTTGAAGAAGCCAAGGAATGAACCCATTATTGCATCCAAAGAACGAGACCTGTTCAGCAAACTGGTAGCGGGTGCTGTTCGCCATAACACGACGCTTGTGGTACCGACCATACATCCTGACTTATCCTGCTATACGCTTAACGTCGTGAATCACCGTTTTTCAACCGGCGGCGGGTTGCGAATACGGTGCATTCAATTGTTGGGGCTACTCCGTCTTGAACTTATCGTTCTTGAAAATGATTTCGTTCAGGTCGGAGAAGTACGAAAGGAGATTGTATTGTGTCACTGGTGCATCTCCTGGATGGGCACACTGGCAGCGCATGTCGAAGCAACTGCGAAGACGCTTATGTTGGTTGGTGTCGATAAGTCCCATACCCTCCATTATCCACAAGATCAGTGTGTCAAAGACTTGTCGAATCTCGCTCAAGGACAACACATTTTGCACTGCATTGAACTTCTTGAATCTACCGGCGGTCTGGCTAGCCATCGTGGCAGATGCGATATTGAACTTTGGAAATCCAGCTTTCTCGATGGTTCTGTGAATTCGGTCGATTGCGGCGCACCATCCCAACACGACTGAGGCTCTGTAAAAGTGGTGGCGAGCGCACTCGATGGCCTCTTTCAGATACGCGCTTTCCGCTGCTGAAGAGAGGACGTCTAGGACTTCGGACAACAACGACGCCTTGGGTGTCCCTTTGGGCTGCGTCTGTAACGGGATGATGAGGTCGTCTCTGAAAGATTTGAGAACGGCCCGCAGTGTGTCGGCGTAACTCTTCTTCAGATTGCTCGGCGCACTGACCTTGATAAGACGACCGAAATGCTGTGAGTATGACTCGATCATCTCCGGAGAGAGTCCGTGTTGGTTCACAAGTGCTTCGGAGAATTCAGAAAACCACCTTGACCCGATCTCTTCGGCCTTGTTGCGTATAGATTTCCTGGCAATGCGGTCAGTCTTAACGGAGGAGACTTCTTTCCGCAATGTGCCCAAGTCCTTCTGGAGAGTTCGGAGTCCGTCGAGCATGGATTACTGCAGGTCCTTGATGACTTCCGCCAGTTTTGCTTTTCCTTGCGCGCTCAGTTTAATGGGTGGGCTCTTCTTGTTGTATTTGGCAAAGCCCTCGAACAGCTCTTTACTGTTCTTAAAGTGCGCGCCGAAGTTTGGCCCGTCGTAGCATTTTCTGACTCGTGCCTCCTCCCTGACTAACTCTCCGTTGAACTCGAAGTCACCCTTGTGCATGCCGTTATGCAGTGAAAGGAGGAGAGCTATCCGTATTTGACTCTCAGACGCTTTGGTCGTCTTGAGGTCATCGTACAAAGGGAGGAAGTCGCCTTCTTGTTTGTAGAAGAGCTGGTTGATATGTTCTACTGTCAAGCCGGACTTTTTCAGGAAATTGCGCGCCTTGACGTGAAGGTCAATTTCTGCGATGTCCTCTTGTTGCGGTGTCTTCTTGTCTTCGCCTTCCTTCTTACCTTCATCGCCGGTGGGCTTCGGCTGCTTGGCGTCTTCCACTACGCTGGGAGCTTTCGGGCGAAGTTGTTGAAGGTGATCAGTGAGGAGGAGTTCGAAGCACTTCTCTTGAAGGTTTTCTGGACACTGCTTCGCAAGGGCCACAAATTCCATTATCTTCTGCTTCAGCTTGTCTGACATTCTGTGTTCCTCTCTGCTGGTCGTGTACTACGATTCCTGAGCCCCAACGTTGTTTAGATTGACCCGTATAACAGCCCAAACAGCACTACAAGGGCCGGATAATACGCCCGCGAAACGGATGTCGCAGCGACCATAACCATTGGTCTATTAACCTGTTGTGGCGAGCCGCTGTTTTTATCAGGGTGTCTTATGCGGATCGGCATAAAATCCTCCACAATGATGTCGGAGCGCATCGCCGGGGCGAGGCTAAAGCCGGTATATAACGTTCCTTTTTTGTTCCTTCCCCGCCGCTCCGGGGCGTTTTGACGGCGTTCGCCTCGGCGAAGGCCTCAATTTCCAATAATTGTCGCGCTACGTCTTCTCTCTTTGCAACTCGCATGTGCCCTCACCCCCTGCGTTTCATCCACCTAACGGACCCGAGCTGAGCCGCCGCCCGAAAGCCGGTCGGCTCCAGCGAGATGTTGGGCTGCCTTCTGCTCCAAAAAAGTGATGTATAAGTGCCCCCTTTTATCGCTTCCGATAGATCTCCCTACGATGACCAATAGCATGAATGACGATGGTTTGTTCGTCGTGAAGAATCTCATAGATGACCCGATAATCACCCACGCGAAGTTTATGGAGCCGTGCAAGATGCCCTGTCAGTGCTTCGAGTCTAATGACGTCCAGATTCGCGGCCAGCCAATTGACACGCTCAACAATGCGGCGGGCAACAGGTTTGGCTAACTGAGCCAGCTCCCGAGAGGCGCCGTCCAAGATGCGGATACGATACACGACCGTTACTCCAACCCAAGGCGTTGCACGACATCCTCAAATGGTTCGCCGCGTTCACCTGCTGCCACAACCCGTTTCTGGCGCAGGAGCCTATCACGCACCGATTTTCTAATAGCCAATCCTTCATCAGGATCGCCAAGCAACTCTACCAATTTCTGCTCGATGAGAGTCTCGATCATTTCCTTGAGTTCACTTTTTGTCATCTGAGCTACTGTAGTAGCCATATCACCCTCCATAAAGTTATACCTGACAAACCCCTTCTTCGGCGCAGCCTAACATTGTTTAGATTGACCCGTATAAGAGGCCAAACACCACTGCAAGTGCCGCATAATACGCCCGCGAAACAGATGTCGCATCGGCGATAACCATTGGTCTATCAGCCTGTTGTGACGAGGCGTTGTTTTCATCACGGTGTCTTATGCGGATGGGCATAATAGAACCTCCTTAAGTTGGCTCAAAGCGCGTCCACCCGACTGCGAACGCCAGCCGGTCCACGGTTGAGGACATGGGTGTAAGTCATCGTCGTCTTCACGGCCCCTATGGCCCAACAGTTCCTGAACTGTCCGGATGTCGTAGCCCGCTTCGAGCAAGTGCGTGGCAAAGGAGATAACCCAAGATCCCTGCCCGACATGTATGCGCTCGCGGGACGGTTACCCTTTTTGTGCTTACGACGTAGCCCCGGTTCGCCGCGCAGTCAAGGCGTTTTCTCAAGAAGGTCAAGGGGACTCGCAACTTGCAGCTTGTAGAATCGGTCTGATTCTCCGTTTGAGGTGGAGTCGAACCATTCGGCGAGGCGCTCGTCGCCCGGAGCTATAGTCGCCGCCTGGGACCACTGGACCAGGTCGTTGCTCGCCAGAACACGATACTCTTTCCCCTGCCGTGCCTGCCATCTCAGTCCCACGCGGGACCCTATCACGACCTCGCCGACCTCAAAAACCGATTGCGGGTCGTTGGGCAGCGTGTCCGCGACGTATTCCTCATAATTGGTCATGCCGTCAGCGTCCGGGTCGCCTTGCGGCCCGTCATCGCCCGCGGAAGAGACTGTGCTCAGGCCGTACGACCATTCCCAGCCGTCGGGCAGACCATCTCCATCGGTATCGGAATTGCCGGGGTCGGACCCGACATGGTACTCCGTCAGGTCGTTCATTCCGTCGCTGTCGAAATCGTCGCCGGCGCCTTGAGCGAGGTTGCCGAAGTAGTGCTTCTCCCAGCCGTCCGCCATGCCGTCGCCGTCGCTGTCAACGAAAGCCCAGTACGGCGACTCATACGCGCCCATATCGAAGCCGCTGCCGCGAGGGCGCGGATTTCCGGCCGCGTCAGTGCTCGGCGCATCCTCGGCGCTTCCCACGTCAATGCACGGAGAAAGCTTGGTCAAATGAAAATCCTCGTTGTGGGCGTCAACGAAAAGCGGGGCGTCATTGATGTTCCCCTCTCCCGGCCAGAGCGAATCTCCCTCCACAACCGAATGCGAAATGTTCGCCGAGGAGAGCTCATCCAGAAGAACCTCCGTTTGATTTCCGTAGAAGATAGAATTGACGACATTGCCCGTTCCGCCGCCCTTTCCTGCCGTCTTCTCGAAGCAGTCGAGGCCTATCTCGTTGCCGACAATCGTGTCGTTCACAATAAGGGCGTTTGCGCCGTCCATCACGGCGATTCCGGTCCCGTTCATCGCCAGAACGTTATTCTCGATCCTGGGGCTGGAACCTCCGCTGACGGAAATGCCTTTGTCGGCGGACGAGTAAATAAGGTTTCCGGTGACCAGAGGCGAGCAGCCGTCCATGTCAACGCCATCATCCTCCGAACTGATGAACAGGTTATTTCGGATGATTGGGGTGGGCGAAGATTCCCCGTTGACATCCACGGGGTCATTGCCGGCGCCGTGTATGTCTTCGAAAACGCAGTTTTCCACGAGAACGTAGTTATGGTCGGTATGAACTCCAGCTCCCATGGAGACGAAGCGGCTGTTGCTTATGTTTGCCGATGCCCCGCTGGAAAGGACAATACCGGCGCCTTCCGCGGTCGGGCTTTCGTCGGGAAGGTTCCGAAAAGTGCACCCATCCACGTCGAGATGGCTTTCAGTGACCGTCACTGCTCCGGCGTAGGAACCCCCACCGGAGGAGTACTCGACGATGCAATGGGTCAACTCGCTCGGCATCGCTTGGTCGAACACAAGGCTACCCCAGCTCTCGCCGTCTCTGTACCGGGTGAAGACAATCGGCTCGTCCTCCGTGCCTTTCGCGAGAAGCCTGCCCGCTACCACGAGCGATTGGTCGTGAGCGACAAGGACTTCAGTCCCCGCCTCGATGGTCAGAGTGGCCCCCGGCAGCACGATGAGAGTCTCTGCGATGACATAGGGACTCGGCTCTTTCGTCCAGGTGGAATCTCCGGAAAGCTCGCCTCGCACGACGCGGTCGGGCGGAATGTACAGCACCTCGATTGATTTGCTGTCCACGGTCGCTCCCCCCGCCGCGAGGGCAACCACGGTCACTTCGTTCGGCCCAGCGACGAGCGAAATCGGCGAGGACCACGTTCCGAATCCGGAATCGTAGTCCGCGAGCTCGCCGTTGACAGTCACGGCCTCCGTGAAGGCAACCGGCGCCTTGCCCGTCAGCGTCAGGTCCGCACGGTTTACGATCCACCTTCCACTGCTCAGGGTGACATCCGCGGTGCTTCTCAGCTCCGGAATCAGAGAGAGATCGCTGCTGGTGAGCGACCCGTTGTGCCCTTCCGTCGCCAGGACGTTTTCCCCGATTCTGAGAACGCCGACGAATTGACCGAGGTCGAAAACTTCCGGTGTCCCCGCTTCGTGATTGCCATTCGACGCCGGAGTGTTGTAGAAGACGGCTCCGTTCGGCATGTTGCCTCGCTCAACCTCCACGCCGTTGAGGTAGGCGATGAAACCGTCGTCGTAATCAACCACAAGCTGCAGCGCGCCGATGTCTTCTGTTGAAGAAATCGTGAACTCCTTCCGTATGTACACGGAAAGGTAATTGTCCCGCATGTCGGAGAGCACGGTGGCATCGTCGTTGTCACCATAGCCGAAGCCGCTCCGGCCTGTTTCCCAGTGTGAGTCGTCGAAGTCCGCTTCCTTCCAGGCATCGGGCGGGTCGCTGGGCGGCTCCTTCCCCCTGAAGAACTGCCAGAGGTCTCCCTCGCGGACGTACTCGGTCCCGAGCTCCGGCGGCTCGACGGTCAGCTCCGTCACTATCTGACTGCGAATGTCGGCGATCCTTCCAGTGACGACATTTTTGAATCCTTGAAGCGTGGAAGCGCCGAACTTCCCCTGGAGACTGTCTATAGCAGGGAACATCTGCCGCTCGGAGAACTCGTAGTCCAGGAGATGTTCGAGTTTCCGATAGTACATCAGTCGGAAAGTGGGCACCGAAAGAAACCGGACAATGGACGGCAGAGTTTGCCGGAAAATCGTCTCAGTCGGGTCGTCGAGGATGCTGTCCAGGTCCCAGGGAATCAGATACCATTTGCCGTCGAAGGGATAATGGTAGATGTAGTAATCGTCGCCGGCATCGCGATAGATCGCCCCTTCCTTGTTGTTGAAGCAGGTGTTCACCGCGAAATATGTGACCCATTCCTCCACGTTGACAAGCTGGCTCACCGCCTCCTCAAATTGGTCGTCGGGCGTGTTGGTGAAAACATCGCAGAGGTGCATGATGTCGGTGAAGTCGTTCTCCAGCTCGTTGGTATGCTTGATGTACGGCGCGTAAGCGGCCGGGTCCTCGCCATGATATCTCAGGTCGGCGCCGTACGGCACGCCGGTACGATTCGAATGGCCTTCTCCCCTGTAAAGGTTCCCCGAGGAATCTTCAGGGAAGACCCTCCTCAGGTAATCCTCGTCAACTGTCTCCACCTGAATCCTGATGCCGCGAAAGACGTCGTTGAGTTTCAGGTTCACAAGTTGTGTGTCGGAGTAAGGCAGCCCTACCCTCCGCGTCGTGTCCCAACCGACACACTGGCTGCTGGGGCGCTGCCCGTTCAGGTTGAGCTTCCGAACATTCCCGAAAGGCGAGCCGTCGTTGAATCGGATTCTGTACGACATGCGGGGTTCGCCTTGACCTCGCGATCCCAGCCCCCTGTACCTTATTGCCACGTTGTACCAGACTTCGTCGCCGCAGATAAACGTAGCATCCAGCAGGACGTTGCTATGAACGTCCCGTGACCGCAGTTCCGTGTAGCTGGCGTCGCTCATGACCACCCTATATAGAGGAAGGTCGCCCGGCTCAGCGGTGTCGTCAACCAGATAGAGACATGTTCTTGCCGGAGCATCGTTCGGGAAGAGCGATTCGTTCGAGCCGTCATCTGCCGCCCGGATGTAAAACTCGATTATCGTCCCGTTCGGTTCGGGAGGAATCTGAGTTTCATAAACTTCGTCCGTGGGCGAGCCGCCTCCCGCCGCCACCATCGGCACTTCTGAGAAATCTCCGTCGCCGTCCCTGCGGAAAAACAGGCTTACGCTCACAACGGCGCCATCGTCAATGACCCTGGTGGTGACTGTAACCGCGTCGCCGGAAGTGGGAACCGTGGGCGAATGGCAAGTCTGCACGATGGCGGGGGCAATGCTCTTCGCAAAGACACTGTTCTGCGCCCCGGGTGTGCCTTCGGGAGCGGTCTCGGCGTCACTTGGCGCCCACACTTCTCCGAAGCTGTTGTCGAGCTCGGGGTGAGTCAACTCCAGAGAGGGCCCCAAGCCGTCCGCTTCTGCCGGCCAGGGGGCTTCGTCCGCATAGTGGACGATGTCAGCGGGATTGCCGAGAGCATCGAGGAGGACTATTTCCTCGCCGTAGTTTCTAAGCTTCCCCGAAAAGTCGCCGACGACGCTGATGCCGTACTTCGCGGAAACAACTGCCGCAGACCCCGCGACCACGAGATAGCGCCCTGACGCGATTGAGAGCCCCTGTGGGAAAGCAAAGCGTATTGCCCCGGTCAATTCCCAGCCGCCCAGTTCGACCGTTTCCTCCCCGCGATTGTATAACTCGACATACTCGTCCTGCGTGTCCTGCACGGGAGTATGATACATAATCTCATTGATGATGACGTCGTTGCGAAAAGTCGCCTCGTTCGGTTCTCCTTTGGTTGGCGTTTGCAGGAAGTACCACTTCTCGCTGCCGTCGGGATAGCGTCCGTACGACATCCCGGAATATTGCTGCCCGAACGCGAACGAATCAACGACAGTGCTTGCGTCCGGCGATACTAAGATGATTGTTCCGCCAGCGGCTGACAACACAAACCCGAGGTACTCCTTATCGAATACCGAGAACCGATTTCCCTGGATCGTGGTGGCGTCGGGAATCCGAAACTTGGTCAAGTCCGACGGGTTGTCCGTCAGGAAATACCCGCCGATGTCAACGGCTGCGGATGAGGGATTGTACAGCTCTATCCATCCTTCCGGCTCGCACTCGAACTCGTTTATGAGAATGATTGCGGAAGAAGAACAGTCAATGTCCAGCGAGGGAATCATGGAGAGGTCACCGTTGGTGTACGACTCGTTGTGGACTTCGATCGCCAGAAGGTTGGTGCCGGTGCGAAGTAGCCCGGACAGATTGCCTATGTCAAAGCTCTCGGGCGTGCCCGCCTCGTGAGAAGAAGCGAACGTGTCGTAGAAGACCAGCGTGCCCGCCTCGCCCAGCCCTCGACGCACAATCTCTTCCCCGTTGAGATACGCCACGAAGCCGTCATCGTAATCCACGGTCAGCTTGGTGTTCCTGACCAGTGAGGCATTGTCAACCGTGAATTCCTTTCGGATATAGACCGAAACGTAGTTGTTCTGCATATCGTCAAGCTCAGTCGCGTCATCGTCGTCGCGCGCCCCGAACCCAGACGGGCCTTCCTCCCAGGAGGATTCCTCCGGAAAGTCCAACTGCCGCCAGGCATCGAGGGGATCGGAAGGCGGTCCCCAACCGCGAAGGAAGCGCCAGATGTCGCCCGGCTTAATCAACGACACCATTTCCTCCTGGGGATTCCAAAACACGCTGTTTGTTACACCGGGCGTCCCCAGAAATGTCAGGCTGGCGAACCAGGAGCGTGTCTCGTCGTTGTCAAGGGAAGGATTCCTCAGCTCTAAAGAATATCCCTCGCCATCAGCCGAGGCGGGCCACGGATTCCCGGGGGCGTACCGGACCTCGTCCATGACCATGCCGACCGAATTGGCCAGACGTACCCTCTCCCCCGCATTGGACAGACTGCCTGCGAAATCGCCGATGGCGTTGGTGATGCCGTATGCGGAGCGAATACTACTCGCGTCTTTGCAGATGACCAGATAATCCCCTTCGTCGAGAACCGTCCCCTCCGGGAAGGTGAAATCTATCCCATCGCTGAACCGCCAGTTGCTGAGGTCCATGGAGCCGTACCCCGCATTGTAAAGCTCAACATATTCTCCGCTCGACACCGTGCCCGGCGGGTTATACATCAATTCGTTGATGACGATAGGCGAGCCACCCGAAACAACGCCCGCCGATCCCATCAATGTGGCGACGACGCAGATGCCAAACGCTATAGACTTTCCCATCCAAAGTTCCTCCAACTTTCCAACTTCCAGAGCGATATCTATCAAGTCCGTCGCCGCATAAGGCGGTACTGCCTCAGTTACCGGCGACTGAGGTTCGGATCTCATAGGACGCAGCGTAGCCCTTGTGCCGGTGGCATCCTGCCCCCGACGAGGGCGAGACGCCCTCGGGACTGCCGGCGAGACGCCAGCGTTACATAGACGGCAAGACTGAGCTGCACCTGGCAATCAAGCGCCAGACGCCCATGCAACCACAGCCCCGCAATGGCGGGGTGTCCTTCTCACCTTCTTCTCTGCGCCTTTGCGTTAATCTGTTATTCCCTTCTTACCTCCTCCGCCTCGGCCGGCTATTCGCCCGAGACTGAGGGATTACATAAGGCGTGGTTTTCCCGTTGACATTCGGTTCTTCTTCGCAACGCGTGCGCCAAAAAAGCCAAAGCCGAAACTCCCTCCGGTCAGTGTAAGCCAATGAAAGCGATAGTATTTTACCACATTTCCCTCGATTACGCCAGCCCAAAACGGACTTGGGTGTAATGCCTCAGTGTTGGGCGGATGCCCTGCCAAAGCGGGGGAGGGAGAAAGGGAAGAGAGGGGTAACGCAAAGGCGCAGGGGCGCAGAGAGAAGGATGAGAAGGAGCCTGTCTTCGCCTGCCGTGGCATGGGCATCTTGCCCATGATTCCCACGGGTCCCCCGCCAGAGGCGGGGGATGCCACGTGGGACACGGCTTTTTTTTGCCGTGAAGGGTGTAGCCGGCGCCCGTTGAGCGCAAGGGAGCCCCTCGATACGGCCGACCAGATGCCGGCGTTACGTAAGCCTCTCTGCGACCGGCTCAGTGGATGTTATGATCCGAAGGCTTTAATCCCTTTTTGTGTCCACCGAAACCGATCCTGTTGGGATTGTACTCGCTGACAAAATCAACCTTGCTCTTGGCGGGGGTCTTGTTCTCCATCCCGAGAGCCCAGTAACAGGCGTTGACAAAAAGGCGGCGGAATCCCTCGTTCTTGAAGTCACCTCCGTGCCCCATGGTGGTGGTAAAAACGCGGGAAGTCTTTCCTTTTTCGCCCGTATAGGTCTTGAGCCATGCGACGGGGACCAGCTTCTTGTCGGGATTGGGTTCGTCGTCCGGCTTCATGCCCGCAAGCACTTCGCCCATTATCAGCGGTTTGCTGTCACCACTCAGCGTCGTGATGCCATAAACATCAGAGGGTCCCCAGATGTCTTGAACGCCTTTAACGATGGGATGGTTTTCCATTCCTTTCGCGATGAGCCCGCGTGTGCTTTCTCGCTGATGTCGCCCATAGTGTCTGATCCAGGTCTCACCTAAAACCTGCCGCCCAAATCCGCCCTTGAACGCCTGGGCTCTGAAACTGTATTTGGCATAGGTCTTATGCTTTCTGAAATCGAACGCGGCCACGGCCGTTCTCAGGCCCACGATGGGCTTGCCGGAGTTGATGTAATCCACAATGTGTTTCATCTGCTCGTCGGGCAGGTCGCGAAAACGGGTAAAAAACACCATCAGGTCAGCGGTTTCAAGAGCCTCAAGGCCGGGGATGTTGTCGAGCTGCTGCGGGTTGATAGTGCCATCTTCTCTGTCAATTGCAAACAGGACGGTGCATTTGAAGCCGTGATGTTTAGCCAAAATCTTTGCCAGTTGCGGCATTGACTCTTCCGAACGATACTCTTCATCACCGGTCACAAAGACAATGTGCTTACCCTTGCCCGGGCCGTCGTAACCATCGAAGACAATCCACTGGTTCTCGGCATTGACGTGAGGGCCAAGCAGGCTGAGCAGCAAGACGGCCAACAGCGCCGAGGGTTGAAAGAGATGTTTCATCGTGCTCATGTCAATTTCCCTTCCCTGTGGTCAAGTAATCTTTGCGCCCTATCCGTGACGACACGCGAGCGGGCTTTTGCTGCGCCTCATTTCACGCCAGACTTCCTCAGAGGGTGCGGCTGTATTTCCGTGGCAAGTTATGGATGAATCCCTTGTTCGAGAAGCCCGGCTGAAGCCCCGCCAAGGCGGGGCTAAAGGCTGGGATGTCCGGCGCAAGCACGCCAGCGAAGAGATTGAAGGAAGCCTGCCGGATATGCCACGATTTCGCAGCCACACCCTCCTCCGACCGCAATAGTATATGGCGTCTCCGTATGCACTGCCAAGAGGAAAAATAAGATGGGCATAATGACGTATCGCGCATTTTTGCTCGTCAAGGGCGCTAACGCCGCGAATAGCGATTGGTTGTTTGCTGCCGGCATCAGAAAAATGCTCAGGGCGATTTTTCTGGAGAGACCCTGAGGCTTTCTCGCGTGAGCACCCCAGAAAGAGTCCTATGCTTCCGTCTCATTGAGCGGCGCATGTCGTGGTCGCGGTTTATGGAGAGCGGTTCCCAAGAGGCCAGAATGCTATCAAATACCCTCCCCTCGTCGGTGCTTGTCCCGGGGCACTGCAGAAGGGGAAGGAACTCGAAGTGAGTGTCCTTTTTTCGGTCCGAGTAAGAGGTAAGACGCTTGTTTGGAAATGCCCGTGGATGTGCTATTGTGGGGCATGATGGATGAAAAACGGAACCTTGACGGCCGCCGCTCAACGTATGGTGCAGATTCCGGGGGCAGGTTATTTTTCCTTGCGTCCGAGGCGGTTGCAATAACGGTGTGGCGATTGCCTTGATTCCGGTTGGCCTTCGCACGTGCAGCCATAGCGGAATTCCCTTCTGCGATGTATCTTGGTCGCACTACGCGGCGGGCGGGCCGTGGAATGGAAACAGGGCTGAGGAAGTTTCATGGGTGGGCGGAAGTTTTGTAAACAGCCTCACTTCGCGGCCCCGGTGGTTGGAGCTTAGCTTCCCTTCACTCCGCCATTACGACTCGCCGAGCAGGGTGGTGGGTGGATGCGGAATTAACCGAAATTAAGAGGTAATGGAATGAAAAGAACGATTGTAATCCTCGCCATTTTGGGAGTGGTAGGGATTCTGGGCTGGCGGATCTATAAAAAAGCCTCCATGTTGGGTAAAGGCTCCGTTCGCCGGCGGGGTTCGGTGGCCGTGGCAGTGGAGATAACGCCGGTCGAGAAGGCGGCGATCCGTGACATCGGGCTTTTCACCGGCACACTGTTGCCAAAATCGAAATTTATCGTCGCCCCGAAGATCGCCGGACGATTGGAGAAGCTGTTTGTGAATATCGGAGACCAAGTGAAAAGCGGCGAGCTTATAGCTTCTGTGGACGATGATGAGTACTTTCAACAAGTGGAACAGGCTCGGGCGGAATTGGAGGTGGCGACGGCCACCATGGAAGAGTCTCTCAGCACATTGGACGTTGCAAAGCGTGAGTTTGAGAGGGTTGAGACCCTGCGTGAGAAAAAGATAGCGTCCGAGTCGGAGCTCGACGCGGCTCAGGCGCAATACAACGCCCAAACTGCCAAGTACAGGGTCGCCCAGGCACAGGTGACACAAAAGGAAGCGGCGTTGAACGCAGCCAAAGTACGATTGTCCTATACGCAAATCCTCGCGATATGGGAGGAGGAGAATAAACCCAGAATCGTCGGCGAGCGGTTTGTGGACGAGGGAGAGATGCTCAAGGCCAACTCGCCTATCGTTTCGATCCTTGAGATACATTCCCTCACAGCGGTTATTCACGTCATCGAGCGGGACTATTCTGAGGTGCTGATAGAGCAGGAGGCGGTCGTAACCACAGATGCTTTTCCTGACAAGACCTTCCCGGGCAAGGTGGTTCGCGTGGCGCCTCTACTGAAGGAAACCTCTCGTCAGGCGAGGGTGGAGATAGAGGTGTCCAATTCGGACGGACTTCTTAAGCCGGGCATGTTTATCCGGGCACAGATTGAGTTTGCCCGGCACGACGACGCGACGGTTGTCCCGCTGGTTGCTCTTATCAAACGCAACGCTCAACAAGGCGTTTTCTTGGTGGACAGACAAAAAAGGAAAGCCCGCTTTGTTCCGGTAACACTGGGCATAATCAATAAGGGGCTGGCCGAAGTGCTGACCCCGCCTCTTTCCGGCGCGGTTGTAACCCTGGGGCAACACCTTCTCGAAGACGGTTCCACCATCACGTTGCCGCAAAAGCAACCCGAGGGTGTTACGGGCGCCGGCGGCGTATCAAAGAAGACTACCAGATAGGGAGGGCCCTTGGCGTCTTAGCGTCTTGGCGAGGGAAGGCGGGAAGGCGCAAGGGAGGACATTGATGAAGGTTACGCGGTTTGCTGTTCATCGTCCCATCTTCACCATCATGCTAACGGTAATCGTGATCATTTTGGGTGGAGTGTCTTTGATGCGCCTTCCGATTGACTTGATGCCGGATATTACCTATCCAACGCTAAGCATTTCGACCGAGTACGAAAACGCCAGCCCGGAAGAGATGGAGGAACTGGTGACACGCCCCATGGAGGAGGCGATAAGCGCGGTTCCAGGCGTGGAAGAAGTCTCCTCCATATCCACGGAAGGGGTCAGCAATGTGCGACCCACTTTTTCTTGGGGAACCGACCTGGATGCGGCAGCGAATGACATCCGTGACCGTCTGGACCGCGTGATCCCGCGTCTGCCCGAAGATGCGCAGCGACCACGGCTAAGAAAATTCGACCTGGCAAGCTTTCCGATTCTCATCCTTGGAGCCTCAAGCAATCTGGACCCTGTGGAGCTGCGTCGGCTCATTGACGACCAGGTCAAGTACCGTATCGAGCGGGTACCCGGCGTAGCGGCACTCGACGTGCACGGCGGCCTCGACCGAGAGATTCACGTTGATCTCTACCCGGACAAGATCAAAGCCCTGGGGCTCCCCCTCGACCAGATACTCGGCAGGATTCGCACAGAGAACGTCAATCTGCCCGGAGGAAATATAGAGCGGGGAAACTTTGACGTGACCATCCGCACCGCGGGGCAATACACGAGTTTGGACCAATTGCGCGATACGGTAGTGGCGGTGCGGGAAGGGGCGGCGATCCAGCTCAAGCAGATTGCCAACGTCGAGGATTCGTGGCAAAAGGTGACACGGATTGTCCGGGTGAACGGCCGCCCTGGAGTTCGCATGGCGGTCAACAAGCAGTCGGGGACAAACACTGTGGAGGTCGCCAGGGGAGTTCTTCACGAGGTTGATAGGATCAATCAAGATATTCCCCAGATCAATCTTGTTCCTATCATTGATATCTCAGACTATATCCAGCGCTCGATTGCGAACGTTAGCTCCTCGGTCCTCTATGGCGGGCTCCTGGCGATTTTGGTACTGCTCTTCTTTCTCCGTAGCATTCGCAGCACAACGATCATTGCCACAGCTATACCGATTTCCATCATCGCAACGTTCGCCCTGATGTATTTCGGTGGGTTCACGTTGAACATAATGACCCTTGGCGGTCTGGCGTTAGGTGTGGGAATGCTGGTGGATAACGCCATCGTCGTTATCGAAAACATCTTTCGCCTGCGGGAGGCGGCGGACTCGCCCGAGCAGGCAGCGGTCGAAGGGAGCGAGGAAGTCACTCCTGCGATCATTGCCAGCACCTTGACGACACTGGCAGTCTTTCTGCCATTGATCTTCGTGCGAGGCATGGCCGGGGTGATGTTCAAACAGCTTTCATTAGTGGTGAGTTTCGCGCTGCTGTGTTCCCTTGGGATGGCCGTTACCCTCGTGCCGATGCTTGCTGCGAAGATACTACGTCCGCCGAAACTCGACGAGACAGTGAACAGGTCGTGGCCGCATAAAATATTCCATGTCAGCGGTGGCTTGTTTACGCGGCTGGAAGACGGTTACAAGCATCTGGTTCATTTTGCCCTCGATCACCGCGGGTTAATCGTGGCTGGAGCGCTTGTGCTTTTCTTTGGAAGCCTGGCGCTCATCCGGCTGGTTGGGGTTGAACTGACGCCGAACACTGATGAGGGTGAGGTGCGTATCAGCGGGGAGATGGAGGTTGGCACCAGGCTCGATATCCTCGACCAGAAGTTCAAGACCATCGAAGCCATCGTGGGGAAAGCCGTTCCGGAAACCAAGAATACTGTGACGTATGTCGGGGGGCCGAGTTGGCGGTCGGCAGGCCCCCATACGGGACAAGTGAGGATTGCCCTGAAGCCGCAAGCCGAGCGATCACGTTCCAGTGAAGAGATCGCAACCCTACTTCGCCGGAAGCTTATGAATCTTCCGGGTGTCACCATTCGGACTCGTGCCGGACAAGGGCTCTTTCTGCTGCGGATGGCAACGCGAGGCTCAGAGAGGCTCGAACTGGAGATTCGCGGCTACGACCTGCCGACTTCCGACCTTCTGGCGCAGCGTGTCAAGAAGGCCGTAGAGCAGGTTAACGGCGTAACCGATGCCCGGATGAGCCGCGTATCCGGCAGCCCGGAGGAAGTCATCATCGTTGACCGGGAAAAGGTGGCGGACATGAAGCTGACCGTGTCTCAGATTGCGAACATGCTTCAGACCATCTTGTCGGGAACGCGCGCTGGCTACTTTCGCGAGGCAGGGGACGAGTACACCATCCTCGTGAGGCTCCGGGACGCGGAGCGAATGGACCTCCGCGAGATCCTTGATTTGACGTTGACTAATTCGGACGGACACCCGGTCGTGCTGCGGAACGTTGTGCAGGTTCGGCCCCGCAGTGGGCCGGTGCGGGTCGAGAGAAAAGACCAAGAGCGAGTTGTCACCATTTTCGCCAATGTCAGCGGCCGGGATATGGGGTCCATCCTGTCGGACATCAGGAAAAAGCTTCGCTCCATCCCTGTGCCGCGAGACTTCACGATTCTTTTTGGGGGCGATTATGAAGAGCGGCAAAAGGCGTTCAGGGAGCTGGCTCTGAGCTTTGTACTCGCGCTGGTGCTCGTTTACATGGTGATGGCGTGCCAGTACGAGTCGCTTCGCGACCCCTTCGTGGTGATGTTCTCCGTGCCGCTGGCCGTCATAGGCGTCGTTCTGATGCTCTTTCTGACCAACACAACTTTCAATATTCAGTCGTTCATCGGCTGCATCATGCTCGGCGGGATCGTTGTCAATAATGCCATCCTGCTTGTTGACCATACCAACCTTCTTCGCCGCCGCGATGGGATGCCTCTGCGGGAAGCTATCGAAGAGGCAGGGCGCAGGCGGCTTCGGCCTATCCTGATGACAGCAATGACGACTATCTTGGGGCTGTTCCCCTTGGCACTGGGCCTCGGCGAGGGCGGGGAGGCGCAAGCCCCCATGGCCCGTGCGGTCATCGGCGGACTGCTGAGCTCGACGCTCATTACCCTGGTGTTCGTGCCGACCATATACTCGATCTTCGAACATTGGCGGAGCAAGGAGGATCGCAAAACAGGCAACACTTAGCGGTGGCGTGCTCCAACCGCCGGGACGTTGCAGCCCCCCGTGTCTTACAGGAAAAGCGGGAAGGGCGCACGCTTCTGCCTGACGCCAGGCGAGTTCCCACGTTCTCAATATAGGGAGGGAAATCATACATGTTCTCACCGAAAACCTTCGGAAATCTTCTTGGTCTTTTGCTGGCGGGTGTCGCTTGCCTCTCGCTGACATCCTGTTCATCGCCTGATCCGGGCAGTTACCGCGACTACATCGGCCCCCTGGGTCAAAAAGGGGGGGCTGATACTGAAAACGTATGGCATCCCGAAACACCTGCACTACAGTCGGGGGCCACGGGCACACCTCCTCCAGTATCCCCGAAAGGCCCTCTTAAGCTCACTGTCGAGGGCACGGTCCTCCTTGCATTAGAGAACAACAAGGCCTTTCGCGTGCAGCGATTGAGTCCTCCCATTCGCCGCACACTCGAGGAAGGGGAGCGAGCCGCCTTTGACCCGACCGTAAGCGCGCAGGCATCCAAGGGGCGCACGGATGCTCAACGCCTTGCGCGAGCCGGAACGGAAACCGAAAGCTTCGCCTCAGAGCGCACCGAGGGAGAGTTTTCGGTGAATACGTTTCTTCCCACCGGCACGGCGGTTGCGCTCGAAAGCAGTAGCAATATCACAGAGTCGTCCCTTTACAGCGATTCCTTTGCCTCCACACGCGTGGGCTTGACCGTGACACAGGCTATCCTGAGGGGGTTCGGAACTCGTGCAAACCTGGCGAGCCTTCGCCAAGCCCGACTTGATACGCTCGCCTCACAATACGAGTTACGCGGTTTCGCCGAATGGCTCGTCGCACAGGTTGAGACAGCCTACTGGGATTACGCTCTCGCGCAGCGTCAGATCGAAATCTTTACGCAGTCTTTGAAACTCGCCGAGGATCAGCAGACCGAAACCGGGGAAAGGATCGAGGTGGGAGGGCTGGCCGAAACTGAACTCGCGGCAGCCCAGGCGGAGGTGGCACTGCGCCGGGAGGACCTGATCAATGCACGCAGCAGCTTAGCCAAAATTCGCTTGCGATTGCTGCGGTTGGTCAATCCTCCGGGAGCAAACGCTTGGGAAAGAAATGTTGTTCTTCAGGAGCAACCCGCTGTGCTCGATGCCACTCTGGATGACGTCGAGTCGCACGTCGAAGTGGCTCTCCGTATGCGGCCCGACCTGAATCAGGCGCGGCTGGGGGTCAAGCGTGGGGACCTGGAGCTCGCTAAAACCAAGAACGGGCTGCTGCCAAAGTTGGACCTGTTCGTTACTCTTGGGATGACGGGCTACGCCAAATCCTTCGGCCTTTCGGTGCGGGACCTCAATGGCGACAACCACGATGTTCTTGGTGGATTCAGGTTTGAATATCCGTTCGGTAATCGGGATGCCAAGGCTCGGCACCGACGGGCAATCCTCAGTAACAGACAGAATGCGGAGGCCGTCGGAAACCTGGCACAGCTTGTGGAGGTGGATGTTCGTTCCGCCTACATAGAAGTCAACCGTGCCAAGGAACAGGTCGCGGCCACTTCGGCTACCCGCAAACTACAAGAAGAGAAACTGCGTGCCGAGACTGAAAAGTTTCGGGTCGGCAAATCAACAACCTTGCTTGTCGCACAGGCTCAGCGAGACCTTGTAGCCAGTCAGATCTCGGAAATACAAGCAGTGGTGAATCATCTAAAAGCTTTGGTCGAGCTGTACCGGCTGGAAGGGTCCCTCCTTGAAAGGCGCGGCATTTCCTCCCCCGGCCGTGAACCTGTGAATCTATCATTTAGCCTCTGACGCTGAGTTAAGAGAGGGTTCGCGGAACCGAGAAAAATGTGTTGAAGAAAAAAAAGGGGCTACGAAGCTGATTGTGTTGTGCTCATCTTCAACCGATGCTCTCGACCAATGGAGAGTTAGCGATGTTTGATGCCCGTGCCGCGTGGGGGACGGCTTTTTTTGCCGTGAAGGGTGCAGCCCGAGGCCGTTGAGCGCAAGGGAGCCTCTCGACATCCCCCGCGGAACGCGGGGCGGGACAGGATGCAGGCGATACGTAAGCCTCTCTGCGTGCTCTGCGCACTCTGCGGTTCCACGCTCAGCCGCCCGTAACTGAGGCATTACGTGAATTCGGAAAAAAGGATTGCAATGGCATGGCAGACCCGTTAGAAAGGAATCTGTGGACTGAGCCGTGCGCCGACAGTCACGGCATGAAGCCAGCTTGCAAATTGCAGAGCGAAAGGGGGCGTACGCCAGTGAGAGCAAAATCCCACTCCATCTTTCTTGTCTTTTTGATCGCTTTTCTGCCAAGCGCGCCGGCCTCACCGGCGGGAGAAAGGCCAGCTATCGAGACAGTGGAGATTCAGCCTAACCGAGCCGTTGATGTGAATGGGAAGCCCTTCTTCCCAATCATGGCATGGCTTCAGGACCCGGCGAACTTCCTTGCCATCAGGTCGTGCGGAATGAACACCGTCGCCGGCTACTGGCGCAAGTCAGGGGGCACTCGAGACGTAAAGGAGTATCTTGACATTGTCGAGCGAGCGGGTCTCTACGGCGTGATGCCTTTCGACAAGCGGCTCAAGGGTCATCCGGCACTTCTGGGTTATATTCATGACGATGAGCCTGACCTGCCTCGGCTTATCAGCGATGCCGTAGTCGAACCGGCTGAGAACCTGACTATCAACTCGGGCACTCCTTTCTGGAAACTGGTTGACGGCGACCCTGATAGCTGGACAGTTCTGGATCCGCTCGAGGGCGCCTCCGTGACGGTAAAGCTAAAGGAACCGGTGACTGTGGAGAGCCTTGCCCTGTGGTTGACCATCTCAAAGGGGCTGGCAGTTGCGCGCGAGATTTCTTTCGAGGCCGATGGCCGCCGTATTCTTGCAGCAAAGGTCGCCGAAAAAAAAGGCCGGCAGAAATTCGATCTTCCCGAGGCTGTCACCCTCAGAGGACTCACGTTAAGAATCCTTTCGGTCCGGCCCGGCGAGCATAGTTGGGGGTCGGTCGGCGAAATCGAGGCGTTCGACCGTGAAGGGAAAAACGTACTGGTTTCGCCGCCCCGGACGTTGCCCCGCGTCAATCCCGGCGGCGCCCTTGAACGTTATCGGGCGATAAAGGAATCCGATGCATCGCGCCCGGTGTTCATGACCCTGACCGGCTACTTCCACCCATTTTTCGGCAAGTACAACAATCGGCAACGAAGGATGTATCCCGATTACATCAAGGCGACGGACATCATCGGGTTTGACATCTATCCCATCTATGGCTGGAATAAGCCCCAATGGATCCACCTGGTTCACGAGGGGAGCGACCTGCTGGTCAAAATGGCTGGCGCAAAACCTGTTTACGCTTGGATCGAGACGAGCAAAGGAAGCCAATGGACAGGCGAGCTGTCCCAACAAAAGGATGTCACACCTTCGCATATTCGCGCCGAGGTCTGGATGGCCATTTGCCGGGGCGCGACAGCAATCGGCTATTTCACCCACATCTGGAAGCCAAGCTATTCCCAATTCGGCGTGCCGGAGGTCAATCGTGAAGCCATAACCCGGATCAACTCGCAGGTGACTCGCCTGGCGCCGGCCATTCTTGGAGAGAAACCCGACAGGGCTGTGTCAATACGCGGGGGACAAGCGGTCAAGCTTGATGCGCTCGCCAAGCGCCTCAACGGAGACCTTTATATCTTTGCAGTCAACTATGATGAACGTCTCCGGAAGGCGAGTGCAACGGTGACGGTGGGTGGACTGCGGGCTGGCGCCAAGGTCGTCGTGGTGGACGAGAAACGTGCTATCACTTCGGAAGAAGGGTTGTTTGCTGGCGAGTTCGAGCCTCTTGCTGTTCACATCTACCGCGTTGGCATCTCGCGCGCTAAGCACATCCATTTGTAAATACGGTGACGTATAATGGTGCTGCGAAAGGAGCTATTTTGACGGGATAATCACGCCATCGGCGTGAACGGGATAGTTTCAGGCAGGTGAGCCATCCAGTAAATCACAGGCCCAGGGGCCGCTGGGTGAAAGATCACGGAGGGCAAGCAATTGACGCACAAGTTGTTGGAGACCTCGCGGCCCGGTCATGGCTGGGCCGAAACAGGTTGGGTCATCGTCGAGCCCCGCGTGCCGCGGCGTCGAGTGGGTTGTTGTGGCGGCTCAGGAGATACAACTCGCTAACAATGTCGTCGCCACCGGCGAGCCAGTATGTCAGCGGGAAATTGAGGTAAAGCGGAAGCTCAAGAACGCTTCGCAAGGATAAACCCCGCGGAACGCGGGGTTATCCTGTCAGAGGAAGAATACGTCACCGAATTTATGAATGGGAGCGCTAAGCGCTCAAGTTGGTAAGTTGGCTCATGTGCTCGGGCGCTGCAGAAAGGAAAAGGCTATGAAGCACATGAGATTCCGCAGCCAAAATACATGGCCGTATCTGCGATGACGTGCGCTCAGCCCACGCCGTCAGCCTGGCAAAGTAAGGCGCCCCATTTTGAAACGGAACAATCGTTTTACAAGAGAACCCGTCGGCGAGAATAAGCAGACCTACGATAGGGTCATCTCCTTCCTTCTTCTCCTTGTGGCGCTGTTCATCCCCCTGAAATTCGGCGTGCCGAACCTGGACTTGGCTTCTCCTATTCTCCCTTCCGACCTCTCACGGCTCGGCGAGCATCTGGTGGATTTCACTCGGGCCCTGTTTTCCCTGGACGTGCGGTCCTCGCTCAAAACCGTGTCCGACGTCCTTTCCACTCCCTGGCCGGAGGAAATTGCCGAAATCCTGATCCTTCTGACATTTTTTCTGTGGGGAATCAAGAGTTTTTCGCAACGAACCCTCGTCGTCCGTGTTGGAAGAGTTGACGCCATGATGTGGCTGTTCGTTCTTGCGGGGTTTGTCGCGACGATTCTTTCCCCGGGGTTCCACTCCAGCGCGGTCATTCTGAAACAGTTTGTCAGCTATGCTCTCCTCTTCTTCCTGATTGTGCACACCTTCGACACGCCGGCTCAGCAGAGGAGGATTATTAAGTATTTCTTGATTTCCACTGCAATTGTTGCGTGGCTGGCTCTGTACCAGTTTTTTCTTGGCTTTCAAGAGGTCGCCCGAGCCGTCAAGCAGTACATCCCTCCCGAGCTTCAGATAGATTATCTCGTGAGGATCGCTCGCCGAAGAGTCTTTTCAGTGTTCGTCTATCCGAATTCCCTGGCAGGCTTTCTCCTGGCGTCCTTTCCGCTGACCTTGTTTTACGGGGCGATGCACAGAGAATGGTTCGAGAGGAAAAACGTCAAGAAGTTGATTGCCTACGCGATTGTCGTGCCGTTGCCGTGCTTCGTTTCGTTCCTCCTGACGCAATCGAAAGCCGCGTTCCTGAGCTTGCTCATCGTTGCCGGTGTCTCGATTATCGCCGCGCGAAAAAAGCTCCGCCTGAAGCCGAAGGTGCTCTTGGTGTCCCTGCTGGCCGTCCTCATTTTGCTCTCGGGCGTCCTCCTGTCTCCCCTTGGTCGCAAGCTCATCATATATACGGCTGACTTGACTGAGAAGGGCAGTTACACGTTAGGCCAGAGGCTTGATTACTGGAGCACGGGTTTGAAAATGTTTGTCGCAAGCCCGGTTATTGGCAACGGGTTCAATTCTTTTGGCTTACTCTCCCCGAAGTACCGCTCGCCGGGGGCAGGCGAGGCGAGAAGCGCCCACAACAATTTCCTCCAGATACTCATCGAGACGGGCGTTGTCGGTTTCGTTTTCTTTGCGGGCATCTGGGTGGTTGGCCTCGCCTCGGCGAGATCATTTGTACGGGCGTATCTCAGAGGAGAAAAAACTGACCGCCTCCGAGAGACAGTTTTCCTGTCGGCTCTGATAGGGATTTCCTGTTTTCTGATTCACAGTTTGGCGGACTTTGACCTCTACATCCCCGGAATTGCGATGACGGTCTGGCTCTTGCTGGCATTGATGGTCAAGAACGCCCGCCAGCCACACGAGCGCTGCATACAGCTCACCGGCAGGTCGGCAGCGGCATGCACGATAGCTCTCGTGGTTACCTGCGGTCTCGGCCTTTTCTACGCCTCGAAAACCCTGAACGCAAACTCGCACCTCGCGGTAGCTCAATCCATTGCCGAAAGCACTGAGCCGCCCCCGGGTGATGTCGAATACGAGCGAGCCGCCGCCGAGGTGAGAAAAGCCCTCAAGTGGGACGGCGCCAATCACAACCTCCACATGTACCTCGCCCGGATTTACTTCCGGCTGGAACGATATGAGGAGGCTCTCGCGGAATACGCCGCCGCCGACCGCCTCCTTCACGGCCTTTCGCCGATGGTCGCCCATCGCACTGGCCGCACGCTGCTCGCGAGGATGAAAACAGAGGGCAAGAGCGACTGGGGAAAGGTTCTCAACGGATTCAGGAAAGCTTTTTTGCGTTCTCCGGCGAGTTGCTTCCACCGGCTGGTTTACTCGTACTATCTCTCCCAGGCGGGCTACCCCGAGGAAAGCGGCAGGGAATTGCGGGAGGCGAGGCGGCTCGACCGTTCCGGCAAGGAAGCGATAAAAACCGCCGAAATCATCTACCTGGACGACCCTTTCGTTGGCGACCTCCGGCGCTTTTACGCCGGGACGCAGGGTAGCTCCCAACGTGAGGAGGGCAAATGATCATTCCGCGTTGCTGATGCCTCCCCGGTAGGAAATTATGCCGCTTCCGTAAGATTCCAGAAACCCCTTCAGCTTTCCGGCGCGCGTGGGGTGACGCATTTTTCGGAGAGCCTTGGCTTCGATCTGCCGAACTCGCTCGCGGGTCACGTTGAACTCGTTCCCCACTTCCTCCAGGGTTCGCTGGCAGCCGTCATCGAGTCCGAACCGGAGCGTGAGAACTCGCCTTTCCCTCTTGGTCAAGCTGCACAGAACGTCCTGAATTTTCTCCTTCAGGAGAGTGTACCCCGTGGCCTCCGCGGGCGATTCCGCTCCCTTGTCCTCGATAAAGTCCCCGAAGTGGCTATCGTCGCTGTCGCCGATCGGCGTCTGGAGGGAAATGGGGTGCTGGGCGATTTTGAGAATCCCACGGACTTTGTCTGAAGGGAGATTCATTTCCTCCGCGAGGTCCTCTGGCGTGGGCTCTCGGCCTTGCTCCTGAACGAGCTTCTTGGAAGCGCGGACGAGCTTATTGATGGTTTCGATCATGTGGACGGGTATTCGGATGGTCCGGGCCTGGTCCGCTATGGAGCGGGTTATAGCCTGACGAATCCACCATGTGGCATACGTGCTGAACTTGTATCCCCTGCGATATTCGAATTTCTCCACCGCTTTCATCAGCCCCATGTTCCCTTCCTGGATCAAGTCAAGGAAAGATAACCCCCTATTCGTGTATTTCTTCGCAATGCTGATGACCAGCCGCAGATTGGCTTCGACCATTTCGCTTTTCGCCGTATGCGCCTCATCCATCCATCTGCGCAATTCCATCACGTCGTTGGAGAACTCATCGAGGCTCTTCCCCGCCGAAGCCTCGATACGAGCCAGTTTCATCTTTTCGCTCTTTATCTCCGCCAGGACCGATGCCTTTCTTCTCTGACTCTTCAAGCGAGCAATCCGCCTCTTCGAGTCGCAGACCTTGTCGCAAATTACCACGACGGCATCGCAGAACATATCAATGGGTTTTTGCTTCAAGTGGTACTTGCTGATGAGGTCTCGGATGAGCGTGCGGGTTCTTTTGATCTGCGTGCCCACCTTCTTCCTCTCGAGCGCGGTAGTTCTCCTCCGCCTCTGCTTTTCGAGGAGGACGTCGAGTCTTTCGTCCGCTCTCTGGAGGCGCTCGGAGTAGTTGGGCAGCAGGCTCAGGAGCCTCTCGCGGTCCTTGACGCCCCTTTCCCGCACGATGCGGTCGAAGCGCTCTTTCCCCGCCTCCAATCGCTTTGCCAGGGCGATGACCTCCTTGGGGGTCTGGCGAAACTCAACGATACGATTGCGAATCTCCTCTTCGGCTCTCTCGATCCTCTTGGAGATTTCGACCTCCTGCTCGCGGGTCAGCAGAGGGACCTGCCCCATTTGTCTCAGATACATCCTGACGGGGTCATCCAGAACATCTAATTTATCGTCATGCCGCTTTTTCTCTTTGACTTTCTTCCGCTTCCCTTTCCAGCGAGAGGACTTCTTGTCGGCCTCGGAGGTGTCCATGATTTCGATGTCCATCCCACGCAGGAGAATCATTATCGAATCTATCTCCTCCGCAGAGACGACATCGTCCGGCAGCACCTCGTTGATATCGTCGTAAGTGATATAGCCCTTCTCAGAGCTGAGGTGGATAAGTTCGCGAATCCTTTTGTTTCTCTCCTGTCTGCTCATACAAGTTCACCGATTTTTAATGATGAGTTCATGGCGACGCCGACGCACTGCCTGCTTGTATATGCCAGCTTCACTCTGCCGTCAATAGCTTTTTGTTTGCCATTCGTCTTGGGCCCTCTGGATCGCATCATACTCCGCCTCAAGTGACCTGCGGTCTCCACCCTCTTTTTCGGCCCTGGCAATCTGTTCTTGCAACTTCTTCTTTCTCTGCGATTGACGCTGTTTCAGGACCCTTTCAATGAGGTCTTCGGCCGCCTTCAGCGGCTCATTCGACTCAACCTCCTCGAACATAAAACGAGAAACCAGTTCCGCCTGCCCGCCGTCCTCAACGTTTTTCAGAAGCGTCTCCGCTTTGACTTTCTCACCGTGCTCGTGCAGAAAAAAAATCCTCTCCGCCAGTCCCTTGCAAACCAGGTCGCTGAAGTCCCGCACGCTAAGGCGCTCGGTGACGAGGCTGCGGACTTTTTCCGAAGCAAGCATGTAGCCGATTAGGTTTTTCTCTCGGTCCACGTCCGCAAAATTTTCCCGCACCTCGCCCGCAGAATGGGGGCCGGCGCCCCTCGCTGCGAACGGGCGATAGTTCCCCCGAATCCTCCGCATTTCTGCCCTGAGCACTCCCTCCGGCATACGGACTGCCGCGGCTATCTTCTGGATCCAGGCGTCTCTGATGATGGCGCTGGGGCTTTTATGGGCTGTCACAAGCATTTGCGAGGCGATCGCCCGCCGCCCGGCCAACGTTCCCTCATCGTTTTTTTTCCGCAAGACATCGTACTGGAAATCCACGAGCTCCAGTGCTTCCTCGAGGAGCTTCCCGAACGCCTCCGCCCCCTTCTCGCGAATGAGAAGGTCAGGGTCGTATGTCGCTGGTAGGACAGCTACTCGCACGTCCAGCTCCGTCTCCAGCAACGGCTCGAAACTCCGCAGCGTGGCGTCCTGACCCGCGGAGTCAGAATCGAAAGCGAATATCACCTCCGAGCAGTACCTTTTGAGCAACCTGGCCTGCGTCAGCGTGAACGAAGTGCCCTGCGCCGCCACCGCGCTGCCGAAACCCGCCTGGTCAATCGCAATCAGGTCCATGTGCCCCTCGCACACGATTGCCTTGTTCTGCTTCGCTATTTCGCTCCTGGAGAAATTCAGCCCGTAAAGCACTTCGCTCTTATTGAACAGGGGAGATTCCGGCGAGTTTATATATTTGGGCGACACGTCAGCCTGCTCGCCGCCGGGAAGCACTCGACCGCTGAATCCTATTGCCCGCCCCCGAGGGTCGAAAATCGGGAACATGAGCCGATTTCTGAACCTGTCATAGTGGCCGGCGGAGCTTTCCCTCGCGAGCACCAGACCCACTTGTTCCAGGAGAGAAGGGCTGAACTTCTGGCTTGCGTTGTTCAAAAGCGAATCCCAGGCATCGGGTGCAAACCCCAAATGGAACTTCTCGGCGGTTTGTTCGGTTATGCCTCGTTCTCGCAGATAGTTGCGAACTGCCTCACCTCCCGGTTTCCTCAACTGTTCCCTGAAGTAAGCTACAGCAAATGACATCGCCGCGAACATTCTCTCCCTGGCTCGTTCTTGCCCTGCGCCCCTTTTCTTTTGGGGAAGAGCTATATTCGCTTTCCGGGCAAGCATTTCCACCGCCTCATAGAAAGGTATCCGCTCCTTTTCCATCAGAAAGTGAAACGCATTGCCTCCCTTCCCGCAGCCGAAGCACTTGAAAATCTGCCTCTCGCGGTTGACCATAAATGATGGCGTTTTTTCCTCGTGGAAAGGGCAAAGCGCCTTGAAGTTGCGCCCAGACTTCTTGAGAGGAAAATAGGACGATACCACCGCGACTATGTCGGTCTCGGCAAGTATCCGTTCAAGGAGTTGATTGGGAATGAAGTTGCCCACGCTTCTGCGGAGAGATTTATTACGTGTTGGGTTTGGCGGATACAAAAAGGTTATCGGGTATATAGTACCTCTCGAGGAGTTCTTTCCCCCGGCTTATCCCTATCCTGGAGCTTCGCCCCAACGCCGGCCTACGCTCCCCGATTCTGCGACAAATCAGCAA
The DNA here is from genome assembly GCA_964640185.1 of uncultured Verrucomicrobiota bacterium. Taxonomy (GTDB): domain Bacteria; phylum Auribacterota; class JABMQX01; order JABMQX01; family JABMQX01; genus CAZXGF01. The sequence continues at coordinate 15,768 of CAZXGF010000004.1, read as the reverse complement.
TTCCGAATCAGTTACATTATAGCCGGCGAGTTTTCCGTCAATTGCGAAAGCTTCACTCAGCCGCCCGGGGCCTTTCGTCGAGAGACCAGCTTCGCTGGTTCCTCGAAGTTTCGCCATCTCCGCGATGCCTTCAACCGGCTCAATTGCCCTTATCAAAACGGCGCCGGGCTTCCCATTTCCTCCTGTTACTATATTTAGCAGAAAATGGTTCCCGTACGCAAGATAAATATACGTTTTTCCTCCAATATCGAACATCAGCTCGTTACGAGCCGTCATCCCTCGAAAAGCATGTGATGCCGGGTCATCCTTGCCATAGTACGCTTCCGCTTCGACAATACGCCCGATAAGAGTTTTCCCCCGGAAGATCCTCACCAGGTATTTTCCGAGGATGCCCCTGGCGACCTCTCCCGGACTCCTCAGATAGAAGCTTCTCGCCACAATCCGGTATCCGCCGACCCTCAAGCGGCGCCTGAGCCTCTCATTGCGCGCCGCGTTGCGGTCATCCGGGTGCGTCATAGGATGCTTTCTCCGTGCGCTTTCGACAACCTGGGCAACCAAGCCCCCGGCCCCTTCCAAAAAACCGGGGGATGCCGCCGTTTTCGTCAAAGACAGTTGTTCCGACGTCCCACTGCTGCGTTTGTCCACTTTACATCATCCCGTCCGCAAACGCCTACCACAAAACGAGTGTGGCCGCAATCCCTCAGTTACGGGGGGCTGAGGCTGAACCGCAGAGTGCGCAGAGCACGCAGAGAGGTTTAGGTATCGCCGGCGTCCTGTCCCGCCCCGCGTTCCGCGGGGGATATCGAGCGACTCCCTTGCCCTCGACGGGCTCGGGTTGTACGCTTCACGGCAAAAAAAGGCCCCCCCCCACGTGGCACGGGCGTCCCGCCCGTGGGGGAATCATGGGCAAAATGCCCATGCCACGGCAGGCAACGACAGAGTCCTTCTCATCTTCGTGGGCTAATAGCAGGTCGTTTCGGCCATGCCACAGCGTTGCTTTTTGGAAACAGAGGCGCGCTCCTGGCTAACCTTCTGAGCTATCGGGCGTTATGTCGCCGTGCGCAGAAGCGCAGTTGCCGGAACGCCACGTTACAGCCTGATAGGGAAAGCAGACCTCGCAGGAGTGATATGTCTAACACCCTCGGGGAACGAAGCTTACAGCATCACGCTGTCATGGCAAGGCTCTTGCTTACGCAATACACGGATAGGAGTAGGCCTGAGTCCGCTTTTCAAAGGGCGGGAGGGAGAAGGTTGGGCTATATCGGTCTGCTAAGCCCTCCGCTCCATGACGGGCGGCGGTCCTTCTGCGGAAAAAAGGTGAAAATGCAGAGAGAGTTCTCATCTGTTTACCAAGAGGGGTAGGTCGCCCAGGCCGACATGCGGGTAAGACATTCCCCGGAGGTGAGCTGACCGGGAGCGCAGAGAGCATATCGTGAGGCGGGAAGATTCCATTTAGTAAAGGATACTGACAAGTTGAAGAAATCATGTTTCTCGGTAGTGGCAGGTATTGCCGTATTGGCGTTCGCGGGCTGGGCTATGGGTTACTCTACGCCTATCAACCCGGCGCCCTCCGGTGAGCTGGATTTACTCTCGATCCTCAATAAGTTGTACGGTCTGGCCAACGTGCAGCGCATTGAAGATGGGCCTTTCCCGGGCGACCAGATCTGGCTGAATCTTGACGGGGGCGCGACGGCCACGGCGAAGTACTCTGCGTACGACCAGACCTTCGGCTACATTCCAGGAGAAAGCGGCGGTACGTTCGTTCCACTGTTCACCGCGACGGGGGGGCTCTACCCGATCCACGGTAGCGGCGTGGGAGGTACTATTCCAGGCGGTGTTTCTGTTTTCCGTTTTGGCGACGATCCTTCCGGTGCGCCTCTGCGGAGCTCGCGTGAGAGCGACAATACCAGTGGAAATGACCACATGGTGACCTGGCTAATCACCGGCGGCCAAAGTGCAGGGAACTACGCGATTGCATGGGAGGACCTGGACCTGGGCGACGCGGACTACAACGACCTCGTTGTCGAAGTGTCGGGAGTGTCCCCGGTTCCTGAGGCGAGCACACTAATCCTGTTCGGTGCAGGGCTTTCGGGGCTTCTGTTCTACGCCAAAAAGAGACGTCTGATAAAGTTGTGACCTCGGCGTGTGAAAAAAGGAGGGAGCCCGGACAACTTCGTTCCGGCTCCTTCAAGCCTCGCGCGCTAAGAACCTGCACAGGCCGCCTTCCCGTTCAAGTCGAATGCCCAGCGCGCAATGGTGCTTTTCATGCGCTGGAGCGGAAAAACGCCCGCCTCGCCGAATTCACCGCCCCGTCGTTATTCGTATGCCAGATGATGTGAAGGCAGATGTTGTCAGAAGCATGCTGCGGGATAGATGAATCCTTTTGGTCGAGAAGCCCGGCTAAGGCCGGCTCCGACAGGAACATGTGGCCCGTCCGTGACCACCGGCTGAAGCCGGTGGCTAAGCACCAATGGCCTGGGTTGTGCTCGCTGAGGCTGCTGCATAGCTTACAGGGGGCGTGTGTATGTCATCACGGGGATTGGTTCCGCATGCGCGAGACCACCGGCTGAAGCCGGTGGCTAAACGGTGTTCGTAAATGCGGCCGCGCGTTGTGGATGCGAAACCTCATTTGTTTCAAGGCCTTCTCCTCATTGCAGCACCCGAATACGTGACCGAACTTAGGAACCAGAATTCTTAGTGCATGGATTCGCAAATCGGGTGAAGTATGAATGGTGTCGTGAAAGGAGCTGTTTTGACGGGATAATCAGGATAGACGGGATTGTTCCAGAGACGTGAAGTATCCAGTAAATGACAGGCCGGCGGGCCGCTGGGTGAAAGACCACGAAGGACAAAGAATTGGCGAAGAAGACGTGGCATGGGGCTCCCCTGCCCATGACCTTCCACGGGCGAGACGCCCGTGCGACGTTGTTCGAGAGATTCCCGCGTGGTCATGCCGAGGTCGAGAGAGGTATGGTCATCGTGGAGCGCAAGTCCGTTAGGAGACGCGGCATCTTGCCCCGAGGACAAGCGGCTGGAAGCCGCTTCTACCGTCAGGCAGGTAGTTGTTGTTGCTCGTGAGAGACAACCGGTCCATTGCGGATTGCGGATTGCAGATTGCGGAATGTGGAATCCGAAATCCCAAATAGCAGAGCCAGAATCCCCAATCCGAAATCCCAGGCATCCTGTCATCCTGTCGGAGCAAATACCTCACGGAACTCGCGAAGCGCCAAGAACCTTGGCGCCCTTGGCGTCTTGGCGAGAGAAAAAGGAAAAAGGGGAGGCCTCTCGCAAAGACGCAAAGACGCAAAGCCCCGTCCATTGCGGAATGCGGAATGCGGAATGTGGAATCCGAAATCCAAAATAGCAGAGCCGGAATCCGCAGTTCGAAATCCCCAATCCGAAATCCCAGGCATCGCGTCATCCTGTCGGAGCAAATACCTCACGGAACTCGCGAAGCGCCAAGAACCTTGGCGCCCTTGGCGTCTTGGCGAGAGAAAAAGGAAAAAGGGGAAGCCTCTCGCAAAGACGCAAAGCCCCGTCCATCTTGTTATCTTGTCGGAGCAATACGTCGCCGAACTTATGAATCGGAGGACTAAGTCTGTCCTTACAGGGCGACGACAAAGCAACGTTCAGCCCTGAACGGGCGTAATATTCCAGCCCAGGGCAACATCCTGGGAATAGCACGCGATGAAGTGCAAAAACCCTGTGGGGGCGGGATGGCTCGCTCCCCGATATGCGGCTCCCCCCATCAACAAGAGAGCGGACGCGCGTGCCACTGAGACGCGGGCGGCGCCCTCCGTCTGGAGGTGAGGATCGGCGCTACGCCCCACTCTCGGACTGGATGCCCGCCGCAGGCCCGCATCGAAGAATGTGGGAGGAACCCGAGGCGCGCTTTCGCGGTCTGTCGGCCAACAAAACTTGCAATTGACGGCGGCCAAGTCTTCCTTTTTTAGAAAGAGGTCGCGCCGGAGGACGCTGGGACAAGCTCCTCGCGGGAGATTTGCGAGGAAGCCCCCGCGGCCTGGGCGGAGGCTTCCTCCTTCCTCCTGGTCAGCCTGGCGGAAACCACTTTCGATTTCCCGCTGTCCTCCATGGTTATGCCGTACATAACGTCGGAGGCGGCTATGGTTCTCTTGTTGTGTGTGATAATGACGAACTGGGAGTTGCGAGCGAATTCTTTGAGAACTTCCGCGAACCTCATGACATTGGACTCATCGAGCGGCGCATCAATCTCGTCGAGGATGCAGAAGGGGCTGGGCTTGACCTTGAAGATGGCGAACAGGAGGCTGACGGCGGTCATCGCTCGCTCGCCCCCGGACAGCAGGGATATGGCCTGAAGTTTCTTTCCGGGCGGGCGGGCGATTATCTCGATGCCGCTTTCTAAGATATTCGATTCGTCCACGAGAATCAGGTCAGCTCGTCCCCCGCCGAAGAGACGCTGAAACATCTCCCGGAACTCCTCCCGTATCCTCTCAAAAGCTTCTCGAAAGAGGGCTTTGCTTTCGCGGTCGAGCTTGGCGATGGCTTTCAGGAGCGAGTTTTTCGCTTCGGAGATGTCTGAGTGCTGCGACATCAGGAAATCGTATCGCTCCTTCAAAGCGTCGTGCTCTTCGATGGCGAACAGATTCACCGGGCCCAGGGACTGCACACGGCCTTTCAGTTCAGCGATTCTGGACTGGACCTCCTCGAGGTCGCTCCCTTCCGGCAGAGGGGCTGCGTTCGGGTCGTCATAGCTCAGCGCGTACTCCGCCATCAGATATTCATCAATGCGGCTGATTGACAACCGGACCTCCGTCAGCTTGACGTCCAGCTCCCCCTTGTTCCTCTCACGCTCTCTGGCGGCGTTGCCTTTCTCCTTAACCTCCCACTCGACCTGCGTCAACTCGTCAACGAGGAGCTTTCTTTTGTCATCGAGCTGCTCGACGGCTGCGGTGACTCCCTCCTTTTCCTGCGTGAGCGAGACGATCGCCGCGTGGCACTCCTGAACCTCGGCCCGGAGGTCTGCAATATACATCTTCCCCTCCTCGATGCGGCGGGCGCGGCTATCCAGCTCTTTTTTTGTCAGGTCCAGTTGTCCCCGCATATATTCCATATCGCTTTGAAGATTCCCGATTCGCTCGTCGTAGGAAGCTTTTGCGAGGGCAACCTCCGCCACATCCTTTTTGACCGAGGCAACCTCGTTTTGCATTCTCTCGACGGTTCCCCGCGTGGAGGAAATGGCGGTTTCGACCTCAGCTCTCTCCTCGGTGACCCCTTTCAGCTCATCGCCCAGATTTCTTTCTTTCTCGGCGAGGCGGCCCTGATCCGATTCGGTTTGCGAACGCCTCTCGGCGAGCTCCTCTCCCCGGTTGCGGAGCGATTCGATGCTCACGGAAAGGTTCAGCAGCTTTTTGTTCGCTTCGGACGCATTGTCCTCCATCCCCGAAATAGTCGCTGTTCGCTGCTCGATTTTCACGACGAGATTTTTCTGAGCCTCAAGCGACATTTCTTCCCGGCTTCGGAGTGCATGCAAGCGTTTTCGCTGTGTCTCCTCCTCTCCGGCGAGAGAAGCGATGCGAGATTTTCGGGTCACGGGGCTGACCGCCGCTGTTGAGCCGTTGCCTGCGGTGATGGCAAAGCCGCCCTCGACCTTCTCGCCGGAGGCGGTGACAAACGTCAGCCGCCGCTCGCTTTGCTCCGCGATTGTGACCGCATCATCGAAGTCCGGGGCGAGGACGACCTCCCCCAGCAGATATTCCGCGATTTTCCTGCACCTCTGGTCAAACGAGACTTTGTCAAGAATCGGCCTAAAGGCTCGCCCTTTTTCCTCACAGAACCTTTCAACGGCCTCGCGGGCGCCGTTGGACCGTTCGATAGCGTCCAAAGGGAGAAAAGTCGCTCTCCCCCGAGCTTTTTCTCGGAGGTACGCGGCAGCTCTTTTTGCATTCTCGACCGTCTCCGTCAAAACCCATTGCAGGCGGTTTTCGAGCGCGGATTCGACGCAACCCTCATGTCCCGGCGACACCTCGATGACATCCGCGACCGTCCCGATGATTCCGCGCAGCTCCGACCCTTCGCTCTTCGACTCCTGAATGACGGCTCGCACGCCCGCGTCGTACCCCTCGTACCGCCGCAGGGCTTCAGCAAGGAATTCACGCTCAGAGGCTGCACGCGAGATCGCGCTCTCCGCCTCGAGAAGCTCGATACGGAGATTGTAGAGGTCTTCTTCCGTTTTCTTCCTGTTCTCCTGGAGCTTCGCCAGGTCCTCCTTTTGACGGCTGAGTTGCTGGGAAAGGGCCTCGTTGCGTCTCTCAGCGGCGAGACGAGCTTGTTCGCCTTGCTCCAGCGATTGAAGAACGTCCTCTCTTCGCTGCTGGAGCTCGGCGAGAACTTGATTGTTCCGCCCGGATGTTTCTGCAATAGAAGACAGCCTGCTTCGCAGTTCCGTCTCGCGCCGGATCAGCTCGAGGAGCCGATTCGATAGTTCCGCCGAGTGTGCCTCGCTTTTCCGCAGCTCTCCTGTCTGTTCGTTCAACCGTTCCTCTTTCTGCTTGAGCCTCTGCTCGCAGGACATCTTTTGCTCGGAAAGCGTCTCGAGACTCTCTTTCCGCTCGCGGATGGTAGTCTCCAGTCCCGCGACCTTCTGCCTCATCTTTTTGATTTCCGCGGAGACATTTTCAGAAAGGGCGTCTGTGTCGGCCATTCGCTGCTCGAAAAGAGAGATATTTCCGGACTCGCGGTCAATGTTCCGCAAGAGGTCGAGCTTGCGAGATTGCAGTTCCTCGTGATTCAGCTCGGAGCTGCGGAGCTCCGCCCGGACCTCCCGTATGCGGGACTCTCGTTCCTCAATCTCCTGAGCCAGCCGGCGGAGTATTCCGTCCACACCTTCGCGCTTTTTCTCCAGCGATTTCATCTGCTCGGCAAAACGTCCCCTGTTATGGAGAGAATAGCCCACTTCAAGCCGCTGGAGCTCATCGGCAAGTTCCTTGTACCGGCGGGCTTTCCCGGCCTGACGCTGGATGGAAATCATCTGCCTTTTCACTTCCCGAAGGCGATCGTCGAGACGCGCGAGGTTCACCTCGGTGTACTCCAGCTTTCGAAGAGCTTCCTTTTTGCTCGCTTTGTACTTGGTAATGCCAGCCGTCTCGTCGAACAAATACCTCCTGTCCTCCGGCTTAGTGCTGAGGATAAGTTCGATGTTGCCTTGCTGGACGAAGGAGTAAGCCTGGGTGCCCAATCCGGTATCCATGAAAAGCCTGTGGATGTCTCTCAGGCGGCAGGGACGCTTGTTGAGAAAGTACTGGCTTTCTCCGGAACGGAAGAGGCGGCGGGAGATCGTTACCTCATCATACTGGTCGTCGGTGAAAACTCTGGTGTCGCCGAGGGTCAGGGAGACCTCGGCCATCCCCATCGGCTCGAGCTGATCCGTTCCCCCGAAGATTAAGTCCTCCATAAGACTCCCTCGGAGGCGCCTCGCATTTTGCTCTCCGAGAACCCATCTTATGGCATCCGAGACGTTGCTTTTACCACAGCCGTTGGGACCGATTATGGCCGTGATGCCTGGCTCAAACCCGATCACCGTCTTTTCAGCGAACGACTTGAACCCCACCAGTTCCAGAAACTTGAAGTACACGCCCTTCCCTCCTTGCGGTTGGAAAGCGGCGTTTCACCCTCTGGTCAATGTGATAATATACCGGAACGTGCCCTGGTTGTAAAGAAAAAACTGGCGAGACGCGTATGGCCTCAGTCTCGGGCGGATACCCCGCCTTGGCGGTGGAGAGAAAAAAGGGTAACGCAAAGGCGGTAGAGTCGCAGCGAGGAGAATGAGAAAGACTCCGTCGTCGCCTGCCGTGGCATGGGCATCTTGCCCATGATTCCCAGAGACGGGATGCCTGCGCCGGCACGTGGGGGGCGGCTCTTCTTTTCGGCCTGAAAGGCACAGCCGGATGCGGCGCCGAAAGATGGCGATGTTGATGCTTCCGCACGGCCCGCCCGTTCGCGCGCCATCGTCTCGCCTAATCCCGGGCATATTTCCACGGTCTGAGCCCGCGCCCCTTGCGCAGGCGCCTCGCCATGATGATAAAGTTGTTGTCGAAATTGTCGGGTTCGTGGTAAATGATAGGGGATAGACGCGGAGCAAAGGATACCTCGTCACGCTGGTGAGGAGCGCAGCCGCCGCGAGCTTGGCGCGCCCATAGCTCAATAGGATAGAGTTGCGGACTTCGAATCCGATTCTGCAAGATTCTATAACTTCCTGCCCCACAATGTGTCTCACCGCTTGACCCTCCTGCAGAGTGGGTTACGTCATACTCTTTGCTTCCCCTTGCTTCCTCATAAGTTCCTCAAAATTTCATTTTCTTGTCATTATATGTCACAAGCGAACGCTCACGACCATCGAGAAGTTTCGCAGGTGAGAGGCCACAGGGGCTATCTTGCGCGAGATTAAGCGAGTGATCGAGTCCCCTCGCAAAGGAAGAAATCGGAGCCGTGACCGTTGGGACACACGGCGATCCCCAGGCTTTAACCAGAAGGGACTCCAAGCCCATCTTCTACAGTTGCGGGGGGTCAAAGCATTACTGCCGCCAGCAAGGCGGGAGAATAGAACGTCGAATATAAGAAGAAGGGCAGCGACGGTCTCGTGACCGAAATCAATGGATGCGCAGTGGAAAGCTTGGTGACCAGAGTTCCGAGAACCTATAGAAGAAGCGCGACCTTCTTCATGTCAGGGCCTCCAGTTCGACGTCACGTTTCGTTTGTTGTTGCCCGTCGGGAATTGACATTGCACCGGAGAAGCGTAAAATGAGCATGAAATCATTTTCCGCGGGTAACGTGCCGAAGGTCCAGGGGAACTTTACGAACTGGAGGAGCAAAATTGAACCCGTCGCCGCTCATAAATAGCGTTGTTGAGCAAGCCAGTGCACTTCAGACGGCATATTACCGGCTTCTTTTGCTTGTTGGACCTTCGGGGAAAGGCAAAACGAAGCTGTTGCACGCGCTCAGAGACCAGAAAAACTTCCCTTACCTGAATATCAATGCTGCTCTCAGCCAGCGACTGCTGGATTATCCCAAGCCACAAAGACCTCTCGAGGTTTTACCCATTCTCCAAGATGTTCTCTCTGAGCAAACGTCAGACATATTGCTCCTGGACAACACCGAACTATTGTTTGATCCCGACCTTCGCTTGGACCCGCTGCGATGTCTGCAATTCCTTAGCCGGAATCGCAGCCTGGTTGTTGCATGGAACGGCAAGTATCGGGACGGCATGTTGACATATGCTGAGCCGGATCACAGGGAGTACCGACGATACGAAAAACCCGATGCCGTGATAACTCCGTTGGAGGGCTAACTTAGGAGGGGAGAGATGAAATACAGCGAATTGGTGGAGTTCGAACCCATTGAGACGGTTATTCAGCTCCGTCAGGCAGATAAGAAGAAAACAGCAGAACAACTGGTAAAGACCTTTGTGATCTCCGACCGGATGGCGGAGCTGTGAAGGGCGGTAGGAAACTGCGGCGGGTGGTTGGGCGGAGAAAAACTGCGGCACTTCCAAAAGATTTCTGCGAGAATGCATCCTTTTACGCGGCTGTAGGAGCCACGGCAGGAGAAGCATTCTCAGCAGAAAGGAAAGGAAGTGTACAGCGATATGGAACAATGGCTTCAGATCCGACAGAGGGTATTACGAGAAGGAGTCAGCAAGCGCCAGGTCTTGCGTGAGACGGGGATGCACTGGACGACGCTGGAGAAGATTCTCGAGTACTCCTGTCCCCCGGGGTATCGCCGGAAGAAACCACCTCACAAGCCCAAGATCGGGCCGTACCTGGACAGAATCCGACAGATCCTGGAGCAGGACAAACACGCCCCCAAGAAGCAGCGGCACACCGCCAAAAGGATTTGGTAGATTCTGCGAGAGGAGGGGTTCACTGGGGGCTATACCATTGTGAAGGATGCCGTTCGGGAACTGAGGCGGACCAGCAGGGAGGTCTATATGCCATTGAAGTATCCTCCTGGAGAAGCCCAGGTGGATTTCGGGCATGCTCTGGTGAAAGTGGCCGGAGTCCTGCGAAAGATCTGTTTCTACGTCATGGCCCTGCCGTATTCGGATGTGTTCTTTGTCAAAGCCTATGATCGCGAGTGCACCGAGACGTTGTGGGACGGGCATGTTCAGGCATTTGAATTCTTCGGCGGGGTTCCCCGACGCATCACCTATGACAACAGCCGAATCACGGTCTCGAAGATCATCGGTCCCCGTCGGCGAGGACTGACCCAGGGGTTTTTACAATTGGTCAGCCACTACCTGTTTCGGTATCACTTCTGCCTGGTCCGCCGAGCCAATGAGAAGGGCGTGGTCGAAGGACTGATCAAGTACACGCGGCAGAACTTTCTGGTTCCTGTTCCCCAGGTTCGGGATTTTGAGGAGTTGAATGCCTATTTGCTGCAGAGGTGTCGGGAGGATATGCATCGCAAACTCCGGGGGCAAACTAAGAACAAGGAGGCATTGCTTCTTGAAGAGCAGCTGTCTTTCCTTCCCCTCCCCTTCAAGCCGTTTGATGCCTGTCGCATCCAACCCGGGCGGGTCAATAGTGAGCTATTGGTTCGTTTCGATGACAACGACTATTCCGTGCCGATGGAGTACGCTTACCACGATGTCACCGTAAGGGGTATACCGACCGTGTGGAGATCTGCCGACTGCATGAGGTGATTGCCGTTCACCCTCGGTGCTGGGGCAAACAGCAACAGGTCTTCAATCCCCTTCATTATCTGCCGTTGCTGGAGCGGAAGCCTCATTCCTTTCCGTTCGCTCGGCCGTTTGAGAACCTGACTTTGCCTCGCTGTTTTGACGTCCTCCGCGGTCGTATGGAATCGGAGTTGGACCATGGCACTCGGGAGTACATTGGGGTGCTTCGTCTTTTGGAAACTCACAGCGTCCAGCAGCTCACGGCGGCGGTGGAAAAGGCTCTGCGCCGTCGCGTGTATGCGAAGGATGGTGTGGCCCAATTCCTTGCTGGCTGCCCACGTTGGCGAGAGACTACCTTCAAGCTTGCAGGTCGAGATCAGTTGCGCCTGGTCAAGGTATCGAAAGGCGATGTTCGAGAGTACACGACTCTGCTGGGCCATGGAGGTGCCGCGTGAAGGAAAGAAAGCCCCAGTTGTTACTGAACCACTACCTGAAGAAACTGAAGCTCCCGACCATCTTGCGAGAGTATCCAGCCGTAGCGGCCGGTTGCGCGAAGGACAACTGTGACTATACGGTCTTTTTACTCCGTCTGGTGGAGAGAGAGGCGTTGGATCGAGAAAAACGAGCAGCCGAACGCCGTGTCAAAAATGCCCGCTTCCCTGTGATCAAGACCTTCGATACGTTCGACTTCAAAGCCCAACCTTCGATCAACGAGAAGCGGGTTCGGGAACTGATGATCGGCGACTATGTGGACCGTCGGGAAAATGTCCTGCTGGTGGGAAACAGTGGCACCGGCAAGACCCATCTGGCCAGTGCTCTGGGGTTCGCCGCTTGCATGCAAGGCCGAAAGGTACGGTTCTTCACGGTCAAGGGGCTTGTGACACACCTCACCGAGATGACCGAGCAGAGGCAATTGGAGCGAACCTTCAACCATCTGGAGCGCCAGGACCTGCTGATCCTGGATGAGCTGGGATATGTGCCCTTCTCCAAGACGGGGGCCGAAATGCTCTTTGAAATCGTGAGTCGAGCGTACGAGCGTCTGAGCCTCATTGTGACCACAAACCTGCCCTTTGAGTCCTGGACGGAGGTCTTTGGGTGTGAGCGACTGACCGGAGCCTTGTTGGATCGGTTGACCCACCGGGTGCACATCACCGAAGCCAATGGTCCCAGCTACCGACTTCGAGAGTCGAAACGCAGACTGCAGCGACCGCGTTCCCAACCCGAAGAGAGTAAGCAGACAGAGCTAAAACAATCGTAGTGGAGAGTAAATAGAAATACGTTGACACCCTATCTCACATAGGGTAAATGGACCCGAGGTGCCACGGTTTTAGTCCGTCACCCGCCACAGTTTCCTACCGTCCTTCACACCTACAAGCGGCAAACGCTGTCAAGGAAAAAACCGTCCCACTACCGTACCACCTGTGCAAAGTTCAGGCCGTGCCGAGGTAGGTGTTGGTCTATAACAGGTTGAAAATCAGAGGGAAAGGAAGCGCGCCCAACTTCCGAAGTTCCGAACCCAGCTCAAGCAGATTCGTGAGCGCCTTGAGGCTTTCGAGCAGGCGGCCTAATTACCCAGTGTTACGTAAAATATAGACAGATAGGGACGCTCGTCAGACACGCGCCTGGGGTCGGATTCGAACCAACCGCCGCTGCATTACGAATGCGAGGACGCTGAGGAGAGTAACTAACGCAATCAACGGGTATTGCGTTAAGTTGCGATGAAAGACTTTGTCCGGGACTTTAGGTCATTTAGGGGCGGTTTTCGATGCCCTCTCCCCACAAAAGTCCCCAGAGTTCGCCCGGCCGGGAACGATTGTGAATCCGGTCAGGATGCATGTCTCATCCTCAGTCCCCGAAAGCCGGACCGCGCTGCCTATGCCTCTGCCGTCAATGATGGTGCCATCCCTCACGGACGCATTCCCGGGATTCGTGCTCGTCAGGACAATGTTCCGGGACTTGAACACGATGTTCTCGTAGTAGGTCCCTTGCCTCACCATGAGCGTGTCGCCTTCGGAGGCCGCGTTGATCCCTTCCTGAATCGTCTTGAAGGCGCTGAGCATGCTCTTCCCGTTGCCGGACGCGGAAACGCTGTCGTCAACGTACCAGCCAGCAGCAAGCAGGACCGTCGGAGGTGAGATGATCAAGAAGATGGATGCCAGAGAAAGAATGATTCTGATAGTCATGGCACTTCCTCCTCTTTGGGTCGGCGTTAGCCAGGCTTCCCTGTCAAGCAGTATATTCCAATCAATCCGCTGGTGAAACCCCTAAAGCTGGAGAGCAAGAACTTGCCTTGCGGTCAGTCAAACCATAACGCGCGCCGTGTCCTCCATGCAACGACCGATCTCTGAAGCAAAGAGGGAGGTGAGGCTTTTTATGGCATGCAACTTCCTGAGTGCGAGCGGGAAACGGAGGGGCTGAACCACTGATCTTCTCGATAACCTACGTTAAGGCCCAAATCGCGCGCTTTTGCTCGATAACGGCGCCTGTATTCGAAAGCTGAGGAGTGCTTAGCACAAAACGGGCTCAGCGGCGCAGGACACGATACTGACCTATAGGCGTCCCTTCTGATTTTCCCAACCGCGTCAGTCCCAGCCGGTCCCGCGGTCTCATGCAATGGCGCGACAACGGCACGGGGGCGGGCACGCCGTCCAAAGCCGCAACCGTCCTAAAAAACGCTACTAACGCTTGAGAGGCCAGCCCTGACAAAGGCTCGCACCGGACATGTCGCGTCGGATTACGTTGTCGCAGACGGAACCAACTCTTACGTGGGGCCTGCAGCTCCGTCGTCTGTTCCGCGTATGCCACTTCTGCCTCGCTCCGCGACAGAGCAGTTTCCCGTTCGCTATCCCATCTGTTAGAATCCCCACCGTCCACACGAAATGGCGAAAACGTGCAACTTGAACCGATAAGGAGAGGAAGATTAGCATGACAAGCCTGAGGAGACTCCCAGCTCGATTCATCGCATTCGGCGTCATCGCCATCATCAGTCAGCAGGTGGGTGCGCAGCATGCCGTGCCCATGCTGATAAGCTATCAAGGGGAGTTAAGAGCAAAGGGTCCGTACTGAAACTGAAGATCGAAGAATATTGGCACAAGTAAGCATAGCGAAAGGACTTTCTTCCGGCAAGAAGCGCAGCAGAAGGTGAGAAGGAGAATATGGGAATGATGGATTCAAGAAACAAAAAGAGGATCGTACTGCTGGCTTCATTTGTTAGCCTGTTTTTGTTAACGCCAGTTCCGTGTAACGCCCAGAGACATGGATTTGGGATGGGCCCGCCTGTGACGGAGGAGATTGTGGAGAAGGCCGTGACCTCTGTGCCGGCGGCCCTCGAAGGCCCGTTTAATCCAACCTGGGCATCTATCGAGAAGAACTACAAGGTACCCGAGTGGTTCCGTGACGGTAAGTTCGGGATTTTTATTCACTGGGGTCTGTATTCCATTCCCGCTTATCATAACGAATGGTACCAGAAGCATATGTATGGTAATCAGGAGATCAGCCAATGGCATACTGACAACTACGGCTCCGTTGACACGTTTGGATACAAGGATTTTATTCCGATGTTTGCCGTGCCAAAACTCGATCCCGACGAGTGGGCCGAGTTGTTCGAGAAATCCGGCGCCACATACGTGATCCCAACTGCTGAACATCATGATTGGTTTTCAATGTGGGACAGCGACGTGACCCGGTGGTGTGCCGGTAAGATTGGGCCGAAGCGCGATCTGATTGGCGAGTTGTCCAAGGCTGTACGAGCACGTGGCATGAAATTCGGTCTCTCCAACCACAGCATCGAACACTACACTTTCATCCAGCCGATCGCAGGGATGAAGACTGATCTCGGCGATCCAGCATATATCGACTTCTACTGGGTTACCAACCACAATGACGCGAATCTGCAAAGATTTCTCAAAATTTGGCTGGCCAAGAATGTCGAACTGATCGATAAATATCGGCCCGATATGCTATGGTTCGATAATGGCATCAACCATCGGATGTACGATCCGTTGAAGTTGAAGGTGGCGGCTTACTATTACAACCGTGCCAGTCAGTGGGGCAAGGAGGTGTCCATTAGCTCGAAGGACGCCGCCTTTCTTGCCGGTTCGATTCTCGATTTCGAGCGTCAAGGTCGTGCTCCGAAGAAGTCCACTGACTATGTCTGGCAACCTGACGATCCGATTGGGCCAACCTTTGGCTATACTACCCTGGATCGGGGACGGGGTAATCGCCGTCTTGACATGAACGTGGGAAGCCCAGACTCATTTATTGCTCGACTGGTGCAGAACGTCAGTCGTAACGGTAATTATCTGCTGAACATTTCGCCCCGCGGTGACGGCTCCATACCCGAGAATCAACAGCGGGTCCTGTTGGACATCGGCAAGTGGCTTTCAGTGAATGGGGAGGCCATCTACGGTACGCGCCCGTGGACTCAGTCTGAGGAGGGGGCCACTCACTTCACGACCAAAGGCGATACGCTGTATGCGATCATGCTGTGCTGGCCGGGTGAGCAGGCCGCAATTGCGTTGTTAGCTAAAGGTGCATCCAATGCGGGCGAGGTCACGCGCGTCACGCTGCTGGGCCACGATGGCGGACTTGATTTTGTACAGGATGAGGAGGGTTTGAAGGTCGCCATGCCTGCCGAGCAGCCTTGTGAACACGCCTTTAGTCTGAAGATCACTCGGGCTCAAACGCAAAAGGCCAGCTTCAAATTTGATTTTGGTCCGGGCCAGGTTGCGGCAGGTTATACTCAGGTTCTTCCTAGAGATTCAGCCGAAAAGTGGTTTTTAGGGTTCCAGAAATCGCGCAGACGTGGTATTATGATGTGGACGATAGATGCATGGAGTTCATTGGTGTATTAGGCATGCGGTTCAGGAGAAGCTGAATGGTTGGGACACGCGCAGCGCAGAGGGATTTGTTTGATGCGGACAATGTGTACCTGGACTTTGTTGGGCGAGACACATTTTACGGGTATCTTGCTTTGAATCGGGACAGGCTGTTTTCGGACGAGCAGTTTGCTTCGCTGTACTGTGCGGACAACGGTCGCAGTCCCGCCTCTGGCGGGATCCCTCCGTCGCTTCTGGCGGTGGTGTTGCTTTTGCAGGCGCACGACAAGGTATCGG